>CAYMWL010000009.1:0-154152 GCA_964394305.1 uncultured Pirellulaceae bacterium
CACTACGCAACCCAAGCCAATACAGTTCGACAAATCAGACTTTGCAGTCCTCCTGCAACCAGTCCCCCATTGCTTGCAACATTCGCAGGCAATCGGGATAATCCGACGACCTCTCTTCTCCATCGCTCGACCGACTGGGAGTTTGCCTTTATGCATCCGGTGCTCAACCGCAATCTATTTTTCGTCAAGGAACACGCCGGCATTTTCAAAGCTGCCAGCAATTACGACATTCTCGATCCGAGCACGAACCAGGTGATCATGCAGTGTCGCGAAGAGCGGCTCGGTTTTTTTACGAAGATGTTGCGTTTCACCGACTACAAGCGCAACACTCCGTTTGATATTCAGATCCGCACGCCCGACGGCGCTCCGGTGCTGACGGTGAAGCGCGGCATCACGTTGTTTTTGTCGAAGGTCGACGTGCTCAACGAAAACCAGCAACGCGTGGGTGGATTTGCGCAAAAACTGTTTTCGATCGGCGGGGCGTTTACGGTGCTGGGCAGCAACGATCAGCCCGTGTGCGAACTGAAAGGAAAATGGACCGGCTGGGAGTTCACGTTCATGTCGGGCAACGTCGAACTCGCCAAAGTCAGCAAGAAGTGGGCGGGCTTGGGCAAGGAACTCTTTACGAGTGCGGACAACTACATCTTGCAGATCTCCGATCAAGTGCCGCCTGATAATCCGGTGCGGATGCTGATCGTGGGGGCGGTGATGAGTATTGATTTGGTGCTGAAAGAATAAGGAAGAACCCACACTCAACTTGTTCGTACGACGGAGCAATGTTCCGTCTCCAGGAGGCGGAAGTTGCCAAGATTGGGCCTGCGCCCGCCTCCTGACCGAAGCAGTGCTCCGTGCGACGTTTACCCTCATTTGGCGGAGAAGTCTGACGTAATTGCGTCAGAATGTCTCATGCAGGGCGGCACTAGCATTACAGTTTGTGAATATTCGCCGAAATTGCTTGATTACGGTTTCCGCGATCTTTAGAATCATGGGCCTTGTCTTGAGCTGCGATCGGTTGTTGGGCATGGCTTGCCCTGACCGATTGATGGCTTCCATTCGGTGATTCGTGCGTGTGATGGAGTGCCCGCAAATGGCGATGCGAAACTTTTTCTATCAAGAATGTCCCGTGTGCGGCCGGCATCTGCGTATTCGGCTGGAGCATTTGGGGCGTGAACTCGCTTGCACCCACTGTCACGGAAACTTCATTGCTCGCGATCCGGAAATTCCTGCGGCTCCGCTGCCGGAAGTACCGCAGGCAGATTCGCTATCATTTCCGGGCGTGGAATTACATTCGCACGTTCAAATCGGGTTGCCTCGCTAGCGGTACGCAGCAGCAACACTGGCAGGAATACCTTGCCAGTGGCACGATCAAGTCTTGTTAAACCTTGCCGGTCCGCGGCACTCTTTCGGCTGTAACGCGCATAGCGGCTGTGCCGCTCATTCCGCCTGTGCCGCGCGTAGGGGCAAAGCCCAAAATCGTGGTTGTGCTGGTGCGGCCCGGTCGATTCCTTTCTCTACCGGGGAACTGGTTGCCCACCTCCTTCCCCGGCCCACCAACACCAAGCCCACCCCATGCTCGGCATCCGGTCTTCGGCCGGAGTATCGACAATCCCCGTGTCGATCGCTGCCAGAGTACCACCAGAGGCTCAGTCGTTCCCCGCGACTGAGCCTTTTTCTGTTCTTGCGGCCGCACTTGCTTGTCACAAATCGGGGCCGGGCTCCGTCTCTAATTCTGGAAGCACCTGACAGCTTTTGGGTGAGGGAGATTTGACATGCTGGCAGAGGGTTTGGAGCGGGCGGATGCGGTGATTGTCGGCGGCGGTCTGGCTGGAATGATTGCGGCCGTGAAATTGGCTCGCGCCGGGCGGTCGGTGGCGGTGCTGGAGCAGAGCAAGCATCTTGGTGGTCGCGCGGCGACGACGGAACAAGATGGTGTGCAGTTCAATCTGGGCCCGCGGGCTTTGTATTGCCACGGGCATGCGTTTCGGCTGCTGCGTGAGCTGGCTGTACCGTTCAGCGGGCGGATTCCGAATCCAGGAATCGGACTGGGAGTTTATCGCGGGCGCGAATCCAAACTGCCGCGCAAATTGAGTGAGTTACTATTCACAACGCTCTTGTCGTGGCGAGAGAAGTGGCAGCTGGCTGCGTTTCTCCAGGAGCTGCCTGCGCTGGATACCTCGCCACTACAGGGATTGAGCGCGCAGTGCTGGGTGAGCGACCGCTACGGTAGTGGTGCGCTCGCAGATTATCTCTGGACCATGTTTCGCCTGACCAGCTATGCAGCGGACATGAAGCACTACTCAGCAGGTGCAGCGCTCGATCAAATGAAAATCGGCGTCGCAGGGAATGTCTGGTACATCGATCACGGCTGGCAATCGCTGATCGACAACTTGCGAAATGTCGCTGTACAGTTTGGTGCAAACGTGCAGGCCGGCGCGCATGTAGCGCGGATTCGCTCGGACGCGAATGGCGTGATCGTGTACACGACGGGTGGGGAAGAAGTCAAAGCTGACTCGGCGATCCTCGCCATCGGCCCGCAAAAAGCTGCCGCGCTGTTGAACCTTCCCGACGAGCATGGTGTCGTACGGTGGATGAACGCTGCGCGGCCAGTACGGGCGGCGTGTCTCGATATCGCACTCACTAGTTTGCCGCGGCCGCAGCATCGCTTCGCACTGGGACTCGATCAGCCTTTTTACTTCTCCGTGCATTCTGCTGCTGCCGAACTGGCACCGTCGGGAGTGGCAGTGATTCACGTGATGAAATACTTGAGTAATACCGATGAACCGGGCAAGCACAGCGAAGTGGAACTCGAGCAGTTTCTCGATCAGCTGCAGCCTGGTTGGCGGCAACGAGTTCGCAGCCGACGATTTTTGCCGTCGATGCTCGTTGCGCCTGATTTGCCGCAAGGAGCAGTCGGCGGTTTGGCCGGACGGCCACGCGTGGATGCTGTGGGAGTCCCCAGTGTTTATCTCGCGGGAGATTGGGTTGGTTCGCATGGTCAACTCGCCGATGCTGCGGCCGCGAGCGCCGAGGAAGCGGCTGAGTGCGTGTTACAATCGAAGCCAACCTGTGCTGCGAAGTTGCAATATGCCTGAGCTTGTCGCTGATTTCGAAGAACAACGCGATTATCTGTCGCGGCTTGCCTACCGGATGCTCGGCACGCGCGCTGACGTCGACGATGTATTGCAAGAAGCGTTTCTCCGCTGGACTAGGGCCGATCGCGAAGTCGTTCGTTCGCCGCGAGCTTTCCTGGCGACGACGGTGACGCGACTGTGCATCGATCGGCGGCGCGAGATTGACGCGAGGAAAGAAACATATGTTGGTCCTTGGTTGCCAGAACCAATCGTAGAGTTCGAAGTCGACAGGCCGGACCGAGCGGAAACGGCAGAATCAGTGTCGCTCGCTTTGTTACACGTGCTGGAGTCGTTGTCGCCGGCGGAGCGAGCGGCCTATCTCCTGCGGATGATGTTCGACTACGACTACAGCGAGATCGCTGCGGTCCTTGAGAAGTCTGAACTAAGTTGCCGCCAGTTGGTGAGCCGCGCACAAACGCATGTTCAATCCGTGCGGCCGCGGTTCGAAGCCACTGCGTCGGAGGTGCAGCGGATAACGGATGAATTCTTGTTTGCCTGTTCGAGCGGCAATTTAGCTGGGCTCGTGCAACTGCTGCATGACGACGCAGTGATGCTCAGCGACGGCGGCGGCAAAGCGACGGCGGCTCAAGTGCCAGTTGAAGGGAGCGATCGCATCGGCCGGTTCTTTCTCGGCATTTTCAAGAAGGCTCCCGCCACGGCGAGAGTCGTCCGCTGCCGCGTGAACGGCCTGCCCGGCTATGCGCTGTACGTCGCTGAGCAGCTCACTACGATCATGGGGACCGATGTGGAAGCTGGCCGGATCAAGCGGGTGTTTATGATTCGCAATCCCGATAAGCTGGCTCGCGTTGGAGTCCTGGCTTCAGCCGTCCCCAAAACGAACGAAGCAGCCGGCTAAAGCCGGGACTTCAACCATTATTCCCATTCAATCGTCGCGGGCGGCTTGCTGCTGATGTCGTAGCACACGCGATTCACGCCCTTCACTTCGTTGATGATCCGCGTGCTGATGCGGGCCAGCACTTCGTACGGCAAGTGCGACCAGTCGGCCGTCATGAAGTCGTCGGTGTTGACGCAGCGGAGTGCAACGGCATTTTCATACGTGCGAGCGTCGCCCATCACGCCGACGCTTTGCACGGGCAGCAGCACGGCGAAGGCCTGCGAAGTGGTCCGATACAAACCGGCTGCCTTGATCTCTTCGATCATGATCGCATCGGCTTCGCGGAGCACTTCGAGTTTCTCACGCGTGATTTCGCCCAAGCAACGCACGGCCAGACCAGGTCCAGGGAACGGATGTCGCCAGACGAGATCTTCGGGCAAGCCGAGTTCGAGACCGAGGCGGCGGACTTCGTCTTTGAACAAATCACGCAGCGGCTCGACGAGTTTGAAACCAAGTTCGGCCGGCAAACCGCCGACGTTGTGATGCAGCTTGATGGTCGCCGCAGGGCCATCGACGGCAGCGCCGCTCTCGATCACGTCGGGATAAAGAGTGCCTTGTGCCAGGAACTCGACGTCCTTGATTTTCTTCGCTTCACGCTTGAAGCATTCGATAAACGCGTGGCCGATGCGGCGGCGCTTTTCCTGCGGCTCGGTAATGCCAGCGAGCGTTTGCAAAAACTCCCCTTCGGCCTGCACCACGTGCAAGTCGGTTTTGAAATGGCCGCTAAACTCGGCGATGACCGCCGCTTGTTCGTCTTTTCGCAGCAAGCCGTTGTCGACCAGAATGCACGACAGCCGCGGGCCGATCGCTTGATACAACAGCGCTGCGGTAACAGCAGAGTCGACGCCACCCGAGAGACCGCAGATCACTCGGCCGTTGCCGATTTGATCGCGCATCTTCTGAATGGTTTCGCGAGCAAAGTCACCGAGCTTCCAAGCGCCGCTGCAACCGCAAACGGTCGTCAGGAAGTTGTGCAGGATGTGACTGCCGAGAGGTGTGTGCGTCACTTCCGGATGGAACTGCATTGCGTACACGGGCAGCGTACGATGCCGCACCGCCGCGATGGGGCAGGTATTGGTTTTTGCCAGCGGCACGAAATCATCCGACACGCGGCTGACCTGATCGCCGTGACTCATCCACACATCGAGCGACGCGGGCACACCCGCGAAGAGATCGCCATGTTCGGTGATCTGCACGCGGGCTCGACCATATTCGCGGGCTGGGGCCGAATCGACTTTGCCGCCGAGCGTATCGCAGGCAAGCTGCATGCCGTAGCAAATGCCGAGGACCGGAATGCCCAGCTTGAAGAGCTCCGGATCGCACTTGGGAGCGCCGGGCTCATACACGCTGTTGGGCCCGCCGGAAAAAATCAGCCCTTTCGGATTGTGCTTGCGCACCTGCTCCGCGGTGATATTGTGGCGAACGATTTCACAATAGACATGATTCTCACGAACCCGCCGGGCAATCAACTGGGCATATTGCGACCCAAAATCCAGCACCAGCACCCGTTCGGCCGCAATACCCGGCGACGGCGCGCCCGCGGCGGAAGAAGTAGTAGACATCGGCACCCATCAGCAATCGAGGAATGGTGGGCAATTCGGTATTGTAGAAAGACCGATTAACTTGCGGAAGGACGGCATTTCGCCGAAGAAACCACGGAAAGACTAGAGAAACTCATGGGTGACATCGAAATCGCCATCAAGCGCTGCAAACGGCTCGAAAAGTTGCTCGAAGTGGACTTCGGCGCGGAGGGCCGCGGACTGCATGAATAAGTCAGCAGCGTCGAGAATCGTCTGACTCGCGCAATCGTGAAGAGATTGCGCTTCATTGCGACGGTGCGCAACAAATTGGTGCATGAAGCCGATGTCGATCGGCTGGAGAACCGGCGCGACTACGAACGGGCCTGCGATGAAGTCGAAAAGGAACTCAGGCGGCTGATCAATCCCAGCAGCGGATCGACAGGAAGACGATTCAGTATCGTCGCGATCTTGTTGCTGCTTGCCTGCTTGCTGTTTTTGCTCGCCAGTTGGGGATCCCGGTATTTGAAGTGACGCGGCGATCGAATTGCACCGATTACAAGCGGTCGACGAACACTTGGTGAAACTCCAAGTTGGTCTCGGGATCGTGCGCTTGCAGTTGCAACGTGCCACCGTCGAGTCGCAAACCGCGGCGGGGATTCTGGTGCTTTTCGCGCGTGTCAGTCCAGTCGGCCGTTTGATAGCCGTTGATCCAAATTGAAATGTGTGGACCGTACACGACCGTCGTCAGGCGAAATAATTCGCCATCGCGGCAGACGAGTTTGCGGGCATGCTGTCGGTCATCGATCGAGCCGGTGCAGCATCCACCTTGGCCGTTGCGCGTGTCGTAGACGCGGTTATGCAACTGGGCTTCGTAACCCATCATCACCCTGCCGGGTTGATTACGCAGAAAGATGCCGCCGTTCGTGTGCTTCTTCGCAGTTCGCACATCGGCTTGCAACAGAAAGTTTTGAAACAGCGGCGGATCTTTGCTTTCGCCCAAGCCCTGATATTCGAGTGCGCCGGGGCCTCCTTTCGCCAAAACAAAACCTTCCTTCACTTCCCAACTCACTTTGGTATTCGGTACTGCATGGGGATAGGGGAGCGCTTTCCAACCGCTCAAATCCTTTCCACTGAGCATCTTGGCCATATTCGGCGGCAGCAGCGCGAGTTGGCTCACGGCGAGACCATCAGCCAGCCGCAAACTTGAGAGTGGATGTGCAACTTTGACGATTTGCAATCCTGGCTGCAAGTCGAGTGCGAATCTATCAGTCTGTAGTTTTCCCGCGCGGATGACATTCACGCGTAGCGTGTAGTTATGAAATGGGCTCGTCGTTTCACCACCGACGAGCACCGTGCCGCTCCCCTTGGCGCCGTCTTCCAATTTCGCATTGCGAAACCCAAAGGTCGTCGCGCCATCGAAAAGTGCGATCCAACCGGCCAGTGCATCTTCCCTGCTCAACTTGTGGCCAAACTCGGCAGGCGATTTTTCATCGGCCAGCGGTTGGGTGAAACCGTCTTCACCAGCCGCGAGAGTGACGATCGCAAACAGCAAAGAAACCAACACGGCAGAAATCCTTTCAGATCACCGCGCATTCGGCGTCGCGGCAATTTGTAAGGGAAGTAGGAGGGCATTTCGCCAGGCCAGGATGCACGGCACGATGTCTTCCGCGGCGGGGACCTGACCGACGAGCGTGAACGTACCTTGCTGCAACGCTGAACTCAAGCTTTCGATCAACTGAGTCGCACGCTGCAGTGTCTCTGCAGCTTCCGCTAACGAAAGTTCGCGGGAATGTAGTACTACGGCGTCTGCGGTTCGCTCGCGCGTCATCCAAACCAGTCGCCCCTTGTCGGCCTTGAGCAGTTTGCCGTCGAAATAACCACGGCGCAGCTGACCAGCCGAATTGAACTGCACGACCCGTTCGCCCCCAAAAAACAGGCTGAAACTGCCGTCGCGGCGAAATCCCGCGACGACGGGTTCCGGTTCACCCGCGAGTTGAAATTCCGCGCGTTGCACCAGTGCCGTTGCTTCACGGAGGAGGTCTTCGCGGTCGGATTCTTGACGAGCCATGGGCGGATTATAGCGGTGAAACGGATCAAAGGGTGCTGAACTTGCAATCCGAGCGGCCGCTGCGCACGATAGGGATTCTGGAAAGTTTCGTTGCCGAGACAACTGTTGGATTTCTCTCTCTCCCATGCCCGTTGAAGCCGCCTGCCCCAGTTGCGAAGGAAAGTTTCGCTTGCCCGACGCGGCGGCCGGGAAAAAAATCCGTTGCCCCAAATGCAAAGGACCGCTCGAAGTGCCGCCACTTGGCGTCGAGGCAGCAACCCCGCCAGCAGTCTCGGCGCCGCCGACTCCTGCAACTCCACCGCCTGCCACGAACGAAAATCTGAAGACAACCTGGCGAACTGCTTCGCAAGAGCCCGCCCCAGTCGACCCGCCGCGCACCGAAACGCCGCGTGTGGAAGCTCCAAAGTTTCAGTCGCCAACGCAAGTTGTCGCGCCATCGAAACGGGCAGCGACTGCCAAAGTGACTCCATCGACACTGCCGGTCGAAGTCCCCAAGCAATCGGTCGTCACACCAACTCCGAATGCTAGCGCACCGAAGCTGCCGACTCCCACAGCCAAACCAAAGCCCCCCGAACCTGCGCCGATTTCGCCGTTAACTCCGCCCGCCGAGCAGTGGTTCCTGAAAGGTGAAGACGGCGAAACGTTTGGCCCCGTCGATCGAGCAACGCTCGACAGTTGGCATGGCGAAGGGCGTATGACAGCCGACTCGCAATTGCTCAAACACGGCACCGAGCAGTGGCAATGGGCCAGCGATGTTTATCCTGATCTGGAAGAACCGGAGCCCGAAACACCACCGGCAGCCGGAACAACTTCTTCCATTCATCAATCCGCCGCTTCAACAGCAGAGCAGGAATCGGTTTCGCGCAAATCAAAAGTCTCGCGCACGGTGGCGCCAGTCGACGACGAAGACGAGGACGAAGAAGCAGCAGGACTCAGCCCCCACAGCAAACCGGTCGCGGTCTTGCTCGGGCTGACACTGGGCATGTTCGGCATTCATCGCTTTTATCTGGGTTACGTCGGCATCGGCCTGGCGATGTTCTTCACCTTCGGCGGTTTGCTGATCTGGAGCATTACGGATTCGCTGCGGATTCTCTTCGGCCACGTGACCGACAGCGAAGGCTTGAAGCTCCGCGATTAGAAACCGTCGCGTCGTAGTACGAACCCCTAGGTTCGTATGTGTGGACTGCCGAAAACGAGCTCTGGGAGTTTTCGTCGAGCAGGACCTTCACCTGAAAATTCGCGGGGCTCATTTTCAGTTGTCCAGGCGAACGAACCTAGGGGTTCGTTCTACGACACACCAACTAGGCTCGTGTCACGCTCCTAGCTAAAATCCCCCTATGAAAACTAACCTCTCTCTCAGCGCGTTTGTTGTCTGGCTGGCTGCGCTCACCACGGTGCAGGCGGCGGATTATGATCTGGTGGTTTATGGCGGCACATCGGCGGGCGTGATCGCGGCCGTGCAAGCCAAAAAGATGGGCAAGACGGTTGTCATTGTCGGGCCCGATAAGCATCTGGGCGGCCTATCGAGCGGCGGCCTTGGCTTCACGGACACAGGCAACAAAGCAGTCATCGGCGGGCTGTCGCGCGACTTTTATCATCGCGTGTGGAAGGAATATCAACAGCCAGAAACTTGGAAGTGGCAGAAGTCGACCGAGTACGGCAACAAGGGCCAAGGCACCCCTGCCATCGACGGGGAAAACCGCACGATGTGGATCTTTGAACCGAGCGTCGCCGAGCGCGTGTTCGAAAGCTATGTCAAAGACTTCGACATTCCCGTCCATCGCGACGAATGGCTCGACCGCGAGAAGGGCGTGAAGAAAGAGGGCGCGCGGATCACCAACATCACGATGCTTTCCGGCAAGACCTACACCGGCAAAATGTTCATTGATGCAACCTACGAAGGCGACCTGCTCGCTGCAGCGAAGGTTGATTACCACGTTGGTCGCGAAGCGAATTCGAAGTACGGTGAAAAGTGGAACGGCGTGCAAGTCGGCGTGCTGCATCACCGGCATCACTTCGGCGCGGTGAAGAAAAAGATCAGCCCGTATGTGGTGCCCGGCGATCCCAAGTCCGGCGTGTTGCCGCGGATCAGCACCGAGCCGGTTGGTGAATATGGCAGCGAAGACAAACGCGTGCAGGCCTATTGCTATCGCTGGTGCGCGAGCAGCCATCCTGACAACCTCGTGCCATTTCCGAAGCCGGTGGGTTACGACCCCAAGCAGTACGAACTCCTCGTACGCATTTATGAAGCCGGTTGGCGGGAGACGTTTGATAAGTTTGATCCGATTCCGAATCACAAAACCGACACGAACAATCACGGCCCGTTCAGCACCGACAACATCGGCATGAACTACGACTATCCCGAAGCGACGTACGAGCGTCGCAAGGAGATTCTCGCGGAGCATCGGACCTATCAGCAAGGCTGGTTGTACTTTGTCGCCAACGATCCGCGCGTGCCGAAGGACGTGCAAGAGAAGATGCGGAAGTACGGCCTGCCGAAAGATGAATTCCAGGACAACGGTAATTGGCCGCACCAGATTTATGTCCGCGAAGCCCGTCGCATGATCGGCCAGTTCGTGATGACCGAAAACGAATTGACGAAGAAGAAGCCCACGCCCGATTCCGTTGGCATGGGTAGCTACACGATCGATTCGCACAACGTGCAGCGCTACATCACACCGGAAGGTTACGTGCAAAACGAAGGTGACATCGGCGTGGGCATTAGCCCGTATGCAATCGCTTATGGTTCACTCGTGCCGAAGAAGTCGCAGTGCGAAAACCTGCTCGTGCCGATCTGCGTCAGCAGCACGCACATCGCCTTCGGCAGCATTCGCATGGAACCGGTGTTCATGATCCTCGGCCAAAGCGCGGCGACCGCGGCGGTGATGGCGATTGACGACAAGCAGGCAGTGCAGGATGTGCCCTACGAAAAACTGCGAGCTCATTTGCTCAAAGACGGACAAGTGCTGGAGTACGCGGCACCCGCTTCGGCGCCCAGGGCTGGCAAGGATTATGTGGATCCTAAGAAGCTCGGCGGCATTGTCGTGGATGACGACGATGCAAAGTTGGCTGGCGATTGGAAAAATAGCTCCGCTACGGGCAACTATGTTGGCAACGGTTATCGCCACGATGACAAAGTGAACGACGGTAAGTCAATCGCGCGGTTTGAAACAACGCTACCGAAGGCCGGAAAATACGAAGTACGGCTCGCTTATCCGCCTAACAACAATCGCTCCTCTCAGGTGCAAGTCGAAGTGCACGGTGGCGGCTCGCCTAAGGTGCTCGAGATTAACCAGCGCAACGAACCGCCAATTGATGGACGCTTTGTATCGCTGGGCGAATTTGAGTTCGACAAAGACTCGCTGGCGGTGGTGATTATCTCGAACGCGAAGTCTGACGGCTACGTTGTGATCGACGCCGTGCAGTGGCTGCCGAAGTAGGAAGCCCGTAACGTGAGAAACTGGGTCGCCCTAGCTAACGCGACGGGCCTGGCCCATCATTTGCAGTTGCGGGGACCAAATTCGAAGGAGCCTGCATGAATAGCCCCGAAATGCATTCTGAGGTCAAAGTCGTGAACACGATTGACCTCGATACGGCCATCGTGCCCGATCTGCGTCGATCCCTTGCCGTGCGGGCCTTTGGAGCGACGGACAAAGGGCAAGTTCGCGCCAACAACGAAGACCAATTTCTGGTTGCCCGGCTGAGCAAAGCGTTACAAGTGGTGCAAACCAGTCTGCCGCAGCCCAAGACCCGGCAGAGCAGCGATTGCAGCCACTTGTTCATCGTCGCCGATGGCATGGGTGGTCACGCAGCCGGCGAGCAAGCGAGTGCGCTCGCCATCGATTCCGTCGAAACATACGTGCTCGAAGCGCTGAAGTGGTTTGCGCACAAATCTGACGATGAAGATGATCAGTTGCTGGCCGAGTTTCGTCAGGCTTTGGGGTTGGCGCATGAACGCGTGCGCCATGAGGCGATTGAACATCCCGAACTTATGGGGATGGGCACTACGTTGACGCTTGCCTATAGCCTGAACGATCAACTCTACGTGGCTCATGTCGGCGACAGCCGCTGTTATTTATTTCGCGAGCGGATTCTTTACAGCGTGACGCAAGATCACACGTTGGTCGAAGACATGGTCCGCAAAGGCGTACTCGCGCCCGAAGAAGCTGTGCACCATCGCTGGCGGCACGTGATTACCAGCACCGTCGGCGGCGAATCAGCGAAAGTACGCATTGATGTTCACCGGCTACATCTGCAACCTGGCGACGTGGTCGTCCTCTGTTCGGATGGACTCACGGAAATGCAAACGGGCGACGAGATTGCCGCAATTTTGCAGAGCTCGCACGATCCTGAATCAGCCTGTCATGCACTGATCGCGGCTGCCAATGCGGCGGGCGGCAAGGACAACATCACCGTTGTCGTCGCTGCATTTGCAGCCGGCGAATGCTAGCGCGGTCGGTTATTTCAACTGCCGATCGAACCACGCAAACGCTTCGTCCTGCATCGCCACATCGAACCGATGTGGCACGTCGTAGAAACGACTATCGAAGCGTTCTTTCGCTCCGGCCTTGGCATAAACTGCGGCGATTTTTTCGACCGACGCTTCCATTCCTGCCAGCGGAAACAGGCCATCCTGGCGGCATTGCTGCACGAGCAATGGCTTTGGCGCCATCATGCTCGCGACGTCAGGGAGGTCGAGCCATTGATGCAAGCCGGGAACAAAATGAGCGAACGAATGGGTATCAATGTGCCGTTCGATCATTGGCTGCACGGTCGACATGAAGCCAGTGACACACGCCGCCGCGATTCGCTCGTCGAGGCCTGCGAGAAATATCGTTCGCCAGCCGCCGAGTGAGACGCCCAAACAACCGATGCGATTCTTATCGACCTCAGGTCGACCGATCAAATAGTCGACGGTCCGCATGTCGTCCCAAGCCATGATCCCCGGCCAGCAAGTGCCGGCATAAATCAATGACTTGGCGAGTGTCGACTCTTTGCTGCGACATTTGCGATTGAGCTGATCAATCTGCTCCGGCGACATCTTGGCGCGGTCCCAGCCGAGCGTTTCGTCATCCGCCAGCCACAACCGGCGTTCGCCGAACATGAAGGCATCGATGGTGATCACAACATACCCGCGCTTGACTAATGCAGTCGTTGTCGGCCGGCCGCCGTAATTCCGCTCGTGATAACCGGTCATTGTCGGATGGTTCGCGCCGAAGTCGATGACCTTCTCTTTGCCGAACAGGAACATTCCGCCATGCGAATGCAAATCAACAATTGCCGGCGCTGGGCCTTTTAGCCCTTTCGGAATGTGCACGTACGCGGGGATGCGAAACTGCGGGGTGGTGGAGAAGACAATTTTTTCTCGTATGAACTCAGGAAATTCCTGGCGGGAAAGTACGTCCGCTTGAGGAGCCACGGCGGCCGGGCGATACCCGAAACATTCAATGACCTTGGTTCTACCAACAGCCTTGAATTCACCGAGGGAAGTAGCGTTCTTCTGCAGAAAGGAGAGCGGATACTGGTTTTCCTTCGCCAGCGTGTTTACGGCGGGAAAGAGCGATCCCAAATCGCACTTCGCCGGCGGTGAATCGAGCGGCAGGTCACGAGGTGAAATCGTGACTTGAGCGTCGGACTCTTGGCCGTTTAACGGGCCGGCGCCTGTCTGCAGCGCACCAATTGCTAAAGTCCCTGCGGCAGAGGATTGAATGAACTGTCTGCGAGCGATGTCATTACGAGAATTCATCGGGATACTCTTTAGGGTTGTCCGCTTCTCGACATTTTCTGCCATTATGCAGTCGCCAGGATTTTATCCCAAAATCTAGCGCTGCTGCGGAAAAGCATACTTCGGCCGGCGTCATAGGTGCAAAGGCGGAAGCAGGCAGGTCAATCACGGGGGGGCAACGAACAACGATGAATCCCGCTGCCGATCCCGAGGTTCTCGGTCGCTTGCTCGACGAGCAAGGCGCGGTTCTCGCGCTGTATGCCAGCCAGTGGACCGACGCGGCGGACGATTGTGTGCAGGAAGCGCTGCTCGAACTCGTGCGGCAGCCGACGCTGCCGGACAACGTGCCGGCCTGGTTGTTTCGCGTGGTCCGCAATCGAGCGATCGGCCGAGCGCGTTCGCAGCAACGGCGACGGCGGCATGAGTCGCTGGCGATGCGCGATGTGACGCTCGAAACGAAGCCGGGCCGCGAACCAGAGTGGTCTGCGGCCGAAGTGACGGCAGCTCTCGATGGCATCGAAGACGATCTGCGCGAAGTCGTCGTCGCGCGGGTCTGGGGCAACTTGGGCTTTGAAGCGATTGCGGAGTTGATCGGCTCAAGCGTCAGCACCGCCCATCGGCGGTACGAAGCCGGACTGCAAGCCTTACGAACACGATTGGGGATCACATGGACCGTGAAGAAATGAATCAGCCAAATGATCCGCTGGAGAACTCGCTGCGGCAGTTCGCGCCACGGGCGAGCAGCATCGACCGCGATCGTTTGATGTTTCTCGCGGGGCGAGAGGCGGGAGGCGAACGGCGTGCGGAAGGGGCAATTCGACGAGTAGCTTGGGGCTGGCCCGTGGCGACGTTCGTTTCGTCCGGCGTGGCAGCCTGCTTTGCGATTGCGCTGGGGTTGCAACTGGCGCAACCGCCCCGGGAGCGAATTGTTGTTCGCGAAGTGCTGGTTCAACCGCCGCAATCAACCGTTGCCCAGGCTCCATCCATCCCAGTTGCTGTTTCGAAGCCGCAGTCTATGAGTGCTCCGATTGGCATCTCGCTGCCAGCTGGCAGTTTGCTGCAGATGCGAAACCTCGCATTGCGGTTCGGCGTCGATGCGCTCCCGACCGATCGCGCGGCGAGTAGTTCGTCAGCGACCGCCCCTTCGCCGATCGAGCCCTGGCTGCAACTGCGCCAATCAGAAAACGATTCCCTGTAGCTCGTTTGATAAATTCACCTTTATTTGGTTTTCAGCCATGAACATAAAATGTCTTGCAATCGCGAGCCTGCTCTTCGGTTGCTCAGGAATGCTTTTGCGTGCTGATGACGACGAAGCGCCGCAACCCGATCCGAATCAGCCTCAGCGGATTCGCCTCAATATCACTGCCGCTGCCGAACCTCGCCCCGCGCTGAAATACAGCCTGATGATCGGCACGCGAGAACGAGTTGCCGGGAATGCTGCGCCGTTTTATTACCGCGCCTTGATGGCTCGCCGACGTTTGCCGGATTCGCACTGGAAGCAATACAACGACAACGAAAAGCTCTGGCTCGAAGGAACGTTGGACGCTAAGACGCTGGCTCAGATCAAGGAATGGCTCACGCCGCATGCGACCACCTGGCAGGAACTCGAAACGGCTGTCTATCGCGAACACTGCGATTGGGACTTTCAATTGCAGAATTTGAAGGGAATGGCAGTCATCGGCTTTCACCTTTCCGAGACTCAGGAAACTCGCGACCTGGCTCGCTCGCTGCGATTGAAGGCCCGCGTTGAAATCGCCGAGCGAAGATACGACGACGCATTCGAAACACTCCGCTGGGGATATCGACTGGCCTACGATGTGGCCGAGCAACCGTTGCTCATCAGCAACCTGGTTGGTGTGGCGATCTCGGCGACGATGACCGAGCAACTGGTCGAGTTAATGAACGCTCCTGGATCTCCCAACTTGTACTGGGCGATCGCTGCCTTGCCGCAGCCACTGATCAACGTGCGCCGAGCCATGGAATTTGAGCGCGGCTTTCCCGAGCAGATTTTTCCGTTTCTCAAGGATGCAGAAACGGTCGAGCGATCACCGCAAGAATGGCAGCGCGTGCTCGAAGAGGCAGTGACTGAGATCGGCAAGCTGTCGAACGATTGGCAGCTGACCAATGCCGGCACGCCAAACTGGCTGCAGAAAGCCGGCCTGACTTTCATGCTCGCCAAAGCATACCCCCAAGCCAAAAAGGAACTCATCGAGCAAGGGATGGACGCGCAGCGGGTGGAGGCAATGTCGGTTGCCCAGGTCGTGGCGATTCAAACCGCGCGCCGAACGCGGGAGGCCTATGACGATGTCTTTAAGGCTACGCTCTTGCCGTATCCCGAGAGCGTAAAGATGGCGTTGGACGTCGATGCGCTGGTCAAACAGCGGATGACGCCGGCTGTTTTCTTTGGCAGCCAAGGTTTGCCGATCGCGCAAATGCTGATCCCGGCCACGCTGCAAGTCAAGCGCGCCGAAATCCGGGTGCCGCGGCAGTTTGCCGTGCTGCAGGCCATCGAAGCGGTTCGCATGCACGCGGCTGTAACCGGCAAGTTGCCAAAGTCGCTGAGCGAAATCGCCATCGTGCCCGTGCCGCCGAATCCGATCACTCGCGAGCCGTTTCCCTATGAATTGAAAGGCAACGAAGCCGTGCTCGAAATGCCCACGCTGACAGATGAGCAACCTCGCAGCATCGGCAGACGTTACGTCATCACGTTGAGCAAATGATGCTCGTCCGCTTCCTCTCTTCGCTACTGATTCAGAAGGATTACCAAAATGAGAATGTTCCTCGGGCTGATTGTGCTCCTGCTGCAGCCGATGTTGGCCGTGGCTCAGGACGACGCACTGGTACCGATCGCAGCGCTGCTTGATGCGCAGACCTGTGCGGTCGTTCGCGTGGATCTGGCGAAGATCGATGCCGCCGCCGCGCTGCGTTTCGCTGGCGATGTCGTGGGTGCAGGACTTCCCAGCGATGAAATCAAAGCCAATGCAACCAAGGTGCAGGGCTTTCTCGCGACCCTGCGGGAATACGGCGCTCAGGACTTGTACGTCATCATCAGCGTGTCCGACATTCCCGAAAATCCGCCGCCGCTCATTCTCACACTGAAGGCGGGCGCCAATGAAGATCTCATTCGATCACACGTGAAACCAATTGCGCCACGGCCACCGCACGACGAAGTCTTGCGTGTGAAGAACGTCCTCGTTTTTGGCACACAGCAAGTGCTCACGCGCCTGCGCGATAACAAACCTGTTGCCCGTCCAGATCTCGCCGCAGCGCTCGCGAATGTCAGCGGCGCGCCGATTCAAGTCGCCGCTGCGATTCCTGCCGATGTGCAGCGCGTGGTGCGCGAACTCGTCGGCAAGTTGCCGGCCGAAGTGGGTGGCGGACAAGGGCAGGATTTACTCGATGCGCTGCAATGGACAAGCCTGGCCATCGAACCGCCGCCGAAACTCGCCGTGAAATGGACGATTCAATCGAAGACGGAAGCAGCCGCTGTTGGCCTGCGCCCGAGAATTCTCGCTGGCCTGAATCTCGCCGCGACGGAAGCGAAGCTGAACGACGTGATGCCCGATTTTGCGGAACTCGCAATTCGACTAACTCCCGCCGTGAAAGGTGATCGGCTGGAATTGAATCTCGCCGGCGCGGACATTGAAACAGTCGCTAAGCAATTGCAGGCCGGTCCGTTCAAGTTGATGCGAGTTGCGGCTGGGCAAACGACATCGATCAACAATCTGAAGCAGATCGCGCTCGCCATGCACAACTATCACGATACATACGGCAAGTTTCCGCCCGCGGCCAGTCGGAGCAAGGATGGTACGTCGTTACTTTCCTGGCGCGTCCATATTCTGCCGTATATCGAACAACAAGAGCTCTACAATCAGTTTCACCTTGATGAACCGTGGGACAGTGAACACAATCGCAAACTGATCTCGCAGATGCCGAGGATCTATCTCGACCCCGCGCATCCGGAATTCGCCAAAGACGGCAAGACGATCTATGCGGTACCCTTTGGCGAGAAAACGCCGTTCACAGTGGCGGGCGGCGCGAAGATCGCGAGCATCGTCGACGGCACTAGCAATACGGTGATGGTGGTGGACCTGGCTGCGGACGCCGCGGTGGTGTGGACCAAACCGGACGACTGGAACTTTCAGCCCAAGGATCCAGGTGCCGGTCTCTTGAACGGCAAACGCAATGTCCTAGCGGCGTTTTGCGATGGCAGCGTGCGCACGCTCCCCGCTGACATCGATCTGCAGGACCTGCGTCGACTGGTGCAGATGAATGATGGCGAGGTGATGAGTAAGCAGTATTGAGCTGGATTAAGTTCCCTCGTTACGTAGTACCGAGAAGAGGGACCCCGAATGGAGATGTGAAACTTTGCAGCATGCGCCGATCATGCAGCGCCACTGACGTTCAATTCTTTGGAAAGGCGCGGCTGGCTCTAGCATTCCTTGAGCGCCAGTCGTGCGGGTGCCGCGGATGAAGCGCAGCACTCCGCGGTTGCTGGCAAAACGTGTCCTAGGGCTAGCACCGTGCGTTGACTTTCGAATGGCTTTCTTTGCCAGCGAAGGACGATAGCGAGCGTGATGCCAGCGTGTGTGCGCCAGCAGGCTTGCGATTCTAACCGCTCCAGGTAGCCGCAAACTTTGCCACCTCACCGCTTGCGCTAAAGCTATTGGATTCTGCGCAATTGGATTCTGCAATCTCACAGGTTCAAGGAGGACCTCTCCCATGCGATGTGCGTGGCTTCGTCGTTTCGTTTTCTCGCTGGCGGGTGTTGTCTGCACCACAGGCCTTACCTACGGAATCGAGTTTTTGCAGCCACCGCGGCCGCCCGCGGATAACGATGGTTTAACACTTGATGAGCGCGCTCGCTCGTCACCGCAACCCGTAACCATCGAGCCTCAGGCGCCGATGAGCTCGATTGAGTCGCCTGTCGACGACGACCGGCTGGCGAAGCAAGAGCCCTTTCTGCTTCAGCCCAATTCTTCGATTCCCTTCCCACCGACACGGCGCGAACCGCTTAACTTACCCCCGCCAGATCCGGTGCCCTACATCGAACCGCCGATGGCCATTTATCCCAATGCAGCGCCGCCGGTGATTTATGCACCGGCCTGCTCAGAGGGTGTGATGCCGACCTGCGCAACGGGAATGCCGGGCGGCGTCTATTGCAATACGCCCGTTTACGCAGCCGAGTCGTGCGAAGGCTACAGCTCTTGCGCCGCCGACTCGGTGTGCGGCTGCACCTGCGTGCCGAACTGGACCGTTCGCGCTGAACTCTTGATTTGGAATCGTGCCGGCGGCACAAACGTTCCGCTCGTCGTGGCTCCGATTCCACTCTCCAGCGGCGACATTGACGGAGGCTGGGCCGTTGGTCCGCGTTTGACGGCGATCAAGCACGGCATTTTCGATAGCTGTTGGGACTTGGAAGTTGCCTACTTCGGCCTCGATTGGAACACCACGCGCGTCGCTGCCGGCGCCACTTCTTACCTGACGACTCCCGCGATTGTCTTTGGTGCGGTTGATACTACTGTTACTTACGGCTCTGAACTACAAAACTTTGAACTCAACGCGCGGCGCGCTTACAGCGATTGGGTGACTTGGTTTGTGGGCTTCCGAGCGATGGAAGTTGACGAGCAGCTAAATGCCACGTTCGGCGCTGGACAGCATTCGGTTGCCACGCGCAACCGTCTATACGGTGCACAGCTCGGCATCGATGCGTTGTTGCTCGATTGCGAGTGTTGGTACTTCAACGCGGTCGGCAAAGTGGGCATCTATGGCAACTCGGCCGATCAGGTGACGCGCACCGCAGGCGTCGGTGGTGCACTGCCATTCATTACCTATACCGGGGGCGATGCTTCGTTCGTCGGCGAGTTGGGCTTCAATGCCAACTACCGCATGACCGATCGGCTCACCATCCTGGCCGGCTACAACCTGCTTTGGGTGAACAGCCTCGCCCTTGCGCCGGATCAGTTGGCCGCGACCAACGTCAACACCGGTGTCGGTGCGCTCGACGTCGGCGGCAACTTGTTCTATCACGGTTTCAGCGTTGGTTTGGAATATGGGTGGTAGAACGAAGCGATGGCTTTTGTCGAAGTGAGTTTTCCCTCTCCTGGATGCTTAGGGAGAGGGCCGTGCGAGCCACGATCTTAAGGTCCTTGCGAGCTGCCACGCGGTTGCCAATCAATGCGCAACGCGCGGCTCTCTCTGCGTTTGTTCCGGACTACCCATTCCGGGCTCATTCTTGCTTGCCTCGCGCTACACACGCATTTACAGTAAACGCGTGCTGCTGCTCGCTTTCCTGCTCTTTCTCCCGCCCCTGTAGAGGTCTTCGATGACCGGACCCGCGCGAAATGTATTTCTGGGCCTTGTGGTTTTCGCGGCTCACGCTGTGAACTCTTTTGCCCAAGAATCCAAGCTAGACGAAAAATCCTTCACACGGCCGCCGACGGAGTTCACCTGCAAGTTCACGCAGCTCCCAATTGAAATCGACGGCGTCGCGAAAGATCCTGCTTGGGAAACCGCTGATGTGCTCGAGGGCTTTCATCTCCCTTGGCTCGGCGCCAAAGCGCGGGCTGGTCGCACTGCGACTAAAGCCCGCCTGCTTTGGGACAAAGACAATTTGTACTTCTTCGCGGAGATGGAAGATCAGGATTTGTACGCCGACATCAAAGAGCAAGACGGCATGCTCTGGACGAACGACGTTTTCGAGCTCTTTTTCAAACCGGCCGACGACAAGTCGGGATACTACGAATTTCAAGTGAACGCCGCCGGCGCGAAGCTCGATATGTTTATTCCACGCCGCGGCGGCAGTGCGTATCAGCGTTTCAAAGATGACGGCAAATTCGACTTCAAAGCAGTCGTCAAGCTCAAGGGCTCACTCAACAAATGGTCGGACAAGGACGAGGGCTGGAGCGTTGAAGGCAAATTTCCCTGGACAGACTTTTTGAAGACCGGCGGGCGACCCGACTTGAACGAAAAGTGGAAATTCACGCTCTGCCGTTATGATTATTCGACTGAATTTGAAGGGCCGGAACTCTCGACCGTCGCGCCACTGAAGCAGGCGAATTTTCATAGCTGGGAAGACTATGCGACGCTAAAGTTCGCGCCGCCGCAGCAGGAACCGGCGGGCAGGAAATTGGGGTTGTATCCCAATGGCTACAAACCGCTGAAAACTTCAAAGGTCTTCGGCTCGCCTGATCCGCCGCTGCCGTTTCGCACGGTCGCCGCTTATCCGAAATTGCCGCTGACCTTTGCCATCGGAGCGAAGTTGATTCCCGGCAGCGATACGATGTTGGTGATCGCGCAGCAAAAGAAGGACTCGCCGTCAGTCCTTAATCGCTTTCGCGACGATGCCGCCACAAGCGAATTAATCGAATGCCTGCCGTTTCCCAATAACGGCGTTGCGTATGGTCTGGCCTTTCATCCCAAGTTCGCTGAAAACGGTTACATGTATCTAGGCTGGAACAGCGCGAACGACACCAACAAGCTCGACGACAAAGGAAAGCCGATCAAGGGTCCGAAAATGACCCGCGTCACGCGGTACACGATTGACGTGAAGAAAGGTTACGCCATCGATCCGAAGTCGGCCCTTGAAATCATTTCCTGGGAAAGCGACGGCCACAACGGCGGCGATGTGACGTTTGGGAATGACGGCTATCTGTATGTCACCAGCGGCGACGGCACGAGCGATAGTGACACGAATATCGCCGGGCAAACAACCGATACGCTGCTGTCGAAAGTGCTGCGGATCGATGTCGAACATCCGGATGATGGCAAACAATACTCGATTCCCAAGGACAATCCATACGTCGGCAGTAACATTTTTCGGCAAGAGACCTTTGCTTATGGCCTGCGCAATCCTTGGCGGATCACGACCGATCCGGTGACCGGCCATATTTGGGTCGGCAATAATGGCCAGGATTTGTGGGAGCAAGTTTATCTAGTCCGCCCGCGCGACAACTATGGCTGGAGCGTGTACGAAGGCAGCAACCTCTTTTATGCCGAGCGCAAACTGGGCCCCGATCCGCACGTGAAACCGACGGCCGAGCATCATCACAACGAAGCTCGTTCGCTGACGGGCGGCGTGGTGTATCACGGCAACAAGTTTCCCGAGATCAAAGGGGCGTACGTCTACGGCGATCACTCCACAGGCCGCATTTGGGGAATCAAGCACGATGGCAAGCAGGTAACGTGGCATAAATTGCTCGCAGACACTGCGTTTAATATCAGCGGCTTCGCGCTCGATAAGCACGGCGAGCTGCTCATTCTCGATCATCGCAACAACGGCGAAGGGGGCATGTATCATCTGGAGCCGATCCCCGCAGAAACATCGTCGCCGAATTTCCCTCGCAAGCTGAGTGAGAGCGGGCTCTTCACCGATGTGACGAAGCACGCGATGGCGGATGGCGTGATTCCTTACTCGGTGAATTCACCTCTCTGGTCGGATGGCGCCCACAAAGAGCGATTCATCGCGATTCCAGAGATCGACTGCAGAGACATGCGAATCGAATTCGCTACAGGCAAGAGTTGGAAGTTTCCTGACGATGCGGTGCTTGTGAAATCGTTTGCGCTCGAAACCACACCCGGCGATGCGAGCACGCGGCGGTGGATCGAAACGCGGTTTATGGTCAAGCAACAAGGGGAGTGGGCCGGCTATTCGTATCGCTGGAATGATGAACAGACCGACGCCGAGTTGGTTGCAGCCGAAGGGGCCCATCAAAAAGTTGGCCAGCAAGTGTGGCACTTTCCCAGTCGCACCGACTGCATGGTCTGTCACAGCCGGGCTGCAAACTTCGTGCTCGGTTTGAGCGAGCGGCAAATGAACAAGGAGCACGACTACGGCGGCGGCGCGGTCGAGCATCAGTTTCATGCGCTGGAGCGCCTCGGCGTGCTGAAGATCACCACGGCAGGCGCCGATTACCCGGCCAAGATCAAAGCCGATCTCAAAACCGCGGGTCTCGATGAGAAGAAAGTTGCCGAGCGTTATCGCGAATTGTCGACCACCCGCGCGCAGCGAGCCATTCCCGCGGCCCAATCCATGTTTGTGAAACAGCCCAGCGAATATAGAACACTACCTAATCCGTATGACGACAAAGAGCCGCTCGAAGCGCGAGCACGATCCTACCTCCACGCCAATTGCGCTCACTGCCACATCGACGCTGGCGGCGGCAATTCGCAAATGAACCTGGCCATCGAAGCCGAATTTGCCAAGATGAAACTGATTGGCGAAAAACCGCTGCACCACAAGTTCGATATCAAAGATCCTTTGCTGATCGCGCCCGGCGAACCGGAACGGAGCGTGTTGTTGCATCGGCTGGCGCACCGCGGCGAAAAAAGTGGCCAAATGCCGCAGATCGGCACGAATGTTGTCGACGAAGCCGCGGTTAAACTGTTTCGTGCGTGGATTGCCGAGGTGAAGCAGCCGGAGCCTGTTCCCGACAAGAAGTAGGTCGTCATCGTCATCGTGGGCAATGGGGAGTTGTCAGCGCTCCCCTCGTTTGTGACGATCAACGCATGACAGAACTACGCGTTGAACACATTCGCAAAGAGTTTCCCACTCGCGCCGAACCCCTCGTGGTGCTGCGCGACGCTTCCTTGCAACTGGCCGCTGGCGAGAATGCTGCGATTCTCGGGCCCAGCGGTTCAGGCAAGAGCACGCTGCTGCATATCATCGGCGGGCTCGATCAGCCTACCAGCGGCAGCGTGAAACTCGCGGGGCAAGATCCCGCCAGCCTTGACGAAGTGCAACTGGCCAAGTTTCGCAACCGCCACATCGGCTTTGTGTTTCAAGATCATTATCTGCTGCCGCAATTGAATGTGCTGGAGAACACGTTGATTCCCGCGCTCGCGGAAGGTGCGCCGTCGATTGAAACCGTCGCGCGAGCAAAACAACTTCTCGAGCGGGTTGGTCTGTCACAACGACTCGATCACCGGCCCGCTGAACTTTCGGGCGGCGAACGACAACGCGTCGGCGTGGCGCGGGCGCTGCTGCTCAAGCCGGACTTGCTCCTCGCCGATGAGCCAACGGGCAATCTTGACCGCAGTAGCGCGACGAGCATTGGACAACTTCTGATCGAATTGCAGAGGCAAGAACAGACCATGCTGCTGATTGTGACGCACAGCTTGGAACTCGCGTCGCTGGTTGGGAAGAGATTCGAACTCGAAAACGGTCAACTGAAGAACGCTTCTTAAGGAGGACGCAGCATGACATTCCTCCGCCTCGTGATTCGCAGTTTGCAGTTTCATGCCACGAAGCATCTCGCCGTAGTTCTCGGCGTGATGGCCGCGACGGCCGTGCTCACTGGCGCGCTCGTCGTCGGCGATTCCGTGCGCCAGAGTCTGCGACATCTCACGCTTGATCGACTCGGCCGGATCGATCGTCTGCTACTCGTCGATCGCTTCTTTCGCGCCGAATTAGCGACGGAATTGTCGCAAACCCAAGCTTTTGAAGAGAACTTCGCTGCAGCGGTGCCGGCCATCATTATTCCCACGGCCACCGCGGAGTTGCCGCGCGAGAAGTCGCGCTCGCTCGCATCGGGCATCACGCTGGTGGCAGCGGATCAGGGTTTTTGGGATTTGAATAACGCCGATTCTGCGCTGGCAAATGTGAAAACGCCCGCAGACGGTGAAGTCATTCTCAATGCGGCGCTCGCGGAAGAGTTGCACGCCAAGGTCGGCGACACACTGATCTTGCGGATGGCGAAAGCGACGCAAGTTTCCGAGGACAGCCCGTTAGGAAAGAAAAACGACCGGTTAACGAGTCTGGCTGAACTGAAGGTTCGCGAGATCATACCTGCGGAAGGTTTGGGCCGGTTCAGTTTGAATCCCATGCAAACGTCGCCGAAGAATGCTTATGTGGCGTTGAAGCCGCTGCAAGTTTCACTGGAGCAGGAAGGAAAGGTGAATGCCATCCTCGTCGCAGCGAAGTACGAAGCCCGTGACCTGTCGCCAGAAGCGCCGAAAGAATTGACGAAGGAATTGCAGCAAGCACTTCGGCCGACCCTCGCTGATTACGGCCTCGCATTGAAGCATGTCCAGTTGAAGCACGAGGTCAACGGCCAACAACAGGACGTCATCAACTATTACAGCTTCACCACCAACCGCCTGCTGCTCGATGAGCCGACCGAACGTGTCGCGCGCGATGCGTTTAAGAAGCATCGCAGCTATCCGGTACTTACTTACCTGGCCAACTCCATCGACAAGATCGGCGCTGCCGAGGGAACCAAGGGCGTTCCCTATTCCATGATCACGGCGATTGATCCCGCTGAGGATGGTCCGCTCGTCGATGCCGCTGGCAAAGTGTTGCCCAACCTGGCCGACGATGAAATCGCCATCACGGAATGGTTGCGGGCTGATCAGGACTTGAAGATCGGTGATCAACTCCGCGTAACGTTCTTTGAACCCGAGACGACGCACGGTAATGAGAAAGAAAAGTCGGCCACGTTCAAGATCGCGGCCATCGTGCCCCTGACGGAACCCTCAGCGCCCTATGCGCGCCGCAAAGGTCCGCAGTTCCAAGAACCACCGACGCGGGCCAACGATCCTGATCTCACGCCGGAAGTTCCAGGCGTGACCGATCAAGCGTCGATCGCCGATTGGGACGCGCCGTTTCCGTTCGAGTACAAGCGCATGCGCGCTCAGGATGACAAATACTGGAACAACCACCGCACGACACCCAAGGCGTATATCTCGCTCTTGGCGGGGCAAAAGTTGTGGAAGAGCCGCTTCGGTAAAGTGACTTCTATTCATATCCCAGCAGCGCCTGGTGTAACTGCCGAAAGTCTCGCGGCGGAATTTTATGCGCAGCTTGCTAAGGACAACGAACTGCTGGGCTTCGAGTTGGCGCCGATCAAAGCTCGCGACTTGCAAGCGTCGGCTGGCACCACGCCGTTCGATGTGTTGTTCTTGTTGCTGAGCATGTTCATCATCGGCGCGGCGCTGCTGCTGATCTGGCTGTTGTTTCGGCTCGGTGTGGAACAGCGCGCGGGTGAGATTGGCTTGTTGCAAGCGCTCGGCTGGCCGCAGCCGCGTACGCAGCGCTCGTTGTCGGCCGAAGGGTTGCTTGTGTCAGCCATTGGTGCGCTGCTCGGAGTTGCCGCAGGCATCGGCTACGCGGCAGTGATGATCCACGGCCTGCGAACCTGGTGGGTTGGGGCGATTTCATCGCCGTTTCTTACGTTGCATGTTTCCTGGCTGAGTTTGGCGATTGGATTTGTCGTTGGCTTGGTCGTCGCACAGCTGACGATTTATTTCAGCCTGCGACAACTCCGTAAAGTGTCGCCGCGGCAGTTGCTGGCAGGTGAAACTTCCTCGCCGCTCGTGCAATTGGCTGAGCAGAAGACCGCGGTGTGGCGAATGTGGTTGCCCTATGTCTCTCTCGTTCTCGCCGCCGTCCTCGCTGGCCTGGCGAGTGTGTTGACGGCCGAAGCGCAGGCGGGAACGTTTCTGGGCTGCGGCGCGAGTGTGCTCACGGGATTGCTGATGCTTATCAATCGGCAACTGGGGTATCGCGCTGGCGCAGCGAACTCGGCGAATCCGTTTCAATACGTTCTGCCATCGCTGGCGTTGAAGAACATCGGCAGAGCGCGGGGCCGGAGTATTGCCACGATAGCGCTGGTCGCGAGTGCGTGTTTTCTCGTCGTGGCGGTAAGCTCTTTTCGCTTGAGTCCCACCGAGCAAGGCATCGGCGGGTTCAATTTGATTGCTGAAAGTTCCGAACCGATTCTCCCCGACTTGAACAACGCCTCGGCTCGCAAAGGCGCCCTCGGCAATGCTTCGGCCATATTGGAAGGATCAACGATCATCCCCCTGCGGATGCGCGGTGGTGATGATGCGAGCTGTCGCAACTTGTATCAAGCGCAGCAACCGCGCGTGCTCGGTGTAACGCCGGCGATGATTGCTCACTTTGATGCGACCGATGTAACGAAGTTTATTTTTGCTGCTTCAGCGGCGAAGGAAGCTGTGGCAAAAAGTAATCCTTGGCAATTGCTTGCACAGCCCGCGAAAGGCGAAGAACCTGTCAACGTGGTGCTCGATATGAACACCGCGCTCTACAGTTTAAAATTGTATGGCGGCATCGGTCAAAAGTTTACCAAGGACTACGGCGACGGCCCGCCGATCGAGTTTCGCGTCGTGGGCCTACTTTCCAACAGCGTCCTGCAAGGAAGCCTGCTCATTGGCGAGGAAGATTTCAAACGAGTCTTTCCCCGCGTCGCCGGCTATCGTTCGTTTCTGATTCGCGCGCCGGCGGACAAAGTGGCTGCAGTCGAAAGTACACTCACCGACAAATTTGGCGACGAAGGGCTCGACATTACCGAGTCGCGCAGTCGCCTCCGCGATTTGCTCGCCGTGCAGAATACGTACATCAGTACCTTTCAATCGCTCGGCGCGCTCGGTTTGCTGCTCGGAACATTCGGCCTGGCCGCTGTGCAAATGCGCAATGTGCTGGAGCGGCGGAAGGAATTGGCAATGATGCGGGCGGTCGGTTTTCCGCAGGCCCGAGTGGCCTCGATGGTGCTGCTCGAAAACCTGCTGCTGCTCTGCGGCGGACTGTTCACCGGGTTGCTCGCTGCATTGCTCGCCGTGCTGCCGCACATGTTCCTGGGTGGAGCTAGTTTGCCGTGGCGAGATCTGCTGGTGATGCTCACGGCGATTCTGGTGATGGGCGCGCTCGTGGGACTGGTTGCCGTTCGAGCAACCTTGCGAGCTCCATTGTTGGCGGCGTTACGCGGGGAGTGATCTCCGCCCCGGCGAAACCAAACACAGCGCTGATTTTTATCGCCGCGGCCGTTCGCGCCGCACTTCTTCCTTCGGCGGCAGCAGCGCTTTGTCAGAAATGTCCTTGCGGCACCAGGCGCCGGGCCAGCGGATGCATCTGACTGCGGTGTAAGCCTGCAACTTCGCTGCGGAAAGTGTGTTGCCGAGTGCGGTCACACCTAGCACACGACCACCGGTATTGACCACCTGGCCATCGACGACGTCGGTCCCAGCGTGAAAAACTTTCACATCGGGAATCGCGGCCGCTTCGCTCAGGCCGCGGATCGCGCGACCCTTTTCGTAGTTGCCGGGATAACCTTCGCTGGCCATCACCACGCAAACGGCGTGACGCGGGTCCCACTTCAGCGGGCCGAGTTCTTCCAACTTGCCGTCGATCGTAGCGTCGATCAAATCGACCAGATCCGTCTGCAACCGCATCAGCAGCGGCTGACATTCGGGATCGCCGAGGCGGACGTTGTACTCCAGCACCTTTGGCCCTTGATTCGTAAGCATGATGCCCGCGTAGAGCACGCCTTTGAAAGGTTGCCGCGAACGCTTCATCGCGTGCACGGTCGGCACCAGGATGTGCTCTTCGATCCAACTCATCGTCCGATCGTCAACAACCGGCGCGGGGCAATAAGCGCCCATGCCGCCGGTGTTCGGCCCAGTGTCGCCATCGTGGGCGCGTTTGTGATCTTGGGCAGGAGGCAGCATGACGATGGTCCGGCCATCGGTGAAGGCGAGGATGCTCGCTTCCTGGCCGTCGAGGCGATCTTCGATGATAAACTGCTTGCCGGCGTCGCCGAACTCACGTTTGCGAGCGATGCGATCGATGGCATCGAGCGCGTCGCGGCGGCGATGACAGACAATTACTCCTTTGCCCGCGGCGAGGCCATCGGCTTTGACAACGACAGGAACTGTTTCATCTTCGGACGGATAGCGATCAAGAATGAACCGCTGAGCAGTCTCCGGATTCTTAAAGACATGAAAATCAGCCGACGGCACATCGGCGTGGCGGAGCATTTCTTTGCAAAAGATTTTGCTTCCTTCGAGCTGCGCAGCTGCGCGGCTGGGACCAAACACCCGCAGCTTGGCCGCTTGAAAGGCATCGACCACACCTTCGACGAGTGGACCTTCGGGACCGACGACGGTCAGGCCGATTTGATTGTTCTGGGCAAACTTTATCAGACCGGGAATGTCGTTCGCGGCGATGTTGACGTTTTCGCCCTCTTCGGCGGTGCCAGCATTGCCGGGGGCAATGAAGACTTGCGTGACGCGCGAGCTCTGCCGCAATTTCCACGCGAGCGCATGTTCGCGGCCGCCGTTACCGATTACTAAAACTTTCATCGCCAATCCCCTGCGTAATCGCAGCCAATCACCTTCACGTCCGCACTTCCATCAGGCGTTCAATATAGAAAACGAACGCCAAATTCGGCAGGGGTGCAGTTCGAGCTGCAATTCTGCCGGATTTGCACTCACGACGATTGGCAGTCGACTTTGTTGGCTGATAGTCTTACAGCCATGGATCGTCCCGTGAAAAAGCCCGATCTCTGTGGAAAGATCCTTGCGAGACTGCTCCAGACACCGTGGGAACACTCCGCGAATTACTCCTCCTGTCAGTTCTACATCGAACTGACCGACGGCAGCTTTATTCACCTTGAAGTTGACTCCATCGAATTCTTCGAATCAGTCAATTGCGTTCCAGCGACTTTGCAGGATATCGATACTGCTCCCGAATTTCCTGCGCTGTGGTTAAGCGATAAATGCACAGGAGTCGGCGTCGAAATCGAACAGGTGCTTGTCGACTACTACGGAACAGTTTACCTGCAACTCGCGAATCAACACTTCGTGCGCAGCGAACTTGCAGAGGGACAAGCCGCGCTATCCGTCTTCAACTATGAAGACTTTCTGCGCTGGCCGCGATACTGGGAATTCTTTGACTATTGGACTGGAGAACTGTCGGTATTCGAGAACCTGCGAGCCATCGATCTGGTAATCACCTCATCTGCGACCGATCTCCGGTTATGGGAAGATCGCGACTTGTTCCTCTCGATTGGCTTCCTGAGAGATGGCGCTGTAACCGATCTTCGCGGGCTACCGAACGATAGGCTGGGCGATAGCTGGGTGGCTAGGTTTGTTGTGCCTGAATTAGGGGCATATCAGATCTCCGTGCAACGAACGCAGGGCGAATTCGTCTCTGATCTTCAAATTGACGAATCGACGATGGCGGCAGGTCGACTGCAAATTCACGTCGGTTAGCGACTATGTCAAAATATCGTGCACCACTTTGCCGGCCACATCGGTCAGGCGGAAATCGCGGCCTTGCGTGAAGTAGGTCAGCCGCTGATGGTCGATCCCCAGCAAGTGCAACAGCGTGGCGTGCAGATCGTGCACGTGGACCACGTTTTCGACCGCGTGATAGCCGAAATCGTCGGTGCCGCCGTAGGTGATGCCCGGCTTGATGCCGCCACCGGCCAGCCAGAGCGAAAACGCTTTCATGTGGTGATCTCGGCCCAGTTGTTCACCTTTGCCGTCCTGGGCCATCGGCGTGCGGCCGAATTCGCCGCCCCAAATGACGAGTGTGTCCTTGAGCAAGCCACGCTGCTTCAGATCTTGCACCAGGGCCGCTGATGCCCGATCGCAATGTCCCGCGCAGATGCCCATGAACTTGTGCAGGTCATTGTGATGATCCCAGTCGCGGTGATAGAGCTGAATGAACCGCACGCCCCGCTCGGCCATGCGGCGGGCGAGCAGGCAGTTGCTGGCGAACGAACCGTCGCCCGGCTGGCAGCCATACATTTCGAGCATACTCGCGGGCTCATCACGAATGTCCATCAACTGCGGCACGCTCAGTTGCATTCGCGCGGCCATTTCATACTGGCTGACGCGTGTTTCAATTTCCGGATCGTCACTCCGTTGCTGCTGTTGCTTTTGCAACTGCCGAACCGCGGCGATGATGTCGTCCTGCTGCGATGCAGAGACACCCGCGGGCCGCTCGAGGTAGTGAACGGGCGAGCCCTTGCTATTGAACATCACCCCCTGAAACTTGCTCGGCAGAAATCCGCTGTGCCACATGCGCGTGCTGATCGGTTGCGGATTGCGGCCCCCTTCGCTCGTAAGCACGACGAAGCCGGGCAGGTTTTCGGTTTCACTGCCGAGACCATACAGCAACCACGACCCGAGCGACGGCCGGCCGCTGATCGTGGTTCCGGTGTTCATGAATGTGTGGGCAGGGTCGTGATTGATCGCCTCGGTGACCATCGAGCGGACGATGCAAATGTCATCGGCGATCTTGCCGATATGCGGCAACACGCTGCTGATTTGCTGTCCTGATTCGCCTTGCTGCTCAAACTCAAACAACGGCCCGAGCACCTTTAGCGCGCTGCGGCCTTGCAGCTGCGCGATGGGCTGCCCCTTGGTGATCGACTCCGGCATCGGCTCGCCGCTGCGGCGTTTTAGTTCCGGCTTGGGATCGAACGTTTCGAGATGCGACGGCCCGCCTGACATGTACAAAAAGATGACGCGTTTGATCCGCGGCGGATGATGCAGCGGACTGACAATGCCGCGCGAAATTGGCAGCTGATCTGCCCGTGCGTTCTGCGGCGACAAATACGTCGCGAGCGCCGCTGCCCCCAACCCGAGACCGGTTTGCGAAAGAAAGCTCCGTCGGCCAATGCCGCTCAGATTGGCGAAGTTGTTCCACGAGTTATTCATCGCCACACCTCCCACAGTCGTTCGAGCTGTGAGCAATAGTATAACGACTGGGGACGGCGCAATCGAACTCTTCCCAGTAGCTGAATTCGCCAGAATTCAGAGACTGAAACATGACGCTTCCATCTGAATTCTGGCGAATTCAGCTACTTTGCAACCCTCCTGGTTTAGAACGACCATTGCACTTGCGTGTGAAAGCCAGCCCCTTCGTTATCGAGAATCGGGCCCGCATAAGCCGTTTCCCGCCAGGTAAACTCGAAACCAACGCGCAGCGATTTGTTCACGTCCCACAACAGATTCGCAAAGTAGGTCTCGTTGCGAATGGCGCCAGTCGTGTCTGCATCGACGGGATCATCCACGCCGTAGCCGATATGGGTGTGCAGGCATGGATTGAAGTAATACCAAAACTCGCCAAACGCGCCAGCCGAACGAATGGCCTGAAACGTATTCAAGTTCGTCGTCTGCAAAATGCCGCCGCCGTAATTGCCCAGGCCTTGGCCGCTGTAGACTTCGCCCACGATGCCGCAGCGCTCATTGATTTTCCACCTCATGTCGGCACCTACGCCCCATACATCGGCGACAACTTGCAACATCGCTACCTGCGTCGTGCGCACCTGCCCGACCACGCCCGAAACGCCCACTTCAAACGGCCGCCTCACTTCCAAACCAGCATGCTCCGGCGTTCCCACCCCGTAAGCCACGCGGCCTTCGACATTCGGCCAGCCGTTGTCTTCATTCACAGCGTTCGCGGGAGTAATTGTCGTCGAGATCGGTTCACTGAGAGCCGCTTGAAACGTCCACTGTTCATCCGCGGACGGATGGTAATAACGCTCGGCGCGAAACTGGCCCTTAAAGAAGTTGCCAGAATTGCCGGATCCAATCAGCGACGAAAACGTGAGCATTGTCGGCAGATTGGGGTTGAACACGTCGAATTGCAGGCCCGCCGCAAGTCGCCAGTCTTCATTTTTTAACTCACCGTACATCAGCATCGGCAGAACGCCGTACAAATCCGGGATCACTGCAGCATCATAGAACATAAACAGCAACACTCCGCCGGCTTTGAAGTTGCCCATCTCAGGCCCCGTCACTGCGGCTCCTAGCGAAGTCGAACGGGCATGGACATCGACGGTGTTTTGTTCGAAGCCGGGGAGCGGACCAGGCGCCAGAAAAAACGGCGTGCCGGGACCGACGGGACGAGCCGTATTGAAAAGCATGTTCCCCTGCAACGCACCGAAGATGCTCACGTTGTAAAACGGAAACGCCGTCGACACATGCGGACAGGGAATACACGGCGCGGGCTGCAGCGGGCATTCGCACGAATGACACTTGCAATGCGGACAGCACTCTTCGCAAGGTTGAGCCAGCGGCGCAATCTCGGCAACAGCCGCTTCGGCCGAAATGAAGTTGCCGGTCAGGACGGGCGGAGGCGCCAATACCGGTTCGTCGCCGCCCTGCTCATGCGCGAGGTCTTGCCCCCGCAACGTTGTTGATAGCAACGAGCAAGCCAGCACAATGGCAGTGATTTTCGCGCGCACGATCCGCCTCCAGAGTTTGATCCTGCAAAACTCTTCGACGAGAACCGCACGAAGCTTTAACGATTATGCCGGCGGTGACACCCCTGAAGGGTGGTCACGGTTTCGCTAGCGGCGGTCTCTTGTCAATAATCGACGGGCATTTGGTGGCCATCTCGGCGTTGAGGGCGATGAACTCAAATTCAGCTACTGGCACGTCATCCTCGGCAAAGATGGCTTCCACGGGACATTCAATCGTGCAAGCATCACACGACGTGCAAATATCCGGATCGATGAACAACATCTGCTCACCTTCGCGAAAGGCTTCTACCGGACAAACGACAACGCAATCGGTGTACTTGCAGCCAAAGCAAGCGCTGGTAACAACATGGGCCATGAGATTCGCTCCACAAGATCAAGTAGACTGAGGAAAAGTGCTCCACAGGCACATCCGCAACGCCGCGAAAAAGTGGACAGTAGAAATTTCCGTGCCGCGAAGTTACTTGGCTGCAAGCTCGATATGACAGATCTACCGTTCGATTCGGCCCAGATGCTGGCCCGTTGCACCGCCGGGGAATCGCTGGCTGAGGAGCAGTTGTTCGAACGCTATGTGGTGCGGCTGACGCTACTTGCTCGTTCGCGGCTGTCACAGCGACTCGCCAGCCGGGTTGAGCCGGAAGACATTGTCCTTTCTGCGTATCGCAGCTTTTTTCTCGCAGCAAGGCAGCACCGATTCGAGTTGCGGCATAGTGGCGACCTATGGCGGTTGCTCGTCAAGATTACGCTCGCCAAAGTGGTTGACCAGGTCGAGTTTCATCGTGCTCATCGACGAACCGTGGATCGCGAACAACGAATTGATGCTTCGCAGGACACGGGTGATCAGAATTGGCTGGCAGTTCTCGCCCGCGATCCGTCGCCAGGGGAAGTCGCGCAAGCTATTGAAGAGTTGGAGTGCTTGCTCGCCGCGCTGCCGCCCCTTGGAGCACAAGTCGTGCAATTGCGGCTGCAAGGCTTTCGCCAGGATGAAATTGCCAAGCAGTTGAACTGCGCTGAACGAACGGTGCGGCGGTGGTTGGAGCGTGCTGGGGAACTGCTGACGACGACAGAGTCGCGGCAACCATGAGCAACAGAGACACCATCATTGCCGCGTGGGAAGAACAACTGCGGAAAGGCTGCGCTGGTTTGCTGCGGGATTTCTGGCAACAGTTGTCGTTCACCGAGGATGAATCAATCGGCAAACAGCAAAACCTGTTCTTCGAACTAGCCGCATTGGAAATGGAATTCGCTTGGAGGCGAACTGCGGAACAGCCTGTCGATCCGCACCATCGCGCCACGTTCTACGCGCAATGGGAATTGTGTGATGCAGATTTGGAAGCGCGACTCTATGCCGAGGAGTTTCGCGTGAGGCGCCGCTTCGGCGATCGCCCGACGCGGAATCAGTTTAAGGCGGAATCGCCAATCGATTCGACGCATTTTCAAAGCGCGCTGGACGAAGTTGAACGGGAACTGCGAGAGGAATTCAGTTGGCGTGAAAGTACTCGGGCACCCATCCAGCCGGTTCCCGCCTTCGATCCACGCGCTCCGCTCACTTCAGCCGATTATCTCGTGCAGCGTTTTATTGGAGCGGGTTCGAGCGGCCGCGTGTATCGCGCGCGGCAACATAGCTTGCAACGGAGTGTCGCGCTCAAGTTCCTCCGCAAGAGCTATCTAAGCAACGAGGCCATCGTCGATCGCTTTCTGCAAGAAGCGCGACTCGCCGGCTGTCTGCGACATCCGGGCATCGTCAGCATTCATGGTTTGGGACGCTCGCCGGGTGGTAACTATTTCATTGCGATGGATCTGGTCGAGGGAGAGCCGTTGCAGCCACTGCAAACGAAGAATATCGCGTCACTATGCCATTTGCTTGACGCCATCGCGCAAGCCGCTGAAGCAATGGCGGTCGCGCACTCAGCAGGCGTGATTCATTGTGATCTTAAGCCCGCGAATATCTTGCGCGATGCTCGGGGACGCGTCACGCTGACCGATTTTGGACTGGCACGGCAATTGTCAGAATCACAGTCAGTCGCGCGCATCGAAGGAACGCCGGCCTGGATTGCGCCGGAGCAAGTTGATTCTTGTTGGGGTCTGATCGGACCAGCGACCGATGTCTTCAATCTGGCCGCGACGCTCTATTGGCTTGTCACCGGCAAATCGCCGCATGCGGGTGATTCCACGGCTGCACTATTTGCCTCAGCGGTTAGCGGAACTGCGGTACCACGCTTGAGCGACCCAATGCCCGAGATCCCCGCCGCACTCGATCGATTGTGTGCGGCGGGCTTAGTAAAACCGCTGAGTCGGCGCTTACAAAGCATGACGAAGTTCGCTGCTGAGCTCCGAACGGTAGCCAGCGAACTCCATACTTAGCGACATTCACTTAGTGATAGAGGCCCAGCGATTTGGCTCCCCCGTTCATCCACATCGGTTGGTTGCTGCGGCGATTCGAGGAGCGGTAGTAATTGTTGTTATAGTTCATCGCCGGCACAGTGCCGGGCTGATAGGAGTAAGAGCGATAACCTTGGTTTTGATTCTGGGCAACAGCAGGGGCATCCGCGGTTGCAGCGGCCGCGGGAGAGGCGGCGGCCGGTGCAGCGTAAACTTCCGAGCTGCAGCAGCCACAACCGCCACGGCGATGGCCCGCTTCAGCAGCTTGGAAAGGAGCGACTGCGAACGCCGCAGCCGCCAGCAGACCGAGGAACGAGAGCGTCTTCATAAGGCACCTCATCAACGGGACAGAGAGGCAAAAACATCGCGTGCTTCCAGGGCACTGGCAGGCGTGCGCTAGGCAGGATGTACTTCTCTATCTTCGCGCGCAGCCAGCAAAAGGCAACATTTTTGAAATTACAATTTCGCCACGGGAGAGTTAACGAAACCGTCACGACCTTCGTTAGAAATTATTCCGGCAAAGAGTTTGCCGATCGGCGATCGTCGAGCGTCAAGCGGACGCCATGAAAGCCGCGCGCGCCGTGCCGATGCGCTCGCCATTCCAGTTCGAGCGACTTGGTGCCGGCGATGTCATAAACCTCTTGCAGCGCGCGATCGTGACCATGATCGAGCACTCGCTCAATGAACTTGATGAACTTCGCCGGATCGTCGCGCCGCGCGAGAAACGCCGCGAGCGAGACGCTCTGGCCATAGAAGCCAGGGACGCGATGCGGCTGCGGATATTGTTCGAGCGCGAAGAGTTCGCCAACGCGAAAATCAATGCGGCCCGCGACGGCGTTTTCCAAATCCCGTTGATGCAACTGCTGCTTTTCCGACGTATCGGCCAGCATCGCGGCCCCTTCGTCGGCCCACCGCGGCGGCTGTCGCCCCTGAAACAGATCCGCAAAGATCACGTGCGTCATTTCATGCGCAAGCGCGGTCAAACCCAGATCGCTTACGCCAAGCAGGTCGATTTGCCGCTTAGAAACTTGCTTGTTCTTGAATTCGATCCAACTCGATCCGCGCGTCGCTCCGCCGCCGCGGCCAACTGCGGCCAGATAACTTTGCTTACTGGCATGCACCACAACCTGACAACGGGGGGACCAGTTCTCTCTGGGCGACTGCAGCCAATAGGTCTGCAACTTCTGCCGCCAGCGTTCGCACAGCAGTGCGACTTGCTTGGCGTCTTGCGTGGCCGAAACGCCAATTACTTCAAAGTTGGCCGAGCTTGCGCGGCTCGCAGTGCCAGCAACTGCCGGAAGTTCCAGGTCGCTGCCATCGGCAGTGAAGGCGAGGCACAGAAGCAAAAGCTGCACGAGGATATCCGCGTTGGGAGGGAGTTGCAAAGCGACTCCCCCCTAAATCAACTTTCGCGCCATTCGCGACGGCTTTTGGTTACAACTTGCGGTAGGTCAGCAAAGCATTGCTGCATCACGACTTGCCGATAGGCGAACTGGCGCTTGCCGGCTTCCCGCCAGCACAGATTCGGTTTCAGATGCCCGGCCACTGGGCAAGGTCTGCCGCATAACCCGGCAAGACTCGAGGATTGAAAAGAAAACCTCGCGCTTAGTACCCGACCGCAGCGCCGTCTTTACGGGGCTCGGTCGCGCCGTGCAGCACGCCATTCTTCGCGTCGAGAAGGATTCCCTGATATCCGCCGTAGCCGCCGTAGCCGCCGCGGCTGCGAAAGACTTTGTGACCTTTGGCCTTTAGCCCAGCGACTGCATCGTCGCTCACACCCGCTTCGACATGCACGGTGCCGGAGCCATCGGCGGGGCCGCCGGTGGGATCGGCGCTGCCTGTGTGCATGACGCGGGCAGCGTCACCGGCCGCTTGTACGTTCAGGCCAAAGTCGATCATGTTCAGCAGGATCTGCACGTGGCCTTGGGCCTGCATGTCGCCACCCATCACACCGTAACAGAACCACGGTTGGCCGTCTTTAGTAACCATCGCGGGAATGATGGTATGAAACGGACGTTTGTGCGGTTCGAGGCGATTGAGATGCTTGTCGTCGAGTGCGAATAGGCAGCCGCGGTTTTGCAGCGCAAAGCCTGTGTTGCCAGCAACGACTTGCGAACCGAATCCGTTGTAGATGCTTTGAATAAAGGAGCAGCAGTTGCGCTCTTTGTCGACCACGGTCAGGTAAACCGTGTCGCAGGTCTCCAACTTGGGATCGCCCGCGGGAACTTCGGTTGCAGCGCGATCGCGACTGATTAATTTTGCGCGCTTGGCCGCATACTCCTTCGAGATCAATTCCGCCGTCGGCAACTTGGCAAAATCGGGATCGGCATAAAACTTCGCGCGATCGGCGAAGGCGAGCTTCTTAGCCTCCAACAACAGATGCAACGTTTCTGCTGAGTTGTGGCCCAGTTTGCGCAGATCGAAGGGCTCGAGCAAATTCAACATTTGCAGCGCCGCGATCCCTTGGCCATTGGGCGGCAGTTCCCACACGTCGTAACCGCGATAGTTGGTTGAAACGGGCTCGATCCACGTTGTGGTGTGATCGGCGAAATCCTGTAGAGAAAAATAGCCGTCATGCTTTTCGCTGAAGGCGACGATCTCTCTTGCGATGTCGCCGCGATAGAATGCAGCGGGCCCGTCCTTGGCAACCTTTCGATAGGACGCTGCCAACCGCGGATTTCGAAAGATTTCGCCTGCGGCAGGTGCTCGTTGGCCGTTAACGAGATACGTTGCGGCAGAATCGGGCCATTCTTGCAAATGACCGACGCTCCCTTTCCAACTGGCCGCAATTACTTCGCTGACAGGAAAACCTTCTTCCGCGGTAGCAATGGCAGCCTGCAAGTTCTCGGCCAATGTCTTGCGGCCGAATTTTGCTCGCAGTGTTTCCCAGCCGTCGACGCAGCCAGGTACAGACCAGGAAAGCGGACCATCGGTAGGAATTTCCGTGAGCCCACGCTCCGTGAGCTTCGCGCGCGAGATGTTGTAGGGACTGCGACCGCTGCCGTTGAGGCCGTACAGCTTTTGCGTCTTGTGGTCCCAATAGATCACGAACAGGTCGCCACCGATGCCGCAGCTCATGGGTTCGACAACGCCGAGCATGGCATTCGCCGCGATCGCTGCATCAGCCGCGGATCCGCCAGCTTTCAATACATCGAGTCCCGCCTGCGCGGCAAGCGGATGGCTGGTCGCTACCAGGCCGTGCTTGGCCATGACGACGGAGCGGCTCTGATTGCGCATCTCGCCGGAGCGTTCGTAGCCGGCTTGAGGCTGGGCAAGGGAATCGGCGGCCATGAGTAGCACCAAGAGAATGGCAAGAACTTGTTGCAGCATTGGCCCTCACCCTTCTAAAAAATCCCCAACTGATCGCGAGCTTCCTCGGTCATGCGGTCGGGCGACCAGGGCGGATCGAGGACGATTTTCACTTCGACTTCCCCCACCCCTTCGACCGCGGCGAGCACTTGTTTGCTGTTGGCAATCATCTGCGGACCGGCGGGGCACATCGGGCTCGTCATGGTCATTTGGATGCCGATGTTCGATTTGCCCTCGGGCGTTTCGCTCACGACCACTTCGTACACTAGCCCCAGATCGATGATGTTCACGAACAACTCGGGGTCGATTACTTTTTTTAACTCTTCGCGAACTGTGTCTTCGCTGACGGCCATCGGAATACCTACAAACGGGAAAGAATTACAGACCACTGGCATTGTAGCGCGGCTGCTGCAGCCGGGGAATGACTACTCATTTTCCGTGACGATCAGGGGTTTGCCGTAGAGCTTCGCAATCTCGGCAATAAAAGTCTGATGCTTCTCTGGCGCTGCGGTATGCCAGCGGGAAAGGTAGGCGGCAAAGGTTTCGTCTTTTGCTGCCGGCCTGTGATTAAGCCAGCGGATGGCGTCCCAGCGTTCCGGCCTCTCTTCGAACAATGCGAGCAACACAACCGCCATCGCGCCGTTGAGTTCGCGATTGGTCGCTTCCTTCCGCAGTTCAGCCGCATGTTTTTCAAAAAAGGCGGGCATGCCCGCAGCATAGATCTGCTGTACGTTCGTCCGTTTGCGGATTACATCATCGGCGTACTCACGCAAGCTGTCGCGATAGTCGGCCCAGTTGCGATACGGCGGTTCCTTCTTCCAATCACGGGCCATGCTGCGGAGCACGTACAGCGAAGCAGTTTCACAGAGCGTTTCTTCGAACCACAAGTTCTGGCCATCGCTGGGCCGGTAGCGACACAGGATGTGGCAGAATTCATGACCGAACTGATAGGCGTATTGCGACCAAAAGGTATTGCTCGTATCGAGTCGAACAACAATCTCCATGGCCTCGTTACGCTGATAAAGCACGATCGGTCCGCTCTTGCCGCGGGTCACGACGAATGGCTCCAACTCATATTCCGCGAAGTGCTGCCATAGCTGCTTAGCCGCCGAGTCGCAAACGGCACGAATGTCCGCTTCGCTTGCGCCGAAGTCGCTGGCATCAATGCGGTAAAGCGGGAGTTTCTTCGCAACAGGATCTGCGGCGAAAACGAACGTCGCTGAGCAAATCAGAATCGTAATTGGCAGGTGCAGCAGGTCTCGGCAACTCATTTCGCAAACTCGCTATGCAGGCGTTGGCAGATTCGGCAGCCGACTCGATTCTATCGGCTGCGCCCGCCGCTCGATAGAATGATCGCAACTTGGTGAACCCCAGCACCTCTTTCCTCGGAATCCCTCATGCCCTCAAAATTAATTTGCTTGGCAGTCGCAGCAGTCCTCCTGATGATTCAGCAGCCCTGTTGTGGACAAGAGTTAGCCGCGCCGAAGAAGTTTGTCTACAAAAGAGTCAAAGAAGTTGAATTGGGGCTGTACGCGTATCTGCCGAAGGATTGGGATGCGAGCAAAAAGTATCCGGCGATTGTGTTTTTCTTTGGCGGCGGTTGGACAGGCGGCAAGGTCGAGCAGTTTGAATCGCAGAGCCGGCATTTTGCCAGCCGCGGCATGGTGGCGATTTGTGCCGATTACCGGGTGAAGTCTCGGCATGGCGTGAAGCCCGATGCGTGCGTTGAAGATGCGAAGTCGGCGATTCGCTGGGTGCGGCAAAATGCGGGGTTGTTGGGAATCGATCCGAACAAGATCGTCGGCGCTGGGGGGTCGGCCGGCGGACATCTGGCCGCCTGCACCGGACTTTGCCCCGGACTCGATGCCGCAGGCGAAGATCAAAAAGTTTCGTCGAAGCCAAATGTGCTGGTGCTCTACAACCCGGTTCTCAATTTCAATGTGGCAACTCTGACCGACCGTATTGGTGATGCTCAACTGGCTAAGGCCATTTCGCCCACACAGCATCTAGCCGCCGATTCGCCGCCAGCGATTCTCTTCTATGGCAAGGATGACAAACTGATGGCCCAAGGAGAAGAGTTTGAGCAATCGGCTAAGAAATTGGGTATCCGGTGCGAGATGATGCTCGTCGAAGGAGTCGGCCACGGCTTTTTTAATCGTCCGCCGCATCTGCAAGCGACTACTGATCGGGTCGACGCCTTTTTGGTTTCAGTCGGCTATTTGCCGGCGAAAAACGCAACGGCAAAACCGGCGGGCGACAAATAGTTATGAAGCTAGGGCTTATCACCGACGTCCACGAACACGTGGAGAACTTGCGCGCCGCCCTCGTGCGGCTTGCGGCCGAACATGTCGATCAGATCGTGCTGATCGGCGACGTCGTGGAGCTTGGTTTGAGGTTGCCAGAAACGACGCAGCTACTGGCCGACGCCCAGGTCCTCGGCGTCTGGGGCAACCATGATTACGGGTTGTGCGTCGATCCGTCACCTGAGTTGCAGCAGAAATATGCTGCTGACGTGTTTCGCTATTTCGGAAAATTGCGGCCTTCGCGCGTGGTCGAAGGTTGCTATTTTTCGCATGTCGAACCGTGGCTCAATCCCGAGAGCTTGTTCGATCTGTGGTACTACGATGGTCCACCCGATGAACACGGCAAACTTTGGCGGATCTTTCACGCAGTGCCTCATCGTTTGATGTTCGCCGGTCACTTTCATAAGTGGTTGATCGCTACACCAGACGAAATCCTCAACTGGCACGGCGAAAGGTCGATCAAATTGGCGCCGGGCCGTTTCTTTTGCGTGATCGGCGCTTTGTGCGACGGCCAGTTTGCGACGTTCGATACGGCGACGAATGAACTCACGCCGCTGCGGGTTGCGCCGGTCTGACAATTGAATAGCCGATAACCGGTCGATGTCAAAGATATCGATCTGTTCTCTCTCAAAGACTGACTCCAGCGCGTCGGCTCCGAGATCACTGAGGAACTTAACCTCCTGATCCTACACTGGCATCACCAACAACCAGCGTGGCTTCTTCGAACCACAATTATGTGTCCTTAAGATCGCGAATTAAATAACCTCCGCATTTTTCAGTTGAGTTGTGGTTCTACGCGATAGTTCCAGGCGTAGAGGATTTTGTTCGCGAAGCAGCAGATGTACTTCAGCCGTCGGCGGCGAACTTGAGGCCGGTTTGATAAGCGTTGTGGAGAATGGAGGTAGAGACTTCCAACCCGCCCGCGGTGAACGTGGAGGGATCAGGTTGTTGACGGTTCGGCCGATTGCAGGATCACGCCGCGGTAGCTGCGATCGACGTACGGGAGCCTGTGGCTACTAGTCGACTGCGTGCCTCCTTAGCTCGGTGCAATTCTGGCGATCAGTTGGGTTGTTACAGAAGCCGAGCAAATTGATCGAGAATCGAAAGGCGTCAAGATTTATTCGCCGCAGACGAATAATGAATCACATCGACGATTCGTCTCCCCAGCGAAACCTGGTATGCGTTCCGATTCCGACGCGGACGTCGTCTGCTGCGGCTCTCCGCCGCACGTTCCGCGCGTGCCCTGAATTTGTGCGCTGCTGCATCTATTTGATGGTTGGCGGCTGGATCACGATCGGTCTGGCTTTTGCTGTGCGACAACAGCCATGGGTTCTCAGTGGCGTGGCGATTGGAATTGGCATCCTCTGCCTTACGCCACTTCTGCTCTTCCTCTACGTCAGCACGTATCGAATCGTTCTCGATGAACGTGGCATCGCCCGCCGCCGTTTCCTTTGGTGGACTCTTTGGCCGTGGGAAGATTTTGCTGCGGGGCACATTCGCAGAAGCGACACAGGCTGCACGCTCATTCATCGGCAGCGTCCCTTGTGGGATCGCTGGATCGTGCCGGATTTATTGCGGTCAAATGAAGTGCAGTTCTTATTGGAACTGGTCGCTGAAGCCTCGCCCGCATCGACTGCGAAACAAGACCAGTCTACCCTGGAGATAAGGTTGAAGTGGCACGTCTTTCCTCAGTCGCTACTCCTCAATCAAGCAGGCTGCCAACTTTCCAGCGAAGAATGGCTGTTGTGGGAGAACATTGCCGAGTTCCGCTTACAGGATAGTCTTAACGAAGGGAGGACGCACCGACGACTGTGCATCACGATGGCAGATGGAACGTATCACTCCAAAGTGCTGCGCGAAGTTGCATGGAATGAAACGATCATCGTTCCAGATCGCCATTGGGATCTCACTTGGATCGCCGTGTTGCAAAGCCTCGTTCCTGCACGATGTTGGAAACACTTTCGCTTGGAAGGAGAGTTGCAGAGCTTTGAGGAAGGCGATTATCGGCTGCATCAAAATGCTTCGCAGGCGCAAGCGACAAGAGTTCTTGATGGGTTCGCGGTGCTGTTTGTCGCGCTTCAAGTCGCCAGATTTGCACCAAACGTGCCACGTTTTTGGAATGATCCGTTCTTGGGACTTGGCTGGAAAATTCTAATCGTGATGCTCACCGTTACGTACATCAGCTTGCTGCCGGGGCTGCTGGTTGCCCTGAATTGGCAAAAGCGGAAACGGCTCCGAGCAAGTCGCATGGAGATCGAACAGCAAATCGCCGCCCTGAGGGGGAAAGCAGCGTCAGCAGTTGCTCAAAGAGAGTTAGCCCAGCAACAGCCGGGCGAAGCGGCAGCAAGAAAGCCGAACTTTTCGATCAGTTCGGCTGGACGCTAGTCAATTCAATTCGCACGTAGCTGATTACTGTTCAGCCAGTGGGGTTTTTTTCTCGGTGATCGATGGGCATTGCGGAGCCTTTTCGGCGTTCAACTCGATGAAGCCCTTTTGATCTTCCGGCACGTTGTCTTGGTGGAAGATCGCTTCAACGGGGCATTCTGGAACGCAAGCTTCGCAGTCGATGCATTCATCGGGATGAATGTAGAGGATCTGCTCATCTTCGTAGAAGCATTCCACCGGGCAGACAACAACGCAGTCGGTGTATTTGCATCCGAAGCATGCGGCGCAGACGACGTGGGTCATGACTCAAACTCTCCTGCTGGACGTATGAAAAAATGAGCGATTCAAAATCAAGGGCCAATCGGTTGATCGGCAATCTGCCGCTGCAACCTAAGTTGCCATCAGCAGTTTGCCACTTTCACCGTGACTGTTTGACGGCATTTTAGGGCATAGCGGGCCACAAAACACCGGGGCTGAGCCGAATCGTAGGTCCGCTCGGAAATGGCGTCAAGCTGGCAAGGCCTTGTTTGCACCGCATCTCAAGATTTCACGATGGCTGCTGATACTAAGTCTCAGCAGCAGCGTCGGTTGACAAGGATTGCGGTCGGATGTCGCTAGGGGCTGCGGTCCGCGCGAAGTTTTCTTTCCAACGTAAGAAGGGCTTTTCGATCCACTGATAAGAAATCTCTGCCATCGCAATGGTCAAGGGCAGGGCACAGAAGCTGGTCCAGGCGCTTTGCGGGCGGCACCAGCCAAATTTGTATGTCAGCACAATCGCGAACAAATGCCAGATATAGAGTCCGTAAGAAATCTTTCCCAACCGGACGAGCCAGGGATTCGTCAGCCAACTCGACTCTTGTTCGCAATTGCGCATCGCTCCGGCAACAACCAGCAGCGCCGCGATCGCGAAGAGCGGATACGCCGCCAGCGGCCAGGCGGCGAACGGCTTGTCTTCTGCCAGATAACGCTGCGTGACCACTGCCAGAACCGCGCCACCAATTAGCAACCCGCGGCGCACAATCAGCGGCCAATTCGCGAACGCGCCGTTGCGCACAGCCACGGCCAGCAATCCGCCCCAAGCTATGGCGTCGAACTGCACGCAGGTATGAAAGTGAATCGCATAATAGGGCGAACCGCTGGTCACCAACAACAACCGAGTCACCTGCCCCATCACGAGCAGCACGGCACACATCCAACCCAACCGCTTGGGCGAAACAAACGCGATCAGCAGCGGCCAGAGCAAATAAAACTGCTCCTCGATCGAAACCGTCCACAGGATCTGCGCCGCCGACCGCGGAATCTGGCCGCTCCACACAATCTGCCAATTACCGAGAAAGGCGAGATACCACGGGGCATCTGCCGCAGGAATTCCCGGCAGGCCAAGCCGTGGTTCAACGATTAGCATCAGAATCAGAAAGAAGAAATACAGAGGCCAGATGCGAAGCGCCCGTCGCGCATAAAACGCTGGGATGTCGATCTTGTGATTGCGATCGTGCTCGCGCAAGAGCAGTTCCGTAATGAGATACGAACTGAGGACGAAGAACACCGCAACCGCTGCATAGCCACAATGCCCTGCGGCCAATGCCCAGCGACCGGCTTCCGTCATTATCGATCCCGCCTCCGCGAACATCTGGGGTGAAACTAAATGGGCGTGACTGATGAATACCGCCAGAAAACTGCAGAACCGCAGGCCGTCTAATTCGGGGCGATAGAAGCGGCCACTGGCGGTGATTGTTTTGACAAGTGGCAAAGAAGGCGTGGACATGGCAGTTGACTCGCGCTTTGGCCGTGCAACATTACGTAAAACTGCTGCCAGTATGCTTTGCGCTGTTTCTTACGATTCCCACGAATCGTTCGGTTGCATCGATTTTTCCGCGAGTGCTGCGCGATTGTACCGATTGTAACGATTGTGCTGAGCCGTCGCCTCGATCACTTCACCACGCCGAGCGCCGCGAGTAGCAGCATCAGGCCCAAGACTCCAGACGTAATCAGGGCGATCCCGACCGCCGCACGGCTGACATTCCGCGTCCAGTGTTTTTTTCGCGACCAATTCGCAGCCAGTGCAATCAACGACATTAACAGGCCAATCATCGGCACCCAGCTGAGAATGATTGCCGCAAAGGCCAGGAATTGTGGGATCAGTCCGACTCGTCGCCGCAGCAACTTGTCCAGTTCATCTGGATGCAGGTAAGGCAACTCACTGAGCGCAATCGGTGAAACGAACTGCTCGCCGCATCGGGTGCACTTTACGTAGTTTGTGCGGACATAAGGTGTGATCGGCACGACGTGGAGTAGCGCGACACGTTCGCCGTATTCAAATGTTTCTGCTGGTACGTCGGTTGCATCGCAAGCCGCACAATGAATCACAATCGAAGGACCGGTCCACGTACATGTATCGGCGCCAATCATCTGTGCGATTCCTCTCGCTCTCTAGTGGGCCGCGTCTGCCAGCCTAGGTAAGATAAGAGCAGGCTTAGCCAATTCTTCCTGCAGTTTAATACAAATCCATGACCACTGCCGATCTGCAAGCTGTTCATCAACTGCACGAAGCCTATGGGCAGATCACGCGCGAGTTGGCGAAGGTCGTCGTCGGGCAGCAGAGCGTGATCGAGCAGTTGCTGGTTGCAATGTTCTCACGCGGGCATTGTTTGCTTGTTGGTGTGCCGGGGCTGGCGAAAACTCTGATGATCCGCAGCGTCGCCGATGCCCTCGCGTTGCAGTTCAGCCGCGTGCAGTTTACGCCCGACCTGATGCCGTCGGACATCACCGGCACGGAAGTGATTCAGGAAGATAAAACCACCGGCAACCGAGTGTTTCGTTTCATGCCAGGGCCCATCTTTGCGAACATCGTCCTCGCTGACGAAATCAATCGCACTCCGCCGAAGACGCAGGCCGCGTTGCTCGAAGCGATGCAGGAAAATCAAGTCACCGTCGGCGGCCAGCGACATCTGTTGCCCGATCCGTTCTTTGTGCTCGCCACGCAAAATCCCATCGAGCAAGAAGGAACGTATCCACTCCCCGAAGCTCAGCTCGATCGGTTCATGTTCCACGTCTGGGTCGATTATCCGAGCTTGGAAGAAGAACTCGAAATCGTGAAGCGCACGACGGCCGATCTCGATTTCAAAATCGTACCGACGTTGTCCGCCGACCACATCAAGGAACTGGTGCGGATCGTGCGCAAAGTACCCGTCGCCGATCACGTGGCACGTTACGCGTTGCAAATCGTCCGGCTCACGCGCCGCAATGAACCCGACGCGCCACAGTTTGTGAAAGACTACGTACTCTGGGGAGCTGGGCCGCGTGCCAGTCAATATCTGGTGCTGGGAGCGAAGGCTCGCGCGGTGCTTCGCGGCCGGATGTTTGTCACGCACGAAGACATTCAAGCCATCGCCGCGCCAGTGCTGCGGCATCGACTGAAGACCAATTTCAATGCGGATGCCGAAGGGATCAACGCCGACGAAATCGTGCGCCGGCTGATCGCTCACGTCACGCCTCCTGCCGAACAGGATCCTGCTGGTGGAAAGCTCGCCGACGTCATTCGACCCCAGGCAGCTGGCTAAGCTCCGCGGTCTGCGGTTGCGAGCCCGGCATGTCGTCGAGGGCTACATCGCCGGCCAGCATCGCAGCCCGCTGCATGGTTTCTCCATCGAGTTCGCGGAACATCGCGAGTACTCGGCCGGAGACGATCTGCGCCATCTCGACTGGAAAGTCTTCGGCCGCACCGACAAGTTCTATCTCAAGCAGTACGAAGACGAGACGAACCTGCTCTGCCATCTCGTCGTCGATACCAGCGAAAGCATGACGTATCAAAGCGCCGGCGCGGCGATGTCGAAAGCCGAGTATGCGGAGTGCCTTGCTGCGTCGATTGCCTGGCTCGTGTTGCAGCAGCAAGACTCCGTCGGGCTGGCGACTTTTGATTCCCAGATTCGCGCAATGATCCGCGCCAGCAGCGGCCCTTCGCAGTTGCAGCAGATCATTCAAGTCCTGGAAAAATCGCCCGCAGGAACAAAAACATCGGCCGGGCCGATTCTGCATGAACTGGCCGAACGCTTGAGCAAGCGGGGCGTGGTTGTGGTGATCAGCGATCTGCTCGATGACCCTGCCAACTTGCTGGCGGGGCTGCGGCACTGTCGTCATCGCCGACATGACGTCGTTGTGTTCCATGTGCTTGATCCAGCCGAACTCGACTTCCCCTTCAAGGGCCCGACCAAGTTCAACGGTCTCGAAGCGATGCCGGAAGTTTTTGCGGAACCGGAAATCCTGCGGCAGGCGTATTTGCGCGAGTTCAACGCGTATCGCGAGAAGCTCGAAGAAGGTTGTCAGAATCAGCAGATCGATTACGTGCTGGCGAGTACGGCGGCTCCGTTTGATCAGTTGTTGGCGAGGTTCTTGGTGGCGCGGAGGACGAAGGTTCACTAATGGATGCCGCGAACCTCCTCGCGATTTGGCAATTCGGCAGCGGCGTGATGCTGTGGTGGGCCGCGGCAGCGGCGTTGCCGTTGCTCATTCATTTATGGACGCGGCGGCAGTTTCGTGAGACGCGCTGGGCCGCGATGACCTTCCTGCTCGCGGCAATGCAAAAGCATTCGCGGCGGATCAAGCTGGAACAATGGCTGTTGCTTGCACTCCGCGTGGCCATTCCGATCGTCCTCGCGCTGGCTCTCTCCAACCCGCAACAAATCGGTTCGACGCTGTGGCGCGGCTTGACCGGTCAAGGCCTCAGCGATCGCGGGCATTGTTTGCTGGTGATTGACGGTTCGTTTTCAATGGACTTTCGCAACGCGGGCGTTTCGCGCTTTGACGAGGCCCGCCGACTCGCCAGCGAGGTGATCGATGGCAACCCACAAGGGACCGGCCACTCGCTGCTGCTGATGGCCCAGTCCACGCAGACGATCATCGGCGATCCAGCATTCGAGGCGAACGATGCGAAGCAAGAACTGGCTGCCCTGCAGTTGACCCATGGCACGGCGAACTTACTCAATACGCTGCAGACGATCGAGCAAACGCTGGCCGAAGCTGAGAAAAAACATGGTGTGCTGCCGCAGCGGCGCGTCATTTTCTTCACCGATCTGGGCAAGAACACCTGGGTCGAGGTGAGCACGCCCGAATGTTTGCAGCGGCTTGCCAAGTTGGAGGAAAAGGGAATCGATGTGTCGCTCATTGATGTGGGGCAAAAGGCCGCATCGAATCATGCGATCACCGAACTCGTCGCCGAATCGCCGTGGGTCACGTTGCACGATGCGACGACGTTTCGTATCGATCTCAAAAATGAAACGGCAGAGGGAGCAACTGCCGGCGCAGCGCCGCAGCGTGTGACGGTGGCCCTGTTCGTCGATGGCCAGCGCATGAATGAGCAGCGTGTCGCTCTTCCCACGAATGGCCGAGCCAGCTTGTCGTTTGCTCAGCGACTCGACACGCCGGGCGAGCATGTCGTCGAAGCGGTGCTGCTTGATGATCAGTTGCCGATCGACAATCATCGCTGGCGGTGGGTCAATGTGCGGCGAGCACTTTCCGTTCTCTGCATCGAAGGCCGTTACGGCGAAGCCGAACACTTGATGCTGGCGCTCCGTCCGCAGGAAGATGACTCCGCCAAGATCGAAGTCCGCCGCGCGACCGAGAGCGAATTGATCGAAAGTGATCTGCAGCAGTACGACATCGTCGCGCTCTGCAACGTCGGTCGCCTCAGCCAAAATGAAGGCAACGTGCTGCGGAATTATGCGGAACGCGGCGGCAACCTTTTTGTCTTACTAGGCGATCAAGTTCAGGCCGCCAGTTACAACGAAGCACTCGCTGGTGACAAACCGCTACTGCCGGCCACTATCGGTGAAGTGCAGCGTGGCAATGAGTTCAGAATCGATCCGCTACAATATCGTCATCCACTCATCGCGGCGTTTCGTGGTCACCAGCGCTCGGGACTGTTAACGACACCGGTCTGGAGTTATCACCAGTTGCGGCCACTGTCAGAATCGCAAATAGCGATCGCATTATCCACGGGCGATCCTGTGCTGCTTGAACGTGAGTTCGGTCGCGGCCGCTGCTTGTTGCTCGCGCTGGCGAGTTCGCCGTTGTCGCTCGATCGCACGGTTGATCCGCCTCGGCCATGGTCTTCGCTTTCGACCTGGCCCAGTTTTCCGCCGCTGATGCAAGAGGCCGCTGCCTATGTCGCGGCGAAGGCGGAACGGGACCGCACCGTTGATGTCTGGCAACCAGCCGAAGGTATCATCAATGCGGCGCTCAGCAAGCCGGTAGTGATTTTGAAAAAACCGGATACAAGCGAAGATCGCCTCGCGGTTACCGACGATCAGGGCCGCACGCGTTGGCAGGTGCCTGGCCAACCTCGCAGCGGCGGATTCACATTGCATTCGACCGACGCGGGCGAGCTGAAGCTCGCGAGCCTGGTCGTGAATCCGGACATTCGCGAGTGCAACCTCGAACGACTCGCGGCAGAGGCCTTGCCAGAAACTTTGCGAACGACCACCGCAAGCCGATCGTCCGTCACGACCAGCCAATTCGGGCCGCCGAAGTCGTGGTTTCGCGAATTATTGCTGGGCGTGTTTGGTTTGCTCATGGCCGAGTCGTTTGTCGCGTGGCATCTCGGGCGAGGTGTGCGATGAACGACTCGCTCAAACAGTTCGTCCTGAGGCTGCTCACCGGCGAGCAGAATCAGCCAAACACACTGGAACATTCGCTCGATTCCACCTGGCCCTGGGCTCCTTGGATCTTTTGGCTGCTGCTATTCGGTGGCATCGCCTTTGTTGTGACGATCTATGGCCGCGAGCGGGCATCGGCCGGGCGTTTGGGCAAGACGTTGCTTGCTACTTGCCGCGTGTCGCTGTTGCTGTTGCTCGCCTGGATGCTCTTAGGTTGGACCTGGCAGCAGCATCGCACTGATCTGCCTGATCTGGTGCTGGTGGTCGATGATTCCGGCAGCATGGCGCTTGCCGATGAGTTGGAAGACGCATCGCTGCGAGCGAATCTCGTGGCGCGGCTGAAGAGTTTGAAGTTGGAAGAACTGACGCGGCTGAACATCGCGAAAGCGTTGCTGCTCGAGAACAACGAGAAGCTGCTCAAAGAATTGCAGTCGCGTTATCGCTTGAAAGTCGTCCGCATGTCGGAGCCGGCGCGAACGTTGGATTTGAAGTCAACCGCCGCGAGCGTTACTGCCATTCATGACAAGCTGCCAACGAGCCGTCTGGGCGACAGCCTGCGCGACGTGATCGAAGTGCAGCGCGGCCGCCCGACGGCAGCGATCGTGATGTTGACCGACGGCATCACCACCGAAGGGAGTTCGCTGCAAGATGCGGCCGTTTATGCGAGGAGGAAATCGATCCCGCTCTACTTTGTCGGCATCGGCAATGAACGCCCTTCCATCGATTTGCAATTGGCTGATCTGCTCGCCGATGAAGCGGTGTTTCTGGGAGATGCGATCAACTTCGAATTTCGGCTGGCTTCGCGCGGCTACACCGGTGCCGTGAAAGTTCGCTTGTTCCGCGATGGGCAAACCGAACCTCTGGCGGAACAAACGCTGAACGTCACTGGTGACGAGGCTTCGCAGGTCGTTCGCCTGAACACGCGGCCCGCGGGCGAAGGCGATTTTGACTATCTGGTGCAGGTCGAGCCGCAGCCGCGCGAAATGAACACCACGAACAACAAGCTGACGCGCCGCGTGGCCGTGCGCGAAGAAAAACTGCGTGTGCTGTTTGCGCAGTCCTATCCCAACTACGAATTTCGCTATCTGAAGAACGTCCTCGAGCGCGAACTGAATCGGCTCGGACAGGAAGGTGAGGAGCGCGGCTTTCGTTCGGTGCTGCAGGAAGCGGATGTCGAGTTTGTCGAAACGGACAAATCGGCGACGGCGGTGTTTCCGGTCAGCCGCGATGAGTTGTTCAAATACGACGTGCTGATTCTCGGCGATGTGAATCCGGCGCTGCTGACGCTTTCCGTACTTGAGAATATCTATGAGTTCGTGAACGTGAGAGGCGGCGGCCTGGTGTTGATGGCCGGGCCGAAGTACATGCCGCTCGCCTATCGCGATTCGCCGCTGGCCGCACTCTTTCCGGCGAGCATTGATTCGTTTTCGGTGCCGGACACCGACACGATTGTGAAAAACAGCTTCCGCCCGCGACTCACGCCGCTTGGGCAAAACAGCCCCGCTTTGCAACTGGCCGATTCGTCCGCCGAGAATCTCAAACTGTGGAACGAAACGCTGCCGCCGCTGCGGTGGTTTGCGAAGATTTCGGATCTACGGCCCGGCGTGCGCGTGCTCGCAGAACATCCGGAGTTGCGCGGGCTCGACAATCAAGCGCTGCCGGTCATCACGCTGCAATTTCATGGGGCTGGCAAGGTCGTGTTTCATGCGACCGATGAAACATATCGCTGGCGGTTCCGCGCGGGTGACATTTATTTTGCGCGGTATTGGATTCAAACGATTCGTTATCTCAGCCGGTCGAAATTGCTGGGTGAAGCCGAGGGCGTTGAACTGACCGCTGATCGCGATGAGTATCAGCAGGGAGAAGCGATTCGCTTGCGAGCCCGGTTTCTGGATGATCGCGGAGCACCGGCCGAGGACGACGGCGTGCTCTGCATCGTGCAGCACGAAGCGGGGCAACGGCGGAGCGTGCGGTTGTGGCGCGATGCCTTGAACCGCGGCGTGTTTGCAGCGGTGGTCGATTCACTGCCGCCAGGGCGTTATCGCGCGTGGATCGCAGCGCCGGTTTTTCCCGGACGACCGCCGAGCCGCGAGTTTCGCGTGCAATCGCCACCGGGTGAACTTGCCGAATTGCAAATGAAGGCTGCCGATCTGCAGGCCGCGGCCAAGGCGAGCGACGGACAGTTCTATCGCGTCTCGGACGCCGGCAAATTGCTCGCCGCGTTGCCACCAGGCCGGCATGTGCGGGTGGAATCGCTGCCGCCGGAACCGCTCTGGAATTTGCCCTGGCTGCCGATTGTGTTTGTCAGTTTGTTGGCCAGTGAATGGTTGCTAAGGAAGCGGTTGGGGTTGATCTAGCGTTCAGCTTTCTAAAGGAGAGAAGAAATTGCTCGATCCAGGCACGAAATGAATGCCTTGCCTGTGGACCCCATCTGCTTCGAAATCAAACAGCCAAACGGTTTTGTCTGTTCTTTCGTGGACATCTTGGGCAAAACCGGGCGGATTACGAATGCGTCTGGATATTTTGGGCTGCAACGGCGACGTGCGGACGTTTCAGGCCTGCGTGAGCCGCTGATGACTCATCGACGCGCATTGCATTATCCTGACCGTTAAGCGATTTTTGCCGCTGCCGGAGCAATCGCGGCGACTGCGGATAGCGGGCCAGCCCTTGTTCGAGTGCGAGGAGTGAAGCTTCGAACCGACCGCACTGCTGCAGCAGTTGGCTGTGGCAGGAAATGGCGATTTCACGGATCTCGGGCAAGTGCCACAATTGGGAGTTGATTTGGCCATGCTCAGCGGCGAGGGCAAACGAACGAATCGCTAGTTCGGCTCGGTCATTGTTTTGCAAATAGCCGCCGAGCGCGCAAAGGAGCTGAGCATCCAGCGGAAATTGTTCGAGCGCGGCGAGACAAAGTTGCATTTGTTCGGCGGCGGACTGCGGGCCAGTGATACACGTGAGCAGGCCGTAATAAGCTTCGAGCATCTCAGTCGAATTCGCCGTGGCGATTTCTTGAGCGCGCCGGTAGTGTTGCGTCGCCCGCTGGTGGTCCTGCAGCGTCTGATAGGCTTCGCCGAGGCAATTCAACATCTCTGAAGTGGGGCCTTTTTGTGCGATCTGCAGATCAGCGAGGCGGATGTTTCGGCGAGCACGTTCGGCCTTCACTTTAGCATCGTGTTCGATCGTGCCGCGGCAAATCGTTAGCGGCAAATGTTGGACTTCGATGTTAAACGCGGTCAGCGAGCGTTGCAGCGATTCGCGAACGCGGCCGTGAAAGATCAAACCGGGACGGTTGGAATGCAACCTTAGGCGTGCCACTTGTTCGCCACCGATCTGCCCTGCAACAGGTGGTGTGGAAACCCGCAAATAATAGGCATGACTGTCGTCGGCTAGTTCTTCGATGAACTGGCGAAGCAACAGCGCATCGTCGGGGAGCAACGTTTCGCCCGCGTCGAGCCACAGGATCCATGGCGAGCGAACGTGCGGCAGCAGCGCGTTGCGGGCTGCTGCGAAGTTGTCTTCCCATAGGTGATTAATTACGCGCGCTCCGCAGATCGCAGCGGCTTCGGCGGTCGTATCGGTCGACGCGCAGTTCAGCACGATGATTTCAGCTGCCAGCTCGCGCACCGTTTGTAACGTTTCGTGGACCAGCGATGCCGCGTTGCGAGCAATCATGGCAACGCATAGTGCGCGGCGGTCGTTGCCGAGAGTGGCAGGTTGTTTGCCGGGAGTATCCGTCAGATTGGAGTTTTTCATTGCGCATGCCTTCCTGGCGAACGAGATTTGCAAGCGGGCGGACTGTAGCAAGCTGGCGAGAGATTGGCCAGACGAAATTGAGTGCTAGCAGCTATTCGAGAAACGAAAAAAGGTCGTGATACGCCGCTCCATCGTCGTATCACGACCTCTATCCTGAAACGGCATGACCGAAGTCGTGCCGCCCTCCCGGCATTTTGATATTTTTCGTATCGGTCAACGTGGGAACGCTGCTTGAAGCAAATTTGCGTGCTGGTTCGCGCAACGTGATAGCAGCGATCGTAGGTCGAAGGACTACTCCCTGTGGCAAGGGGAGTAAAATGCCGTTGCCCAGCTTACCGACTTGTTACGCTCCAGGTCGCAACCCATCGCTATGCTTGGTAGCGTGTCGCAGATGTTCGCGTGCCTGGAACTGCATTGGAATACCCGATGAACCGTTTTTGCCTTTTCAACCTCGTTGCAATGATCACTTTGCTTTTGCCAGCGGCAGCAGAAGAAGTCAGATTGCCCGGCGATCCGCCGCAGTTCTTTATTGTGACGGCCGTTGATGAACAAGGCATTATCATTCAGCGGCGACCGCTATCGTCCAAAGCAGTGGACGTTCCCAACATCGTTTACAAACCGACTTTCGACGGCCTGAGGGCGACCGACGCGAACGGAAAGGCATTAACCGTCGCTGCAGTTCGTCAGCGCGTGAAGCGTGGGATGGTGGTGGCCGTTAGCCCAGACGAACAGCCTATCGATTCGATTTATCTCACGGTCGTCAAAGACGACACATTGATCCTGCTCGACATCTTTCCGCATAAGGGAGCCACGGGGATTCGAGCTGGCGACTAATCGCTCCACTGAGCCCGCAGTTCGGCAGCCAGAAAAAACGAACCCGTGATGCAGATCAGATCATCCGGCCCTGACAGTTCTCGTGCTCGCTGCCAGGCAGCCTGCGGTTCGGCGGCAGCTTCCACTTTCGTTGTGCCGCCGATTGATTGAGAGAGACTCAGCAACTCAACTGGCTCCACGGCGCGCGGGTTGTTGACATATTTGGTGACAATCGCCTGGTCGAATTTGGGCAGCAACAACCGCAACATGCCAATTGGATCTTTATCCCGGCTGCTCGCGAAGACCAGAATTCTGCGAGGTCGGTTTTGCTGCATGGGTGTCGCAAATCGGTGATCAAGAGCTTCGAGCAATGCGGCAATCGACGCCAGATTATGTGCCACATCGAGAATAACCGTGGGCCGTTTCTGGACCACCTCAATCCGCGCGGGACATTTCGCTTGTAGCAATCCGCTGCGAATTGCTTCCTCGCTGATGCGAAACGATTGTTGCTGCAGCTTTCGCATCACCGCAATTGCGGTGGCCGCATTCGCGGCTTGATGCTCGCCGAGCATGCCAATCGGCAATGGTCCGAGTTCGTACCGAGATTCCTGAGCAGGCTCGCGATAGGTTACCTGCATTTTGTCGGCAGCTGAATCGGTTACCACTTCGTAATCAAATTCACGTCCACGCTGAAACAACGGAGCCTGGTTGAGCTCGGCAGCTTGTTCAATGGCTTCGCGTGGCTCCGCTTCACACACGCTGGAAACCACCGGCACGCCCGGCTTGATAATGCCAGCTTTCTCGCGGGCAATGGCGTACAGCGTGTTACCGAGTTGCTTGACGTGATCGAAGCTGATGCTGGTGATGACACTCAGCCGCGGCCGACAAACATTGGTCGAATCGAGTCGGCCGCCGAGGCCCACTTCGAGCACGACTGCTTCCGCCTTCGAGCGCGCAAAATGGAGCAAGCCCATCGCCGTCGTGATTTCAAAAAAAGTGGGGCAGCGATTCTGCGGATCGCGAGCTTCGAGTTGATTGGTGGCCGCCTGTATATCGGCTGCTAGTTGAACGAACTCCTGCTCCGTGCAGAGCTGGCCGTTCATCACAAACCGCTCTTCAAGATGCTCGAGGTGCGGCGACGTGTACAGGCCGGTCCGATAGCCGGCCGACTGAAGGATACGGGCGATCATGGTCGCCGTCGAACCTTTGCCCTTGGTCCCCGCGATATGCACGATGGGCAGGGACAAGTGCGGATCGCCGACCAGCGCCAGCAGGGCCTGCATCCGTTCGAGTTTCAGCCCGCCGGTGCGATACGGAATTTGCGTCGTCCGCTCGTAGTTGATGCGACTGAAGAGGAATTCCAGGGCCGAAGTGCGATCGACGACGGCTAACGATGCAGGCATGAATCACCCGGGTATTTCCCGGCAAAAAATCAGCGGGGAGTAGCAAAAAGCGAGTGCGTTATCCTACCCGGGGGACCGCCTCTTGTGGCGGGCTGCAGGCGAAAATCCGCAAAAGCTCCCTGCAGTGCGAAGTTTCTCTATCTAGTCAAACTTGCCAGCCTGCCGATAATACCAGCATGAAGCGAGCACTCTTCTTTATGGTGGGCTGCCTGAGTGTCGTGCTGGCGATTGCTGGTGCGCTGCTGCCGATCATTCCGTGCACGCCATTTGTGTTGCTCGCGGCCGTTTGCTTTGCTCGCAGCAGCCCGCGGGCCATGCGGCGTCTATACCGCTCGCCACTCCTCGGCCCGGTGCTCCGCGACTGGCAACAATATCACGGCATGCGTCCCGCTGCGAAGTTCACGGCCGTTTGCGTGGCCATCGGCGCGCCAGCGATTACATTCGCAGTGCAGCAGCAGATCACCTTCCCGCTGTTGATTTCCATCGCCGGCGGACTGTTGGCGATTGGGATCGTTTGCTGGCTGCCGACGATTCGCGCGACTCGCTCAATCGCTGCGGGACTGACCAATGCACGGGCAGAGAAAATTCGGCAGGCCGCTTAGTCATGTGCGCGAGGTGCGGGTCAGGCTCACTCGCAAAATTCCGCTTACTGCGCCCGTGCTAAAGCAGCGGAGCTCCGTGCGCGGCTCTTTGCTGCATGGCATTGATTGATGGTTTGACGACTATCCACGTTTGGAAAGAATGCGCAATTCTTCATCCACCCCGTAGCGTCTCAGTTCTCGGAACACCCTGGAATGGCGCTCGCCGATGAACTCCGCAATCGTGGCGTTCCAAGTCACGGTGACGTCGTAATGTCCCGGAGTTTCGCTCAGCCGATGCCGCTGCTGCCCGATGGTATGATCAACTGTCTCTTCCGCTAAAAACGCTTTCCACTCGAGTTGGTCCGTTTCCTGGGCCGTCAGCCCCGTTGCGACTAACTGCTCTCTCGGAAATCTTCGTCGTCCGTTCTCGAACAACAGTGCATGACGAGCAGGAATTTGCGCGCGGAGAATCAAACTCTCGGTGTCCCAGGTATCGATGCACAAATCGGTGTAGGGAATCCAGCAGAGGCCAAGCTCGTCGCACAAACAGTTATCGTATTCCCGGGCAAGTTGCTTCAGCAGTGCGGAACCTCGCTGTTGTTCCGGCGCACCCGGTCGCATGGGAAACAGCGCTTCGTCGCCCCAAAAAAGCTGTAACCAAGGGCGATTGGGGTGCGCCCAAGCAAAGCCGCCGAACACGTTGTCGTGCTTAAAAATCTGCCAGGGTTCGGATTCAAAGCCTGGCGGCACACACCATCCATCGGCGCTGAGCTTTTCGATGTAAAAGTGGCGATAGATGGGCAAGGGATAACCCTCGAACAAGAAACAAAACCGGCCATGCGATTTGCATGGCCGATTTATTCTAATCTCAACCCGGGTTGCGTCGCTGGCTGAACGCCGGCGACGGTCATCTCGGCTGAGCGAGATGAGTACCGAGGTTAGGCACTCTTCGCTTGCGGCTGCATGGGGAACATCTTCCGCCGGCCCATGACAATGTCGTCATCGATGACGAATTTGCTTCCCTTTGGTTGGTCGGGCAATTCATACATGATTTCGAGCATCGTCTGTTCGACGATGCTGCGGAGACCACGAGCACCGGTTCCCTTCACCACCGCTTTGTGAGCGATGGCGTTGAGGGCCGATTCGCTGAACTCCAGCGTGCAGTCTTCCATTTGGAAGAGGGTCTGATACTGACGCAGCAATGCGTTCTTTGGTTCGGTCAGCACCTTTACCAGGCCCGCATGATCAAGCGGCGCGAGCGACGCGATCACCGGCAAGCGGCCGATGAGTTCTGGAATCATGCCAAACTCGAGGATGTCTTCGGTTTGCACCTGCGACAACACTTCGGCGGTGTCCATCTCGGCGTGCTGACTCGTCGTCGACTGGCTGAAGCCGAGCGACTTCTTGCCGAGGCGTTTGCGAACGATGTCTTCAATACCGACAAACGTGCCGCCGCAAATGAACAGGATGTTCGTCGTATCCATCTGAATGTACTGCTGCTCGGGATGCTTGCGGCCCCCTTGCGGCGGAACATTCGCGACGGTTCCTTCAAGCATCTTGAGAAGTGCCTGTTGCACGCCTTCGCCCGAAACATCGCGTGTGATCGAGACGTTCTGGCTCGTCTTACCGATCTTGTCGATTTCGTCGATGTACAAAACGCCGCGCTGGGCAGCTTCGAGATCGAAGTCCGCGGCGTGAAGTAATTTCAGCAGCAAGTTTTCCACGTCTTCGCCGACGTAACCCGCTTCGGTCAAAGTGGTCGCATCGCCGATCGCGAACGGCACGTTCAGAACGCGAGCTAAAGTGCGAGCGAGCAACGTTTTGCCCGAACCCGTGGGGCCGAGGAGCAGAATGTTCGACTTCTCCACTTCGACATCGCCACCTTCGAAACCGAGCTGCAACCGCTTGTAGTGATTGTGCACGGCAACGGAGAGGACCTTCTTGGGGAAGGTTTGGCCGACAACATATTGGTCGAGTGAAGCGACCAATTCCCGCGGCGTGGGAATGCGATTGAAGAGCGGCTTCGTCGCGCCGCGCCGCCGCTGTTCCTGGTCGAGGATCGACTGACAGAGTTCGATGCACTCGCCGCAGATATAAACGTCGCCAGGCCCTTCGACGAGTGGCCCGACGTCGCGATAGCTTTTGCGACAAAACGAACAGTAGGCGTTTTTCTTGGTGGTGCTGGCGCCCCGACGTCCACCGCTCATGTCCTTACCTGCCGGCATAACTTCAAACACTCCTTTCAGCGGATTCTAGCGATCAGCGAAAGCTGACCGCCCTCACAGGTGCAAGCTCGATCGTTGAATGCAACTCGCCAAGGCGAATCACCGTCAACGGGGAAGGGGCATCCTTGTCCGCTTGAAGTTCGAGCAATATCGACAGTCATTGTTGCAGATGCCGCCGACCTCCCAGGCCGGAACAACTAGCTCAGCACGATCAATCTCAGGCCTGCGAATAATCCATCCCCGCCGCAAACTTTGCCTGGCTGAAGCAGCCGTTGCGACCCGTGGAGTTTCGTTCTTAAGCCTTGTCGGGATCGTCCTTTACTCGTTGCTGGAGCTGAGCTCCGAGCACCGCTTTAATAGTTCGGTATTCGGCGTCGCTGATGTCACCCTCCTGACGCAAATCTTGCAAGTTCGATAGCAACTTGCCGGCTGAATCTTCGGATTGCTGCGTGCTACCGCGCAACTTTCCCAGAACCAAAGCGGCGATCGAGATCAACCCGCACAAAGCGGCTGACCAGACCATCAGTTGCGTAAACGTCTCCGGCGAGAGTTGCTTCATGGACCTTCCGCCAAACAGTGTTTTTGCCGGGGGTACCCGGTTGCCTGTCGGGCTTACCCGGTGCATCCGTTACCTGCTGGTTATTATGCACATACGGCGGAGGTAGTCCAGTTTTCGGGCCTCGGAATTAGGTTCCTGAATGCCGGGCCCACGGACCAATCGAGGGGGTGTCAACCTGACGCGTTTGCGACCGTCTTCGGCCTAAGAAGGCGAGGAATCGTGCCCCGCTGATGATCACTACGTCGCTTATGCCGGGCGGGTTCACCAAGAATTCTGATGTAGAACCGATCGTTTAGCGTCCGGTGAGCCCCTTGATAAGTTGCCGGACTTCTTCCATGTATCGGAAATCGCGGCTTACAAGGGGCACGGTGGCCGGTTCACCCAGAGCGGATCTGTACATTAGTTCATATGCCCAAATGTTTTCCAGCGAGTTTGTTTCTCGAATTCCCAAATAAACCACTCCACCAGCCTCGCTTTGTAATATTTTTCTGACCAACGTTCCGCCTGACGACGACTTGCTAAAGTGTTCGTGGGTCAACTTGCGCTCTCGAATCGGAGTCATCTTGAATCTCCAGACACTAAATATGCGGACACGCCGCGATTTTGCCAGTTGTGTTACGTGTGTGCAAATACTTTCCCAATCCGGACGTTTCACATACCCGTTCGATCTCTACAATACAACTCGGTTGTGACTCGTTTTTGGAGCTTGTTGGTAATGAATAGCATCGATCGTGTTCTTGATTCCTGCATCGTCGCCGTCATCCGTGCCGAAAGTGGCGAGTTGCTCGTTGATGTCGCCGAAGCATTGCTCGCGGGCGGCGTGGATGTGATGGAAGTCACGTTTACGGTACCCAAAGCTCACCAGGTATTGGAAAAAGTTGCTGACAAACTTGGCAAACGCGTGCTGCTGGGCGCGGGTACGGTACTTGATACGGAAACCTGCCGAGCTGCACTCTTAGCCGGGGCTGAGTTCATTGTTTCGCCGGCGGTGAACGTGCAAGTCATTGAAATGTGCAAACGCTACAGCAAGCCGATTATGCCCGGAGCGTTCACGCCGACGGAGGTTGTTACTGCATGGCAAGCAGGGGCCGATATCGTCAAAATCTTCCCGTCAGAAATTACCGGACCCAAATATTTGAAAGCGTTGCACGGCCCACTGCCGCACATTCGCCTGATGCCAACAGGCGGCGTTAATCTGGAAACCGCCACCGATTTTCTCAAGGCCGGCGCGTGTGCACTGGGCGTCGGCAGCTCGCTCGTTGATCCCAAATTAGTCGCCGCCGGCGATCTTAAGAAAATCGAAAACCTGGCGAAACAATATCAGCAGTTGGTCAAAGAGTTCCGCTCGAAATAATTCCGAGTTGGCAATGCCCATCCACTTCTCCTGCCCCTACTGCGGCGAAACAACGCTGGTCGACGAGCCTTTTGCCGGTCACACGGGACCGTGCGTCAACTGCGGTCGCCTCGTCACAGTCCCTTCCGCGCCGCCGGGCTATTCGCTTCGCACCGCTGTGAAGAGCATGAACCGCGGGAACTGGCAAGCGGCGATTATCATCGGGCTCTTCCTCATCGGCCTGAGCATTGCGTTCTACACCTTTTATCAAGCCGTCGGCAAACCCGCGCTCATTGCTGCCAAACAGTCTGCCGGCAAACGCACTTGTGCGAACAACCTTCGCAAAATTGGCCAGGCAATGCTCGCGTATCAAGCCGCTCACGCTGGCGAGTTCCCGCCGGCGTACACCGTCGATACTGCCGGCAAACCGATGCACAGTTGGCGCGTGCTCATCCTTCCTTATTTGGGAACCGAAGGACAGCAACTGCATCAGCGACTCAACATGAACGAACCCTGGAATTCTCCGCAAAACGCTGCGCTCGCTGGCCAAATGCCGCGGGTCTTTGCTTCGCCCCTCGATCAAAATGCGATGAACCTGCACGAAAGTAACTACTTTGTCATCACCGGTAAAAAAACGATGTTCCCCGATGCCGGCACACGTAAACTCGGCGAAATCAGCGATGGCCAGGCGACTACGCTGCTGGTGGTCGAAGCGAAAAGCAACGGCAAGAGTTGGATGGAACCCGTCGACCTCAGCAGTAGCATGATCGATTATCAGGTCGGTGGCGATCTCGGCGGCAACCACTCAGGCGGCATGAACGCTCTGTTCGCCGACGGTGATGTTCATTGGCTGCATGACAACACTTCCGCGGAAGATATTGAAGCCATGGCGACCGTCGCCGGTGGGGAAAGCGTCTCTTTGCCGGAGCGGCCGTGAGTCGAGAAAGGTAGAGGGTGAATCGAACGGCCAATTTACTTTGCCTCGAATTGGACTTAGATTTTGAAACGACTCGTATTTTTCTCCCCTCGCCCTATCTCCCACTCTCCCCTTTACAGCCATGCCATTCGGATTCGGTATCGTCGGTTGCGGAATGATCTCCCGGTTCCACGCGAAGGCAATCGCGGACTTCGGAGATGCGGCTGTCACCGCTTGCTTCAGTCAGACTCCCGCTTCGGCCGACAAGTTCGCGGCTGAAATCCCTGGCTGCAAAGCGTATTACGACCTCGACCAGATGCTCGCTGATCCGCGTGTGAACGCAATCAGCATCTGCACTCCCAGCGGCGCTCACATGGAGAGCTGCGTGGCTGCGGCGAAAGCGGGCAAGCACGTCGTCGTCGAGAAACCGCTCGATGTTTCGCTCGCCCGCTGCGATGCGATGATTAAGGCCTGCCAGGACGCCGGTGTGGTCCTCGCTACAATCTTTCCGTCGCGTTTTCATGAATCATCGCAACTGTTGAAGCAAGCCATCGACTCGGGCCGCTTCGGTCGCATGACGCTCGGCGATGCTTACGTGAAGTGGTGGCGAACGCAGCAGTACTACGACAGCGGCGCGTGGCGCGGAACGTGGAAACTCGACGGCGGCGGCGCGCTGATGAACCAGGCCATTCACAGCCTCGATCTGCTCCTCTGGTTCATGGGGCCCGTTACCGAAGTGACCGCTGCGACTGCCACGCTCGCGCATGAACGAATCGAAGTCGAAGACGTCGTGGTCGCTACCATCAAGTTCGCGAGCGGCGCGCTCGGCGTCGTCGAAGCGAGCACCGCGGCCTTCCCCGGCGAGTTGAAACGGATCGAACTCCACGGCAACCAGGGAAGCGCCTGTATGCGCGAAGAGGACATCATCCGCTGGGAGTTCGCCAACATGACCACCGCCGATGAAGAACTTCTCGCCCGTATGGCCAGCAAGACACATACTGGCGGCGGCGCTGCCGACCCGAAGGCGATCGGCCATCACGGCCACACGAAGCTCTTCCAGGACTTCCTCGCCGCCGTGAAGAACGGCACCCAACCGCTCATCAATGGCGAGGAAGGTCGCCGCAGCGTCGAAGTGATCCTGGCCATCTACCATGCCGCTGAAACCGGCCAGTCAATAAAGTTGCCGCTGACGAAAGATCCAATCTGGACCAAACGGCAGTACACCAAGTAGCGACTTCTGGTCGTATTGGTGCATCCGTTGCGGAGCAACGGCCAGGTAGCCCGACGCGTGAGCGAGGAGGCATCGCGAGCTAACGAACTTTGGGAGGGCGAGGCTCCTGCCGAGTCGCCGCGGCGAACGCCCGTTGTTGCTGCGATGATTGTTTCCGCGGGCAATACGTGCCAGCGAGAACAGTATCTCCTTACGGTTCCAGCAACTCCTTCAGTATCAATTCTCGCCGCAGCAAGAACGCCCGCGTCACCTTGTAGTGCTCGGTCTCTTCGTACTCGATCGATTCAATGCCGCGGTCGCTGAAGTGGTAGATGTGCGCATCAGGATAGGCCAGCACGACCGGTGAGTGAGTGGCGATGATGAACTGGGAGCCGCGCTGTACCAAATCATGCAAGGCGGCGAGAAATGACAACTGCCGTTGCGGCGAGAGCGCTGCCTCGGGTTCGTCGAGCAGATACAGGCCATTGCCGCCAAAGCGGGCGGTCATCAGGTTCATGAACGCTTCGCCGTGCGACTGCTGGTGATAGGAAACAGCTTGGCTGAAGGGCCCTGATGCAACGGTTCCGACTTCATCTAAGTAGGTAGCGAGGTTGTAGAAGCTCTCCGCGCGGACAAAGTAGCTATCACTGCGGGCCAGGCGCTTGCCACCGCCGCGGTTCAGCTGCAGTTTTTTCCAGAGCTCCTCGTCGTGCGAATCGCGAGTTTTGAACATCGCATGCCGTCGCGAACCACCTTCGGCATTAAAGCCTTCAGCCAGCGCGATCGCTTCCAGCAACGTCGATTTGCCGGCGCCGTTTTCGCCGACGAAGAACGTGACGCGTGGATGAAACTTGAGCGACTCCAGCGTGCGAATGGCCGGAATGGCGAACGGGTAAACCTCGAACGACGGCACGAGGGCCCGATTCAAGCCGATGGCATGCAGAAAGCAGAGTCCGTCGGGCAGGGCCATGCTGCAAGCCTCACGACGTGAATGCCGTCCACTTGGCTTCCAGATCCCGCATTTGTTGTCGCAATTGAGCTACTTCGGCCTGCAATACGCTGACCTCAACTCGCAACTCAGCGAAATCATCTGCAGAAACCATACGGACTGCAGAAGCTGCAGCTTGCACAGGACGAGGCGAAGCCGCCGCAGACGAAGTTGCCGGCGTTATAGTCGCAGCGGGCCGTTCGTCGTCGTAGCTCCGATCTGCCACCTCGTGATTCTTGTATTGAGCACGGAGTTCGTTCAGCTCCCGCTCCTTGTACAAATTGTGTGTCACAATCTGCCCGCGGCCCGGCGGCGTCAGTTCCACCATCAGTTGCTTTTTCAACAGGCCATCGACGATCTGCTTGAGCGCGGCCTGATCGGCGATTGGTTCCATGCGGGCCGCGCGAGCCCGCAAGTCGCCGAGCGTCTGTTCGCCGCGAAGGAGCAATTCAGTCATTACCGAGATTTCGTACTTGTCGACGCCCAGCCATTCGTAGGCGTGATGGCGATACTTGGCGACGCGGCCACTTCCCTGCACCTCGGTAACTGCCGACATTCCTCGCAGTTCGTCGAGAATCTGCTCAACGTCCTCGGGCGCGAGCGTCATCAGCGGCTCGCGGTTACTCTTTTGATTGCAGCCCGTGACGATGCCGTTGAGCGTCATTGGATAGGCATCGGGCGTGGTTTTCGCCTTTTCCACCAGCACGCCGAAGACGCGCCGCTGACGAGAACTCAGCGGCTGCCATTGCCGGGCGGCAGCGTCAGTGCCTGATTGATCCATGAGAGGCTCCGGGTTGCAATCGTCCATGCTCTGCCAGCATGCAAATCAAATTACCACTTCGGAAACAACGGTCCGCCGTAAAGCGCGCCATCGCCCAATTCTTCTTCGATCCGCAGCAGCTGGTTGTACTTGGCCATGCGATCGGTGCGCGAGGCCGAGCCGGTCTTGATCTGGCCAGTGCCGAGGGCGACGGCGAGGTCAGCGATGAACGAATCTTCGGTTTCGCCGCTGCGATGGCTGCTGATCGACGAATAGCCGTTGCGATGCGCGAGCTGAATCGCCGAGATCGTTTCCGTGAGCGTGCCGATCTGATTGACCTTGATCAGAATGCTGTTGGCGATGCCTTCCTTGATGCCGCGGGTCAGGCGGTCGGTATTGGTGACGAACAAGTCGTCGCCGACGAGCTGCACTTTCTTGCCGAGCTTATCGGTCAGCAATTTCCAACCGGCCCAGTCGTCCTCGCTGCATCCGTCTTCGATCGAGCAGATCGGATACTTGTCGCACCAGGCCGCGAGGAAGTCGACCATCTTTTCGCTCGACAGTTCCTTGCCGTCGACATTGTAGGTCTTTTTCTTTTCGTCGTAATACTCGGTGGCCGCACAATCGAGCGCAATCTTGACTTGCTCGCCCGCTTTGTAGCCGGCCTTGTCGATGGCGGTGAGAATTAGCTCGAGAGCTTCTTCGTTGCTCTTCAGATCGGGAGCAAAACCGCCTTCGTCACCCACGCCGGTGCTGAGCTTCTTGTCGTGAATCACCTTGCGGAGCGTGTGGAACACTTCGCAACCGCAGCGGAGAGCATCGCTGAACTTGTTGAAGCCGAGCGGGAAGATCATGAATTCCTGCATGTCGACGGCATTGTCGGCATGGGCGCCACCGTTGATGACGTTCATCATCGGCGCGGGCAGCAAGCGCGCGCCGCAGCCACCGAGGTAGCGATACAACGGTTGTTGCGTGTGAGCCGCGGCAGCTTTGGCCACGGCCAGCGAAACGCCGAGGATGGCATTGGCGCCGAGGTTCTTCTTGGTCGCCGTGCCGTCAAGTTCGATCAACGACGCATCGATGGCCATCTGATCGAGAGCATCGACACCGATCAGGTGATCGCAGATGGTGTCGTTGACGGCGGCGACTGCCTTCAGCACGCCCTTGCCGCTGAAGTGAGTCTTGTCGCCGTCGCGGAGTTCCCACGCTTCGTGGGCCCCGGTGCTGGCACCGCTCGGAACCGCGGCGCGACCGTGGCTGCCGTCGGTCAGCTGCACTTCGACTTCAACCGTGGGATTGCCACGGCTATCCATAATCTGGCGTCCGTGAACGCTGGCAATGAGGCTCATTCCGTGTCTCGCAGAAAAAAAGGTTTGACTTGTAAGGCGAATTGGTGCGGCAATAGGCCGGTGATTTCAGCCCCATATTGTGACGGCTAAGGGCGGAAGTGCCTAGGGGCGGAAGAGTCTTCGGAGGAGGTGTGAAACTGCGGCCTAGGCAAACTTTTTCTGCAATTTTGATTTCTTCACGTTCTCTTCAGCCATGCCTCATTAAATTTCTCTGCGTCAGGCAGATTGCCCGGATTTGCAACGGGCGAAACCGCAATCGGCTGACGGGCAAGGACGACGGAGTGCTCCGGAACGGTGCTTCGGCAATTGCTCGTGGGCCGAGAATTTCTCGTGGTCGTCATCCCAGCTTTTCTCGGGGATGGCGGCGGCGAAAAAAGGCAACTGCCTCGGTGAACAAGCCGTTCGTGCTCGTTCGCAACCCTGTCACCGCGGCAGAACACGGCCGCACAATGAGGAGGCACTCAGATGTTTCAGCTTTCTTGGTTCAACCTCTGCGCTTCGAAAAAGTCCTTAGCACGCATTCAGGCTGCCGAAAAAAGATCGCAGCGGCGGCTTTTTTTAGAGGGACTCGAAACCCGCAACTTGATGGCCGGTGACATCCGCGCGATCGACGGCAGCGGCAACAACCTGGCCAATCCAGAATGGGGCACGCCGGGCGAACAGTTCATTCGCAAGAACGATATTGTCGCTTATATGGATGGCATTTCTGCCCCCGCTGGTGCTGACCGGCCGAGTGCGCGAGCGGTCAGCAATGCAATCGCTGAAGAGGGGGACGTGCGCGATCTCGATAAGCGCGGTCTCTCGGCGATGATGTATGCCTGGGGGCAATTTCTCGATCACGATCTCGATCTGACGATGTCGGCCGATCCCGCCGAATTGTTCGCCGTACAAGTCCCGAAGGGTGATGAGTACTTTGATCCGCTGGCAACGGGCACGAAGACGATTCCCCTCACGCGCTCGCAATACGATCCCACGACCGGCACGAGCGCCGACAATCCACGGCAACAACTGACCAGCATCACCGCGTGGATCGATGGCTCGATGATCTATGGTTCTGACGATTCAACCGCGAGCAGCTTGCGAGAACATGTCGGCGGGCGGATGCTGCAGGGAGAAAATGGGTTGCTACCTGCCGACGAAACGGGCTTCTTTATCGCAGGTGATATTCGGGCGAATGAGAATCCAGAACTCGCTTCGCTGCAAACGCTGTTTGTGCGCGAACATAATCGCGTCGCTGCCAAGATCGCAGAGAAGAATCCCACGTGGACCGACGAAGAGATCTATCAGGCGGCCCGCAACTTCGTCATCGGCGAAGTGCAAGTCATTACTTATAAGGAGTGGCTTCCTGCATTGCTGGGAACGAATGCCATCAAGCCATATCGCGGGTACGATGCCACGGTCAATCCGAGCATTTCCAATGAGTTTGCGACCGCGGCGTTTCGCCTCGGTCACAGCATGCTCGGCGATGACATTGAATTTCTCGGCAACAACGGCGAAGAGTTGCGTGAGGAAGTTTCGCTGGCTGAGGCGTTCTTTAATACGAGTTTGATCATAGAAAATAACATCGATCCGATTTTGAAGTACCTTGCTTCCGATCCGTCGTCGCAAATCGATACTCAAGTCGTTGGTAGCGTACGGAACTTTTTGTTCGGCCCACCCGGCGCTGGTGGCCTCGATCTGGCCAGCTTGAACATCCAGCGCGGCCGAGATCACGGCCTGGCCGATTACAACTCATTGCGTGCTGCGTATGGATTGCCGAAGGTGGCGAACTTTGCGCAGATCACTTCGGATGTCGATCTGCAACTGCAGCTACGTGCTTTGTATGGCACGGTCGACAACATCGATGCTTGGGTTGGCATGCTGGCCGAAGATCACGTCCGCGGCGCGAGTGTCGGACCGCTGGTGCAGCGGATCCTTTCCGACCAGTTCAGCCGCTTGCGCGACGGCGATCGCTTCTGGTTTCAACGATCACTCGCCGGCAAAGAGTTGCAGGATGTGCAAAGCACCACGCTGGCCGATGTCATTCGCCGCAATACGAATTTGACGAACGTGCAGCAGAATGTGTTCTTCTTCAAAGTCGAAGTTTCCGGCCGCGTGGTCAACGACGCCAACCGCGACGGCGTGCTAGGCCGCAACGAACAGGGCTTGAAGGGCCGCACGGTAGAGTTGGTCGATGCTGAGTCGCAGGAAGTGGTTGCCACCGCGACCACCGACGCCGGCGGCCGCTATCGGTTCAGCGTCGAAAGTGGCTTGAGCTTGGGTGAATTCACGGTGCGCGAGGTGACGCCAACGGGTTGGACCGAAACGGCTGCACCGAAGCAGACCATCAAATTAACTCGCGGCGATCAGAATGTCGTGGAAGTGAACTTCGGCCAGGCGAAAGCGGCAGCTACGACTCCGACGACACCAACGTTGCCCCCGGCGCCGCCGACCGCTCCGCAGCAGCCGACGAATCCGCCGAAGAACGGCAACCCGCCGCTTCCGCCCCCGCGGCAAGATCCGCCACGCGTGGTTATCACAGGAAATTCGACGCCAACGTCAACGTCCTCAACAACGCCGCCACCGAAGAACAACAACACTTCGCAAACAGCGAATGGCATTGGGCAGAACGTGGGATCGGCAGTCCGCGGCTAGGCGGATTCAATCCACCCGCCACCGAGCACCGTATCGCCGTCGTAGCAGACGACGGCTTGCCCGGGCGAAACGCCATGCCGTGGTTCGTCAAAGATCACCCGCAAGCGATTGCCCGGAAGAGCTTCGGCGACTGCGTCAGCTGGTGGGCTGTTGTAACGAATCTTCGCCATGCAGCGAAACTCGCCGGCCGGTGGCGCGAGTTGCCAATTGCACGCGTCGGCAGTTAGTTCGCGGCGAGCGAGTTCATGATGCTCGCCGATGACAACCCGTTTCGTTGCTGGCTCGATGCGGACGACGAAGTAAGGTTCGCCCAGCGCGACGCCGAGCCCCTTCCGCTGGCCAATCGTAAAACCTTCAATGCCCGGATGCGTCCCGACGACCTTTCCTGCCGTAGTCACGATTTCGCCGCTCGTATCCTGCTGCTCGCGACGTTCACGAACAAAGTCGCCATGATGGCCGCTGGTGACGAAGCAGATCTCCTGGCTGTCCCGCTTGTCCGCGACGCGCAGTCCAATCTTCGCGGCTAGTTCGCGAATTTTTGGCTTTTTGAAATCACCAATCGGCAGCAACATTCGCGGCAGCAGTTTGCGCTCGATGCCGAACAGAACATACGACTGATCCTTGCCGTCGTCGACGCCGCGGCTGATCGCGGGACCTTGCTCGGTCGCAATCATCCTCGCGTAATGCCCAGTCGCGACGAACTCCGCGCCGACGCTGTCGGCATAGTCGAACAGCTTGCCGAACTTGAGCCAGTTGTTGCACTGCACGCACGGATTCGGCGTACGGCCGCGAGTGTACTCGTCGACAAAGTAGTCGATGATCTGCTTGAACTCGGCCTTCAGGTTCAACGCGTAAAAAGGAATCTGCAGTCGATCGGCGACGCGCCGGGCATCCTCAGCATCGCTCGCGCTGCAGCAGCCTTGCTTGTGATCGGCCCGCGGATTGAAAATCGGCAACGAGAAGCCTGGCAACTTATCAGTTTTGCACGCTTCGAGTGCCTCTTCGCCGTGGCGCATGAAGACGCCGATGACTTCGTGCCCCGCTTCGCGCAGCAGATAAGCGGCGACGCTGCTGTCGACGCCGCCGGACATGGCTAACACGATGCGGGACATGGAACTCGCTAAAAAAAGTAGGACGGAGCATTGCTCCGTCCTGAGGGAAGTTTCAATTGAAAATGGGCCGTCACCCCCAGCAGGACGGAGCAGTGCTCCATCCTACGAAATTCCTACGACGGCTTCGCGCCTGGCAGGTTAAACGTCATCATGCCGCGGCCCGGAACAGGCTGCAGGTAAGTGCCATCGGCCAGCGGCTTGACCGGGGCCTCCTGGTCGAACGACAAAATCTTTTCGTAGTCGGCCAGCGACTTGTTTTCTTTCATTGCGGCGTCCCACTTCACGATCTGGCCCGAGTAGGTCGCCATGCGGCCGAGGATGGCGGTCATGGTGCTCTTGGCGCCCCATTCGCCTTCGTTCGGAATGCGACCGGCCCGCAGATCGGCGAAGAGATCGTGATGCTCTTGCTGGTGGCCGTCGCCGCCGAGCTTGCCGAAGTCGTGCAGCACCTTGCCGGTTTCGTCATAAATCTTCGAGCCGCTCACGTCGGCGCGGCCCTTCGTGCCGTGGACGTATTCGGCCACATGATTCCAGCAGCCCGGTTGGTGGCGGCATTGGCTGTACATGATCGTGCCGTCGGCATACTTATACTCAATGAAGTGATGGTCGAAGATTTCGCCGTACTTCACTTCGGCCTGATTCACGAGACCGCCCATGCCTTGAGCTTCGACCGGATACGCATTTTTGATCCAGTTGATCACGTCCAGGTTGTGGATGTGTTGCTCGTTGATGTGATCGCCGCTGAGCCAATTGAAGTAATACCAGTTGTTGATCTGGTACTGCGTTTCGCTCATGCCGGGCTGACGTTGGCGGAGCCACGGGCGCGAGCCATCCCAGTAAGCGCGGGCGAGAATGATGTCGCCGATCGCGCCTTCTTGAATCTTGGCCACCGTCTCCATGTATTTCCGTTCGTGGCGGCGCTGCAGACCAACGGCCACCGCGAGGTTCTTCTTCTTGGCTTCTTCGGTCGCCTTCAGTACCTGGTTCACACCGGCCACGTCGGCGGCGACTGGCTTTTCCATGAACACATGCTTGCCGGCCTTCACGGCTGCTTCGAAGTGCAATGGGCGGAAGCCAGGCGGCGTGGCGAGAATCACCATGTCGCAATCGGTGGCGAGGACCTTTTCATAGGCATCGAGGCCGACGAACTTCCGTTCGTTGGGGACATCGATCTTGTCTTTGTGCTGCCCCGAAATGCCGCGGTGAGCTTGAGCCACGCTCGATTCCTTGACGTCGCCCATCGCGACGACTTTCACTTCGCCGCCCGAAGTGTTGAGCGCTTGAATTGCAGCGCCCGTGCCGCGGCCACCGCAACCGATCAAACCGATCTTGATGGTGTCGCTGCCAGCCGCATGGGCCGAACGACCGATGGCGAGTTGACCAGCGATTGCGCCACCGGCAACCAGCAGGCCCGATTGGCGAATGAAGTCGCGACGCGTCGAGTCGGACTTGGATTGGGAATGACTCACGTGCTAAAGCTCCGCAAAGTGAACGGGCAACTGGAAGCAGAAAACCGCTCCACAGCAGGGGAAAGGACATTCGGACGACCCCCGCAGCATACCGCCGATAAAGGCGGTTTTCAATCCGCAACCACGTGCGAGGACAACAACGTAACTCAAACGGATGTCCGGCCTGCGCGAACGTAAACGTTCAAGAAGTACGGTACTTTTTGAACGCGCATCGCTCGGAAACGTGGAGAATACGCAGGGTCGTGTTCAAAAAGTCGGCGACTTATTGGACGCCACCCGTTCCTACTGGTTGCGACTTAGGTCAAGCGGTCAGTCCTTGCGTCCCAGAGCCAAGAACGGATTCCCTTCGGTATCAGTCAATTGATAACGACCTTTTACAACGGGCTCTTGCGATCGCTCCACAAGTATTGATCCTGCCGCTCGGTTAGCCGCAGGTTCAAAAAGTTGGCGATGTTATTCACTACGGGCAGCGCTCGGCTGAGCAGCTTCGAGCCCTGCAACTCGGTCCCCGGGGTTACGAGAAACAGATCAAGCTGCTTGCGATCGATCGCATCGTCGCCCGACGGCTTGGGATGAAACTGTTGCAGCTTGCTGTTCAGGCGCTTGGCCTCCGACAATGATTTGGGGTCTTCGCTGCCGGCTACCAGCATCACGGAAAGCTGCTTGCGAGTGACCGGATTCACAAAGAAATCGTTGCCATTAAAACCTTTGAACGGAGGCGACGGCGACAGCAACACCAGGGCCTTCACATCCTGGCCTTGCTTGAACGCCGGCAGCACGGGTGCCGACCAATCGGCGATGGCCCACTGCATGGCCGCCGAGCACATGACGTCGCACGCGACGATGCCGAGCGCTTCGATGTTGCATTCGCCCAAGTTGTTCTTTTCCAGCAAGAACTTTTTGGCCGCTTCGATGTCGTACGTCATGCTCTCCAGATGAGGCAAGCGGAAGTCTTTTCGATCCAAATCATCGTAAACGATCTCACCCTTGATCAATTTTTTCTGCTTCAGGCTCTGGCCATGTCCGCGCAAATCAACCGTCAAGCAAGCGTGCCCCAGCGATTGCAACCGCAGAGCCAGAGCTTCCATGTCGCCGCGTTGGCCGTCCCAGCCGTGCAGCAAAATGACCGGCACCGACTTTTTACCCAGCGTCCCGGGGAAATAAGTCATTTTCACCGCGACGCCGTCTTTGGTATCGCGATTGATGTCTTCGGGCGGGGGCAGCTTGACTTCATCCTTTTTCTGAGCATTCGCGGCAGCATTTTGTGCTGCTGCCGGCACACCGGCGAGAGTGCCGCACAGCAGAACAAAAGCGATTGCGATCCAAGCTCGACGCAGCACAGCCATATGCAGTTTCCGGGCAAAAAAGAAATCAAGGGGAGAGGCAGGGGACCACTGGAGGAAGGTTGAACACATGAAACGCCTCGCAGGTGAGCCCCAGGCATCAGTTTAAGTGCGAGGCCGAGGAAGATCAATTCGGAAAGCAGTGGAGCCAAAGCGTGAGAGGGTGGAGCAGGCTCTCGCTCCCTCCCACCCTTCAGTCTTCTTCCCTAAGATGCACTTCATGCCCACAATAACCCCTCGCGCCTTGCCTGCGTCTGCACAGCAACAGTCCGTCATTGCAATTCGCGGCGCCCGCACCCATAACCTCCAAAATGTCGACCTCGACCTCCCCACCGGACAATTCGTCGTCATCACGGGCCCCAGCGGTTCGGGCAAAAGCAGCCTGGCCTTCGACACGCTTTATGCCGAAGGACAGCGGCAATATATCGAGAGCCTGAGTGTCTACTCGCGGCAGTTTTTGCAGCAACTCGAACGCCCGGATGTCGACTCCATCGAAGGGCTGCAGCCCACCATTTGCATCGATCAACGACCCGGCAACCAGAATCCCCGCAGCACAGTCGCGACGACCACGGAGATTTATGATTATCTCCGCCTGTTACTGGCCCGCCTGGGCGACGTTTCCTGTCATGCCTGCGGGCAACCCGTGCGGCAGCAATCGCTCGAGCAGGTGCAAGACACGCTCCTCGCGCTGCCGGAGGGAACCAAGCTGCTGATCCTGTCGCCGCTGGTCCGCGGCCGCAAGGGTCAACACGCCGAAGCACTCGCTGCCATTCGCAAAGCGGGGCTCGTGCGCGTGCGAGTCAACGGGCAACTGCATGAACTCGATGCGGTGCCCGCGCTCGACAGCAAGAAGAGCCACACCATCGAAGCGGTCGTCGATCGGATTGTCGTGCGCGCTGGCGTCAACTCGCGGCTGGCCGAATCGTTACAACTCGCCGCTCGGCATGGCGATGGCGCACTCATCACTTGCTATCTCGAACCGGCGAAAGAACAGCAGGCAAAGGGGGCTGGCACGTCGACCGAAGGGCTCTGGACCGATCGTCTCTTCAGCACCAAATACGCTTGTCCGAACTGTCAGGTGAATCTCGCAGAAATCGAACCGCGGACGTTCAGCTTCAACAGCCCGTATGGCGCCTGTCCGAAATGCGAAGGGCTGGGCATGCTCGAGCAGTTCGATCCAGACCTGGTGATTCCCGATCGCCAACTTTCGCTCGACGGCGGGGTAGTCGCACCATGGAAGGGGCTGAAAAACGCGGCGGTGAAAAAGCTGAGGGCCAAGGTCGAAACATTCTTGCAAAAGAACAGCGCCGCTGCCGAGACGCGTTGGAGCGAACTGCCCGAGAACCTGTTTCAGCTAGTGCTAGATGGTGAAACAAGTGCAACCGCCGATCGTTTTCCTGGCGTGTTCACATTGCTCGAACAGGAACTGTCGACGGCCACCGATGAAGCGCGCCGCGAACAACTGAAATCGCTGCGGGGCAAAGTCGTATGCCGCGAATGTGGTGGCTCGCGCTTGAGACGCGAAGCGCTCGGCGTGCGCGTGGGCGGGCAGAACATTCAACAGATCGTGTCGATGTCGGTTACCGCGGCGACGAAGTTTTTCGACGGGTTGCGATTTGGCGGCAACGATGCCGAAATCGCGAAACCGATTCTGGTCGAAATTCGCAGCCGCTTGGGATTTTTGCAGCGCGTGGGTCTTGGTTACCTGACGCTCGGTCGCGGTAGCGACACGCTCAGCGGCGGCGAGTTTCAACGCGTGCGGCTCGCGACGGGCATCGGCGCGGGACTCGCCGGAATTCTGTACATTCTCGACGAACCTTCGATCGGACTCCATCCGCGCGACAACGATCGCCTGATCGGTTCACTCCGCGACCTGCAAACCAACGGCAGCACGGTCCTGGTTGTCGAACATGACGAAGCGATGATGCGCTCGGCCGATTGGTTGATCGACATCGGCCCCGGCGCCGGGAGCTTTGGCGGCAAAGTCGTCGCTGAAGGAACTCCCGCCGAAGTGATCGCCAATCCACAGTCTCTCACCGGAGCGTATCTCGACGGCCGCGAGCAAATTGTTGTGCCTGCGAAGCGGCGAACTGCCGATTTGAAAAAAGTGATCACGATCACCGGCTGCACGGCGAACAATCTGCAAAATGTGAGTGCGAGCTTTCCGCTCGGCTTGTTCATGGCTGTGACAGGTGTTAGCGGCAGCGGCAAGAGTTCGCTGATTAACGAAACACTCGCGCCGGCGCTGATCCGGAAGCTCGGCGGCGTCGCGCCGAAACCCGCGGCGTTTGAATCGCTTACTGGCTTCGAGCAGATCGATAAAGTGATCGAAATCGATCAAAAGGGGCTCGGCCGATCGGCTCGCAGCAACGCAGCGACCTACACCGGGCTGTGGGATGAAATCCGCAAAGTCTTCGCCGCGACAAAAGAAGCCCGGCAGCTCGGTTTCGCGGCGAATCGCTTCAGCTTTAATGTCGCTGGCGGCCGCTGCGACGCCTGTCAGGGGCAGGGACTGCAGCGGATTGAAATGAATTTTCTGCCGGACATCTTTGTCCCTTGCAGCATTTGCAACGGACAGCGATTCAACGCGCAGACGTTGCAGGTGCTGTATCGCGGCCGGAACATCGCGGAGATTTTGGAGATGTCGATCGCAGAAGCCGTCGGTTTCTTTGAGAACTTCGCCACGATCGAGCGCACGCTGGTGAGCTTGCGCGATGTCGGCCTCGGTTATCTCGAACTCGGTCAACCGAGCACGACGCTTTCCGGCGGCGAAACGCAGCGGATCAAGTTGGCGACGGAACTCGCTCGCGTCGACACCGGCCGCACTTTTTACTTGCTCGACGAGCCCACGACCGGCTTGCATTTTGCGGACATCAAACTGCTGCTCGATGTGCTGCAAAAACTGGTGGACCGCGGCAACACGGTGCTGGTGATCGAACACAACCTCGACGTGATCAAGTCCGCGGATTGGCTGATTGACATGGGCCCCGACGGCGGCGATGCCGGTGGCCGGTTGATGTTTGCGGGGCCGCCGGAGGAGATAGTGAAGCAGGCTGATAATTTAACCGGCAAATTTCTGCATGAGTTATTAACTGGGGCCTGCTAATCACCGGGAGGGCGAGGCTCCCGCCGAGCCGCCGCGGCGATGAAACGCAGGCCTGCCGAATTAGGTTCTGCGGGAATTGCGCCCGCGGAACCATGCGATAAGGCGCAACGTTCTGTCCCCGCGGCGGCTCGGCAGGAGCCTCGCCCTCCCAGGTTGGTTTACTTCCCCTTCTCAAACCCGGCAGCAATCAACTGCGAATAGCCAGGCTTGAGAGCCCGCACGTCGAAGCCTTCGTTCTTTAGCAATTCGCCGCAGGTGAGTGCGCGATAGCCTGCCTTGCAGTGCGTGTAGATGATCTTGCTCTTGTCGAGCTTCTTCACCAACTCAGCAAACTTCTCTTTTTTCTCAAGTTGGCTCGTCGGCAAATGAATCGTTCCGGCCAGGTAGCCGTTTTCTCGTTCATCAAGTTCACGCACATCGACAAGCACTGCTTTGCCCGCCTTGACATTTTCCGTGACGGTGTCGAGCGAGTCTCTGGTGTGCGTGGGTTTCTGGGCGAAGGCTGATAATGTGGTCAACAGCGCGATTGCGATGGCAATCAGTGAGGGATTCATGGGCAATACTCCCGACTGAGTGAAGAAGGGATTGTGAGGCGGAAAGTCGAGCGCGGTTCGCCCCCTCACCCCGGCCCTCTCCCCTGAGTACAGGGGAGAGGGAGTAAGACAACTCAAAAACAAAAATCTTAGAACTCCGCGCTTCCCGGCGTGCGCGGGAAGGGAATGACATCGCGAATGTTTTGCATGCCGGTGATAAATTGCACCGCCCGTTCCAGCCCGAGTCCGAAGCCCGCGTGCGGCACGGTGCCGAAGCGGCGGAGGTCGCAATACCACCAGTAATCTTCCGCGCGCAGATGCTGTTCGGCCATTCGCTGCGTGAGCACGTCGAGCCGTTCTTCGCGCTGACTGCCGCCGATGATTTCGCCGACCTTGGGCACGAGCACATCCATGGCTCGCACTGTTTTGCCGTCGTCGTTTACCCGCATGTAAAACGGCTTCAATGTGCGCGGATAGTCGAACAAAATGACCGGCGATTTGAAGTGCTTCTCGGTGAGATAGCGTTCGTGTTCACTCTGCAGATCGATGCCCCAACTCACTGGAAAGTCGAACTTCTCGCCGCACTTTTCGAGAATCGCGACCGCTTCGGTGTACGGGCAGCGGATGAACTCCTTGGCAACGATCTGCTCGAGCGTACTGATGATCTCTTTGTCGTAATGCTCGTGAAAGAACTTCATGTCCTCGTCGCATTGACTCAGCGCATCGCTGAAGAGCCGCTTGAGGAACCGTTCGGCGAGCGCCATGTTGTCATTCAGATCGTAGAATGCCACTTCCGGCTCGACCATCCAGAACTCGGCCAGATGCCGAGACGTGTTGCTATTCTCCGCGCGAAAAGTGGGGCCAAAGGTATAAACCTTGCCGAGCGCACAGGCGAAGATTTCGGCATTCAATTGTCCGCTGACGGTGAGATGTGTCGGCCGGCCGAAGAAGTCTTGCGTGGCGTCGACCTTGCCTTCCTTCAGCGGCAGCTTTTCCAGGTCGAGCGTCGTGACGCGGAACATCGCACCGGCCCCTTCGCAATCGCTGGCCGTGATGATCGGCGTGTGAATGTAAAGAAAGCCCTCTTCTTGATAGAAGTTGTGAATGCTGCGGCTGACACAGTTACGGACGCGCGTGACAGCACCAAAGGTATTTGTGCGCGGCCGCAGATGTGCCCATTCGCGCAGCTTTTCGAGCGAGTGCGCCTTTTTCTGCAACGGGTAAGCTTCCGGGTCGGCAGTGCCATGCACGATGATCTTTTTGGCAAGGACTTCCGTTGCTTGCTTGCCGCCCGAGGCCTTCACTTCGCCTTCGATGGTCACGCTCGATGCAGCGCCCAGATGTTTGATTTCACTTTCGTAATTCTCGAGCGCTGCCTCGGCGATGATTTGCAAATTGCCCAGCGACGAGCCGTCATTCAGTTCCAAGAATGAAAAACCGCCCTTCGAGTCGCGCCGCGTTCGCACCCAACCTTGCACAATTACTTGCCGGCCAATTGCTTCCTTCTGCCGCGCCTGCTTCACGCTGATTCGATCCATGCTGCGTCGTCCTTTTGCAACCGTTGCTGATTCCAGATGCCGACCCGCATTTTGACGCAAGAATGCGCTGTGTCATAGTCGTCTACCGCAGCGGTCAGCGGGGAAGACGATCTCGGCGCCAGCAACGCGCACACTACTTCTTTTTCTCGGATTCCGCCGCGGGCTTGTGCCGTTTCAGGAATGCCCCGAGCCGGGCATCGCGCGGGGCGAGTTCCGAAAAATAGAGAACCGGCTTGAGCAGATCGCGCGAGGTTTGCGCGAGGTCTTGGCGGTTGAGGCTGTCGCCCGCGGTCAGCAAGGTGCGGAGCTGCTCGCAAATTTCCAGGTATTTGTCGCGCGCTTCCAGAGAAGGAGCGGTGGTCACAAACTTCCATAGCGCGCGCTTCTCGAGCACGGTGGCGTTGGGCAGCACTTTTCCCTCGATCAGGTCCGCTGCACTCGCGCGATTGATTTCCGTCAGCAATGACTGAATGCGATCGTCCTGACATTCCCAATGTTTTTGACAGGAGTCGCGAACGGCGTTGGTGGCGATCACTGCTTTGGCTTGGCGGTCGTTTTCGTAAGTCCGCTGAGAATTTTCGCTGACGGTAGAACTGGGCGGCTTGAGTCGTTCGAACTCGCGACAAAGCTGACGGGCCAGACTGTCCTGCAAATAGGCTTCGGCCAGGCGACGGGGCTGTGAACGCTGAGGCAACTCGAGAGTTAGTTGCTGGGCGGCGCGGCGCAAGTCTGGGGCGGAGGTGCTGAGAGCCGCTTCGGAGTAAAGGCGGGCGGCTTCCAGTTTCCAGGTTTCGTTCGACCGCCATTGGTCGTACCACGGCCCCTTCGCAGGTAACCAGCGCAGCAACTTCGAAGGCTCGGGGAACAGCCGCGCCGTCGCGGTGGCGATGCCGAAGATGGCCGCGGGATCTTGATCGGCGGGGTTCTTTTCCGCGGTGAGAAAAATTTCGTCGGCCAACTTCTGCGCGGGGCGATTCGTTTCGCTGTTCTGGCTGCTAAGCACCTGCAGCAATCGCCAGCGATACAGACTAAACTGGGGCGAGTGTTCATCGGCTGCTTCGACCGCAGCCCGCAGCGATGCTTCGGCTTGTGTGAGATAGCGCGCAGCATCTTTTTCCGCTCGCGCGGCCAGACTGATTTGCGCTTCAGCCGAAAGAAAGAGCAGCTCGGCGTCCTGCGGTCTCCACCCCTGCGTCGAGCGACGATCGGCGAGGGCTGCTTCGAATTCAGCGACTGCACTACTCAGTTTGCTGGCCCGCTCGTCGTCCGAGAGTTCGCTGAACAACTCTTGCGCCTGCCGCAACAGGCAGCGAGCTTTTGTTGCTTGGAATTGTTCGCGTAGCGATGGTTTTGATTCCGCAAGCTTTGAGCCCTGCTCGAGCGATTCGACCACGCGCGAGTAGTTGGCAATCAAGCCGAGCGCGAAGGCCATCTGCTCCTGCGCGTTTGCTAGCGCGAGGAAGGGTTCGGCCTGTTGTGGCGACAACGACTGCCATTGACGCGCGAGCGCCGCTGCGCGCCACAGGTGAAATGACTTGGAACCCAGCGGCGGCTGCGCCTGTTGATCGGCCAGCGTTTGGTAATCAGCTGGAATAATTTCGGTCCAACCTGCCAGTGCCAAATGCAGGTCGCTCAACTCGGCAGAGATCAACGCTTGCAGCGGATCTTTGACTGGTGTCACCGCGATCGATTTCGTGTAACGAGTCGTCGCCTGGTTTGCCAACTCTTGGCGGCGCGCGGGATTTTTCTCTTGATAAGCTTGTTGGCGACGAACATATCCGCCCAGTCGCAGCAATTCAGCGTCAGTGGCATTTCCCTGCGGATCGAAGGTTTCGACTAATGCCAGTAGATCGCTTAGTGGATGAGTCGCTTCGCTCGCCTTCTTGGGCAGCGCGGCGAGCGTGTTCTGGTGGGCCGCTACCAGATAATCGGCCGGTGCTTTGCCGCGGGCTGTGGCCAGTTTGTCGTATTGCCGCGCACGCTCAAACGCGTTGTTCGCGGCCAACAGCGATTGCACTTCGGATGAAAGTCCATTTTTATTCGAGGCGGAAGAAACAAATTCAGCAACCGCTGGCGTGCGTTGCAACATGCGGCCTTGAGCGCCCCAGAATAAGGCCAAATGGGCAGGATCGCTCTGTTCGGCAATTCCATTCGCAATCGTGGGGTGCGAGAGGACCGGCTGCACCAGATTGCGATACACGCCGCTGTCCTGCGCTTGCGCTGGCTGCTCAAAATCGAAGTACAGTGGCTCGTTGTCTTGTTTGATGGTGAGGAGCGTGGCCAGGCCTTTGATGGCGCCGTTCCATTCCATGGAGTTCGGCGTTGCGTTCTTTAGTGTCGACAATTGAAGCACATAGAAAATCAAGAATCGTTGCTTTTGCGAGAGCAGATAGGCGTTCGTCGGTTTGTCATTGAATGCCTCATAAGCCAACTGTTCGATCGACCGCCAATCGGTCGCAGAATCGACGTTCTCAACGGCCTGGCTCGCGTTCACAATTGCTTGGGCAGCCGCCAGCGACGGCGATTGCAGTCGATGCAACGTCGCGATCGTCAGCAGATTGCTCAGTCGTTTGTTTGCGGTCAGATGAAACTGATGAAAGGCCGGCAAATCACGATCGGTCTTGCCGAGTTCCTGAAGTGCCACCAGGCCCAGAGGTTCTGCCAGCAACTGCTTGCGATCGGCCGTGAGCCAAGGGGGCGAACTATTGAGCAATTCTTGCAGCCGTTCGCCCTCGGTTCGCAAATCCAAGCTATGCGCAGCATTGGCAGATAACCGTAACGCGGCGAGATAAATCAGAAACAGATTCCGCTGTGCAGCCAATTTACCGGAGAGCTGTGGAATCTGCGCCGACTCGATCCGTCCGGCCCAATCTTCCACTTGCGACTTTGTGGCCGTTGCTTCGGCCAAACGCATCTCCAGATCGACGCGCAGCAAAATGGTAAGCGGATGAGAATCGTTGAGCCGCAACGAAGGGCTCGCGAGTGCCGCTTCGAGATCGGCGGGCGTGGGCAATGGCCGGTTCAACAATCGCTGTAGACTTGCCGCGCGAAATTCTTGCTCGAATGTCTGATACTCACTGCTATCCAGAACGGCAGGCCGAGGCGTGCGATTCAGGTTGCGCTGTAACCATTGTTCCGTCGCTGCTTGCCAGTTGTTGTTCTCGTTCGCCTTGGACTTCAGACGCAAAAACCACTCGGTGGGATCAGCCGCGTGGTGCACGACGTTTTCCAGGGTGCGCAATACTTCGCGCGGCGGCAAGTTGGAATCAGCGAACACTGCAGTCAATTCATCGTCGGCATTTGTCGTGGCAGGCGAATCGCTGGATGCTTTGTGGGGGGTAGCAGTGCTAGGTGGCTTGTCAGATGCAACTTTTCCTGACGGAACGGGATCTGGTTCGTTCGCAGGGATCTCCTGCGGTTGCTCGTTGTTTTGAGCAATCGGTGGTTCGGGCTGTTGCCACAACTCGTTTCGGTACATCCAGCCCGCGCCGCCGATGAAGAGCAACAGCACCGCGAACGCTGCTCCGGCCAACGGCAGCGATAAGAACAACGAGCCCGCTGTCTTTTCTGCAGCGGCCAGCTTTTGCGTAAACTCGGTGCAGGTGGCAAAGCGATCTTGTGGATTTTTGGCGAGCGCCCGCTTCAACACGGCGCGAGAAGCGCGATTGCGAATGAACGACAGATTGTGCCGCCCCTCGTCTTTTTCCCGATAGATGGCCGTTTGCGTCACGCCGAAAAATGGCCAGCGCCCCGTGACCAGCTCGATGTACGTTACGGCTAACGAATATTGATCACTCGCCGGCACCGGCCGGTTGTTGATTGCCTCGGGAGCCGCATAGGCTGGAGTGCAACCGATAGTTGTCGCCGTGGAGTTAGTCGATTCACTGGCGAGGCCATAATCGCAAACTTTGGCATCGTCGGCGACGAGAATGATGTTCTGCGGCTTGATATCGCGATGGACGATCTCGTGCCGATGCAAATAGTCGAGACCGCGGGCCGCTTGTTCTAAATAGGGCAAGACCAGCGCAATCGGCAACGGCGCGAGTGGTTCGTCGAAGGCTTCCGCGCTCACCGGCTTGCCATCGCGGAGCGTTTGCGATCCACCCGCCGTGGCGCCCATGCGTGTGACCGCGCGCGTTTGGCGATGCGGTTTCTGCGCGAGTTCGCGTTCGGTTTGCTGCAACTGCAATTGATGCAGCGTCAGTTGCCCCACTTCCATCACAATCACGAGCCAGGCCGCATTGTTTTTTTCCGTGGTCTTGGTGTCGCTCGAGGCACCTTGTGTTTCCCGGGCCGCTAGTTGCTCGATCGCGGTCTGACTCGCAGAGGGCTTCGGCGACTGCGGCACCAAAGTCCCTTGTGGCTGGTTGCGTACCGGTTCGGCTTTGGCGAGCGGATCGATCTTTGGCGGCGGAGAAGACGTCTCGCTGGCTGGCACCGGAGGTAACGGCGATGCCGACGAAGCCAAGCTATTGCCTTCATGATCAAGCAGACCATAGTCGATGAGCTTGAGCAGATTCGTGTTGTTGATCTTCCGGTCTTTGATCAGTTGCAGGGCTTTGAATTCCTTCAGCCCGCCGCTTCCCTGTAGGCTGACGAACTTGAGTGCCCATTCGAAGCCCTTATCGTTTGCGGCCAGCCAGACGGTGCCAAAACTCCCCTCGCCCAATTTGCGCACGAGTCGATAGCCAAACACAAGTTCGCCGCGAGCAAACCGCAGCGGAGGACGTGAGCGAATTGGGTCCGTCACAATTTCACCACGAATGCCAACGTACGCGAGCAACAGCCGCTGGTTCAAAAACAGAAGCAGCACGGTTTCAGAATAAACCATCGATCCCGCGGCAGCAACTTCTAGCGTAGCACGCATCAACACACCCAATGCCATCGAATGGGGACTAGCGATTGTCGCTGGTTCCGGCAGCTTGGCCGGAGAATCTGCTCTTCGAATGAACCGTTCCGCCGAGGTGATGATTCTTGTCTTAGATCCTTAATTCCGCAGATTGGAGTGCAAACCAATCCGGAAAGACGGTATGATGCGAGTCCCGCCCGATTTCCCCGTTCGCTTCCCACCTGATAGGGACACCCTCATGCTCTCAGTTCTTGGTTCGCGGCAACCGTTGTGTCGTGGTTACAGCCGGCGCGAAGTGCTTACGATTGGCGCTTTGGGGCTAGGCGGGCTGGCCCTGCCGGATCTGCTGCTGGCCGAGTCCGCCAGCGGGTTGCGCTCGTCGAAGAAGGCGATCATCATGATCTACATGTGCGGTGCGCCGCCGCATCAGGACATGTACGATTTGAAGATGGATGCCCCGGCCGAAATCCGCGGGGAATTTCAGCCGATCGACACGAACGTGCCAGGCATTCGCATCTGTGAGCACCTTCCCCGGTTGGCTCGGATCATGGACAAGCTCGTCCCCATTCGCACGGTCGTGGGCTCGCCGAATGGCAATCACGATTCGTTCATTTGCTACACCGGCCGATCCTTCGTGCAGCAGCCGCCCGGCGGTTGGCCGTCGGTGGGCGCGACGCTGTCGAAGCTCTTGGGGAGCCGCGATCCCGGCACGCCGCCGTTTGTGGGACTCGCGCCGGTCACCGGACATCCGCCGTATGGCTCGCCCGGTCATCCAGGTTTCTTGGGCGCTTCGCACAGCGCCTTCCGCCCCAATGGCGAAGGCCGGGCTGATCTGACCCTGAACGGCATCGCAGTTGACCGGCTTCAGGATCGCCGGCAGCTCTTGTCGAGCTTCGATACAATTCGCCGCGAAGTCGAGAGCTCGGGAAAACTCGCGGGCTACGATGCCTTCACGCAGCAGGCCATTGGCGTCCTCACTTCCAGCAAACTGGCAGAAGCGCTCGACGTTAGCCGCGAGGAGCCGCGCGTCCGCGAACGGTACGGCAAGGGTGATCCGCGCAACTATGGCGACGGCGCGCCCCGCAACCTCGAACACTTCTTGATGGCGCGGCGGCTCGTCGAGGCCGGCGCTCGATGCGTCACGCTCAATTTCGGCCGTTGGGACTTCCATTCGAACAACTTCTCCGAGTTCAAGAACACGCATGGCCCGCAATTCGATCAGGGGCTGAGTGCGCTCATCGAAGATCTGCATGAACGGGGTTTGAGCGACGATGTTTCCGTGGTTGCCTGGGGCGAGTTCGGCCGCACGCCGATCATTAACAAAGACGCCGGCCGCGACCACTGGCCCCAAGTCGGCGGCGCGCTCGTCGCCGGCGGGGGGCTGCGGACGGGCCAGGTGATTGGCGCGACCGATCGCCTCGGTGGCGAACCGGTCGATCGCCCAGTTCATTTCGGCGAAGTGCTCGCGACCCTCTATCATCAAATGGGGATCAATCCCAATAAGACCACCGTCCGCGATCTCGCGGGCCGGCCGCAATATCTGGTCGATCGCCACGAACCGATGCCGGAACTGATCTAACTGGTTTCAATTGACGAAGCGTCAGCTTTTGCTTGCAGTCAATGGTACGACGTAAGCCTTGGCATCCGCGCAAGCGACGGCCAGTTGCGAACGGTCGGGAGACAGAACTGCTGCGTGGATCAAGCTGGGAACGGATAGTGAAGTCACTGCTGTCGATTCGCCCATTTTCCAAAGGCGAATTTGTCCCGTGTGGCCGGCGGAGATGAGGCGGTCGTCGCCAGTGAACGCCAGGCTATAAACGAAGCCAGGGTGCCCCGTGATGGTCTGCCGCAGCACTCCCGAATTTACATCCCACAGGCGGATGGTCTTGTCGAGTCCTCCGGCAGCAACGGTTTTGCCGTCCAGGCTGAAGGCGAGCGCGTAGAGCGCGAACTCGCTCGCAGACCGCTTGGTGGTACGTTCGACTTTGTTGTCCTTCTCGGTGAAAAGCTGATACTCCACCGCTTCGAACCGGCGATTCTCCTTGGCTTGTTCGAGGTCCCACAGCCGCAAGGTGCGATCGGCGCCACAGGCAGCCAGTTGCTTTCCGTCGGGTGTAAACGCAAGCGAATGGAGGGAACGCCGCTGGTTCTTGCCGTCGGGGTCTTCGGCGGTAAGTTGCTTGAGTGATTTGCCGGCCGCCACATCCCAGAGCAAGATTCGTGTATCGTCTTCACCGCAGGAGGCGGCCAGTTTGCCATCGGCGCTGAAGGCGACAGCGTGCACTCCCTTGGTGTGATTGGCGATGTCCTTGGCAGCGTCGAGCGTCTCGGCGTTCCAGAGCTTGACGATCCGATCCTTGCCGCCGGAGGCAAACCAATCGCCACGCGCCGATGCCGCGAGAGCGAGCACCTGGTCCTGATGGGCGGGCAGCGTCTTTTCAACGGCGGTCGTCGCCACGTTCCAGGTTTTAATGGTCTTGTCGAAGCTGCCAGTGACGATTCGATCCGCGCCCAGCCAGGCGACCGCAGAAACAACGTCGGAATGTCCGGAGAACGTCAGGTTTGCTTGCATGGTAAACGTCTCGGTCAGGCCAGCACTTCGCGGATCAGCGGAGCGTCGTCCATGATGATTTTCACCGGGCGTCCGTCCGTCGTATACAGCTCGCGGTTCGCGTCAATGCCGAGCAGGTGATACAGCGTGCGGCCGAAGCTGACCGGCGAGTACCAATCGTGCGTAACATATTGCGCACGATTGTCTGTCCTGCCGAGGACCATTCCCTGCTTAAAGCCGCCGCCCGCGACGAGCACGAATTGAGTCGTCGCCCAGTGATTGCGTCCCGGCGGGCCGCTGTAGCCTGGATCCTTCCAGATCGGGCCCCGCCCCATCTCGCCGAGCACGGTGACAATCGTTGAGTCGAGCAGGCCGCGATCGTCGAGATCCTCGAGCAAGGCGGCGAGAGCTGCATCCAAAGGCGGGAGCTTCTGGATGCATGACTTGGTCGCCGACCCGTGAAAATCCCAGCCGGGTGAAAACGGCACGAACACGAACGGCACACCGGCTTCGATCACTTGCCGGGCGGCGACCATCATCGCGCCGTCCTTGGTCTTGCCGTAGCGCTCAAGATCGCGAGGATCAAAATGTTGCGGATCGATCACTTCGCGCAGCGTTGGAGAGCGGAGCAAATCGAAGGCGCCTTGCTGGAATTTATCCAGGCCGGCGATCACCGGCTCCGCGGTGTCGAGTGATCGCAACTGGCGGTCGAGTGAACGGAGCAGGGCTTCGCGGTTGTCGAGCTCGGCTAACGAAAGCTGGGCGGGAGGCGTCAGCATCCGGCCAATCTCGTCGCGCGAGTCGCCGGGCGAGAACATCAGCGGATCGTAGGCCGAGCCGAGGAAATTGGTCTGCAGATCGCCGGAATCTTTGTAAGGTCCGAAGGAGACGAACGAAGGGAGCCCCTTCACGCCGGGATGCACTTTGGAGATCACGCTGCCGTACATCGGATTTTTCACGGTCCCGGTGTTCGCGCGGGGATTACCGGTGAGCCAGTACAACCCGCCGCTGTGTTCCCAACGTTCGTTGCCGATGCTGACACTCCGCAGGATGCTGAACTTGTCGGCGATCTTCGCCAACCGCGGCATGAGCTCACAGAATTCAATCCCCGGAACATTCGTCTTCGTCGGCTTGAGCTCGCTGCCAAACGGGGGCGGGGTCTCCGGCTTCATATCGAACATGTCCTGATGGGGCGGCCCGCCGTTGAGCCAGATCAGGATCGTTTGCTTGGCCTTAGGCGCTCGAACGTCGGAGGACTGGGCTGCGCGGAGCATATCCGTCATCGCCAGGCCGAAAAGTCCGGCGCCGCCAATGCGAAAAAAGTCCCGCCGCGCGTAGCGACGATACTGCTCGCAACTTTGCTCGATCGGCATTTCCGCTTCCTCCTGCGAGTCGTGGGTTACGGTGTAGGGCTGGGGAACGCGGCGACGGACTGAAAACCGGGCGCCGCTACGAATGTGGCGAGCGGGGTCGGCTTTTCGGTTTTGACGTCCGTCTGCCAGATCCGCACTTCGCCGTCGAGGCCGGCCGTTGCGAGCCGTCTGCTGCTGGGATGAAAATCCGCGGCGAACAGCGCCTCGACGTGCCCTGGGAACGTGCCGAGCGAGTTCCTTTTCTCCAGACCGAACTGACGGACCGTTTTATCCGTCAAGCACGCAAATAACCAATTCTCGCCAGCAGCAAGACGTTGCACCGGACTATTCAAGCCGCCGATTTCGCCGACCTGGTGCCGCTTCTTTTTGTCCATCTTCTCTGCATTCTCCCAGCCGGGATCATCGGCGATCCAGTAGCGAATGCGGCCATCAGCTCCCGCACTGATCGCATGCTTTCCGTCGCGATGAAAGAGCACGCTGTAGACCGGCTCGCCGTGGTCCATAAACGTCGTCACGAGTTCTCCTGTCTTCGCGTCAAACACTTTGCACGTCTTATCGCGACTCGCGGTGGCGAGGCGAGTTCCTTCGGCGTTCCAGGCGACCGACATGACCCAATCGGAATGATCCTTGAAGACTCGCTCCTGTCTTCCGGTCGCCACCTCATAGATGCGAACGACGTTATCTGCTCCGGCGACAGCCAGCTGTTGCTCGTTGGGACTCAAGGCAATTGCCAGCGACGAATCGGCGAACGAGCCGAAATGCCGGACCAGCGTGCCGTCTGCGGTCTTGAGCATTTTCACTTCGCCGAGCTGCGCCGGCGTGCCGGACGCGACGATCAATCGTTCGCCATCCTTGGTAAAGGCCAGCGCGTAGGTTCGCTCGGCAAGTCCTTGGAGTCGCCGCGACAACTTGCCATCTGCGGCGTTCCAGATCGTGACCTCGTGATGTCCACCGACAGCGATTTCGTTGCCAGAAGGAGTGAAAGCCAACGCCGTGATGGGAAACGGACGGCGATAGGTTTCCGGCGACTGCGGATGATGCCACTGGGCTAGGTTGACGAGCGTAGCTTCCGGAGCGGCCCCAGCGAGATTCGCTCCCTCGGCAATCCATCGCTCAAGCAGCGCGATTTCCGCGTCCGGCAACTTGTCCGCATCCTTCGGCATGCGTTGCTCGGCGTCCGTCTCTTTCACCAGTTTGAGCAGATAGCTCTCCGCGGACTTACCAGGAGCGATCGCTGTTTCGCCGGATGCGCCTGCTTTGAAGAGGGCCTGCGGTGTGTGAAGTTGATATTCTCCCTTGAACTTCAGCTCACCATGACAGGCCAGACATCGCCGCACGAGTAGCGGGGCAATTTGCTGCTGGAACTGCACTGGTTCTGCGGCGTTGAGCGGCGCGCAGCAGATGATTGCGGCGCCGACTGCTGTTGCTATAAAGCGGGGCGCGTTCAAGCGAGAGCTTCCTTGATGAGCGGGGCGTCTTCGACGATCAGTTTGTGGGGCCGATTTTCGGTGGTGTGCAGCACCTGGTCGGCATCGATACCCAGCAGGTGATACAGCGTGCGGCCGAAGCTCTCGACCTTGTAGTACTTGTCCGTGACGAACGCAGCATGCTTGTCGGTCGCGCCGACCACCGTGCCGCGGGCAAACCCGCCGCCGGCGACCAGCACACTCTGGCAGGTGCCCCAGTGATCGCGACCAGCGTCCTTGTTGATCTTGGGCGTGCGGCCCATTTCTCCGAGCACGGCGACGATCGTGCGTTCCAGCAGTCCGCGTTCGTCGAGATCTTCGATTAGCGAGGCCACGGCGTTGTCGAGATTCGGCAGCTTCGTGCGGCAGGCTTTGAAGTTCCCGCCGTGGTGATCCCAATTGCTTTCGAAATGCGTATAGACGAAGGGCACGCCCGCTTCGACCAGGCGGCGGGCCGCGAGGACACGCTGGCCGTGCGAATTCCGGCCGTAACGCTCCGCCGTTCGCGGATCCTCGCTCTTCAGATCCAAGGCCTGCCGCAGTTTCGGCGAGCGGAGCAGGTCGAGCGCCGTTTGCTGAAACTTGTCGAGCCCCGTGATCGTAGCAGCGAGCTGGTCGTTGTGACGGAGCTGTTGATCGAGCGACTGCAAGAGCGCGTTCCGCTGATCGAAATCATCGAGCACCAGTTCCGCGGGCGGCACCAGCATGTTGCGGGTTTCGTCGCCGGCGTCGGTGGGATTGATCATCACCGGGTCGAACGTCGGTCCCAGGTAATTCTGCTTGAGGCCGTACGCGTGATTATCGATGTCGCCAAAGGCCACGAAAGTCGGCAGCACTTGTGTAGTGGGGCGCAGCTTGGCGACAACGTTGCCGTACATGGGATACTTGGGTGTGGCGTTGGCCTTGCGCGGATTGCCCGTGAGCCAATACTGTCCGCCGCCATGCTCCCATTGATCGCTGGCGATCCCCACGCTGCGGAGAATCGTAAACTTGTCCGCGAGCCGCGCCAGCCGCGGCATGAGTTCGCAAATCTGAATGCCCGAGATATTGGTTCGGATGGGATTGTAAATGCCGCGGATCTCGGCCGGTGCGTCCGGCTTCATATCGAACATGTCTTGATGCGGCGGGCCTCCTCCGAGCCAGACTACGATCATGTGATCTGCCTTGGACTGCGGCTTGTCATTCGCTGCTGCTCGAGAACTCAACAGCTGATTGAGTGTCAGGCCGAATAGCCCAGCGCCGCCGATATGGAAAAAGTCGCGACGCCCTAAGTTGCGAAATTGGGGACAGGCAGTGTTCATCAGGAAACTCCCTCCGCGGCTGACTTGAATCAGTTCGATGATTTGTTTAGTGATTGAGGATAAATTCTCGCGTGTTGAGCAGGGCCCAGAGCACATCCTGAAACGAACGGAGCGAGCCTTCGCGCTGGGTCACGTACGCGGTCGTCGTCGTTCGTTCGATATCATTCGGCAGTCGCCCAATCGCCAAGAGGTAAATCTCTTCGATGCGGCGGGAATTCTCGGAATGATCCATCAAGATTTGCGCTACGCGTCCGCTCTCGCTATAAATTTTGTCCCGGACTCGCGGATGATTGGCGAGATACAGAGTTTGCACGATAGTTGCATTCGCATCGCGCTCGCAGTCGCACTGAATGTCAAGGCTCCGCTCGGGACGGCCGAAGATTTTAAAGGCATAGGTGAGCGAAGAGTCTTTGTCTTCGGCCCGCGTCATCCCTGCGACTTCGATCGCCTTAGCCCCCGCGGGCAGATAGAGCTTGCGGGGAAACTCTTCGGTCGCACCCGTGGTTTCGTTGACTGCGTCAATCAACATTTCAGCCGGCAGTCGGCGGAACTGGAAATAGGCAAAATTGCGGCGACCGGCTGCGAGCAGCGCGGCATCCTTCGTCGGCGGCGTGGAGGCGAGTTGATAAGTGCGGCTGCCAGCGATCGTGCGATGGAGCCAGCGGAGATCGTACTTGTTCTCGATGAACATGCTAGTCAGTTCGTCGAGCAATTCCGGATGGGACGGCGGGTTCAGCGGCGAGAGCTGATCGGGAGGATCGATGATGCCACGGCCCAGATAATGCGCCCAAACTCGATTCACCAGAGCCCGCGCAAAGAACGGATTTTCCGGCCGCTGCAGCCAATCGACTACGAGCTGACGCGGGTCCTGCTCTTTCGAAATGCTGACCGGTTGATCCTCCCCCAGCAGGCGAAACTTTTCGCTCTTCTGTGAGCCCAGTGGACTGGAGACATTCGCGAAATTCTGCTTGTCTCCATCGTGGCGAATATCCGTGCCGAACCGCTTGGGGCCTTCGAGCATGCGGCCGCGCTGTGACTCCAGCTTGGCGATCTCGTTTTCGACAGTCGCCTTCTCTGTGGCTTGCTCCGCGAGCTTTCCCTCCAAGTCTTTGATCTTCGCTTCGTCTTTGTTGTCGCTCTTGGCTTTGCTCAGCTCGTCGCGCGTCTTGCTCCACTGCGAAGTAAGATCCTTGAGCTTCTTGTCTTTGAGTTGCTTGATGGGTTCTTCGAGCTTCTTGGCTTCCTTGGGCAGGTCTTCGAACATCTTGGCGATCGCTTCCGGCATTTGCTTCTTATCGGGATAGCGGGCCCCCTTCAGCTGGCTGAAGAAATTGGCGAAGCTCAGCAGATCGTCCTGGCTCCAAATGTCGTGTGGATGGCGATGGCACTGGGCACACTCGAGTCGCAACCCGAGGAAAGCGTGCGCCACTTGCACGGTCCCTTTTACGCCAGTCGACTCGCGTCGCTGCCAATACAGATCAAGGGTGCGACGCTTCGCATACGTCGTCAGTTCCGGCTGTTGGCGGACGTTCTCTTCCGCAAGCGAAAGTGTCTCTTCAATCCAGTCTGCGTACGAGCGATCCTCGCGACTGGTGGCCAGCAGGATTCGCGCGGCGAACTCGTCATAAGGGAGATTTTCCGCGAGGCGAGCACGCACCCATTCGTAAAATCGCCGGCTGTCGGCTGTTTCACTGAGCGCATAGTTAGCGTCGAAACCGCTGGGACGGAGGATGTCGCAGAATTTCGTGGCCCAGAGCGCGGTGTGCCCGGGGCGTTTCAGCAGCTCGTCAATTGTCTTCGTCCGCTTGTTGGGCGACGGATCGGCGAGGAAAGCGCGAATTTCAGCGGGGGTCGGGAGGGCGCCGGTGATATCGAGTGTCGCACGTCGGAGGAACGTCGCGTCATCGCTCAACGGCGATGACGGAACTTGTAGCAGCCGGAGCTTGGCGATGATTTGATCGTCGATGAAATTCTGGCTCGTAAACTCGGGCAGCGTTTGCGGTTCACCAGGCACGAGCACTGTGGCCACGACAGGCTCCGACCCATAACGCACGACGATCGCGGTGTCGCCCACGGCCATTGCGGTAATCTGCCCTTGCGGATCGGTCTTGGCGACCTCGGGATCGACAACGTCGAAACGACAGAGCTGCGTCACGTCTTCGCTCTCGCCATCGGCGAACTCCGCAATTACCCGCAGCGTTCCCTTCTCGCCGGCGCGCAGTGTTTGATTGGCGGGAGTCACTGCCAGGCGTTTAATTTTCGACTGATTGAGTGCATCGAGCGATGCGCCTTGCTCGAGCCATGCATGCAGCAACTGAAACTCCGAACCATCCGCCGCGAGCAATTTACCTCCCGCATGAGGAACGGCGCCGGTGGGTTTGAGGAGCAACAAGCTGGCGTCGATATTGGCGAGGTTCACACGCCGGCCGCCAAAGTCGCGCGTTAGCGCCGCGTGATCTCGCTGCGGATCGACGCCGAAAAGTGACAAGGCAAAGCCGTTCTCCCCTTTCACCTTGCCGTGGCAGGCACCGGCATTACAGCCCAGCCGGCTGAAAACGGGCACGATATGCCGGGAAAAGCGCGGGTTGGGGGGAGTTTCCGCAAACGCGGAACTTGCTCCGCATAGCACCAGGGAAACTGCGATTACGAACAGACATTCACGCCGAATCATGGCCAGCCCGCCGATCAGAATTGGGTCCATGGATCAGTCGCTGTTTGTAAGTGATCCCCAGCACAAATGCGAGCATTCATTGGAATGACCAACGATTTGTAAATGGTCGCCTTATCCCAACAGTTCCCGGCGCACTTTACCCTCACCAGCGATGGGAAACGGCCGGCCGGCAATGTCGGGAACCGTCGTTTCAGGATCAATCCCGAGCAAATGAAACGCCGTCGCCAGAATGTCTTTGGGTGAAACGGGGCAGTCGAGCACGTCACCGCCATCACGAGTGGTTTGGCCGACCACCTGGCCTTGGGCGATGCCGCCTCCGGCCAGGGCAACCGAATAGGCGCGCGACCAATGATCTCTGCCTGCGCCTGGCTTGTTTGAATCGAGGCGCGGCGTGCGGCCGTGCTCACTCATCCAAATGACGAGCGTCTCATCCAGCAGACCGCGATTGGATAAGTCGCGAATCAACGCGGGAAAGGCGCGATCAAATCCAGGGAGCAACAGTTCCTTGAGCCGCGGATAATGATATTGATGCGTGTCCCACGCCGCGTTGGCAAACTGACCATAGCAATCCCAGAACACGGTGACAAATCGCCCACCGGCTTCCACCACCCGCCGAGCAGCCAGGCACGATTGCCCAAAGAGAGTCAGACCGTAATCCGCACGCACGCTCTCCCGTTCCTGGCCGATGTCGAGCGCACTGCGAAGTTGGCCGGAAATCAGCAACGACCATGCTAATTGCCGTTCGTGATTCATGGCCTGCACGGCTTGACTCTCGTCGAGACTGCGCCGACTGGCATCGAACTGGGCCAGCAGCGAACGGCGTAGAGACAAGCGTTCCAAGGAGAGGTCGAGCTCGCCAGCGTTGTTTTCTTCTCCCTTTTTGCGGCCGGGATTTTGGAAGAGAGAAAAACGCCCTTCAGCGGTGGTTCCACCATGGGGATCATAAAACTGCTTCGCCTGCTCGACGGTGTTCTTGGGCGCAAGTTTCAGACCCGGACCATCAAAGTCGGTCCAAACTGGATCGTGCTTCCGTCCCAAGAACGCGGCAAAAGGCCCGGCGTTGACAGCCGGATTATCGGACTTGGAATTTACGATCCAGGGAAGGCCAAGGTTCCGTGGGATGTTATCGGAGCGACCTTGCCGCTTCTCGTCGAGGTAGTCCACCACCGAACCGATGAACGGCCAATGACGACTGTCGCGTGCTCGCGTTTCGAGATCGGTCGTGTAAGAGGGAAGCCCGGTTAGCGCATAGGCCATGCCGTGTAACGGATATGGATGTGTTAACGAACGAACTACCGTCACTCGGTCCATAATCTTGGCGGTATTTGGCAGCCAATCGCAAATGTTCGTCCCCGGAACGCTCGTCGCGATGGCCTTCATTTCTCCCTGAATCTCGGCCGGCGCATCGGGCTTGGGATCAAAGGTTTCGTGAGACGAAGGAGAACCATACGGAAACAAGAAAATGCACGACTTTGCGCGGCCGAAGGATTTATCCCCCACGCGCTGCGAACCGGGTGTCGCCAGCGAGCTTCCCGCGGGACACATCGCGGCGGTCAGCCCCAAGCCGGCGAGTCCGCCGATTTGCAGCAGATCGCGCCGACTCACACCGTCGCAGAGAGTGCGTTTGGTTCCCAGGATGCGCAGCATAGAAATCCTCCGTCGCGAGACGCACAAATTCACAGGATGGGGACGGATGTCTCGTCGCATCGTATCGGTTACGATTAACATCCACAATCGCCGATCTGTTCATGCGATGTTGTTATCTTTCGTTTGAGTCGCCCATGTCTTACCGCACTAGTTGGTTGTTGCGTTGTCTCTTGTGGATCGCTGCTGGTTTACTGTGGATCCAGGGCGCGGAGCCGGCAAAGTCACAGCAACAAACCACCGATACCATCGAACCGCTACGTCGCATCGCCTTCGGCTCGTGCGCGAAGCAGGACAAACCACAACTCATTTGGGACGCAGTGATCGAGACGAAGCCGCAGCTCTTCTTGTTCCTCGGAGACAATATTTACGGCGACACTCAGGACATGCAGGTACTGCGCGACAATTGGAATTTGCTTGGCGCTCAGCCTGGCTATCAGCGGCTCAAGGAGACCTGTCCGATCCTGGCTACGTGGGATGATCACGATTACGGCGCGAATGACGCGGGGGTGGAATATCCCAAGAAACATGAATCGCAGCAGATTTTTCACGATTTCTTTGGCGTGCCAGCGGATAGCCCTCGGCGAAAGCACGAAGGCGTGTATCACGCACAGGTGTTTGGGCCGCCCGGCAAACGCGTGCAGATCGTCCTGCTCGACGTTCGCTATTTTCGCAGTCCTCTCGTCAAGGGATTTAAGCCGGGCGAACCGGGCGACGGCTATCGGGGCGTTTATCTTCCCAATGACGATCCTGCCGCGACCATTCTCGGCGAAGTGCAATGGAAATGGCTTGCGGAACAGTTACGCGTGCCGGCCGAGGTGCGCTTGCTCTGCTCGGGGACGCAATTCCTGCCGGACGAACATGGGTCCGAATGCTGGGGCAATTTTCCCCGCGAACGTAAGAAACTGTTCGCAACCATTCGCGAGTCGCAGGCCAAGGGCGTCGTGCTGCTCAGCGGCGACCGGCATCTTGCCGAGGTAATGAAGTTAGCGCCGAATGAGGCCGGCATCGGCTATCCGCTGTATGAAGTGACTTCCAGCAGCCTGAATGCTCCGAGCGGTAATGTAACGAAAGCCGGCGTGCGCTTCGCCAACGAAATCAATCGCTATCGGGTTGGCTTGACCTATTTTGACATCAACTTCGGCAATGTGATGATCGATTGGGAGCAGGCCGATCCGCTCGTGCGCGTGCAAGTTCGTGAAGAAAAGGGCCAGGTCGTGCTTCAGCAGCAGATACCGCTCAGCCAATTGCAATCAGCCAAGTGATGATGGTGATCAACATGAGGTCAATCGTTCTCCTGCTGACAGTCGGTCTCGTCGGACTGCTGGCGCGCGATGGCAGGGCCGAACCGCTGCGCGGAGGGATTGCCAGGATTGAAATCACCGACCGGCAGGCGGGCAAGGTGAATGATCATTGCTATGCGAAGGCGCTCGTGCTGAAATCAGGCAAGACCACCGCGGTGTTGGTGACTGTCGATGCTGTCGCCATTGGCGAGATCGGGCGCATCCGAAACGATTTCTTGACCAAAGTACGCCGCGAATTGGCGAAAGATTCGGACATTGCTGACGCCCATGTCATCATCAACGCCAGCCATTGCCACGGAATCGTCCGGGCCGATACAGATCAACTCGTGGTCCAGGTCGTGCGCGAAGCAGCGCGAAACTTGACCGCGATCAAAGTTGGCGTAGGTGCTGTCAAGGAGACTCGCATCAGCGAGAACCGTCGCCTGCTGCTGAAGGATGGCACGCAGGCGGATATGCGGCGGGCCTATGCTTTGCCTCGCGACGAAGACGTGGCCTCCGTCGGTCCCATCGATCCGCAAGTGGGCTTGGTCCGACTGGACCGAGAGGATGGTCGACCGTTGGCAGTGATCTATAACTTTGCTTGCCACCCCATCATGAATCCACCGAGCAAAGGGAATTCGGCGGACTTTCCCGGGGTTGCCTCGGCGGTCATCGAGGAATCGCTCGGTCACGGCGCGCTGGCCTTTTTCGTGCAAGGCTGTGGGGGCGACATCAACCCCGTGCGCTACAAAGAAGTGAATCGGCCGCCTGATGCTGAACCGCTTGGCAACCTGCTGGGCCTGACCGTACTCCGCGCCGTGCGGGAAATAAAGACTCAGGGGAACGCCTGCCTCGCCGTACAGCAGCAAACCATCTCATTGCCAAGGGGAGCCGATCTTCAACAGCGGATCATGGCCATTGAGGCGGAGCAGACCCGCCTGCTTCGCTCCTTCAAGCCGACCAATATCAACTTCAAGACTTTTCTACCCCTGTTGATTCAGCAACGGATGAATCCAAAGTCACCCTCGCATTACGCGCAAAGCTATCTGCACGACAAGCAGCAAGATCGCGACGATCTCCAGCGACTCGATGACGAGAACCGAATGCAAGTGGAGGCCTACCTCGCAAATATCCAGGCCATGGAGCAGCTATCGCGGCTCAACACCAACCTTGCCTTGCTGAAGAAGCACCATGCTGCAGCGGAGGGAGCCGCGGTACGCACGATTGACGTGGAAATAAGCGCTCTCAGGATTGGGGACTTCAAACTTATTACTTTTCCTGGTGAACTAACCGTCGAGATCGGTTTGGAACTTAAGCGAGCTGCGAAAGACCCACACACGTTTGTCGCTGGTTACACGAACGGATACATCTACTACACACCCACTGCCGTGCAGCGTTCAAACTCGGGTTATGCCCAGGAAGATTGCGACTGCATCGTGGCGCCGGAGTGGCACCGAATCTTCGCGGCAACGGCGCTCGAAATTCTCCGCAAGCTTTGAGGTCATAACCTGCAAAAAATCCATGCTTGGACATTGATGCGTTTTCGGTTAGGCTTCAGACAATCCAGAACCCGAGTTGCATGAGGTGCCCGATGCAAACGCAAGCGGCTCATTTTCCACTTCTAAAAGTTGGCCGACGACGCTGGCTGCTCCAGGCTGGGCTTGGCGCGCTGGCAGGATTATCGGTTCCGCAGATTCTGGAGGCCCGTGCCGCTGCTGCGGAACGAGGGCAACCGCGCTCGCCGACAGCCGTCATTCAAATATGGTTGTCTGGCGGTCCCAGCCAGATCGATACGTGGGATCCCAAGCCGGACATGCCAGCGGAGATTCGTGGTCCATTTCAGCCGATCGCTACGTCGATTCCCGGCATTTCAATCTGCGAGCATCTGCCGCTGCAGGCCGCGATGATGGAGAAGTTCGCCATCATCCGTTCCATGGATGCCACTGCGAGCAATCATTCGCCAATTACCTTTCAAGCGGCCAATCCTCGCGCGCAGCGTACCGAAACCGGACGCCAAGGAGGTGGCTATCCGTCGATGGGTTCCGTCGCCGCGAAATTTCACGGCGCTAACCGGACAGGAATGCCGCCGTTTGTTGCTTTGGCGAAGAGCATGGTCAGCGACATCTACGGTGCTGGCGACTTGGGGCAGGCCTTCGAGCCGCTCGACGGACTCAATGTCAATGGTCGGTTCGCCTTGCCGGAAGGTCTGGCTATCGATCGCTTGGACGACCGGGCTGCCCTGAGACAGAAGCTGGATCGCTTTCAACAACAGGTTGCCGCGACACCAAGATTCGGCGACCAGGACCGAAGTGTGCGCGAGGCCTTTGACTTGGTTCTTGGGGGCGCTGCCCAGCGGGCTTTCGATCTCGGGCAGGAATCGGAGGCCACTCGCGATCGCTTCGGTCGCGATTCATTGGGCGAGAAGTTGCTGCTCGCGCGGCGGCTGGTCGAAGCAGGCGTGACGTACATCACACTCAGTAATGCCTGGGGGCACTGGGATCATCATGGCGACGAGGTTCGCTGGGGCGGCATTGTCAAAGGTCTGACGCCGATGCTGCCGATCCTCGATCGTGGCATCACTTCGTTGGTCACGGATCTCGAGGAAAGGGGCCTGCTCGATAGTACGCTGGTAATTGTGGCAGGCGAGTTCGGCCGCAGTCCAATCATGACCAAAACAGCCGGTCGCGATCACTGGCCCGCGGTGATGTCTCTGCTTCTCGCGGGCGGCGGCATCCAAGGCGGACAAGTGATTGGCAGCACCGATCGCCGCGGTGGCGAAATCCGCGACCGGCCGCTCGGCCCAGGCGACCTCGCCGCCACCGTGTTCCAGCACTTGGGCATCGATCCCTACGGACATTGGATCAGTCCCTCGGGCCGGCCGACGCCGCTGGTCGAAAAAGGGAAACCCATCGCCGAGTTGTTCTGAGCATAAATCCATGTCGCTTCGCATTCCCACCATGGCCGATGTTCGGGCGGCCGAACCAATCATTCGACAGCATGTGTCACCGGCGCCTCTCATTCGTTCCTTCGCGCTCGAACGGGAATTGAGACTTCCGCCGACGCGGCGGGTCTATCTCAAGGACTATGGCTGGACCCCCGCCGGCTCCTTCAAGTTGCTAGGCGCACTGAACTGGATGGCGAATTCCCTGGAACGAATCGGTGATCGCCCCGTCGCAGCGCACTCTTCCGGCAACTTTGCCTCGGGGATTGCCTTTGCGGGAATGCGCTACCAGAAGCGCGTAATTGTCGTCATGCCGGAGACCGCGCCGCGGATCAAGTTTGAACGAACCCGTTCCTTCGGCGCGGAGATCCGCACCTATGACATTGCCCGCGATCACGAAACAGGGGAACGCGATCGAATCACGCGCGAGATCGCCGAGCAGGAGCGGGCCGTGCAAGCTTCACCGTACGACGATCCATTTGTAATTGCCGGCAATGGCGTAGGAGCCCTGGAGGTTGTTCTAGAACTGCAGCGCGAGGGACGCAGCATCTCTCACTTTTTTTGTGCGGTCAGCGGCGGTGGCTTGATGGCGGGACAGGCCTTGGCCATCGCGGACGGCTGTCCTGCGGCGCGGATAATCGGAGTCGAACCCGCCGGGGCGGATGATTTTCGCCAATCGCTCGCAGCGAACGCGATCGTGCGGCTCGCGAAGCCAACCAGCATTTGCGACGGTCTGTTATCGTACGACGTCGGCAAGCATAACTGGCCGATTCTCAGCCGACTCGTTCAGCAGTCGCTGGCGATTCCGGATGCCGCTACACAGCAGGCGATGAAATGGCTCTACGACCAGCACGGACTCCGCACCGAGCCTTCCGGCGCCATCACGGTCGCGGGCCTGCTGAGCGGCCAAATTGATCTCGGGGGTGACGGCGATTTGGTCGTGGTCATCAGTGGCCGCAATGTGGATGAGAGCTTCTTTCGAAACTGTTGCGCAATGGCAGAGCCTTCGGCGTCGTGACTTCGAGCAATGGGGGGGCTCAACCGATCGCGTCCGATCGGTAGCACCCAGCGCCTCTGCTTGTCGAATGGCGCCTAATTCTTCCTGTCTTGGGAGGCCAGATCGTCGAAGAAATAGTCGCGGAGTTGGTAGTCGATTTGTCAATCGCTGCCGGCATCGCCCTCTCTTCTTTTTGGTTGGCACGCGATTCAAGATGCAGCGGGGTTCGCTCCGAAAGAGCATTACGTTCCCCACGATTGCCGGTCATCATGTGCCACAGAACTGGGCCGGGCTGGAGTTGACGCCGCGGTTGCTCAGAAGATTCTTGGCCACCGTCACATCACCACGACCACGAAGTTCTATTTCGATGCTCAGCAGCTGGTGAAAGACGCCATTCACAAGCGACCGGTGAAGGAGATTCCGGAATCGTAGAACTCGGTGCTTTGCGAAGGGGCAAAAAAGAAGCCGTCAACGACACTTAACGGCAAAGAAGTACCAGAGGCCGGACTTGAACCGGCACACCCTTGCGGGCACAGGAATTTGCATTCGCTTAATGGCTTTTCGGAACTTATTTAGTGTCAATCACTTGCGGCGCAACCTCTTGACGTAACTTGCCTTCGGGCCGCGACTCATGTGGCACTGGATTGTATCCGTCGGTCGTCATTTTGTGCAACATGCGCCCAAAATGCGCCCCTTTTAAATCGCATCCATTCCACCATTGAATAATTAGAAATCACGCCTGCGCCGCTTGTTCGCGGCCAGATGCCGTGCCGCGCTGACATTCGGGTGCTTATCAACATCAACAATCAAAGCAAGCGAGTTCCCGTGGCTATCTCGATCGATGAGGCTAAAGTTTCATCGCATCGGCCGAAACTACTATCCGGATGCCGGCTGCGAGCAGTTATCGGATGGACCTGACGCTTTGAGCGTACTCCTGCGGGCAACACTCTGATGAGTGTTGCGCACAGATCACTCCAACGATACCGATCGTCGATGACTCGCGGTTAATTTCGCCTGTCGCCGCTCGTCACATTGTAATTGAAATCGAGCAGCAGATCTCGGAGAGCTGCATCGTGGACCCAGTCTCTGCCGGAGCCGGTCCAGATGTAGTCAAACGTGCCGTCGTCGCTCAAGGATGAGGAGTTCAACCTGGATCCGAGTGCGCTCACGCGTGTCGTAAACGGGCTGGATGATCCCCAGGCCTGGAGGATGGCGGCCAGGGTCGTTGGGTCCAAGTCATACTTCCACTTCGCGCCGATAATCAAGTCATCACCGGCATCGCCGTAGATGAAATCCGATCCGTTCCCGCCGACTAAAACATCGGCTCCCGCTCCTCCGTAAATGTAGTCGGCGCCATCGCCACCCTGAATGAGATCGTTGCCGGCTTCTCCGTACAGGAAGTCAATGTCTCCTTCGCCGAAAATCTGATCATTACCGCCGCCGCCACGGATGGTGTCGATGCCGGCACCGCCGTAGATGGTGTCATTCCCAGCGCCTGCGACGATCACGTCCGCACCAGCATCGCCATAGATCGTCGCAGGTTTGCTGAAGTCCGGACTAAACAGGATGACGTCAGCTCCACCGCCACCGCGAACGAGCACACGGTCAAACGTGGAACTGTTTAGCAACAATAAACTCGAAGTCATGGGGGCGACGACAATCGTTCGGCCATTTGCGCCCCCCGTGGAGACGACGCGAATGACGTCTGTTCCCGCCGTGCCGTTGATGACAAGCAGTCCCCGCGTAGGATTTTCCGGATCAGGAATGACGAACGCACCAGGCTGGGTCGAACTCACGATCTTGACCGCGTAATCTTCCACTTCACCGTCAGCAGCAGCACCCAGCGGAGAAAGGCCGCCGGCTGTGCTTAGGCGGAACCGGGCGAAGGCGTCGCCGCCACTCGCACCTAGCGGTGTGTTGAAGCGCAACGAGTTGCTGCCCGCGACTACTGAGATGCTATCGGCAATTTTTTCGTTCGCATCGAAGAGTCCGTTGCGATTGAAGTCGATCCACGCATCGAGCTTGCCCGCCTGAGATGCGGTGACCGTATACGTGGTCGTCATACCGGCGAGAACACCGGATGGGAGTGCAACGCCGTTGTCGACGTCGCCAGTTGCCGTGGTCGCTGGTTGGCCATCGGCTTCCGCGGTTACCGAACTTCCCAAAAACAGTGGCCCGACGGTGTGCCGCGGGCCGTTGTTCGCGAGCAGCGTGCCGTAGGAATTGGGAGCATCGCCGAAGTCCAGCGTCGCGGGCGTTTGCACAGTAATCGTAAAGGATCGCGTGACGACATTCACGCCGCCGTTTGTCGTGCCGCCGTCGTCGGTCACTGTGACCGTGATGGTCGCGGTTCCGGTCTGACCTGCAATCGGCGCGAACGTCAACGAGCCGGTGGCGCCAGGCGAAGTGTAGTTCACCGTGGGATTGGGAATCAGCGCTGGGTTGCTCGACGTGGCGGTGATCGTGTGCGTTTGCGATTCGCCGCCCCCAGCAGAGATACCAGATAGCGAGATCGTCTGCTGGCCGCTGTTCGGCGGGATCGCAGCCGGATTGGCAATCGCGTCGAGCGTCGGCGCGTCGTTCACCGGACTAACGGTCAGCACGAAAGTGTCGGTCGCCGTTAGCCCACCGGCATCGGTGACCGTGAGCGCGATGGTCGTCGTGCCAGATTGGTTAGCCGCAGGAGTAAGCGTCAAAGTGCGATTCGCCCCTGCGCCGCTCAGGACGATGCTGCCGCTTGGTACGAGCGCGGTATTGGAAGACGTCGCGGTAACGGTGAGCGCGCTGGTTGCCGTTTCCACATCACCGATGAGGAACGAAATGGCTGCCGTCGCCACGTCCTCATTCGTAGTCTGATCGGCGACATTGGAAATCGTCGGTGCGTCGTTGACCGCGTTGACAGTCAACACAAAGGTGTCGGTGGCAGTCAGCCCGGCATCGGTCACGGTAACCGTAATCGTGGTCGTGCCTGACTGATTTGCTGCGGGCGTGAGGGTGACCGTCCGATTCGCTCCGGTACCGGCGAACACGATGTTGGCATTCGAAACGAGCGCCGTATTCGACGAGGTCGCCGTGACGATCAGGTCACCGGCTGCCGTCTCCACGTCACCGACGGTGAAGGGGATGGCGGCCGTGGCCGTGTCCTCGTTCGTCGCCAGGTCGACGACATTAGAGATTGTCGGCGCGTCGTTGACTCCGTTCACGGTCAGCACAAACGTATCGATAGCAGTCAGCCCGCCCGCATCGGTGACCGTAATCGTGATCGTCGTGGTGCCGAACTGATTCGCAGCTGGGTTAAGCGTCACGGTGCGGTTCGCGCCCGATCCGCCGAGCACGATGCTGCCGTTCGGCACCACCGCGGTATTCGAAGACGTCGCTGTTACCAAGAGGCTGCCCGCGGCTGTTTCGACATCACCGATGATGAAGGTGATTGCTCCCGTCGCCGTGTCCTCATTCGTCGCCTGATCAGCGATGTTCGAGACTGTCGGTGTATCATTGACGGGATTCACGGTGATTTGCACGGTTACCGTTTCGGAATCCGAGGCGCCGTCGTTAACCTTAAAAGTGAAGCTGTCGGTCCCGGCAAAGTTTGCATTTGGGGTATAGACGCGATTAGCTCCTGTGCCCGTCAACGTGCCGTTCGCCGGACCAGAAACGACTTCGAACGTCAGCGCACTGCCTTGCGGGTCACTGCCGGTGAGGGTAATCGGCAGCGATCCATCTTCGTCAAGTGAGACCGACTGTGGATTGGCAATCGGCGAGCCATCGACGATCGTGATCGTCGCGGACGCGGGCGTGCCGAACTCGACCGGCGAGCTAGCGCCCGCGGTGAGGGAAACTACGGTCGTCTCTAGACCTTCGGCATTGCTGTCTGGTGATGCAGCAAAGACGATCGTCTTCGATGTTTCACCATCGGCAAAGGCCAGGCTGCCTGCAAAGGCTGCGAAGTCGGTTCCTGCCGTCGCGGTGCCGCCCGCTGTGGCGTAGTCAACGGTCAGCGGGCCATCGCTGCCGCCGACGCGCTCAACGGTGAGCGTGACGTTGCCTGCCTCATCCACCGAGTAACTGCTCTCCGTTAGCTGGATGCGACCGAGGCTATCGACAGAGAAATAATAGGTCGCCGTGGCCTTGGTCAGTTCGTCATGTCCCACAACGGCGCCAGCTGCCTCGATCGTCACTTCATAACGCCCCGGCGCCGTGAAGCCCCAGTTGTAGTGCGTGTGGCCACCTTCGAGCACGGTGAATGTATCGGCCTGGGTAACGCCATCGCTGGTCGCGAAAGCGAGATTCGGAGCACCCGCGGTGAACTGCCAGAGCGACAGTTGGCCGGGTCCATTGACGGACACCAGGTTGATTTGGGCAGTGCCGCCCACCAGCGTGCCGACTTCGATCTCTTCGGTGCCAATTCCCAGGAAGAGCAGTTCCGGATTCTCCGTAGCGGGGAGAATATAGAGCGGTTGACCGGCAGCCACACCGAGGAAGTCGTAATCCGACAACTCCAGGCCATTGCTGCGCGTCGTTAGAGCCTGCGGGCCGACATAGAAAAGGGCCTGATCAGGAGCGTATTCTTCGTCATTCTCCCCGTCGTGCACGTGCAAATCCCAGGCAGGTTCGCCATCGACCGTGTGCGTGTGATCGCCGTGGTCGATGATTGTGTCGCCATCGCTGATGAAGAGACCAATGTCGGCATGTCCTATGGTGAGGATCACTTCAAAATCTTGTGGCTGGGCTGCAGAGATGGTGACCGTCGCCGTGGCAGTCGCGCCGGTGGAATCCTCGACCGTGTACGTAAAGGAATCGCTGCCGGCGAAACTGCCGCCGGGTGTGTACACGAATGAGCCGTTGGAATTGAAGCTGACGGAACCGCTTACCGGCTGCGTGGCAATCGCCGCAGTGAGGGCGTCGCCGTCCGGATCGGAGTCGTTGAACAGGACGTTGCCGTGGACAACGCTTCCCTGGCCAACGACGTAGGCATCGTTGACGGCCAGCGGCGCATCGGCGACGGGGTTGACCGTGATCGTCACTGTAGCGGTGCTGGAGAACGGCTGCCCTTCCAGGCTGGTCACTTCCGGCACCAGCAGGAAGGCGCGGGTGAAACCGCCGAAGCTGCCAGAGCCGACGATGTCGCCGCTCTGATTGATTCCTTCCGCGCTGCGTAGCGTCCAACCGCTGCCCGTGGGTATAAGACTGTTGAGGTCCAAGGCCGTCTCATCAAACCAGATGGTTGCCCGCTCCGCCGAGCCAGCAATGCGCTGCGAGTTGCCTACAACGATGCCCGCGTCATTCACATCCATGGCCACGCTGTGATAGTTCGTCGTCGTTCCCGTGTTGCCGGGAGCATAGAAGTTCACGGGGAGCAACTCGTGCATGTGGCCGTCGTGCCAGACGAACGCGCGCGTAATGCCGGTACCGCTTGTCGTCCCGATCAGTTGGCCCACGGTCTGACCGGTAGACGAAGAGCCAACGACCAGTCCAGTGCCGTTCAGTCCGAAGGCCTGACTGAACCGCAGACCGTCGCCGAGGGAGGTCAGGTTCGTGATCGTACCGCCGGACCAGAGCGTCGCCTGGGAGGTGCCGTCGATGTTATGGGAAAGTCCTACAACGTCGCCGGCATCGTTGATGGCCCAGGCGCGACCCGTCGAGGTTGGCGTACCACGGATCGTCCCCAGGTCGGCCGCAACGTAGGTGACGCCGTCGAACGTCCAGATCGTCGGTCGGGACGCCGTGCCGTTCGACGAGGAGCCGACGATCACGCCGCTGTTGTTGATGTCGTTCGAAACCCCGCGGAAGTTGTCACCGGCGAGGCGGAGCAGCCCCGACATGACGCCGTTTTCGTAAACGAATGCAAACGACGTGTTGTTATCGCTCTCGCCGACCACCACGCTGTCGTCATTGACTGCGTACCCGCGACTGAAGTTGTTGGTGCCCGTGCCTGGCAACACACCCAGCGGGACGAATTCACCGTTCTGCCAGAGATACGCCTGCAGCGGATTGCTAGACCCAGCCGTGACGCTGGAGTTGCCGCTCACCTGCCGGTGGTTGTTCACATCGAGCGCGAAGCTGTTGTTGCCGCCCAATGTGCCAAGCGGCACTATGCGGTAGCGCGTGTCGGTGACTGCATAGGTAAACGTATCTGTGCCGCTGAAGTTGGCGTTCGGGACGTAGGTGAACGAACCGTCGGCGTTGACCGTCACGGTGCCGTTTGCCGGCCCTGCAACGAGGGTGCTCACGAGCGAATCGCCGTCGGGATCGGCGTCGTTACCGAGCACGCCCGGCCCGCCGACGGTCAGCGTTGTATCCTCGTCGACGCTGTAGCCGTCATCGCCTGCTTCCGCCCCCGAGTTGACAACGAAGCGGTACGTTTCGTCGCCGCTCGAAACCTCCGTGCCATCGGCCAGCGTGCCGAAGGCCTCGAACGTCACTTCGTAGTTGCCACGCGCCGTAAACGCGAAGTTGTAATGGGCATGGCTCGCTTCCTGCAGCATTGCGAAGTCGTCAGCCGTGATGCCATCGAAGCTGGCCATGGTCACTGCCGGCCCCAGCGGACCATTCTGCCACACAGAGAAGTGGCCCGGTCCATTCACCGCCTTGAGCCGCAATTGGAGCTGCCCGCCAAGGAACGTGCCGTCCTCGATTTCCTCTGTACCGAGCCCGAGGAAGGGGAGTTCAGGATTTTCTGAGTCGGGCAACTGGTAGAACGTCTGACCTGCCGCGACGCCGATAAAGTCGAACTGCGTCCCAGCCAGGCCGCCTGTCCGGGAAGTGATCGCTGCACTGCCGACGTGCAAGATCGCGGCGTAGGCTTCGTACTCAGCGTCGTTCTCTTCGTCGTGAACGTGCAGGTCCCAAGCGTCATCTTCATACGCCACGCCGATGTCGACATGTCCCGCCGAGATGGCGGCTTCAAATCGCTGATCGCCCGGCAGGACAATCGTCACCGTGCCCGTATCGCTGCCGCCGTTCCCGTCGCTCACCATGTAGGTGAAGCTGTCGAGGCCATTGAAGGTCCCGTCGGGAGTGTAAGTAAAGGTGCCGTTCGGATTCAACACCAGCGAACCCTTGGTCGGCGATGCAATGAACGCGGCGGTTAACGTGTCGCCATCGAGATCGGTGTCATTGAACAGCACATTGCCGCGCAGTCCGCTACCAGGATTGACGGTGTAGACGTCATCGGTGGCCGACGGGGCAAAGGTTACGTCGTTCACCATAAGGACGAACGTGTCGGTAACAGCCAGGCCACCCGCATCAGTGACGGTCAGTGTGATCGTCGTCACGCCGAACTGATTCGAGGCCGGAGTGAGCGTCACCGTGCGGTTCGCGCCGGAGCCTCCTAGCACGATGTTGCCGCTTGGTACGAGCGTCGTGTTGGACGACGTCACCAATACATTCAGGTCAGCACTGGGAGTCTCCACATCACCGACCGTGAAGGCGATGGCGCCAGTTGGAGTGTTTTCGTTCGTCGTTTGATCGGGGACATCGGAGATCGTCGGCAAATCATTGACCAAGTTGACGGTCAGCACGAACGTGTCGGTGGCAGATAGCCCGCCGGCGTCTGTCACGGTCAATGTGATGGTTGTTGTGCCGAACTGGTTGGCCGCGGGCGTGAGCATCACCGTCCGACTTGCACCAGATCCGCCGAGTACGATGTTGGCGTTCGGCACCAGCGCGGTGTTCGACGATGTCGCCGTGACCGTGAGGTCGGCAGGTAAAGTTTCGAAATCGCCAATGGTGAAGGCGATCGCTCCGGTCGGCGTATCCTCGTTCGTCGTTTGATTGGCGACGTCGGAGATCGTTGGAAAGTCATTGTCATCACTCACATTGAGGATGAAGGTGTCGGTGGCGGTTAGCCCGCCCGCATCCGTGACGGTAAGCGTAATGGTCGTGGTACCAGACTGATTCGAGGCAGGAGTAAGCGTCATCGTGCGGTTCGCGCCCGATCCGCCGAGCACGATGTTCGCATTCGGCACGAGCGTCGTGTTCGACGACGTAGCCGTCACGACGAGGTCACCTGCTGCTGTCTCCACATCGCCCACAGTGAAGGCGATTGCTCCGGTGGCCACATCCTCATTCGTTGAAGTGTTGGCTACATCGGAGATCGTCGGCGCGTCGTTGACCGAATTGACGGTCAGCACAAACGTGTCGGTGGCGGTTAGCCCGCCGGCGTCTGTCACCGTCAGGGTGATGGTCGTAGTGCCGAACTGGTTCGCCGCAGGGGTGAGAGTTATCGCGCGATTTGCGCCCGATCCAGCGAGCACGATGTTGGCGTTGGGCACGAGCGTTGTGTTCGACGACGTTGCCGTCACGCCGAGCGTGCCCGGCGCTGTCTCCAAATCGCCGATCGTGAAAGCGATCGCTCCCGTTGGTGTTTCTTCGTTCGTGGTCTGGTTGGCGACGTCAGAAATCGTTGGCAGATCATTAACCGAGTTGACAGTCAGCACGAAGGTATCAGTGGCGGTCAGGCCGCCGCCGTCAGTGATTGTTAGCGTGATCGTCGTTGTGCCGAATTGGTTCGCTGCTGGCGTGAGTGTCACCGTGCGGTTAGCGCCCGATCCGCCCAGCACGATGTTGGCATTCGGCACGAGCGTCGTATTCGAGGAGGCCACCGTAACGACAAGATCGCCGTCTGCTGTCTCCAAATCGCTAACCGTGAAAGCGATGGCACCGGTCACCGTGTCTTCGTCCGTCGTTTGGTTGACGACGTCCGAAATGGTCGGCAGCATGTTGGAGGGATCGTCATTGTCGACGATGGTCAACGTGGCAGTCGTTTGAGTGCCGAGCAGGCTGCGATTGTCGGTTTCTGGCCGAATGACATAGTCGGCAATGCTCGCGGGGCCAGGATTGCTTAAAACGAGATTGACCGTTTCATTGGGTTCGTCCTGAGTATCATTGATAATCGGAAACGTGACCGTCTTCACGGTTTCCTGGTCGAGGAACGTCACCGTACCGGATGTGGCCGAATAGTCGCTGGTAATTGTGGCCGTTCCGCCGCTGGTAGTAGCAAACTGGGTTGTGATCTGACCATCCGAGCCGCCGACGCGGCGCACGTTGATCGACGCTGTGCCGGCGCCTTCATTGACGGTGTAGCTGGCCGCATCAAACTCCAACTGACCGACATTGAGCACTGAGAAGTAGAGCCGGATCGGTGCGCCTTGACTGAACGAAGCTGTGTTCGGCGTCGACAGGCCATCATCCGTCATATAGGCCGAAGCGACTACGTCCACCTCGTATCGACCAGGCCGCGAAAACCCGAAGTTAAAGTGATTGTGGCTGCCTGACAATATCCACAATGCGTCGTCTGCAGAGATTCCATCCGTGGAGTCGAGGCCAGCGCCATCCGGATTTGCAACTCCGTCGTTGTAGTTCGACATGAAGACCTTGGGACCGCCCGGGCCATCTTCCCAAACCGAGAATACACCGTCCCCTGATGTCCCATTGGCGTTGAAGTGCTTTACATCGGCGAGGGTCACCTTAGCGTACCGACTGTTAAAGGTAATTCTCCCTTTCGATTCCGTGGCGGGGCTGTAGCGATCAATCGTGCTGGGAACTCCCTGACCGGCGAAGCCCGCATAGAGTGCGTCCGGATTCTGGTTAGCGGGGAGCCGATAAAAGTCTGCACCCTCGGCGACGCCGATGAAGTTGAAATTCGTTCCGGCGGGTCTCTCTTCTTCGGCGGACTTGCCGACGTAGAGCAGCACGTTGTCCGCAGTATTGGGCACACCCTCAATTTGCGGTTGTATTGACCAGGTTCCCCCGCTGTGAAGCACGTTCAGATCGACATGTTCAGTCGTCGCAAACGTGTTCAGAGTCGCCATGAGCGACCGAGATTCCAGAGTTTCCAGGTGCGAGTGGCGACGCAAAAAGGCTCGGCGAGCGAGGTCTCGACGATGGCGTTGGCGAAGAGTTTTGTTGTGAGAAACTGCAGACATCGGAAAATCCTCTGAGTCGGAGGCAATGAGTTGGGGAAGAAGCGGGGCAAGTGCTTACTGGGTTTGAGGAAAACGATCCGGCAGGGCGAAATTCACTTGCGAGTCAGCCCAGCCTTTGATCCGTTCGCCGGGAATGACTTGCACATGTCCGTCGGCGAACAGGTAGTTGGCGTATCCGTTAGCACGCAGGGCTGGGGGCTGATTCAAGCCGCCGTTGAAACGATTCGGCTGGATGTCAGCGACGATTCGGTTCCACGCCGACGTCACCGGCGCGTTGAACCAGTTGCGCGAATGCGTGTGGTCCTCGGTGACAGCGGTGCCCTTGTCATCAGATCCTGTGAAAACCAGGATCGTGTGCGTGGTCGACTGCAGCACTTTCATGTTAAGTGCTTCATCGGGGCCTGGAACGCAGATGTATTCGTTGAGCACGTAACTCGTGCCATCATTGGCGAGCCGCTCTTTGGCTTTCGGATCGACCGGACAGATGCGGACCTTGTCCACGCTTTCCATGTAGGGCTTCAGCGTGAAAATCCAGGACTGCTCGAAGTCAGAGATGCCATGCGTGGAAATCGGGAAGCGCCCACTGTTGGTGTCGGCGTAGTTGTGAATCGCAAGTCCGATCTGCCGCAGATTGTTGGCGCACTTGGTCCGCCAAGCAGCTATGCGCGCTGCCTGAATTGCCGGCAGCAGCAGGACGATCAATACGCCAATAATGGCGATTGCAACGAGCAATTCGACGAGCGTGAACGCGCGGCGCACCCGCCGCCCAAGCCTGAGCGATTTGGAAAACATGGCTGGTCCGAATAGAAATTGGGTCGCAAAAGGACAGCCTAGCGCAGCGCGCTACGAGCCTTTGGACACAAACACATGAAGATCGCCATCAACGGCGGCCGCGCAAGCGCGCAGTTGCCCAAGACGACGAGAAATAACCTTCTAGTCGATGAAGGTGGAAGGCGGGCCGCGAGCTAGATGCTGGCGAATGGCGATGCCGCTGTGTTGCGAGTCGCGGCCAGGCAACAAAGTCGCCACTCGTGTGATGGCAACTGTTGGCGGAATTGCAATCCGGCCATTGGACCAAGGAGATGCAAAAAAGCCACAGAAAGCGCACTGGTGATTGGCGGCTCCAGAACTTTGATGCCAGCCCTGGGGCCTGGTCTTCGACTCGTGGTTTACGCACTTGGGCTTGGAGTGGGAGCAGCTGTGTTGCTCGCCATGCTGATGGCCACAAGCCGAAGTGTGGGATACGCAGTCACTCGATGCGCACGACGCACATCCATGCAAGACGGAATGCACCCAATCGCCACAGACCGCTACCAGGCTGAACTGAATCAGCAAAAGTAGCGAAACTGCTTGAAGTCGATTGCGTAGCACGGGACTCACTGACTGTAGCGGTGACTGGATTGATGAGTATTATCCCTACATGCAATCGAATTGCAATAGGCTAGCGATTGCGAGCGGCGATCTTTTCGGAATCTTCAAGATTGGCTTGTTTCGGTACAGTCGAAACATCGTCCTTTTACGAGTACGTCGTCAATGGATCGTCTGCCAAACAGCAGATGTAATTGATCCGCAGTTTCCGCAAGCGACAATTCAGGAAGACATTCGATCGCTCCACATGCAACGCAGAGGAAATGAGCGTGCCGAGCCGACCTTCCCTCTTTCTTTCCCAGTAGTTCAAATCGCCAAGTGTGGTCGCCGACGTCGATGCGAGTGACTAAGCCTGCTTCGAAGAGATCGTTGAGATTTCGAAAGGTAGTCGTTGGGTCCCAACGAGAGGGCCCAAGGCGATCCATGAGGTCGCGATGCGACATTGGCGCAGTCGCAATCTCTAGCTCGTGCAGAACGGCCAGTCGTTGCTCTGTGCACTTTAGGCCGAGCTCGTGCAGAATCGGTTTCCAGCGAGCTCGAACGCTCTCACGGAGACTTGTTGTGTTCATCTGGAAAGCCATACGTTAACGTAGTTATTGAGTCTTTTTCGGCGGTGTCTTTAGCTGGATTGAATGCCCTTTGCCAGCGTTCCTGCGCAACCCCTGCCTGCCGGATCATCTCGTCCGTCGCTTGGCGGTCGCCGTCTTCGACTTCGTGACGCAACAGCTCTAGCTTTTCGCGCAAGATTCTACCCTTCATGGCTTGAAACTCGCTGACGCGAAATCTGCGCAGATAAACGCCCACTTCCAGCTTGCGCGTCCACTCGTCCCATTGGGCGATATGATGCTCGGCCTGGCGGACTTCGCCTTGCCGCGCGGCGTAGATGGCACCGATGCGAACTTGCGTGATCTCGTCGAACACGGTTTGCTCGGGCGGGTAGTAGATGTAGCAGCCTGCAATACTGAGCGCCACGAGGCCCGCGAGGATCACGCCGCCCAAAACGGATGGTGGGATGTCGACGTCGAATGTCTTCTTGGTCAACGCATGATGCGCAGTGAGCCAACTCTCGATGCGACCATCGCGATTCGCGCGCCCAAGAACGAAGCCAAGCAAGATCAACCCCGTGAGCACATACAGAATCTGCCATTCATATCGTTGCACTGACTCACCCAATCGCAATTTCATTTCCGCGAGTGGCTCCGTTAAGGGACCAGCAAAGGGTGACGTGTAAATGTCGAAGGCATGAGTGTGGTCGACTGGCTCAACCCCATTGGGGTAGAGTGGCTTGTCAACGGAATAGGCCAGCAAGAGAACGATAGCCGCCATGCTCCCGAGCCATACCACACCGCGCCGCCAGCCGTAATTCATCACCATCCAGCCCAGCGTTCCCAGGCTTAACCCAGTGCCGAAGACAAGCAGCACGAAGGCAGCGCCGACCGAGTTGCCGTGCTGAAACATCGAACCTAATTGACTCATCGCCAACATCGGGGTGGCATAGATCGGGATCGAGAGGCCGAGCATCGTCATCGGGGCCAGCGAGTTGTCGGCATTCATCGAGTGTTGTAGAGCACCATGCGGCAGAAATGCGGCCAGGAGCGCAGAACAAGTGACGCCCAGCAGGATGTATCCCAACGATGGGCCGACTAACTCTTGCAACGCGGACACCCCAACGGCCGACATGCGTTTCACGCCGGGGGCCACGTTCAGTTCGGCGGTCGGGGTCTGCTCCGTGCCGGGAAAGAGATAATCCCAGAGCAGGCCCACCAAGGTCACGACGACGAGCGAGCAACCAGCGAATGACAGGATTACGAGTGGCCGCGACAAGGTTAGTCCATACAGCAGCGAGATCGGATTAAAGATCGGCGCCGCAAGCGCGAAGGCGAGGATCGTACCGCCCGATAAGCCGGAGCGCCGAAGCACGCGAAGGATAGGAATGACGCCGACGGCGCACACGGGCAACAACATGCCCAGGGCCCAGGCCATCAACAGCGACTTCAGACCTTTCCCTCCGAAGATACGACGCGTCTGCTCGTAGCCAAACAGCCGTTCTAATACTCCAGCAACGACGATGCCGACGAGAATCGTCGGCCCGGCAGAGGTCAGCGATTGCAAAAACCGCAGGATGAAGCCGCAGGCAATTTCAGTCATGGCTATGTCCGTGATGCGAGTGTGCGTGTCCCGTTTTCGCCAGCGGCGCTATCCTCTGCAGTTTCGCCAATTGCGATTTCTCATCGCTCCAGTTTGGGAAACTCTGCTCGCCCTTAGCGGTCGACCTGCTGTTCATCGCCCTCAGTTTGGCTTGCCAAGACTTGGAGATCCCATTCACCGTATTCCAATCGGACTCCGGCAGGTCGCTATCTCCAGCCACTTCCGGAAGCCAGCGAATGATGTCAATCAGTTCAGACAACGCTTCACTGTTCTGCCCGGGATTCGTTTTCCATGCGGTTTCCAGTCCCTGCCAGCGTTTCTCGATTTCATCGACTGCATCCACCAAATCATGGGGTTTGTGCTCGGGCACGTGATGTTCCAAATGATCGTCGTGCGCAGCCGATCCACAGCCCATGCCTGCAGCTGCGACTAGTCCGACGAGGCAGACGGCGCACCTCGCAACGAACGGTTCAAATCTCATCGCTTGGTCCTCACTGAAACGGCACTGGCAACAGGGACATTTACCGATTCGATGATCTCGCGAACGACTGACGCCACCTCATCACCGCTGCCGCTAAGGCGGACTTCCAGCACGGGAAGCGCCACTTCTTGCACATCGTCGGGGATGACAAAGTCGCGGCCAGACAGGTGCGCCCGCGCTTGCGCGACGCGCTGCCAGGTCAGCAATCCGCGGGGCGACAATCCCAAAGGGACGTCGCGACGATTGCGAGTGGCTTGCGCTAGGTCGACAAAGTATTCTCGCAAGCTCGCGCTGACCGCGACGCTGGCCACATGCTCCTGCAAACGCCGCAACTGCTGCGGAGTGATGACCGGTTCGGTGGAGAGCGTCTGGCGCTGATCGCCGACATGCGACTCCAGCATCTGCAATTCGCTCTGCCGATCTGGGTAGCCAATTCGCAGCTTCATGGCAAAGCGGTCGAGCTGCGCTTCGGGCAGGGCATAGGCCCCGTGGCTTTCGACAGGATTCTGCGTTGCGATCACAAAGAACGACTCGGAAAGTCGGCGTGTCTTGCCGTCCGTCGTCACTTGCCGTTCGGCCATCGCTTCGAAGAGCGCGCTTTGCGTGCGTGGCGTGGCTCGATTGATCTCGTCGGCGAGTAGTACGTCGGCGAATACGGGCCCTTCCAAGAACTCGAAGTCGCGCGACTGCTGATTGAAGACATTGAAGCCCGTGATGTCCGTGGGCAACAAATCCGGCGTGCACTGCACTCTTGTAAATCGCCCTCCGACGGCGTGCGCGAGCGCCTTGGCAAGCGTCGTTTTGCCAAGGCCGGGCAAGTCGTCAAACAGCAAGTGTCCGCGCGCCAGCAGACAAGCCAGCACCAACTCCACCACAGACTCTTTGCCAAGGAGCGACGCATTGAGTGCAGCTCGCAGAGCGTCGATGGCCGGCTGATGTTCGCAATGGCTCGCGGAGGTCGCCGAGGAGTGGTCGGATATGGAAAGTGTAGTTGTCATATTGTCCGTGATTTACGTCGCAGGGGCGTGGGCGGCAAGCAAAACTTTCAGCGAAACGACCTTCGCGGCTTGGCGGCAAAGATCGGAGTGCCTTGAATTGGCAGAAGGCGCTATGGCGGTCGTTGCTCGCGGCGCATAGAGGGCAACTGACCACTCTTGCAGGAGGGTCTGGACCACTTTCGTCGCGGGCAATGATGTGTTGCCTGCGAGTGGCTGATACCAGCGGGAAAGCGTGACGTGTTCAGGACGCCGCTTGCCGGCGAGTCGCGCGCGGTGCTCGATCAGCCAGAGCGTTGCGAGAAGTTGACTGCCCGGAGCAAGCCGGCAGCGCAGTAGCCAAATGAATGTCAGACAGTAGTCGAGAAGTTCCCGCCAGGATCGGACGATGCAAATCAACAACGCCAAGCCAAAGACACAGTGAACTGGGTGACGCACAACCCAGATCCAAGAGTTGTGAGCGGCTACCACTGCCGACTCGGACCAGGTTCTTAATGGAGGGAGCACCGCATAACCGGGCGTTGGCTCCAGTGTGAACCAGGTCGCACCATCCAACTGAATTTCTGACCAGAAGTGGACGTCTTCGGCCAGCACAGCCGTCTGCCGCTGCAGCCGCTCATAGCGCTCGGATCGCGCATAAAGGCCTGTGGCGACGCGGGCTGGGTATCCCAACGAGCGCAGCAAGAGAGTGGCACTGGTTGCGAACAGGTAGTCCGGCCCGCGCCGCGATTCAAACAAGAAATGTTCGGCGGCCTGCTCGCAATCAGGGGGAACTACGTAATCGGGGTCAAGCGTAAACTCACCACTTCGCAGCCGTTCCACAATGGCCGCTGCCTGCTCATAACCAGCTGGCAAACCCTTCGTCCATTCTCGTGCCAGTTCCGACACGCGATCGTTTACTTTGACCGAAGATGCGGCAGGTTTCGGGTTGTCCGTTCGCAGCAAGGCAGGATCGAAGGAGCGCGACTCCAAATGAATGACTTGCAGGGATGGAATACTAGTGCGCTGTGGTAACGAGAGGACATCATCCGGCGTCCAGCCATAGAAATGCGCGTCGTCCACGAAGTCGATACTGGCACCTTCCAAGTGCATTGGGGACGGAATGCGATTGGTCGCCAAACGAATAATCTTCACCAAATGCCGCTCGGAAGTGCGGAGGGCAGGAGACTCTGCCTGACGAGGAATGAGGATCCACGGTTTGTCCTCCCGGATTTCGAGTGCCAACTCGACCGGCAGCATTTGGCTGGGCTTGGCACGCGACCATACTCGCCCGTCAAAGGCATCGAATGTCTCCAACCGCAAATGCAACGGCACTCGCCCGGCAACATAGATCAATGCCGCCGAACTTTTGGTCTTGGCTGCGGTCTGCTCATTTCTTCGCTTGCGCCGGATAGTAGAGAACTCCCGACCAGCCTGCTGATCTTGCGACGCGTGCTGATGTGTAAGCGGCATTGATACTGGCGACAGGGCGATCGAACGATGCTGGTCGATAGTCCGACGAATTTCATCGCCATACAGATCGTTGAATGCGTCGTACAAACTGGGCATTTCCGAGTCGAGGAACAGCTCGCTCTCAACGGCTCCAAAGCTGTTCGCCTGATCCTTGGCCGCGACGAGCTGATCGCCGTTGCCCACACCGCGGGCTGCATAGGAATCGTCCCACCTTGAACCACCCGATCCCCAAAACAACTCCAGTAGATTGAAACCGACTGATGAGCCACTGACTGCCAGTGCAGTTATCAAGGAGACGATGCTGACCAGAGCAATTGAACTGGAGCCTGCGAGCACAGGCCACTCACGTCGATTATTTGCGACCAGGTTGCCATGAAGCCGCTCCCAGTTGGCGCCCATCAACCACCACACTCCAACTAGTCCATAGGTGCCGATCACCACAAATCCCAGCCAACTGTAAAGAAACATGAGAGCGCCGAGCGCCACGAAAAGGCTCGCGACACAACTCAATCGCAGCGCGGATGGCCAGACCGCGGCCGCAGCCAAGGCGAGCATTAAGTTGCGGAGCGCCGCCAATTGCACGAGTTCCGGAGACTCGCCCGCAGCAAAGAAGTTACGACCGGACCATTCCAACACAAAGGGCAATCCTGCCATCAGCAGAATCAAAAACACCGCCAAGCCCGCGGCCGCCTGATTCTGCCGACCAACGCGTTGGGCACCATATCGAGCCCCGAGCGCGAGCATCCAACACAGCGCTGTAACGACCCAAACGTGACCGGGAGACTGCACATGTTCGCTGCGGGCAATATCCAGAGCGATCGTCGCTAAAGTCGCCAGGAGCAAGGTAGAGAATTGCAGCGATCGACTAGGCATGTGACCACTCCGATTCGCGGGAGTCGCACCACTGCAACTTGAGTTGCTGCAGAATATCGGCAGTTGGTCTCAGCCTTATCCACGCTTGTGGCGTCCGAACCGCTTGCCGCTGTTCGAATGCTCCCCTATCCCAGTCAAGCAAGATGATTCTTCGGTGGGCTGCTTCACTTCCGTAGAATTGAGGTGTGCTGCGTGCCGTGGCAATCACCAACTGCAACTCCGCAGAAAAACGCCGGGTTCGATCGGCGATTCGTATGCCATGCAGGGACGCGAGTTGCAGCCGCGCCAGTTCATCATTGAAACGCTGTTGGCCGACTGCGCCCGATTCGATGAGATGCACCTGGTTGCCAAGTTCTACCGCAACTCTTGTGTCATAACGCGACAGTACACTGCACACGCTCGACAGAACCCGTAACGTCATTTCGAAGGAGCCATTGGCGCCAGGTGTGTGGCTTTGAGGGTCGAGATCCACTCGAATGCAAACCGTCGAGGTGAGATTCGCTTGCCGCTCGGCAACGATCATTTTCCCGTATCGCGCCGTCTGAGCCCAATGAACATGCCGCAGCAGATCCCCCTCACGATACTGGCGAGTACCGATCACATCCCCTTCATAGCCGGCGCGATATTGCGAGAGCGCGCCAAGAGAGTAGCTCTGCCCTTGCGGCAGCGGTAACTCGCTAAGCTCGATCGTCCGTGGCCAGACTAAGAAACGCGACGCAATCTGTACTTCCCGCGAGCGGTGCCAGAGACCGAACGGAAACGACGTGGTCAGACGCGGAGGCCTCAGCGGATACTCCCCTCGACATTGAGGCGCAAACTCCCAGAAAAAGTCCGACCGAGAGAATCCGGGAATGCGTGCTAGTGCGAAGCCAACGTCTTTGTTAGTTGAATCGTTGACGACGCCAGCTTCCGGCTCCTCATCGCGCGAGAAACCCCGTTCCAAAACCAGGCCCCACACAGACCACGGCATCGGATTGCGAACCGTAAGCACTGCCGTGACCGGTTCCCCTTCACGGACACGCCGACGCTCAAAGCGCAGTGTTGCCGATAGCCCAACCATGCCGACGAACGGCCAGAAAATCCCCAGCACGATTACGGCGATTAGTCCGCTAGCGACAACGTAGCCCTGAAATGCCACGCTCATGCCAATCACGAGTGCGACCAATGTTGCCAGCAGCAGCACGACCAAGGGTTGTTTCAGCCAATCGAGATAGCGATTCGTGCCAGGGCAGAAGTCGTGATTAATCGCCACCGCAAACATCGCGAAAAGCGACGCGATTCTGCCGAGCCAGGAATACGGCGGGCGATCAGGAGCAGCGGTCATCGCGAGTACCTCGGCGAATCGGTGGGCCTCCACTGGCCCACTACACTGATCGCCAACGTACATTAAATGCAACTGTTATGCAATACACTAGAGTATGAATATTCGATACAGAGGCATCTCGGTGGCTGCTGGACGAATCAAATGCCGCGGGGTTCAGCGGTGCCTGAGCCAGTAACTCACCAACATGTAGATCATGCAGCCGATTCCGCAAGCCACCACCAGCAGTTCGCGCAGAATGCTATTCGGGGGTGGCGGTTTTTGCGTTTCTTGAGGCAGCGTTTTAGTCACGTCGTTGGATATTTCCGCACTAGCGAAAGGTCGCGTGGTTCGACAATCAATTCCTTGCCAGAGAATTGCTTCGCGTTCAGCGGTGCGAATGTTCGTGAGAATGATCAGGCGGACTCTCAGTTGGCCTGCTCGAAAACCCACTTGCCATCAGCAAAAAAAGTGCTGCAAGTGCGAGCAAGATGCCAATTACTTCGAGCGCTGTAAGCGGTTTCGAGGGCAGCTTGGATTTTGGCATTGGGAACGCACCAAGATGCAAGCAAGTTTGACCTGCGGTTACTTGTTGACAGCACGACAACAGTTACAAGCGAAACGGCAATTGAGACCGTGGGCGAGCATCAGTAACACACCACCGATTGGCGTCCAGCCAAAACTGACCAGGCCACTTGTTACTGTGCTTTCGCTGCCTATCGGAGACGAGGTTTCGCAGCACGCGGCCGCGCAACATGGATCATTCCCGGCGACTGCGGAGTAGCTGAGGACAATGAGGCCGATCGCGCCCAGCGCAGGAACGACCATTCTTCGATGCTGCAGGTAGCCTGGCAGGAACGAGCCCGAGCCAAAAATAACTGCCGCAATAGCAAACCAAAGATGGAAGCCGTCACTCGACAACCAATTCAGGCCGAAATGTGGTAGCTAGGCGACAACCAGGGGCATTGCCAAGCAATGCACAACGCAAAGTGCGGAAAGTGAAACCCCGATAATGTCCCAAGAGTGAGGCTGCGCATGCTTCATAAATCCCTCTCCCGAAGAGCCAATCCGGTTAGCATATCCAGGCAGGCCAGCTGTTGCAATCGCTGTGCATATGCCATCTCTGGGCATCAGTTCGCGTTTGGCGTTCCCCTTGATTGCCTGCGGAAAGTGCGAGGCAATGGGGAGCGGCGCGATGTGATCAAGGAGCGATCACCCGATTGAGCTATGATTCATTGATTGGCCGATTGCTCCAAACATGCAACAATGTCGGCGATTCAGAAACACTTCGGGTTAAAGGAAAATCCCCATGGCGACCGATCACGACCATCCACATTTGCACGGTGCCGGTTGCGGTCATACGGCTATTCAACATGGCGACCATGTCGACTACTTACACGACGGTCATTTGCACTGCCCCGGACCGGACGGTTCCGTCGCCGAACACGTGTTGCCAGTCGATCAGACTAACCCCGAGCAATGCACTCAGGGCAGTGTTGGCCACCCCAGCGATCATGTCCATGGCCCAAACTGCGGGCACGAAGCTGTACCGCATGGGGATCATCTTGACTACTTGGTCGATGGTCATTTGCATCATCCGCATGATGGACATTGCGACGATCATGGTCCAGTGACCGTGGTGTGAAGACGATGTCGGCGTTGTCGATGATGCGTCGCGTTGCGATTCATCCCGCCCGCAGTCTGGCGTACCGATCGTGGCGTTGGTGGCAGGCCAAGCCGAGCCTGCTCCACGCGGCGCATAGATTGCGAGTTGTAACAGTCTCGGCATCGCGATGCTTCCACACTTCGATGGTTTGCTTACGATATGCCAAACCCCAATTCTCCCTAACCCAATTCTCGTATTCGCCAATCCAACGGCAGCATTCCGCCGTCAGGTGCCAGGCAAGTGACTGCTCTGTCGCGCAACGTGGCGCGATAATCTCGCCCAAACTGTCAACCGTCCATGCGTGCAAACAAGTGCGCTGGGATGAAGTTAGCAGTGATGGAGAGAATCCATAACGTCGCAGAAAAATCTGGCCGACACTGACCTGCGAGTAAATGAGGCCGAATCCTCGCAGCAGGACCTGTTCCGTTCCGCTGTGCCACACATAGATGCTCGGCACTTGCGAATGCTTGCGCGGTGGAGGTCGGCGCTCAAAGCCAAACTCAACTAGTCCATTTCCGCAGTCCCGCGCAACATCCTGCCCCCAGCACCACAGTTGCTGGTCGAGGAGCTTGCGTCCGAATTTCGCAATGATGAGTGGCTTCGCATCCATACGTTACCAACCGATGAAGTAGCCGCCCCAGACCAAGATCAGCATAAACGCACAGGCTGCAGTCGCTTGCCTCAGTAGCAGCCAGCCAGCAAAACGCCACGATTGTTCGCGGGCGATCGTCCAGGCGGTGACCAAACAGGGAACGAGCACACTGGCGAGATAGACGGCCGCCAACGCCTGCAACGGCGACAGGGATAGCGCCTGATCGTTGCCGGCCGCGAGAAACAGCAGAATGCCATCCTTCCGCAACGATGCCATCAAGATAGGCAGCGAGGCCTCGCCGGGCAGCCGGAAAATCGTCAGCAGCGGAGAAAACTGACTCGCGAGCCACGGCAGCACTTGGAGCCACGCCAATACGGAAGTGACGATCGAAATGACGACGAAAATGGGCATTGCGCTCAAAAAGAACTGCCTGAGCGTGCCGCGGATCTCGCGCCAAACGGCAGCCAGCGACGGCCAGGCCAGAAACGTACGCCGCGTCAGCACGAGGCGATTCAGCGGCGAGCGAGCCTCTGGCGAACTCGTCATTCTCGTGTAGATGCAGGTCGTGATCAGTAAGTAACCCAGGTAGGCAAAGGTCAGCATCGGCTGGCCGATCGCTGCGAAAACCGCCATCACAGCTGGCAACTGATAGGAGCAAGCCGAGCCAAAAGCAATTGCCGAAATGCAAGTCCCACGCGAACAACTGCTGCACGACCGAGTGCTGATCACGGCGGGCACATTGCAACCGAAACCCATCAGGACGCGAACGACATCGCGGCCCGCAATCCCCAGCGGTCTGGCGAGTGGATGCAAAGCCACATCTAAACGGTCGATCAGACCGCTCGCCTTATAGCAACTCAACATCACGGCGTAGATGAGGACTGTCGGCACTGCCCACACAAAAAGGGCTGGCCCCATCGTCAACAGTCCGTATTCTCCGGCCAGGATTGCCTTGAAGAGATCGACGGCCGCAGGCCACGCAAGCACCGCTTGAACGATGGGCGCCAACAATGCCTTTATCCGACCATCGGCAATCCCCGCAAACCAATTCGCAAAATAAACCGCCAGCACGGCGGGAACGAGCAGAACGAGCGCGGCAACGAGCGGCCCGACAACGCGACGTTCAAAGATTCCCGGCGACGGCTCCACGCGCCAGCCGACTCGCGGCATATCCATGGCGGCCGGAAACGGACTGGAAGATTGCAGCGCTGCAAAGATCTCATCGCGCAGCTTGGCATCCACTCGGCGGGCGTCCAGAGGCAGAATCGCAAGCCCCGTCTTGCGCGAGAGAATTGCCAGCCCTTCATGCACATGCGGTGTTTGATGGACTTTATCCCAGAACGTTACCGCCAGGACGCCGCGTTTCCCGGCCGCCAGCGGCAACATTTCCGCGAGGTCGTCGTCCAAATGAGTCGCTTGGGCGACGAGGAGTACGGTATCCGAGGATTGCAACCGATCCATCGCGAGTCGCGTCGTGGCTGAATCGGACTGGCGGACGATGCCGGGCGTATCGACGAACGTCCGGCCACGGCATTGATAGCAGTCGCAGGAGACGGTCGTTCCGCGAAAATTCCCCACCGTGGCAGCGCAGCCCGTTAGCGAGGCCAATAATTGAGACTTTCCAACGCTCTCCTTGCCGATAACGACGATCGCGGACTCTTCAATGGCGGACATACCAGCAGTTTCCAGTCTTCTTAATTAACAAACACACTCTTGGCCACAACACGAAAGATCGTCGAGGAACATTCCCCACTGTCGATACGTTTCGAGCGCTTCGGTCTCGATCCCCAAACGCTGGCCAATGGCTCGGGCGACAACTGCAAACCGCTGCCGAAACTTGTAGATGAAGCAAAACACATGCTGCTCGTGCCGCACGGCGGGACCTGCCAGGAATAATCCGGGATAGATCGTCGATTCGTCATCGGCACTCAGTAGCGGCAAGCCGTCCTCACGCGCTTCGAACAAATCCCTCACTAATCGCAGGCTGCCTTCGAATCCAGTCGCAACGATCGGCGGATTGCCTGTTTTCAGCACTCGTCCTGCCGAGTCAATCACGCGGTATTGCCAGGCTCCCCTCTCAACGCGCGCGACGGGAAATGCGCCAATCAAGTCCAACCGGCGAGATTGACGAGCGTCTCGCAGTCGTTCGTGAGTAAAGGGGGACAATACGACGCTGGGATCGCTTTGATCGCTGTCCCAAACCGACTGCCGATCGACGACTCGCACTCGCTTGCCAGTCGCGGCCAGATGAACCGCCGCGTCCAAGCCACTTTCATAGCCGCCGATGACAATTCGCTCTCGTCCAGGCAGTTTTGCGAAGGAGCGAACTAGCGAGTTATGCAAGCAATGCTCCGCGCCCGGAAAAGATCGGAGCCGGGGATATTGAAACTCGCCAGCCGCCCAGACCACCGTACGCGTTCGCATCTCTCCCGCAGACGTCTGAACCCGAAACAACTCACCATCGGCCACGACTTGCTCGACATCTATTCCGGTTTGAACTGGGAACTCGTAGTGCTCGGCGAGCGCCTGCAGGTAAACCGCGTACTGGATACCGGTTGGATGCTCTGTCCGCAGCGAGAAGCCAGGAGATGTTCCGATCGCAATCGAATTGAGATCGAGCATGCCGATCGAATTGGTAGGAAAGGAAGGCGTGATTAGCCTCATCTCCTTTGGCCAGCGCAGGAACGAGCCTCCCACCTCGTGACGGTCGAGAATCGTATACCGCGTTAATCCAAGCTGCCGCAGCGCAGCGGCCACACCGAGCCCTGCCGGTCCAGCGCCGACGATCAGACAGTCCCAAATGGCTCGACTTCGCATGAATGATTAAGCAGCAAAGAGTCTCAGGAATGAAGCAACGAACAAGCGGCTACTTGGACACGTCCACTGGATCGTCGAATGCCTCTTCGTCTTCCAAAATCTCTTGAGGCAGAGGCCACTTTGGCAGCGGATCGAAGAACCGGACCCAATGCTGTTCGCCGAGCGCGAACTCCTTGTCCGTGAGTAAGCAACGGTCGAGCGAGGCGGTGAACTTCTGCAGGTCGAGATCACGACCGATGAACACGATTTCCTGGCGACGATCGCCGTGAGGCTCTTCCCAATTCGCTTCAATATCCGCGAGCGACTCGGCATCGTCGGGCCATTGTTCGCGGGCGACGTCGGCCCACCAGAGGCCAACGGGCTTGATCTCCACAATCCGTCCCGCATGCGACCAGAAGCCGACAAGTTGAGGACGGCTGGCGACCCAGAAGTAGCCCTTGGACCGCAACAGTCCCTGCTGTCGCCGTTCATCTCGCAAGAAGTTCCACAGCCGATGCGGCTCAAACGGCCGGCGGGCGCGATAGACAAAACTCTTGATGCCGTATTCTTCCGTTTCCGGTTGATGTGCACCTCTCGGCTCAGCCAACCAGGTGGGCAATTCCGCAGCGTGATTCGGATCAAACAGGCCGGTCCCGATAATCTCTTGCGGGTCAACCTGACCACGGGTGGCCGTGACGATCTTGGCATGCGGATTCAGCGCATGGAGCGTGCCCAGCACGCGCTCTCGATCAATCTCGTCGACCAGGTCCAGTTTGTTGACCACGAGTACATTGCTGAACTCCACCTGGTCGGCCAACAAATGCGCGAGCGAACGCAGATCTTCTGCGCCCAGCGCCAGTCCGCGATCCACGAGGCCCTCAATGGAGCGAAAATCTCGCAGGAAATTCGCGGCATCGACAACGGTTACCATCGTGTCCAGTTCCGCGAAGTCAGCCAATGAATAGCCCTCTTCGTCGCGAAAGGTAAACGTCTCGGCGACCGGCAGAGGTTCGGAGATGCCGGTGGATTCAATCAGTAGATAGTCGAACCTCTTGAGTTTGGCTAAGCGCGCCACCTCAGCCAGCAAGTCTTCCCGCAGTGTGCAGCAAATGCAGCCGTTGCTCAATTCGACGAGCTTCTCATCGGTTCGGCTCAGTTCCGCGCGACCTTGGCGAACGACACTGCCGTCGATGTTCACTTCGCTCATATCGTTGACAATTACGGCGACTTTGAGCCCGGCGCGATTGTGCAGAATGTGATTGAGCAGTGTCGTTTTACCGGCACCTAAGAAACCGGAAAGGACCGTTACCGGCAACTTCTTCTTGCGTTTTTCCGTTGAACGTCGCTTGGCAGATTTGAGGGGCGTTCGTGCAGCCATGTCTGGTAGTGCCTGATGATTACTTCGAAGAGTTGAATTGATTCCGGCGGTCCGGCGAAACTACTGGCGAGCGAGAGTTGCCAGCGAATTGTCAAGTGAGCCTTGCCGGACAAGTTCAGCAATAAGACGCTGATCAAGCACGGCCTTGGCATCGGGGCAAAGGCGGATGAGGATGGCATGTGATTCGCGGATCAGCCGGCAATCGTGCTCACTGTTTTTGCCCCGGCATGTCGGCGCATGTACCACGATGGTCAGGGTTCCTTGATTCCGCAGGCGGTCACCCCAAAAGGCGGCGAGGCGATCGTCGCCGTGGTGGCTATAGACGAAAGCTGCTGGCGGCGCGAATGGACGGACTCGCGTTTCTGTCGCGGCCCAATCAGCAGTCCCCTCCGTTGTGGACGCTCCCGCGCGAGGGAGAAAGGGTTCGATCTGCACCAAATCAGAACCCAGACTCGTCAGCCAACGCTCGGTTCCTGCATGGTGGACGATCAACAAAGGACGAGCCGGTGTGATTGGCTCGGCCCCTGCAATTGAATTAACAACTCCAAACATCAGAAAAAGCCAAGTGTGTCGAGCCATCGCCATGCACTCCCACGAAGAGAAGAATAAGTGCTTGTTGAACAAGGCGTCGGCCGAAAGGCGAGGCGTCCGTTACTCGCCCGCGACCGACTCGCCAATGATACGCACATGCACAACAATTGCAAGAGCGTGCGGTGATCATTTTGTCGCAAGGGCAACATTCGGCCGCTAGAGGCGTGCAGGCACACACAGCCGCGACAGAGTTAGGGAGCAGCGAACTGAGCAGGCTCAGGTCCCCCCGACTCGGATTTTGCCGTCACAGATCGAGGACGTTCTTGCTGCAATTGCCGGGCTATCTTCCTTGCACGGTTTCACTGGCAATCGACGACCCGCTCTTCCTTGGCAACCATCTGACAACCGTCGTGAACCTTCAGAGCGGCTATGATTGGAACTATTGGCGGCTGACGGTCGATGTGTTCAACTTCCTGAACACCAAAGCCAACGACATCACGTACTTCTAAGAACCTCGCCGCCCCTCGCCGCCGCCCCGCATTGCTTGCTGCTATACGATGCAATACGATCGCCCAGAGCGCCCATCGGCCTCAGATTTCTAACGGTTCCACAGAACTAGAAATCCGACCTAAGTCATTTAACAGAAAGAAGTTGCGAACAGCCGGGCATTCGTTGGGGCACCGTATTTTGAATCTGTTTCAATGGTTTCCAGAACTTCTTTGGTATCAATCACTTGCGACGCAACCTCTTGACGTAACTTGTCTTCCGGTCGCGGCTCATGTGGCACCGTATTGTAGGCATCGTGCGTGATATTGTGCAACATGCGCCCAAAATGCGCCCTCGAACTGAAGGTCGTTGACTCCACCCATTCGATAATTAGAAATCGACCAACGCCGCCAGCCGAAAACCAGATTGTCATTGAGCCCGACGGCCGAAGTCTCTTTCGGAAGCTGTAGCGTTTTGGCACGTCAGATCGAGGGTGCCTGGAGCCGTTGCCACCGGGTTATTCTTAAACCTCCAGAGTCTGTCGTTCTGCCCTATCGCAACAGGTGCCTTGAATCAATCTTCCTCGGCTTGGCTGGTTCTGAACGCAGGAAAGCATCTTGCGACCGTCGAGCAATTGTCGGAGTTCCGCTCGGGCGCGGCAAAGACGCGTTTTGACGATCGTCGGCGTCACGGAGAGAAACGAAGCAGTTTCGCTAGTGCTCAACTGCTCGATCTCGCGGAGCCAAACGATCTGTCGATACTTGGTCGGTAGCTGGTCGATTTTCAATTTCAGCAATTGATGCTCTTCGGCAAGTTCGACCACATCTTCAAAAATCTGGTAAGCAAGCGAGCCACCATACAAAGACGACTCCAATGGCACCGTACGCCTTTCGATCTGACGATTGCGCGCTGATTGGCTACGGATCTTCATCAGGCAACTGTTCTTCACAATTCGATAGAGCCATGTGTAAACCGTCGATTGACCGTGAAACGAATTCCGGGCGAGCCAAGCCGACAGCAAGGCATCCTGAAGCGCGTCGGCGGCATCGTCAGCGGAGCGGAGAAGTCGCACGCTGATGGAGAGCAAACGCTCGTGATACTCACGGACGAAATGATCGAAGTCAGCAGCTGATAGTCCGCTGCTCGATGGTGCCGTATGCGAATCGGGATCAGCGGCTTCAGGGACAGGTTTCAGGTGGAGCATGATTGGGGTCTCGCAGCAATTCGGAGATGAAAGGGGAGCAATTCTGCAATTGGCCATTGCGGCGGATCAGCAATCGCAAGGCTTCGATTCCCTCGTCGTCGGCAAACGACAAACCGGCAACGTCCAGTTCGATCGCTCGTCCGCCTAGATCGCCGCAAGCGAGCAGCAGCTCATTGACCCAATTGGCCACCAGCCGTCCCTCCAACTGCAGCCGCAGTTGGTTGGGAGTGTCAGAGATCGTGGTGATTCGGAGCATGAGCCACTTGCCTGCGATGGAGAGTTCATGGCCTCTATCGCGAAGCTCGGGCCAAAGCCCGATGGATCAGCAGATTGCGTCGTAAAGCGAGATTGCGCCGGCAGTTGAGAGTCCGACGATGCGGCGCAGGTGCGAAACAGCCTTTATTGGCTGAGCCACGGAATATCGTGGCTGCCACGAAAGTTCGTGGGCCGGTGTGGGGCGTATCACCTGCGGATTTATCTGGGCCGTTCGATGCCCAGTTTCTTTAGTCGGCTGCGTAAAGTGTTGGGCGGCAACCCCAGAATCTCGGCCGCTCCAGCAGCGCCTTCGATCTTCCAACTCGCTCGGGTGAGCACAGTCAGGATGTGCTCCCGTTCGATCGCTTCGATCGTCTGATCACCGCCACCAGTTTGCTGCACCGCGGCCAGCGAACTGACCAGGTGGGCTGGCGGAATGTCGAGTTCCTCCCCGCGGCAGAGAATGACTGCGCGTTCCAGCACGTTTTCCAGTTCCCGGATGTTTCCCGGCCACGCGTACGATTGCAATCGCTCAAGGGTATCCGGATGGATCTGCCTCGCCGGTTTGCCTAGCCGAGTAGCAAATCGCGTCAGGTAGTAATAGGCCAGCAGCGGAATATCTTCCTGGCGTTCGCGCAGTGGCGGCAACTGGATGGGAAACACATTCAGGCGGTAATACAGATCGTCGCGAAACTCCTTCTCAGCAACCATTTTCGCCAGGTCGCGATTCGTGGCCGCGATGATACGCACGTCGATCCGCACTGGCTTGGTACCGCCTATGCGATCGAGCTCGCGTTCTTGCAAGACACGGAGCAGCTTCGCCTGCATTTCCAACGGCAACTCACCGATTTCATCGAGAAAAATGGTGCCGCCATCAGCAAGTTCGAATCGTCCCACGCGGCGGGACAGAGCACCGGTGAATGCCCCCTTTTCGTGGCCAAAAAGTTCGCTCTCGATCAGGCCGGCCGGTAGCGCCGCGCAATTGACTTTGATCAAGGGCTTGTCCTTGCGGCGGCCGCTGGAGTGAATTGCGCGAGCGATCAGTTCTTTGCCGGTGCCGGTCTCACCGTGAATGAGCACCGACGCATCGGTAGGACCAACGGCTCGCACCTGTTCGAGCACAGCAGCCAAGGTCGAGCTCCGGCCAATGATTTCCTCGAAGTTACTCGATGCCTTGATCTCATCCTGCAGGTACTGATTCTGCTGCTGCAGCCGGGCCTTTTCACGTTCGGCAAGGACCTGCGCTGTGATGTCGATGATCATCGTCCGCGTATGCTTACCATCGGGCTCTGGGCGCGACCAGAATTGAACCCAGATAGGTCGGCCGTCGTCCTTGCGACGCAGCTCCAATTCCGGCAGCCCGCGTTCTTGGCCCTGCTGAATGTCCGCAAACGCATCGTTGATCCGCTCGCGGACTGCGGGGTCGGGCGCGACCAGTGACATGCCGACCGTGCCGGCAACTTCCTCGGGTTTAAGTCCCAGCAGGTTCATTGCCGCTCGATTCGCGTGCACGAAGCGAGTTTCGGTGTCTTCAAAGACATAAGCGATCGGGGCTTCCTCAAACAGGTCACGATAGCGCTGCTCCGATTCGCGGATTTGCCGCTCCATTCGCATCCGCAGCAGCTCGGCTGCGGCCCGAGCGGCAAAAATCTCAAACAAGTACAGCCGCCGCGGCTGGGGGGGCATCGGGCGGCGGTCAAACACGGCCAGATGGCCCAAGATGGCGCCCTCGGGATCGAGCAGCGGCACTCCCAAGTAGCTCTCGATTCCCATTTCGACCAGCGCTCGATCGAGCGGGAAGAGTTGTCCTACCTGCTGTGGATGATGGCACAAACCGCCCCGAACCACATCCTGACAGGGAGTTCCCTGCAAGTCGTATTCAACATTATCGACGAGCTTGCCATCCGACCAGTAAGCCAGGGTGCGTACTCGTGACTTGATCTCGGTGAACTCCGCCACAAACGCGAATTGCACACCGATGGCAGCGGCCAGATTCTGAACGAGCGCCTGAAAGAATTGCTCGCCGCAGACCTGAGCGGTTCCTTCGGTCAAAAGCCTTAACGCCAGCACTTCATCGCCGGCAGGCAACGATTGATCGGAGCTGGGATTCGACATGGCTGATTCTTTCGGCCGGTGAGCGATCTAAGCAATTCGGTGCTGCCAATGTAACCGGAAGGATGGATTTGCATCCAATGAATCGTGGCGCCCAACCTTACTTTTTCCTTCCCGCGTCTGCACGCCACGCGTGCGGATTGAACCCTGACCCGAGAAGACCCATGAAACTCCGAACTTTTGCACTTCTCACTCGATTGCGGCTTACGCTGATCGTCGCCGCCGCCGGCATTGCCGGACTTGCGAGCATTTCCTTCCTTTCCGCCCAAAGTCCGGCAACTCCGAAAGCGAGTGCCGCGTCGGTTAAGCCGCAAGAGCGGATGTGCGCGAACTGTGGCAAGACCATCTCCACGGGCACGATTTGCGAAACCTGCACGACCAAGTTGATGACGACTCAAAAAAGTGCTGCCACGACCCAAACGATCATGGTCGGCACCGGCGACAAGCAGGTGATGATGTCCAGCAACGACATGATGAAGCCCGACGCGAGCTTTGTATACACGCTCGACAACGATCCGCAGCGGAACAGCGTCGCGGTCTATCGCCGCGGCGCCAATGGCTCGCTCATGCAACTCGCCGGCTCACCGTTCAACGCTGGCGGCCGTGGCTTGACCGGCGGCGACATCGACGAACAGGGCGCCATCCGCAGCGCCGGCAAGTACATTCTGGCCGTTAACCCAGGAAGTGACACGATCGCGGTCCTGGAGAAGACGAACCGAGGCTTGCTGCACGTGGAAGGAAGCCCCTTTCCCTCCGGCGGTTCGACACCGCTGAGCCTGGCGGTACACGGCGAAATGGTCTACGTCGCCAATCAGGCCGCTGAGTTCGCGAGCCCGAAGAGCTTGCCAAACATCACCGGGTTTCGATTGAAAGAAGGGCGTCTCATTCCGATTCCCGGTGCAATGACTGAATTGCCGAAGGGAATGGGGCCCGCACAGGTCGAATTCAGCGTTAATGGGCGCGTGCTCGTTGTGACTGCTGGTTTCCAATCGCAGGATGGTGACGGCAGCCGAATCTACACTTACCAGGTTCAACCGGACGGCAAGCTGGTGCCGGGCGCAGGCTCGCCGGCAAAGCCGGAAGGCGCCACGGGTACGGTGGGTTTCTCCCTCAGTCCCGCCGGCGATATGGCGTTTGTGTCGACGTTCAAAGGTAGCGGCGTGACGGCGTTCAGCATCGACCCGACAACCGCCGCCATCCGTCAGGCAGGTAATCCCTTCGGCAACGATCAGCGGGCGGCCTGCTGGACCGAGATTACGAAGGACGGCAAGACGCTGTACGTCGGCAACTTCGTCAGCAACTCGATCAGCGTGTATAGCGTGATGCCGGGCGGCAAACTGGAACTCCTCGGCAGCATCCCTCGCCGCGGCGCGACCAACAAGGACACCAAAGACATCGCACTCTCACCGCGCGGCGACTACCTCTATGCGGTCGGCTCCGGCGAGCGGCAGATTTCGATCTTCAAAGTCGAAGCGAACCACTTGCTGACCGAGCTCCCGACCGGACAATCGCCCGTCATGCTGACAACGGGGCAGAATGTGACGGGTTTGCTCGTCGACTAACTCGTTCCGTTCTAGTGCTAGTCTCTTGAGGCGAAGGCGGCTGTTGTCCCCTTCGCCTTCTCTTTTTGTAAATCTTCCAGGAGCCAAACCATGCGTTCAGTCGCATTCCTCGTGTTGTCGTTTCTCACTTCTCTCTCAGCAGCTATCGCAGACGACTATGACGCCAAACCAGTTCAGCGCGCCGTCGAGAAAGCGATTCCCTGGTTGGAGAAGGACATGGTCGCCTGGCGAACGACCAACGGTTGCGCTGCCTGTCACCATGGTCCGATGTATGTCTGGTCGGTCAGCACAGCCAAGCGCGCGGGCTACTCTGTGAATCAGACGCAGTTGCGCGACTACACCAAATGGGTCATCGAAAGTCCCGATGCGCGAGTATTTCCCGCCGACAAGTCCGCCGAGCTACTCGCCCAATCGACGAATGCTGCCGATCGGATGACGGCAGCCATGATGGGGCATCGCAATCTCTCGCAGCCGACGCTCTACCTGGCTCATGCTCTGAATGCACTGCCAGCCGACGATCCACTCACCATCACCGGTTGGAAGAAATTGGCGACCCATTGGTCGGAGGCGCAGATGGAAGATGGATCTTTCGCAGGCCGAAAGGGCTGGCCACCGATTTTCAACACGCCGCAGATCCACACGCTGACGGCCGCAACGGCACTCGAAGGGCGTCCCCAGAACTTGCCACTCAATCGAGACGCGGTTGATTCCCTGGATTCCATCCGCAAAAAGACTCGAACATTCCTGGCCATGCATTCCGCCGATGAATTGCATCAGGGGCTCGTTCTGCGATTGCTGCAGGCCTCGCGCGGTGACAGCTCCGAAAAATCGAGTCTGAAGGACAAACTTATCGCATTACAACGCAAGGACGGCGGCTGGGCTCAAACCGTCGATCGTGACAGCGATGCGCTCGCTACTGGGCAGTCGCTTTATGCCTTCCATCAAGCGGGCGTGTCCGATTCGGATCCAGCGGTTCGTCGCGCCTTAACTTTTCTCGTGAAGACGCAGCTCGCCGATGGTACATGGCCGATGCAATCACGCCCGAATCCTGAAACTGGTCGACCAGCCGACGACCTGAACCCCATCACTTACGCCGCGGCGGCGTGGGCAACCATCGGAATGGCCCAACACGTCAAAGCAGGCCAGCAGTGAACCTCGCTGGCTGAACTTTTTTTGTAACCGTCGTAGGGCGGTCAGCATCAAAAGTGACATGAGGCAACGACGCTCTCAGCGTCCGAGCCCAATCGGTAATTAGTTCTTCCCATTACGCGAATAGTGATGCAATGCGAATCCTGAAAGTTTGGACTGCGGTGTTGGTGCTGGCGGTGATTGTAGCGGCAACAGGTTGTGGCGGATCGAACATGAATCCCGCCGCCGGAAAGATGGACAACAAGATGATGTCGGACGGCAACATGATGTCGAGCGGAAAAATGGCCACGGGCGACAACATGATGGACGGCAAAATGTCCGGAGACAACAAGATGGCTGCGGAAGGGAAGTAGGTCCCTTTCCGACTTCGAACGTCGTCTCAGGGCATCTGTCATGCAAACGCCATCCCTGCTCGCTCGCGAGATCACGCCCGAGCCGTTGTACCTGAACCGCCGCAACTTCATGCGAGCGGGGGCGGCTGCGGTGAGCGTCGTGACGACGGGAGCGCTTTACAAACAGCTGAATCGGACCGGTTCGATGCCGCTGATGACCGAACCCATCGAAAGCTACGCGCGGGTCCCGGCCGACGCGGTCGCCCGCGGTTTCGATCTCCAGGAAACTCACACACTTGTTGAGAATGCCATCAACTACAACAACTTCTACGAGTTCACCACCGACAAGCAAATGGTGGCGGAGAAGGCGATGAATTTCTCCGCTCGCCCGTGGCAGATTTCGGTCGAGGGTCTGGTGCATCGACCGACCGTGTTCGATGTCGCCGAGCTCTTGGAACTGATCCCGCTGGAGGAGCGGATCTATCGGATGCGGTGCGTTGAAGCCTGGTCGATGGTCGTTCCCTGGATTGGAATTCCCCTCGCCAGCCTCCTCGAACGCGTTGAGCCGATGGCCAATGCGAAGTTCGTTGCGTTTGAGACACTCGTCGACCCTAAGCGATTGCCCAACCAGCGGCGCGCGGTGCTCGATTGGCCGTACGTCGAGGGCTTGCGTCTGGACGAAGCCATGAATCCGTTGACGATCCTCGCCGCGGGCATGTATGGGCGCCGACTGCCGGGGCAAAACGGGGCACCCCTTCGCTTGATCGTGCCCTGGAAATACGGATTCAAGGGAATCAAGTCAATTGTGAAAATCCGGTTGGTGATGGAGCAACCACCGACCACCTGGAACTCGGCCGCGCCTGCCGAATATGGCTTCTACGCCAACGTGAATCCGGCAGTACCGCATCCGCGCTGGAGTCAGGCGACAGAGCAACGGCTGGGCGAATCGGGCCGGCGGGCGACACTCCCCTTCAACGGCTACGCGGAGCAAGTCGCGGATCTCTATCGAGGAATGGATCTGCGAGCGAATTTCTAAGGGATGCAATATGCTCAAGATCACTCCGTTTACAAAGTACCTGGTCATCCTCAATTGCGGCGTCCCGGGAATACTCTTGGGATGGGATGCGTGGCAAGGCCACCTCGGGGCCAACCCGGTGAACTTTGCCATTCGCACTACAGGGCTGCTATCGTTGCTCTTTTTGGTCCTTTCGCTGTCTGTGACACCGGTCATGCGACTCGCGGGCTGGAACTGGCTGGGGCAGTTTCGCCGTATTGCCGGGCTGTACGCGTTCTTTCATGCTGCCGCGCATTTCCTGTTATTCTTCCTGCTCGACCGCGCGGCGAACGTGACCGAAACGATTTTGGAAGTCGCGTTGCGTCCCTATCTGCTGGTCGGAATGGTAGGCTTGCTGATCATGGTTCCGCTCGCGGTAACCTCGACGAACAGCATGATTCGGCGGCTCGGAACCAAACGCTGGAAATGGCTGCATCGCACTGCGTATGTCGCCGCTGGCGCGGGTGTTTTGCATTACTACTTGCTGGTCAAGGCTGACACCACCTGGCCGATTGTCTTCGCGCTTGTATCAGCAGTGCTGCTAGCCTATCGAGGACTGGACCACTATTTCACGCTTTGGGCGGATGCGCGCCGTCTTCGGCTTGGTAACTTGTCGAATGCAGCACCAGCAACTGGCCGCGCTCGTTCCTGGTCCGGTCAATTGCGCGTCGCCAAGATCTTTCTCGAAACGCCTGAGGTACGAACCTTTCGGCTGGTGCTGCCCGACTCGGCACATCTGCCGTTTGAACATCTGCCTGGGCAATTTTTGAATCTCACGTTGGAAATCGACGGCCGGAAGGTTCGCCGGTCGTACACGATTGCTTCATCGCCAACGCAAACGGGTTACTGCGAATTGACGGTCAAGCGCGAGGAGCAAGGTCTCGCCTCGCGTCATTTGCACGATCGGATTCGGGAAGGACATCTGCTGGACGTCACCGCGCCGGCCGGCAAGTTCACGTTCACTGGAGAAGAGTCTCAGGAAATCGTGATGATCGCCGGAGGAGTTGGCATCACGCCGCTCATGGCAAAACTACGGTACCTGACCGACCTCGCTTGGCAGGGACAAATTCGACTCATTTTCTCAGTCAAAACAGCTCGCGACTTCATTTTTCGGGACGAACTCCATGCGCTGCAACAGCGGTTCGCCAACCTGCACGTCACGGTGACAGCGACGCGCGAAACCGATCCCGCTTGGCAGGGAGAACGCGGCAGAATTTCTCCCGAACTGCTGCGGCGCGTCATCCCCAACCTCGCTACCAGCCGTGTGCATCTGTGCGGCCCCACCGAGATGACCAGCCCCGTGATTGAAATGTTGCAGCAACTCGGCATGTCCGACGAAATGATCAAGTCTGAATCGTTCGCATCACCCAGCCGCAAGCGCAACACCGCCACGGCGCCTTTGGCCGAATCAACCAGGAAAACACTCGTGCCGAGTGAAGCTGCTACGCTTGAGTTTGCCAGGTCAGGCAGAACAGTTAGAGGCTTGCAGGGTCAAACGATTCTCGAAATTGCGGAAACAGCAGGAATCGAGCTACCGTATGAATGCCGGGCTGGAGTCTGCGGCCAATGCAAAGTGCGATTGCTCCAGGGAAACGTCGTCATGGATAACGACGACGCTCTCAATTCCGAAGAAAGTTCCCAAGGTCTGATTCTGTGTTGCCAGGCGCGTTGTGTCGACAGTGTCCTAATCGACGCTTGAATAGTTTCTTTGTTCATTCTCTTTTCCAGGGTTCATGCCAATGATTCATACGTCGCGAAACCCGTTCTGGGCCATTGCCGGTATCGCTTTCCTTGTTTGCTGGGGATTTCAAAGCGAAGCAGCGGAAAAGTCTCCCGCCGTCGGCAAAATGGCGCCGAACTTCGAATTGAAATCGCTGGGTGGCGAGTCAGTAAAGTTATCGGCCGAGGTTGAAAAGGGGCCGGTGGTGCTGGTCGTGTTAAGAGGCTATCCGGGGTATCAATGCCCGGTCTGCACGGCGCAATTTGGAGAGTACATCACCAAGAAGGAACAGTTCAAAGCGGCCGGCGCACAAGTCCTATTCGTCTATCCCGGACCGGCAGATCGTTTGGTCGAACGGGCGAAGGAGTTTGTTCGCGGCAAGGACTACCCTGCCCATTTCCAAATACTGCTCGATCCGGACTTTACCTTCGTCAACTCCTACGGGCTGCGGTGGGACGCGCGCAATGAAACCGCTTATCCGTCGACGTTCATTGTTGATTCCAAACAGAACGTGACCTTCGCGAAGATCAGCCAGGGGCATGGCGACCGGTCAAAAGCAGCAGACGTTCTGAAGGCAATAACAGGGAAGTGATGCCCGTTGTCGAATCTCGCCTCGCTGGACATCCTGGTCGTGCTGGGAACCATCGTCTGGATGATCGTCGCCGTATGGCCGCACTACCGCTGGGTGGCGACAGCAACCGTGCTGCAACTGTTGATCACGGCCATGAATTGGGGCGAAAGGTAACAGTTTTGCTTCCAGCGAACCAAGTGAGCAAAGCCTGTGTCGTTACAAAAAATGCGCCCGCACAGCTTAACAGAGGCAATTCAGGATGATCCGCCCCATCACACCCGACGACACTTCTGCTCTCACTGAGGTTATCTGTAGTAGTGGTCTTTTTCGGCCAGAGGACGCAGGCTCAATTCAGGCGATGCTTGATGAGTATCACAGCCGCAAGGATGAAGATGGTCGGCAGATCATCACTTTTGTTGAGAAAGGGTCACTAGCTGCAGTCGCCTACTTCTCTCCCAAGGAGTTCACCGACCGAGTTTGGGGATTGTTGATGATTGCGGTTACTGGATCACACCAACATAAGGGACTTGGGTCTGAACTGTTGCGGGCGGTCGAAGGTACCGTCCGTGCGGTAAACGGGCGGCTCTTGCTGATCGAAACGAGTGATAAGTCCAGTTTCGAGCGATCTTGTCGGTTCTATCAAAAGCATGGCTATATCGAAGTAGCTCGGATACCTGACTATTTCACGGATGGCGATGGAAAGGTGTCGTTCATCAAGCGGTTGTGATCGCAAATCTGATTGGCCAAACTGCTTGAAGGCCCAGATGCGAATTGGAGCGTTCACGCGTTACTCCTTCTTGATCGTCACTGGAAAGAAGAGGGGCTGGTCGTCGTAGACGCCTTTGCCAAACTCTTTGAGCCACGTTTGAGTTTCGGGCGAACGCAGGTAAGCAGCCAATTGCCTGGCAGCCTCGTAGCGGGCGTCAGGCTCCTTTCGCGTGGCAACGATCACCAGATAGGGGCGACGCAGCCGTGTGTCCCCTTGCACCATGATTTCCATGTCATGGCGAGCGATCTTGGAGTTCAAGAATGGAATGCGGCCCAAGAGTGTGTATGCCTTTTCCTGCGAGGCACGCTCTAGCATCCGCCGATGCTTGTCCGTGGGGAGCGCGATTACGCGGGCAGGATCCAGTTCGATTTCGCCGCTCGCCAGCAGGTTGGAGAGAACTTCATTTGTGCCAACGCTGCCGTGCGTCAGCAGCGTGCTTGTTGTAGCGACGATCTTTTTCAAGGCGGCGACTGCGTCCTTCTCACCGCGGATGCCGGCTGGATCGCTGGGAGGACCAACGATTAGCAAATCATTGCGGGTCCAAGGCTGCGGGTTCTCTCCATAACCGTCCGCCACAAGGTTGATGATCGTGTCGCTGGAGTGCATCGTCAGCACGTCGATTTGGCCTTCCTTGAAGACGGGCGCGATCTCGCGCTTGTTGCCGTCCGCGACTACCTCCAACCGATGGCCGGTCTGATCCTCGAACCGCTTGGCGACGCCCGCCCATAATCCTGTGTCCGTCATGCCGCCGATGACCGCGCAACGAATCGTCTGCTTCGGCTCCGCAGCGTAGCCGTTTGTGCAGCAGGCCCGAGCAATCACCGATAGGACTAATGTTCCGCAAATCACGCCGACCCTTCTCATAGTTGCTCCCCTTTAGCGGCTGCAGTCGCGCGCACGGTATGTAAATCAGCGGGCCTCAGTTGATAGCCGGGCAAATCCGCAATCGTTTCTCGGTACTGCGGCGAATGGACGACATCCACGAGCGCCGCGAGTCGCGGGTCATCGGCATAGGAACTTGGGAAGCACAGATCGTAGTCTTCCTCGCGAATGTTGAGGAAGTTGACATGCGCTTCTTCGGCGACCATGCGTACGCAGATGCCCGCATCCGCAAATCCAGACCGAATGGATGCGACGACATCGCCATGATCACTGGCGATGTGCCGTGGCGACCGGCGACTGCCGAGCACTTCATCCTGACAGCGGCGCGCGCCGGCGCCCTGGCTGCGGCCAATCCAGCGCAAGCGGGTATTTGTCGCCTGACGCACCGATCGCAGCCTGATCCCCGGCGAATGCGCGACACCTTCTTCCCATTTCGCCATCGCGAACAGCCGAACGTCAAACGGAAGCCGCTCTTCCTCAATGGCTTGCTGGTTGCCTGCCGACGAGACCGATTCCGCGAGGTGTACTCCAGCCACGTGAGCCAGGCCTTGCTTAATCAAGCCGAGTGCATCTCGGCTGGACCGGCGTAACACGATCATCCGGAAGGGTGACTGCCGGCCATATTCCAAAGCCATATAGCCTGCAGCTGGATCACACGTTGCGACGACAAGGGTCCTGCGAGCAGCATCGCGCGATACCGGAACAGGGTCGCTTCCGCAAGTAACCCCGTCGTGCCGCAAGAAAGTTCCGCTGGCAGGTTCCACAGGGTAGAGAATGGCGCGCCCACGCACATCGGCAGCCCAATAACGTGAGGGAAAAGTCGGAGGCGAATAAGCCCAGACTGGTTCCGTTTCCGAGGGCAACTGTTCAAACAGAGCTTCAACCGACGTTTGCAACGCCCTGGCCAGCGCTAGTGCGGTCGAAACGGAAGGCACCAAGCGATGTACCTCGATTGCGCTCAAGCCAGCGCGAGAAATCCCAGCGGCCTGCGCCAACTCGACCTGTGACAGGCCCTTAGCGAGGCGGTGTTCTTTAACCCGATTGAGTTTGGCACTGGATGCTGACATAATCGTGCCAGTCTAAGCTACGATTCTGGCCTAGCCAAGTCATCCATAACCAATCTTGCGGCGAAGGGTTTCAATTGAAGCGTTATCCCTACTCCGGTCGCTCGGCTTTCACCTTGGTGGAATTGCTCGTGGTGATTGCGATCATTGGCGTGCTAATCGCGTTGCTGCTGCCGGCAGTTCAGGCCGCTCGTGAAGCCGCACGCCGAATGCAGTGCAGCAACAACTTGAAGCAAATCGCTCTCGGGCTGCAGAACTATCACGACACGTACCTCTCGCTTCCCTACGGAGCGCGAGCGCGCTATGTGAACAACACACCGGCGAATAACATGGGAGCTTTTGGACCGAGTTTCTACGTCGGCCTGCTCCCGTTTAGCGAACAGCGAAACCTGTTTGACCGGATCGACGCGCTAGAAAAGAATGGTCAGACATTTTCAGCAGTTAGCACGGACAGCATGACGATCGGCGGGGTTTGCGGCAACGCGAAGATTCCATGGATGCTTTGCCCTAGCAGTCCGCTACCGCAGTTGGAGATTCCGCCAGGCGGTTTGCCGTTGACCGTCCCCTCGTATGTGGGCATCGCGGGGGCAACTAATGGCGGACAACAGCCGGGGGGCGCGGATTTTCGTGAGGTCCGCACATCGCCCGGCCCTGCGAGTGGCACGTTGTCGCAAGGAGGCATGTTGACGATCAACCGTGCACTGAATTTGAAAGACGCGACTGATGGCACATCAAACGTGATCGTCGTGGGCGAATCGTCGGACTTCTTTTTTGATGGAACGCAAACTCGCCACCGCGTCGATGGCAGCGTCAGTGCAACGACTGGGCAAAACGTCGGCGGCTGGTGGTTCCGCGGCTGCAATCCGCAGCAAGACACTTTTCCCGCCATGCTCGGCAACCCGTCGATTTTCAACATTCGCACCGTCGGCTTTTCCAACGCGGCGGCCAACAACAACAACGGCTGGCCTGCTGTGGGCTTTAACGGTCGCGGCTTCAGTGTCACGCTGCCCAGCAATGGCATCGGCGCGCTCGGCCCGAACAATCCACTGCTGTCAGCACACCCAGCGGGCATCCTGGCCGCATATCTCGATGGTCACGTTTCAACGCTGACGAAGAACACCGATCTGTGGACAGCGAAGCACTTGGCAACACGCGACGACGGTGCAGTCGCAGCTCTGCCATAATTACCTTAGCGAGCACTACACGCTGTTAGCTAGATACAAAGGAACTATTCGCTGTGGTACGACTTTCCACCGTCAGTCACGCCGGGTTGGGCACAGCCGTTTTTCTGTTGTAACTGGCTTCGGACCGCTACTTCGAGGGCAATTCGGCCGATGTGGCCGAGGCAGCGAAACAGGATTAGCCCAGCCGCGCAATTTGCTCTCTTGACTCTGTAGTAAGGTACAGGGTGTATGATGCTTGTGGAGGCAAGCATCATGCAGACGTTGACGATTGGCCAAGTGGCTCGGCAGGCGGGGATTGGGGTTGAGACGGTCAGGTTCTATGAGCGAGAGGGCTTGCTTGCTGCGCCGGCACGCCGCGCTTCGGGATATAGGGAGTTCGGCTCCGATGCGATTTCTCAGCTGAAGTTCATCAGGCAAGCTCAGGGGCTCGGCTTCACGCTGCGCGAGATCAAGGAATTGCTCGCGCTGAGACTGGACCCGACGTCGACGCGTGCACAGGTTCGCGAGCAAGCGGAGACGAAGGTCGCGGACATTGAGCGGCGGATCGACGAGCTCAAGCGGATGAAGAAGGCATTGCTTCCACTGATCGCCGCTTGCGATGGCAAAGGGAGGCTCGAAGGTTGTCCGATTCTGGCCGCCATCGACGCCTCTTGCCATGAAAAGAGCCCAACCAGCCATTCCAAAGGAGATAAGTAATGTCTCACTTACATCAACTTGGCCACGAACATCACCAGGCCGAAGGCGTCGTCGACCCGGTTTGCGGAATGACCGTCGATCCGAAGACCGCGGCCGGATCGCACTCCCACCAGGGAAAGACCTATTACTTCTGCAGCAAACACTGCGTCGCAAAATTCAAAGCGAATCCAGATTCGTATCTGAAAGAGACTGCCGCAGCCGACGAGCCCCATGCTTCAGCACCTGCGGGTAAGTACACATGCCCGATGCACCCAGAGGTTGTGCAGGACGGGCCAGGGACCTGCCCTAAGTGCGGGATGGCCTTAGAGCCGATGCAACCGACCGCCGAGGAAGGTCCTGATCCCGAACTCATTTCGATGCAGCGGCGATTTTGGGTCGGCACGGTGCTCACCCTTCCGATCTTTCTTTTCGCGATGGCGGGGATCATCCCGTCTACTTCGCTGATGGGACTGCTGCACGAGCACATGGCGGCACTGAACTGGGTGCAACTACTTCTGGCAACCCCCGTGGTGCTGTGGTGTGGCTGGCCGTTTTTTGAACGAGCGTGGATGTCGGTTGTCCATCGCAGCCCCAATATGTTCACGCTGATCGCAATCGGCGTCGGCGCTGCCTATCTATACAGTTTGGCGGCCACAGTCGCGCCAAACCTGTTTCCTGCTGGGTTCAGGAACGCCGCTGGCGCGATCGAGCCTTATTTTGACAGCGCCGCGGTCATCATCGTGCTGGTGCTATTAGGACAAGTGCTCGAATTGCGAGCTCGATCCCAGACGGGAGCAGCGATTCGCGCACTCCTCGGGCTGGCGCCGAAGACCGCCCGCGTCATACGAGACGACAATCGGGAGGAAGACACACCCCTCGGCCACGTGCATGTCGGTGATCGACTGCGCATTCGCCCCGGCGAGAAGATTCCCGTAGACGGGGCCGTGCTAGAGGGACAAAGCAATGTGGACGAGTCGATGGTTACCGGGGAACCCATGCCGGTTGAGAAATCAGCTGGAAGCAAAGTCGTTGGCGGGACGGTAAACGGCACCGGAGGGCTGATCATGCAAGCCGAACGCGTCGGCGGCGATACGCTCCTCGCGCAGATTGTTCGCATGGTCGGCGACGCCCAGAGGAGCCGGGCACCGATCGAGAAACTGGTAAACCAGGTGGCAATGGTATTTGTCCCGGCCGTTCTGGCCGCCGCTGTGCTGACGTTCGTCGGTTGGGCCATATGGGGCACTGAGCCACGCTTAGCTCACGGACTTGTGAACGCCGTAGCCGTGCTGATCATCGCCTGCCCTTGCGCGCTCGGACTAGCGACACCGATGGCGATCATGGTTGGCACCGGCCGTGCGGCGCAGGTTGGAGTCCTGTTTCGCGATGCCGAAGCACTAGAAACGCTCAAGAGTGCCGACACACTCGTCGTCGACAAGACTGGCACGCTGACAGAAGGTAAACCGAAACTGATCAGTGTCGAACCTGCTGGAACAATCGACCGCGAGCGACTGCTGGCCATCGCCGCGGGATTGGAAGCCGGCAGTGAACACCCGCTGGCCACAGCGATCGTGAGCGGGGCTAAGGATCAAGGCATCACGCCGGTCCGGGTGACAGACTTCCAGTCAATCACCGGGAAAGGTGTCCGCGGCCTGATGGATACTGAAACTGTTGCGATTGGCAACGCCGCCATGATGGCCGAACTAGGAGTGGAAGTTGGCTCACTCGACAACCGACTTCAGCAGCTGCGTGGAGAAGGGCAGACAGTAATGATGATCGCTGCAAGTGGAAAACTTGCGGGCCTGATCGGTGTCGCCGATCCCATTAAAGCCACGACGCCGGAAGCCCTTGAGCAACTTCACGGCGAGGGATTTCGCATCATCATGCTAACCGGCGATAGTCGAGCTACTGCCGACGCTGTCGCTCGGAAGCTGAAAATCGACGAAGTGATCGCGGAGGTCCTGCCCGAGCAAAAGAGTGAAGTCATCTCGCGATTGCAGCGCGAAGGGCGCCGCGTTGCAATGGCGGGCGACGGGATCAACGATGCTCCGGCGTTGGCAAAAGCAGACGTGGGCATCGCGATGGGGACAGGCACGGATGTCGCCATGGAAAGTGCTGCCGTTACCTTGGTAAAAGGGGATCTTCGGGGGATTGTACGTGCCCGGCGACTCAGTCGAGCCACCTCCACTGGGATTCGGCAGAATCTGTTTCTGGCATTCGTCTATAACGCGCTGAGCGTACCGCTGGCTGCATTCGGACTAGTGACACCGATGGTCGCCAGCGCTGCCATGAGCCTCAGTTCCATGAGCGTCATCGGCAATTCCCTAAGGCTCCGCGGCAGCAAGATTTGATTCGTGGTCGCGAACGAAGGCCATGAGAAAAATCGCTACGGCTGCGAGCGCCGCTCCCCAAGCGAACGCAGCCACGGGACCGGCAAATTGATAAATGGCCCCGAAGATCAGACTCGCCGGCAGAGTACCGATGCCAATCGTGAAGTTGAACCAGCCGAAGGCGAGCCCTTTTCGATCGGCAGGCACCAACTGGGCCACGAGCGTTTTTTCGGCTGGCTCGGTCAGGCCATAGAACAGTGCATAGCCCAGAAATAATCCCCAGGCATGCCAGGCCTGCGATGCGAAGCCGAACGCAAGATAGACGGCCGCATACAAGGACCAGCCCGCGACGATGAACCGTCGCGGACCATACCGATCGACCGCGAAACCGAGCAGCCAGTTGCTGGAGCTCTTGGCAATGTGAAAGACGCACCACAGCATCGGCAAGAACTCTTTGCGAACACCCAATTCGCTCGCCCGAACCAGTAGGAACGCATCGCTGGAGTTTCCCAGTGTGAAGATCACGAGCGAGAGGAGAAACAATCGAAAGTTGCCGCCGAAAGGTTGCAGCGTGAGCTGCAAAGGCTTTGACGTCGATTCGGCGGCCGGAGTTTCACGTAACCCGAACAACACGAGACCGACGACCAGGATGCCGGGCAGGAGCGACCACAGGAACAGCGTCCGTATCGAATCCGGCCAGACGAGCAGGAACGCGGTCGCGAGCAATGGGCCAATGGCTGCTCCCAGGTGATCCATGGACCGATGAAAACCAAACGCCTGGCCGCGGATGCTCGGATCGGTGGAGTCTGCAATCAGCGCATCGCGCGGCGACGTGCGGATTCCCTTGCCGATGCGATCCCCGATCCGGATCAGCAGCAGCTGCCATGGCGCTGTGATGAGCCCGATCAGCGGTCTGGCAATCGTCGCCAGCGAATAACCAACAAGGACAAATCCTTTGCGCCGGCCGGTTTGATCGGATCGGCCACCGGACCAGAGCTTGAGCAAGCTGGCGACGGAATCGGCAGCGCCTTCGATCATTCCCAAGTAAAACCGATTGCCGCCCAGCAGCGTCAAGAGAAACATCGGCAGGAGCGGGAAGATCATCTCGCTCGCCATGTCGTTCAGGAGACTGACGACGCCCAGGACCCTGACATTGCCCGGCAATTGTGGGGATCGTTTCTGCTCGGATACCTGCTTCATGGACTTGAAACTCACACGGTCTTCACTTTGACGTACTCCAACGGATTTGCGGTGAACTGATTCAGGCAAGATTCCTTGCAAAAGAAGTACGGATGGCCGCGGAAGGTGGTACTACTCGCAGCAGAAGATCGGCGGATGCGCATGCCGCACACCGGATCGGTCGCAGGCTCTTCGACAAAGTCGTCGCGACCACGATCAACTTGCAGATAGGCTTCCAGAAAGTCCGTGAGCCGCTGCTCGACCCAGGTGGCAAACTTTTCCTCGGGCAGGTTATCGAACGTGCCGATCAACTTGTCGTGTTCGTTGAACTTGACGAAGACAGGCACCATCGACACGTCGTAAGCGATCAAGAGTTGCTCGTAACGGGCATCGTGCTCCACGCCGAACGACACCTTGGTACTCGTCGGAAAGCGTTCGCTGAATCACCGTCGACATCAGGTGTTTCGCGATTTCGACATAGCGTTCTCGTCGCTGCCCTAACTCCGCCATGTAGCGCTCGGCGTCATCGGCGGTCCATTGCGGCTCGCGGTTGGTTCGGTCGAGTAGTTCTTTGACGCGTTTGGCAAAGGCAATCAAGTCACTCATGCGTGCTATTCCTTCTTGAGCTTGGCCAGGTAGGTATCCTTGTTGCTGAGCAGTTCCTCTTTGCAGCCGGCGCAGCAAATCCAAACTGCCTTGCCATCCACGTCAACCTTTTCAGGAGCGCCCATAGTGCCGAGCATCTTGCCCGTGACGGGACAGACATGCTGCTTCTCGGCGGAGGCTGAGTCGTCGGGAGACAGCTTCGCCAATTCAGCCTTCATTTTGGCCATGTCGGATTCTCCCTTTTCGCTGGTCGCGTTAGCCGGTGGGTTGGCGGCCGGAGGAGGATTTCCGCCGCAGCCAACTGTGGTAAGGGCGAGGATAGAAACCAGGGCAAGCGCGAAGTACCGCATCGTAAACACCTCTACTTTTGAAATGGGACTAAGTAACGAATTATCACGAAAGCGAATTGAACTAAGAACGGCGGATCCACGCTGCCCAACGGCTAAACTTGAAACGGTTCCTGTGAAGGTAAAGCGAGGGTTCGTCCAGGCGCAGCCCGACTCGCCAAGTGGAGCTTCATCTCCATATAGCCGCAGTACAGAACGGGAACGACGAAGAGCGAGACTAGCTCGATGAACATCCCGAAGAAGACTGGCAATGCCATTGCCCGAGCGACATCGGCGCCACGGCCGGTTGCGAGCATGACAGGCAAAAGTGCAGCAAACGTCGTAAACGCCGTCATCAGGCAGGGGCGAATGCGACGTTTGCCGGCTTCGACTGTCGCGTTTCGCAGAACTGCAACAGACGGTTCAGTAATTCGGCCGAAGAGCTGCTCCATATAGGTAGCGATCACGACGCCGTCGTCCTCAGCAATTCCGATCAGAGCAATCAGCCCGATCCAGATGGCCGTGTTCATCTCAATGCCGTAGAGGCCTAAGCCGATCATCCCACCGAAGACCGCGATGGGAATCTGCGAAAAGATAATGAGCGTGAGCGGTAGATTCCGGAAGTTGAGATAGATGATGAGTAAGTCGACCAGTACGACGATGGGAATAATGACTGCCAGCCGTTGATTGGCCTCGATCTGGTTCTGAAACGAACCGACGGGAAGCAACGCATAGCCGGCCGGCAATTTGAGCGAGCCGTCGGTTTGGGCCTGCCGCAGGCGTCCTTCCACAGCTTGAACGGTTTCCAGATCGCCCACCATTCCCGATGGGGCGAAGGCGATATGCGCGACTAGCCGGGCATCCTCGCTGCTGATCATTCCCGGTCCCCACGTGGTTTTCATCTTGGCCAGGAGTTCCAGCGGCACCACTTCACCGGATTCGGTCACGACGGGCAATCGTGGCAAGTCATCAATGCGCTCGCGCAGATCACGCTGATAGCGAATGCGCACCGGATAACGCTCACGACCTTCGACTGTCGTGGTTAGATTCATGCCGCCGAGCGCCGTCTCGATGATCTGGTTGACGGACATCGTCGTCATTCCAAACCGGGCAGCCGCTTCGCGATCGACTTCAAACTCGACATACGGCATTCCCAGAACGATGTCCGGATTCACCGTCGCAGCGTTGACTTGCGGCACTTTCTTGAGGTGCTCGGCGACATTCCGAGCCGCTTCGGCCAGACCGTCGAGACTGTCACCGTAAACGCGAATCGCCATCGGCGCTTTGATGCCGCTCTGCAGCATCACCACTCTGCCTTCGATCGGTTGCAGAGGCGAGGCCGGCGTCACGCCGGGCAGCGTCCCTAGCGCGTTGATCTGCGACCAGATGCCCTGAATCGTTACGCCGGGACGCCACTCGGATTCTGGCTTGAGCATCACATAGGTTTCGATCATTACTCCGGGCGCGGGATCGAGCGCGGATTCGACTCGCCCGATCTTTCCAAGGACGTTTGCGACTTCAGGAATCTCTCGGATCAGTGCATCCTGGGTCTGCAGCACCTCCATTCCCTGCGAGAAACTGGCGGCAGGGTAGAGCGTGGGCATGTAGAACCAGGTTCCTTCGTCCAGTGCAATCCAGTCATCTGAACGCAGCCCAGGGAAGCGGTGCTTGAGATCGACGTAGCCGGGTAGCGAATTCGGTTCGGCCCCTAGCCACCGTGCGAACTGTTCCACTGGGTAAACGATCCTGGGCACCCCCAGCCAGGCCCCGATTCCCAGGAAAACGATAAGTATCGGCACGGCAATGAAACTGAACTTGTGGGCCAGTAGAAACCTCAGCGTGGGTTCGTAGATCCAAAGGATGAGACGACTCGTGGGGTTTTCCTCGATGGGGCGCAGCCGCTCGCGCGACATCAGGAACGCCATGCCGCCCAGTAAGAATCCTGCAGTGGGCACGGTCAGCCAAAAAGGAAGTGGCGAAATCTCTGCTATCCAAGGATGCCAGAAAATGAAGGCTACAAGCACGGCGGCGACCGCAGAGACCCCAGCTGCAATCGCACTACGCCAGAGCGGCCACCGGGAACTGCTCAGAAGGAGGCGGCAGAGGGCCGGCACTAGAAACACAGCGACGAGTAAAGCCGCGACCATCGCGAACGTCTTGGTCCACGCCAATGGTGCAAACAATTTGAGATCCCGGCCCGTCAAAAAGAAGACCGGCAAGAAGCTGACGATGGTGGTCGAGACCCCTGTCATCACGGCCGGAGCGACTTCGTTGGTCGCGTCAATGATCACTTCCGTGCGCGAGCGATTGTCTCGGCTTCCTGGATCTCCTGTTTGGCTCTTCTCCCATTCCACCAGATGCTGATAAATGTTCTCGGAAATAATGATGCCGAGATCGGCGACCTCGCCAATCGCAATAGCGATGCCGGCGAGCGACATGATGTTCGCGTCGATTCGGAACCATTTCATCCCGATAAATGCCATCAGAACCGCCATCGGCAATGTCATGGAGACGATGATGCTGGCGCGAACGTGGAGCAGAAACAGCACGATCACCACCGCCGTAATCATCAGTTCTTCACGGAGAGACTCAGTCAGCGTTTCGACGGTTTCATTGATCAGGCCGGTGCGGTCATACACTGCAAAAACTTTGACTCCCTTCAGACCCGGCTCAATCTGCTTGATCTTTTCGCGCACCCGCTCAATCACATCGCGCGGATTCTCACCGAATCGCATGACCACGACCCCGCCCACAGCCTCAGAGCCGTTCAAGTCGATGGCGCCGCTGCGAAAATCGGGGCCGAGTTGCACTTGAGCAACATCGCGGATGCGCACGGGCACGCCGTCGCGCGATAGGACAACCGTCTTTTCAATATCCGCGAGCGATTGCTGGGTGTCCTTGCTTTGGCCGATGAATCCCCGCCCGCGGATGACGTACTCCATGCCACCCGACTCGACAGTCTTGGCGCCGACGTCGATGTTGGAGTCTTTGACGGCCGCGATCAGCCGATCGAGTGGAATGTCATGGAACCGCAGGGCATCAGGATCAACTTCGATCTGATACTGCCGCACGTATCCACCGACGCTGGCAACCTCGCTCACGCCCTGTACGGACTGCAGCTCGTACTTGATCACGTAGTCCTGCATCGAGCGCAGTTCCGCCAGATTCATTCCCTTCGGGCCTTCCAGGACGTAATAGAAGATCTGACCCAGCGCCGTCGCGTCGGGACCCAGCGTCGGCGTCACACCCTCTGGGAGTGAAGCGATTGCAGTTCCTAACCGTTCCAGAACCCGCGAGCGTGCCCAGTAGAAATCGGTGCCGTCGGCGAACGTGACTTGCACAAAGCTGTAGCCGAACATGCTTTTGCCGCGGACGCTCTCCGCGTGTGGTACAGTCAGCAGCGCAACCGACAGCGGATATGTAACCTGGTCTTCGACGTCCTTCGGCGACCGCCCGGGCCATTCCGTGAAAACGATGACCTGGTTCTCACCAACATTGGGAATGGCGTCGATCGGCACGACGGTGGCGAAGTAGCCACCGACTGCAGCGATGGCCAAGGCACCCAGCAACGTCAGCACCGGTTGGCGCACGCAGAATTCGATCAGGGATCGCAACATTACGACGCGCCTCCCTTCTTGGCGGGAGTCGCCTGATGCTGCTTGTGCGGGTCAGGTTCGGGCTCAGGTTTTCCCTTCGTCGGAAACACCTGCACTTTTTCGCCGCAGCGAAGCATCTCGCTGCCGAAGTACGGGTTGAGTAACCGATCGTTGGGTTGCAGCCAATCACCACCGCCGCCTGGAACCATCGGGCAGAAGAAGTGCGTAAACGGGCTCTGCGCACCTTCACTACGAAGCTGCGAAGCCAAGGTGACGATGGCGTGGCTGATGGGCTTAAAGCCCTTCCGTGCTTCCGCCAACTCCATGTGGTGCAAATGTTCGGACTTGGCCGCGACGTCAGTCAGCAGTTTTGTCGCCGCCTCAGGCAGAGCCCCGTCCTTGGCCAGTTTGGAGGCCGCTCCGTGCAACGCCTGAGCTGCCTCTCCTGATGGTTTCTTGTCGGAGGCAAGCGCTACTTGCACGTCAAAGTAGGCGGCATACAGGGCCTCCAATTGCTTGCCAGATTCTCCGGTGACCGTGTCGACCGCGAGGTTCTCGAATTTAAGTGGCTCTTTGCGTTCCTTGCTGCGTGCGACGGCCCGCGTGGGATCAATTAAGCTCGGCTTCCCCGCCAGCTGCATCTGAGAGTCAATCAGAAAGTTCCCCGCAGTGGCCACCTCTTCATTGGGTTTCAATCCTTCGACGATGACGATCTTGTCCCGCAGAATAGGCCCTAGTGTCACGGGACGGATTTCAAAGACGCCTGGCTTCGCTTCGACGTAGACAACGCTGTTGCCGCCAGCCATCAACACCGCTGGCCGCGGGACATAGAGCGAAGCCTGCTGTGGGACCGGCTCACCCGCGAAACCGTACTTCGCCGTTGGCACCAGATCCATCCCACAAATCGGACATTGGCCCGGTTCGCTGCGAATGACTTGTGGGTGCATCGGCGAGATCCACTTACCGGCAAGATCCGCATCGAAGACCTCCCCCTTGGATCCGATCGGCAGCGTGATCGTGGCCTCGGCATAATCGCCTGGCCGTAAGCGACCATCGTTGACGAGTTCCACACGCACGCCGACGGTTCGAGTTTTCGGATCCACCGTCGGGTCGATGAATGCGACTCGTCCCACGAGCTTTTCGCCTGGTAACGACTGCGAAATGGCTTCCACCCGTTGTCCAAAGCGAATTTTGGTCGCATCCTCCGGAAACAGTTTGAGCATGAGCCAAACGGTAGAGAGTTCAGCAATCCGATAGATCGGATCCCCAGCCTTCACATAGTTACCTTCGATGGCCAGTTTCTCGACGACCGTTCCACCTTGTGGTGCGTAGATCGTGAGCCGTGATTGGGCGTTGCTCGAACGCTCCAGTTCGGTGAGTTGCTCATCGGTCATGCCGAACTCCCGTAGCCGCTGGCGGGTATTGGTTGCCAATGCTTCTTGTGCCTGGCGCACCGCCTGCAAGCCGCCACCAACGTTCGCCGCGCGTCGCGCCTCGACGTATTCCACCTGCGCCGCAAATAGCTGTGGACTGTAAATCACCGCCAGGTGATCCCCTTTCTTGATCTGCACGCCCGTGTAGTCGGCAAACAGCCGCTCCAGGCGACCGTCGATGTACGAGGCGATCGTCGCTTGCCGGCTTTCGTCGATGGCGATGGCGCCGACCGTTTGCAGAGTGGCTTCGAGCGGACTTTCTTGGACCTTGGCCGTTTGGATGTTGGCCAGCCGGCGCTGCGCTGGCTCGATCTTGACAGAGAACTCATCCAGATCTGCCGCACCGCTGGAGGCGGGCACGAGTTCCATGCCGCAGATCGGGCAGCGGCCAGGCCCTGGCTGCCTGATTTGCGGGTGCATGGGGCAGGTGTAAATGGCTCCTGGCGCACCTGCCGCGCTCGCACTAGTGCCAGCAGCCGGCAACCAACCGACCCGCTGAGCAATTCCCACGATCACGATCAGAACGACAGCGGCTGCCAGGAAGATTCCCACCGGTAGCAATTTCCGCCCGATCCAGAACAAACGATTTTTCAAATGGTTGTTCGCAGCAGAACTGCCGCGCGGTTCGGAAGGTGTAGACATGCGTTATCGTCCTGCGTTTAATTTGCAATCCCGCACTCAGCCTGTAGTGCGGCGATCAAAGCCATTGGCAGCAAAGAAAGCGGCGAGACGAAGCCTCGGCGCGCACGAACACACACTGGCGTGTGTTCAGGACCGCCAGACGCAGAGGCGAGATTGAAAGGATCGCGGCTGAAAACCAGGCGCGGCAGCAGAAGTCCTGATGCGATCAAAGTCGGAAAGGTTCGCCAATTCGCACGTATGAACGATCTGCGACGCAGCGAACCACTTAAGCGACGAGACTGATCGTTCGGGCGAAACGGGTGGAGGCGGCTCGGGCAATTTGCTTTGCTTCACGCAACCGCAGGATTTGGTTGTCGCCTTAGGAGCACAACAGCACTTCGCCTTGCGACCACAGGGCTGCGCGCTAATCGCCGAACAACGACTCGCATTCAACGGGGATGCGACCGCACTCGAAAATGCAATGGTGGCGATCAGCGTCACCGCTGTTGCCACCGTCAGTTTTCGGCCGCGGAGAAACATTCTGCACCCGAGTGAAATCAGAACTACATCCGCCTCCATTATCTGTCGTTGATGCAGCGTGTCTAGATATGTATCGTGTCGCGAAGCGCGAGATTACTTGTCGGCTGGCAGTTCGGGTGCCGCTAACAGGTCCACGCCGACTGTCTGGCGGATTCGCGCCAAGGTCGTCGCCAATTGACTCAGCGCTTTGTGATAGCCAAGCTCCAGATTCAGGAGCGTACGGTAATCGCGAATGACTCGGTCGAACGTCACACTGTTGTTGACCAGCGCCTTTTGGTCTGCCTCAAAGGTTTGCCGTGCCTGCGGGAGGATCGACTTCTCGTACAGTTCCACGGTTTGCTGGGCAACCTTTGCTTGCTCCCAGAGGTCGCGTAGCGTCGCGTCGATTCGCAACGCAACCTCGTCCTCGGATGCGTGAGCCGCAAAGTGTTGCCGCGAGGCCTCCGTCACAATCGCGTCGTACTTCTTGTGCCAGATCGGCAGCGTGGTGGAGACGTTGATGGTCCAGGAATCGTTTCCATCGCCCGGCGCAGCCGTTGCGGCATCGGCGGCCATCACCATCCAGCTGGCTCCCACGCTGACATCCGGTCGTCGTTTCAGCCGGGCGACTTCGACGCCCCAGCGCGTCGCCGCCGTTCGCAGCCGGGCGGCGTTTAGCTCGGGCTGAGCACTCAACGCGATCGTGTGCAACAGCTCGTGATCCCACTGCGGCAGTTCCGCGTCGATCGTGGCTGGCGGTGTGATGGGAAATCGTGATTCGCGGCCGGCCAGACGGTTCAACTCTGCGCTTGTAGCAATGATTTGCTGGCGGTAGCCCAGCAGTTGTTCCTGCAGGCTGCTCATTTCGAGCGTCGCCATGAGCACGTCACCCGGTTGAGCATCGCCAGCCGCCACCCGCGCGTTGGCAGTCTTGATCAGCGACTCCAGCTGGGCCTGATCGGCTTGCGTCGTGCTAATCTGCTTATTCAGCACATAGAGCTTGAACCAAGCCATGCGCAGCTCGCCAATGACTCGCAGGCGTTCCGCCTGAAAATCGTTCTCGGCGGCCATCGCCTCGAATTGAGCCTGCTGTCCTTCCGCCTTCAGGCGGCCGATCCACGGAATCATCTGCATGTACTGCAGCTCAGCCAACTGACGATCGGGCACAAACATCATGGAGTCGCCGAAGAACATCCCAGACAGTGTGGGGTCCGGCAACTTGGTCACGTACCCCGTTTTCGCCCAGGCTGCAGCGGCTTCTTCCTGCATGCGGCGAAGCGTTGGGTTATCTGACAAGGCCGCTGCTTCCAGGTCGGCAAGCGTTTCTACATGCTGTAACAGCACGGGCGAAACGTGTTCGGGCTGGATCGGTCGCGGAGAGGGCAGGACATTGGCATTTCCGCCCTGCTGATGGGCGACGAGTTGAACGGCAGCTTGCGGCGGTGAGGTGGTCGTCGGAACATTCGGAGCTGTTTGCCGAGGAGTTTGTGGAGCAGTCCGCTGCCGGGTCGATTCGCAGCCAGCGACGCAAAGTGCCAGCAAGGTCACCAGCGTCAATCGCGGCGAGATAGAAGTAAACCTAGCCATGGACGAATCACCGGGGGAAGTCGGCCGATTTGGATTTGCTGGAACCTTGGGATTCCTTGGCACCATCGTTGATTTCGGCACGACCCCGGTAGAAGTAGCGATCGTTAGGAACGGAAGGCGCGGTTTCGCCGCCACGACGCGTAGGTCGAATCGCCTGGAGAAGATGTAGGGGCAACGAGCAGGCGATCACATCGGTTTGAGTTCTTCAACCAATGCTGTCACCTCCGAAACATCCCTGGCCCCGACCACGGTCACGTAGCCGCGCTCGATCGGCCAGGTCGCAACCAGATGGTTACCTAACTCGACGAGGCAACAGGCTTTGCCGGCGCATTCAGCTTGAATCTGTGGCCGGTTAGCGTACCAGTCCTTTTGCTCTTCCGTGTGTTCAAACACCACCAGCGAGTTCCTGCCGTCGCAAGTGTAGGACGTCTGGATACAGTCGCAGCATGGCATTTTCAGCGCCATTCGTTGCTTTAACTGGTGCTTGCTGAGCAAAGTTGGTTTGGCTACCGAGGGCCACTTGAGAAACTCTGCCGCGCCGCTCAGGTCGACCGCCTTGCCGCGAAACTGGTCGGGAAGAATCGCCGTGGCCTGCTCATCGCCGGCCAGGTACTTGTCCAGAAACCGGTTAAACGAAACCACCATCTGCCGGTGATCGTGGCTGCCGTGATTCTCGGGCCAGATCTGCCAGATCACGAAGGCCAAAAGCAATGTCGCAGCTACAGCGACAGGCAAAGCCAACCAGCGCGAGGAAAAACTCCACCAAAGAGTCTGTCGCGCATCACGCTGCAGAGCACGCTCCACATTGCGCGCTATGGAAATGGGTGGCTCGGGAGGGGGAGAGCGTTTCACCAATCCCGACAATGATCCAAGGGAAGCCAACTCCGTCTGGCAATGCGAACAATCGACGAGATGATCGGTAACCGCTTCCCGCTGGTCATCTGGCAACTCCCCATCATGGTAGGCGGAAAGGAGCGGAATGACCTGTTCGCATTTCATCGTTCGTCAGGCGACCATCCGAGTTTTGTCAGATACTCTCGCAGCTGTTGCCGTGCCCGGGCGATCCTCGAAGCAACCGTTCCGGTAGGCAGGTCCAGCAATTCCGAAATCTGCTCGTAGGTCAGGCCTTCCTCCTCACGCAACACAAAAATGACCTTCAAGTCCGGCTCAACATGGGACAACGCCGATTCTAGCAGTTCTCGTTCCTCCGCATGAGAGGCTCGCGACCGGTGATAATCTTGCACATCGGTCGCGATGGGCCCTGTTTTCCGAACCTTTTGCTGCCGGATGTGCTGCAGCGATTCGTTAATCGCGATGCGGCACAACCAAGTTGAAACGGTTGACAGTCCACGAAACTGGTCGATGTGCCGGAACGCCTGCAAGTAGACCTGCTGGGTAACATCATCGACATCGTTGCGCCCCACCATGCGATAGACCGTGCGGTACACGAGGTCCTGGGTCTCCAGCACCAAGTTACCCTGGGCGACCTTATCGCCGCGTTGGCACCGTTCTACCAAATGTGCTAACCGCCGCGACTGCGCAATCCGTAAATGTTCCTCCTCTTGATCAGATGCGGCCAGGGGCTCCGTTCTTCTTGAGGTTGCGAGCATTTCGGTAGACATGATTCATCATCCAAACGGCGGGAGAGGGAACGCTTGTCGTTGGAAGAATAGGCAAAGGCAATGCCGTTGTCATAAAGACGCCATCTGCGGCGGGATCCACTGTCTGGACGACCAGTTCGGGGGAATCGTCATGTGCAAGCGCGCTCATGGCGTGCGAGTCCGCACACCTGAGTTCAATCTGAAGAGATCGCAAAAACTTTCTGGAAATCCCAAGAAGAATCGCCGTGGAACCGCATCGAACTTTATGTGAGGCAGATGAGAAGGCGGCAAAAGTCATCGGTCTCGCCAGTGAGAGATTAACCCGTGTTTGCCTGCTCTTGGATCCGTGAGTGCGGTGCCCACTGCCAGGCGCAATTGAAGGATTTCCGAAATGAAAAGCTCAAGTCGCATGTTGCTCGGTGTCGTCGCCACGGTGGCCGCCACGATGTTCGCGGCGCCTCTGTTCGCTCAAAAGGACGCTGGGTCGAAGGCCCGTGGTGAACACAGCGTCCCCTTCTGGTCGTCTAAAGCATCCCAGCGCCATTTTGAAAGGGCCCGCAACTACAGCTACGACTTCCGCGGATACGTGCAAGCGAATCCGAAACCTGCTCCTGCCGTAGTGAAAGAAGTTACGGATGGCATTGGCCACAACCTGGCCGAGGCTAAGAAGCACCTGGCCCAGATGAAAAAGGACTACGCCACGAACAAGTCGGCCGTAGCGGCGATCGAAAGCCTGGAAAAACAAGTTGCCACTGCCTATGAGCACCACGACAAACTGATGGCCTGCTGCAACGACGCCACCTTCGACGCGATGAAGACCATGGCTTGCTGCGAAGACCTGGGAGCGGAAATGGATAGGCTCCTCGACGCCCATGCCAAGCTGATGGACTCGCTGTTGCCCAAGCCGGTTCCGGCGAAGAAGTAACGATCAGTGGTGCAAATCTCCGCTGAAGTAACGAAAGATAGTAGGTAACGCACAATATCACCGGTGACAGCCAGCTCCTTGTGGGAACCCGACTGCCGCCCCTTTGAAAAGGAGAACGTCATGTCCAAGCTCATCTTCACCACGACTCTTGCTGTCCTGGGCCTCGGGGTCCTGGCTACCAACGTCGAAGCGGGCGGTCGTCGCCAGTGTGGCGTGACCTATGTCGCGCCTCCTGTGGCCGCCGCGCCGGTTCAACCCGCTGCCCCAGCCCAGACCGCGAAGGCACCGACAGCCCCAGTCCAGGGCTACCGCGCGATGTCGTACCAGCCGGCTACCGAGTTCGTCGCTCCGGTTTACCGTGGCACGGCTAACCGCGGATACACGCAAGACAAGTGGCAACTGCAGAAGACCGACCCGCGTAAGTACCGCTAGTTCGGTGTGCAGTTCGACCCTTGAAGCGACGCGAAAGCACACCGACACCCCGCCGGCTCCCAGTGTTTACCATTGGGGCCGGTGCATTTCTTGGCAAGTTGAACGGAACGGAACCTAGTTGTAACTTGCGTCGGTCCGACACGCCGAGTAGGGTCGGTCGATGTAGTTGAAGTGCTTGACTGGTTGAGCAACGTCGCTCGCGAAATAGTTGGTGGTGAGGCATTCGTGTTGCGTTGCAATGCTACACGATGCAAGACAATCGCCCACTGCGCCCATTGGCACCAAATTACTAATGGCTGAGAAGAACCGGCTGATTGACCTAAGCTATTGATGGCAAAGCAGTGTAACCGTTCACGGCCTGGCGTGAATTGCTCTTCGCGCCGAGGCGAAAATTGG
>CAYMWL010000010.1:0-147733 GCA_964394305.1 uncultured Pirellulaceae bacterium
TACGCAACCCAAGCCAATACAGTTCGACAAATCAGACTTTGCAGTCCTCCTGGGGGTTCGTGCTACGGGACTTGACAAACGTGAACAATTGTATATAATGCCGGGTGCGGCGTTTTAAGATGCCGACGCTTTTTGCTCTCTGATAATTTGGTTGTTGGCAAAGACGACTGAGGGATTTCCGTCGGCCGTTGTTGAGGTATTTCTTGACCGGGATGCGGCGCATGAACGTTGGAGCTCGTGTTACGCGGGGTCGGTGGGTGTTCAGCGGCTGTTCACTCCCTATGCAGAAGTGTTGTCCGGCTGGTTAACTGCGGTTGATTAACGCAACAGAAATGCAACAGAAAGCAACAGTTTGCAACAGAAATCAACCCCCAAAACCCCTGCCGATTTGGCGTAAGGTGTTGACTGATAACCAGTTGCAGATTTTGCTACCCCGGAGGGAAATGGAATGAACACCTCCCCGAACGAGGGTGTCGTTGGCAACCCCCGCTGGATAGCATTCAGGCGCTGGAGGGCTCGAGCGCGGTAGGCCAAGAAAAAGAAAGAGCCGCCGAAGTTGTGGCAACTTCCAGCGGCTCTCGGAGTGCGGGCAAGAGGAGTTGAACCTCCACGTCCTTACGGACACAAGAACCTGAATCTTGCGCGTCTGCCAATTCCGCCATGCCCGCAGACTGTTGTTGAGACCGGCTCACGCCGGAACTCGATTTTTGGAAGACCGGCCGAAGCCGGGACTCCCCAGGACTCTTGGAATATAGGACACGACACCCGCGGGTCGCAAGGGGTTCGCAAGGTTTGGCCCAGTTCCGGCGCGCACATTCGCGCGGTTCCAGCGAATTTGACGATTTTGGCGAGGTGATTCAGCCGCTAGCGCGGTTAGTTCCCTGCGCGAGCGAACATGATGAAATCGGTATTGATCGCCGTGCCGCCCGCCCGGCCGATGATCTTGGCGATCTGCCCGCGATGATAACCGCCGTGCGTAATCACCTGCAGCAAGATATCGAGCACCGGCGTGGCAAACTCCTGCCCCGCTGCATTGCGATACTGCTTCACTTCGCTCAATTGATCGTCGCTGAGATTTTCCCAAAACGCGCGATAGCCCGCTTCATTTTCGGCAGCGAGTTGCTCACATGCGGCGAGCGAAAGCGTCGGCCAAACGGCGTGTTGCGGATCACGCTGCAGCAGGCGCGACAGCCAGGTATGTTCGGCGGCATAAATGTGCGCGAGCAACGGCAGCGCTTCGCTCTGCGCTGCCGGCGTTGCCTGCACGGCTTCGAGCGTACGCCGATTGGCCCAAGCGACGAAGCGAAACAGACGTTGCAGGTGAGCTTGCATGCTGATGGTCATGGCGAGTTGGGGGCTGCAGATCGGCAGGCGTTGACGGCCTCATTCGAGAGGAGTCACCAATCTTGAATCAAGGTTATGAGCGATCGAGCGTTTCTGCGGTGGCCACCAAGTCGGTAATCACATCCTCCAAGTCGGCGATAAACCAATCGGTCCCGGCGCCACCGGTCAGATGGTCTGCATGGCCATCGCCGAAGAGCGTGTCCTGTGGTGAATTAGCGAGGAAGATGTTGCCATTAGCGCGAGTTCCCGTTCCGCTGCCGCGCAGATTGTTGACTCGGGCTGCATAGGTTCGCGTCGATGACCATTCCGCAAGAATCAGCAGGAGCGCTTCGGCGTCTGCATCAAAACTGGTTGCTCCCGATATCAACAGATCGTCGCCGCCTAAACCGCCAGCAATGGTGTCGTTGCCCGTGCCGCCGATGAGAACGTCCTGATAATAGTTGCCGGTTAAATTGTCATTTCCTCCGCCTCCGGACAGAGCGGAAATCTTGAAGGAGTTTCCGACCAGGACATCGTCCCCAGCGCCACCGATGACGGCGGTTAAGTTGGTGATGCTGCCGGCGATCGCCGTCCCTTTGCTCGTGGCGAGGTTCACGTTCACCGGCGCGGTCCACTGATGGTAGTCGAGTGTATTGCTGCCATCGCCGCCATTGATGGCACCGGCCAGCGCACCTGCGGGTGCGAGTGAAAAGCGATCGTTTAACGTGCCGCCGGTGAGATGCTCGATGCTGGCGAATCGCAGTGGCGGCAGACCTGCGGCCGTAACGTGTCCCTCACCCAAACCTGTCAAATCCCATTGCGCTGCAGCGTTACTGCCAATGAGCGTGTCGTTCCCGCCACCACCCTGAATGCTGCCGGTGAGTGACGCTCCAGGATTGAGCTTGATCGAGTCGCTTCCCACGCCCCCCAGCAGTTCTTCGAAGCCGGTGAAGGAACCGCCGGTCACGGTTCCAGCGTTCGGGCCCGTAATCGTCCAGGCGTTGGTTCCATTGGTTGCGAGAAACTGGTCGTCGCTCGAGGCCGAACCGTGGAACGACTCGACGGCCAAAACACTGCTGAAACGGCTGGCTTTACGCGTTGCCAGATTCACAACGACAGGCTCGGCAGTATTGGCATAGCTCACGGTGTCGGCGCCGCTGCCGGCGCTGAATGTTCCCGAAAGTTCACCACCTTCCATAACAGTCATGAAGTCTGTGTTGCTGCCACCCGTAATGCTTTCGAAATCATGCAGCTCGATGGTTCCATTCAAGCCGACGCGGTTGTAACCGATGAGCGACCAAGAATTCGCAGTATCCGCTGCCGTAAACGTGTCGGTGTGCGCGACAGAACCAGTGAAGGCTTCGATGTTCGCGAGACTCGTGATGTTCGTCGCAGAATTCGTCTTGAGATTGATGTTCACGGGGATCGTGAGGATGCCGTAATCGAGATGGTCAGGACCGCCGCCACCATCAAGCTTGCCGCTGATCTTGGCGGTGCTATTCAGCAGGCGAAAAACATCGCTGTTTGTTCCGCCGCTGAGGTTTTCGATTCCCTTGAACGTGCTACCTCCAACGGAACCTTCATTCGTCGCGGAAAGGAGCCAGATTTGCGACTCATCGGGACCTTGCAAGGTATCGCCGGTTGTCCCCTGCGTGCCACCATCCAACTGAGCTGCGCCGGACAACAGCACAAAGCGATCGGCTTCGCCCAAGCCATTGGCTTGCCAGTTTTGAATGTCTGTCCCTTGCACCACCGCCGTTCCGAGCTTGATCTGGTTGGTCTCGATGGTGAATGTGTCTTTTGCCGTCGTTCCGTTCAGGGTCACGCTGTTGACGCCAGCGCCGCCGAAAAGTGCGACTCCCGCGGCCGGGATTGCGAAATTGCCCAGCGATGTGCCATTGCGCGTGATGGTGAATTGCGCCAAGGTGGTCGAAGTGGGGGTAAGCACGAACGAATCATTGCCAGTGGATCCGGAAATCGCCAACCGGCCTGCCTGCACTTCGGTATTGACAATCTGCACAGTGCGCGAGGCGACGTTGCTCGTGTCGCCGCTGGCATCGGTTGCGGTGACGGTCACTGCATAAGTGCCCGTGGCCTGGTAAGCATGTGAGACGGTGTAATTAATCCCGCCCACCACTTGCTGCGACTGTCCATCACCCCAATTCACCGCGTAAGTGAAGAGTTCATTGGGTCCGCCAAAATCGGTGGCTGTGAGCAACAAATTCCTTGGCTGTCCGACGACTCCTTGAAACGCATCGGTCGCGGCGACAGCCAGCGTCGGTGCGACATTGAGGACCGTCACGGTCGTCGACAGCGTCAACGCGCCGCCGTCCTGATCGAAGACGCGACCAAATACCTGATAGCTCCCCCCACGTTCGAACTGGAGACTGGCGGATGAACCAACACTTGCCCCCGCAAAACTGTCGGCAAGCGCGCTCTCGGTCGCAGCGAAGGAATATCGCAGATTGCCTGCATCGGCAGGAGAGACGTCGCTGCCAGCGAATGACAAAGTGACTTCCCCTGGTTCACTGACAGGGCTGTTGCTGGTTAACACCCCCGTGGGATTGACGTTCCCCACGACCACGACCGTCTGCGTGTCAAATACACCACCATCCTTATCGAACACTCGGCCGAAAAGTGAATAGGACCCACTGTCCGGGAAGTGGAACTGTTCCGATGTGGCGCTGATGCCGGCCGCGGCGTAGTTGCTGGCAAGTTCATTCACATTGCGGGCGAAGCTGAATCGCAAACTCGCAGCATCCACGCTCGAGGGATCAACGCCGCTAAGCTGCAACGTCGTACTTCCCCCTTCCAGAACGGCGGTGGAAGGGGAGAAGGCGCCACTGGGAGCACGGTTGGCGATGGCCAGCAATGTGGTCGTCAGGTGGGTGGCGAGATCCGCGTCGGTCACGCGGACCGCGATCGTCCTCGTGATCAGGTTGTCGTTGGCAATGAACTCTACCAGGCGGCCGGTTCGGTCGGTATCGAACGTGATGCCGTTGTAATCGAGATCCCATTCGTACGTGAGCGTCGCCGGATCTTGATCGGCATCGGTGGTCGCCGAAGCATCGAGCAGGATCGCCTCTCCTTCGAACCCCGCATACGGGCCGCCGGCGTTGGCGACAGGCACCGAGTTTGGCTCTGCGATGAGAATTGCAACTCCTTGCGTTGCCAGCGTGTCTCCCCAAACGTTCGAGATCGTGACAACCGCTTGATAGGTGCCCGCTGCGGCGTATGTATGCACGCCATTGACCAGAAATTGACTGTTTTCCCCAGTGATGAACCCTGTCGTTGTCGAGCCGTCGCCCCAAGTGATGGTCGCAACAAAATCGTCGGCCACACCCTGCGGATTGGGATCGATGAAGGCGACGACTGCCTGGCTGAGCAAACTGCCGGCGGTGCCGGAGACACTGAAGGGGCTGGTGAGCAACGGAGCATCGACCACATTCACTACAAAGATCGCGCTAGTGCTTTGCCCCGCAGTATCGGTCACTTGCACCGTGATGGTGGCCGCGCCCAACGCACTGCCAGTGGGCGCGATGCTTAGTTGCCGGTTGCTGCCGCTACCGCTGAGCGTGAGGTTCGCGGCGGGAATCACATCCTGATTCGAAGAGGTAACGGTCACCAACAGATTGTTAGCCGGCGTTTGGCCATCGCCGATGGTGAACGGCAGGGCTTGCGTTTGATCCTCGCGCAGCGCGAAATCGCTGATCGGCGTGATGGTGGGGGCGGAAAGACTTTGCCCGGATGAACTGAGCGAGAACTGCAGCCGATACGCATGCATCAAGTCGGCCCGCTTGCTATAGCGGACATAGACCGTGCGGCTGATCGACGACAAATGAACGAGTGGCTGGCTCCCATTGAAGACCTGCGCCAATACTGTGCCGTTGCCATCGACCAATTGCAATTGACGATCGGTGGTGAAGGGGAGATTCCCTTCAGGCAGATCCTGAACTTCCAATCGGGTGTACGCCGGCATGTTGATGGCAAAATAGTCCGCGTCTCCGAGTCCGGTGTTCTGGCCCAGGAACCCGCTGCGACTCACCGTGTTACCCAGCGTTAAATCAGTCACCCAGAGCGCGGTGGCGGGATTATGGTTAGGTTCCTGCTCGTCGAAGGGACCAATCGCCTGCTTGGTGAACGACAATTGATACGGCGCGAATGGTCCCGTCACGCGCGCGTAATACGTGTCACTTTCCGCGCTATAGAAGGTTCCCCAATAGCTCAAGCGATTGGAGATGTTCACCCCGTTCGCATCAAAAATCGCGAGCGACGTGCGCTGCGAATGACTAAAGGTTCCGCTGTAGCCTCCGAATGTCGCCAGTTCTCCGGCGGTCAGCTGGAACGAGTAGTAATCCGCGTCAGCCTGGCCGGCAATGCCGTTGCCGATGAAACCCGCAGTTGTTCCGACGTCGATTGCCGTGGCTGTCGCCAGCGAATCGTTTGGTTCTGCATCCAGTGTGGCAGGATCGAGATCGCTCAACTCAAAAGCGATGCGATAGTCGCGCTGCAAGTCCTGTCGGGATGAGTAACGGACATAAATCGTCTGCTCTGTGAATGAGTAGACGCGCAGCGGATCGTACCAGGCCGCATTCTGGGCGAGTTGGCTGCCCGCGGCGTCAAAGGCAACGAGCACATTGTCGGAAGAAATGACCTGGCCATTTTGATCGAGAACTGAAACCAGGAGGGAAGTATCCGGAGTGACGTTGACCGCAAAATAGTCAAAGTCATGAATTGCGGTAGCGTCGCCTAAATAGCCTGTGTATGTGCTGACAATTCCCGGCAAAACCCCGACAGGAAAAGCAGATTCAAAATCGAGGTTGGGTTCAGCGATCTCGGGTGTGCCGAAGTTGCGGACCTGATAACTGAGCGTGTGCTGCCCCGTAGGTCCGCTGAGCTGCGCGTAATAGCTGCCGCCGGTAACGGCATAAAAAGTACCCCAGTAGCTCAGCCGCGCAGAAACGTCCTCGCCCGCTTCATTGAAGATCCGTAACGTCGTGCCGTTCGCATGATTGTAGGTCGACGAATATCCGGAGAAGCTCGCGATATCGCCAGCGGCGGCGGTGAATTGAAAATAGTCGACATCGCCGACGCCGCTCGTTCCGTTCCCGAGGAAGTACTTGTTCTCGCCCACCTGCAGCGGCAAAGCCGTGGCGATGGAATCGTTCGGTTCGGTTCCTAGACTCGCAGGGTCAAAGGTGCCGGTGAAGAACACCAACTCATAGGCGTGTTTTAAATCGGCCCGCTGAGTGTAGCGGACATAAATCGTTTGCTCTTCAAAAGAGTAAACCTGCAATGGCTGATTGTGGTGCAACGTTCTTGCGATTACGTCGCCCGCTGCGTTGAGTGCCTCGAAACGTCCTTCGCCAGAGAAGATCAAGTTTCCCAACTCGCCTGCTGACACATGGAGTGTGGTATTCGCCGCCATGGCAATCGCAAAGACTTCGGGATCGCCGAGGTTCGTCTGTTGTCCGAAGAAGCCCTTGATCGTGGCGGTTCCTCCGACCGGCACCGTGACAACTTGGGCGGTAGCCACGCTGTTGTTGGGCTCCACTTCCGTCAGTGTCTCCACATCGGTCACACTCAGCGAGAACGTATAGTTGCCCGTCCAGATCTGGTTCTGGCCGCTGCCGACCATGGTTGGTTGATAGTTTGTATTCCCCTCGCCGCTAATGCCGACGAAGTAAGTTCCGCCACTCGCGCTGAAGAGGGTCTGCCAGTAGCTCAACTGGTTGGTGATGTCGATGCCGTTCTGGTCAAACAATCGCAGCCGCGCTTGGCCGTTGTTATGTCCGCCGAACGTGGCGAGTTGACCGGGTGTCAACGTCAAGCGATAGAAGTCGACATCGCGTGCTGCCGCGGGGCCGTTCCCAATGATGCCAGGCCAACTGCCGGCCCCGATATCGACCGCGGTGGCTAACGTGTCGTTGGGCTCGAATTGAAAATTGAAGTTGACGATGGTTTCGAGTTCGAGGGGCGATAGATTGCTCTTCGCGGCCGCTGAAAATCCGGTGAAGGTGTAGAGCCCCTCTGCATTCTGCACAGCGTCGGTTTGTTGAGCGGCAATCGCCGTGAAATGTGCGAGCCGCACGGTTTGGCCCGCCGGTATCGTGACGTCGTATATCCATTCCAAATTGTCGCCGACGACGCGCAAGCTGGTGGGACGCACGCCAAAGGGACCAAACAGCGATTGCACGACCGCAGGGAGTCCATGGCCATCTTGATCGTCAAGTCCCACCCAACGATCGATTGCTTCTGCCAACAGGTCGCCATCAGTAGTCCCAAAGATTTGCGTGGCGGCATCGGTTGCCAGGTTGCCCGTGTACTTCACGGTGGTCGTAATCGCGCTCGCCGAATGATTGGTGAAGACGTCGATCGTGCGCACATCCGCTGCCGAGCCAAGTGCGGAGACTTCACGTTGCACTTCCAACCCGGCCAACAACTGAGTAGCAGTTACCAAGGTACTGCCGCCGTCTTCCAGCACTGCGTCGCTCGGTGGCGGCGCAAAAAGAACGCCGCCCACTTGCAATCTGCCCCAGGCATCGAACGGCAGGCTGATCAATTGGCCGGCACCGGCGGTACTTTGCTCGATGCTCAGTTCACCATTCAGGTCGATCGTCGTGATGGACTGCCGCGGCTTGTTCTCCAGAATCCGCAGGCTGGCCAGCGATGTTCCGGCGACGACTTCGCTGCCAACGACGCCGATATCGATCCGCAGATCTCCCGCCAATTGCGAAAGAACAAGATTGCGCGGCGTGGCCAGTTGCGCTGGCACGCGGAGTTCAACGGAGGACGTGGCGCCGACACCGTCGCCCAAGAAGACCCCGACCGCGCCATCGTCATGAATCACGGCGACATCCGGAAAACCATCGTCGAGCAGCGAGCCAACCACTGCCTGGCGTGGACCTGCTCCGCCGCTGGCCAGGGTCGTTGTGGTGGCCGGGGACAAACCACCCGTTGCGCTCGTCAGCATGATTTGAATCTGGCTGCTCAAGAACTTCACCACCACCAGATCATCGGTAGCATCGCCGTTGAAGTTGCCGACCGCCAGCGAACTGACGTCCCCTGCACCTGCGTTCGCGATGGTTGTCGCGGTTCCTGCTGTGAATCCACCGCTGCCGTTGCCAGTCAACACGGTGACGGTGTTGTTCGTGCCGCTGGCGGTCGCCAGATCCCAGTGGGCGTCCGAATTGAACTTGCCCACGACGAGAGCCTGTGGGCCGCTGGTCAGATAGTTCGTCGAGCCCGAGGTGAACCCACCGCTGCCATTGCCAGTGAAGATAGTGATCGTGCGCGATGAAAAATTCGCGATGGCCAAGTCATCGCGGCTGTCAGCATTAAATCGTCCCACCACCACGGCCCGCGGCGAAGATCCGCTACCCGTGCTGACCGGCGCATTGGCCGTAAAACCGCCCGACCCGTTCCCCAGCAACACGGTGAAGTTGTGGCTGCCGGAGTTTGTGATGACCAGATCGAGAAACCCGTCTGCATTGAACTGTCCCACAGCAATCGCCGATGGAGCCGTGCCGACATTGATGTTCGCGTGCGCAGTGAAGTTGCCGCTACCGTCGCCGAGCAGAATCCACACTTTGTTGGTACTGGCATTCACCGCCGCCAGGTCGGCGTGTCCGTCGCGATTGAAATCGCCACTGACTACTGCGGCAAAGGAGCCTGCCACTTCAGCGAACGATCCGGCTGGAGTGAACTGCAACGGTGCCGAACGCGGTACAAAATCAACGATGTAGTCTCCACCTGGCAAACCATTGCGATCACCATCGAGCAACGTCCCGGCGACATCGGGAACCGTCCCTTTGATGGTCAGCCGATACAAGTCGTCAACTGCTTCTGCAAATCGCAAGACAATCTTGGAACCAACGTTTTGCGTCGTGAATGCCAAGTTCACATCATCCGCGGTTCCGAGCAAACCATCGTTGCCCGCCCGTTGGAATTGATAGTGGCTGCCGTTCACTGCGGCGGAACCAAAGTCTTCGGTAAAGGCAAGCTGCAGGCTCGTACCGCCAACGGGAAGATAATCCTCCAGGCCGGTCGAAGTGATCGAGGGCACCGTGATGGGTTGATGCGGCAAACGCAACACAAAACCATCCTGAGAGCCGTCTGTTGTTAACTCCTTTGAATCCAAACCAAAATCAAACTCCGTCGGACCTCCGAATAGCCCGCTCAGCCAAACATCGCCCCGCGGATTTGCAGCGACGTCGAGCGGAATCGTGCTGTTACTTCCGCTGAATTGACGAACCCACGCCAGCGTACCAGCGGGCCGTAGCTTCCAGAGGTAACCATCGAGACTACCAGTGGAGGTGAGCATTTTTGTGCTCGTGCCTGGGGCGAAATCCACGTTGCCGGAAAAAGTTCCGACGACGTACACCTGGCCGGTGGCATCCAGCGTGATCTTGCGGGCGTCATCGGTCCCAGTCGAGCCAACGTTGACCGCCCAGGTATAGGCCCCAGCCGAAGTCAACTTCAGCACATAACCATCCGAATTTCCCGCACTCACCAGGTTGTTGGTCAGGTAACTGGGATTGAAATCGACGGTTCCCGTGAACGAACCGACGATGTGAACATTCCCAGTGCCGTCGAGCGCCACGCCGGTTGCGTAGTCCCCTCCGGCGCCGCCCACCGATTGCACCCAGCTGTAAGCGCCGGCGCTGGTCAATTTCAGAATGAACGCATCGTCGCCGCCGGCGCTGGTGCGGTTGTTCGTCGCACTACCGGGATCGAAATCGACCGTGCTGCTGAAATAGCCTGCAACCACGACGTTCCCTGCAGCATCGACTGCCAGGTCTTGTCCAGCTGCTTTTGACGAACCCGCCCCCGCGTTCTTGGCCCACACCAGATTGCCGCTGGAATTCAGCTTGCTGACAAACAAACTGCCGCCGTTGGTACCCGTCAGATTGAGAGTCACCGCCGGATCGGGATTGAAATCAGCAACACCACTGAAGTTGCCGGTGGTGTAGACGTTGCCACCGCTATCCAGGCCGATCGCAAACGGCACATCGCGCCCCGCACCTCCCTGCTGCCGCGCCCAAATGATTTCGCCGGCCGGACTAAGTTTGATGACGACGGCATCTTCCTGTCCGGCGCTGCTCAGCTGAAAGGCGCCGATCGTTGCATTCCCATAAAAATAACCGGTGGCAAAAACATTTCCCGCCGCATCGACGGCGACATCCAATAATGAACTGGTCGCCGCCACGCTTTGCACCCAGGCCAATTCGCCGGTGGGATAGTACTTGGCGACATACCCACTCCCCGACACCGACGCCGCTGTCAGTTGCTGAATGGCAGAACCTGGGTCGAAATCGACCGTCCCTTGGAACACGCCTGCGACATAGTGATTGCCAGTTGCATCGGTGGCGACGCTGCGGGCGGGATCATAACCCCACGCGCCGATGCCGGTGGCCAGGCTTTCTCTCACTGCCGTGAACTGGTTGCTGTAATCCGCTCCCGCCGTGCCGTCAAAATTTCCGTCGAGTTCGTCCCCTTGGCTATCCAAGAGAGTGTCGCGCACCACCAGACGATAATCACCCGCAACCAGCGCGGCAAACGACAACGTCGCCTTCTTGTTGGCATAAGTAACGCTGACGGGAATCAGCACGTCGTCAACGGTCCCTACCTCATCATCGGCGCCGCTGCCAAACAGCTGATAATTGGCTGCGACGGCGCCGTTCGTCAGGTTCTCGCTAAAGACCACTTCGAACGTGGTCAAGTTTGCGACCACCAAGTCATTTCCTAGACTGGCCGTGGTGCTCTCGACCACCGCGGGACTGAGGCTCGGATAAAGGTAGGCAGTGCCCGAATCGGCAAAGCTTTTGTCATCGTCCGCGGCAGCGATCACTGCTCGGCCATTGGCCAATCCGAGCGCACTGCCAAATCGATCACCCGCCTCTGCAGCTGGATTGCGCAGTTCTTTCAGCAATTCGCGTGTCGTAACATCGTACAAATACGCCGAGCCGCTATCGTTGCCGAGCGTGGTGTCGACGCCGGCTGCGGCGATGAGCGCTAGGTTGCCCGAAATGGCAACCGCGGCGCCGAATTGAGCATCCGCTTCAGCATCAGGCATCGGCCACGTCTGCGCGAGTTGTCCATTCGTGGCACTCAGCAAATACACAGCGCCGGCATCAGATGCACCACCATCATCGCCGGGCGCGCCGACCAGTGCCCAACTACTGGTCAAACTCACGCTGCTGCCGAAGGCATCGCCGACGGCGGGCGTTGGATTCGCCATCGTTGTCACGAGTCCGCCGGTTGATAAATCATAGATATAGGCAGCGCCGGAGTCCGTTAGCGTATTCGCATCGACTCCTGGTGCTCCCACCAACAACCGATTGCCGTCGATGGCGATTGACCAGCCAAACGAGTCACCGCTTGCGCCGCCGGAGCGGGAAATCGTTCGCGACAAGGCGCCAGTCACACTGTTGAACACATAGACGGCGCCGGCGTTGCCGTTCGCTCCGAGCGCGCTAACAGCAGACCAATTGGCACTGACGGCAACCGCATGACCGAAGCGCTGATTCGCGGCCGCGGCAGGTTGCGCGAGCGTACGCGGCGCAGCGTTGGAATTGATCTGGTAGAGGTAGGCCGCTCCTGCCTGAGATGCATCTCCCGGCGCGCCGACGAGTGCCAGCGCAGTGCTAACAGCAACCGAGGCTCCAAATTCATCGCCTGTCGCGGGAGTGGGATTTGCCAACGTGCGTATGAGCGCGCCGGTTCGCGCATTGATCAGCTGTGCCGAGCCGACATCGTTCCCGCCGACATCGTCCCCTGCCGCGCCGATCAGTGCTACTTCGCCAGCGACGGCGACAGAACTGCCGTAGCGATCGCCGACCGCCCGCGCTCCGTTGTTCAGCACGCGAATTTCCGAATCGAGCACCAGAGTTCGATCGAGCGGCAGGTCGGCGGCGTCATCCGCGATTAACTCGCCGAAGTATTCGTAGCTCGCCGCAACCCGCAGCGTCCCCTCGGGGACGATCATTGCGTACACCTCGCCCGCGCCTAGTTGCGTGAGCGTCGCTAAGCCACTGCCACCAAAGGCGGGATCGCGGGCAATGCCACCCAGGGTTAGGGTTGCTGGAGTTTGACCATTCAAACCGATTTTAACCGTGTCGAGAGGTTCTGATTGCAGATTGGCAACGAAGAGTAGGTCGTAACCCGGCAAGTCGAATTCATACTCGCCGAATCCTGCATCACTGCGGACGATGGCCAATCCCTTGCGATCGGAATCGTCGCCCAGTTGCGATTGCAGATCGGCAGTCGTTAACGAAGTGAGACCGTACGTGTAGGCGCCACCCTGCAAGTTCGACAGCGAAGGTGTGCGTGCATTGCCGGGCAAGAAGGGATTGCGCTGTGTAACTCCCGGTGCAGCATACGCAACAACACCAACTCCTGTCCCCATAAAGCTGCCTAAGTTGTTGGCACCAAAAATTAACCGACCGCTGCCGCCCACTTGCGATCCTGAGCCACCTTTCGCATTCACCGTGCCGGTGAAATCCAGGATCGACGCATAGATCGCAATCGTGCCACCCGCTCCACCAGCCCCGGCGCCTCCGGATCCGCCCTTACCCCCTGCACCACCATCTCCGCCATCGCCGCCATCTCCGCCATTTCCGCCGCGACCTGCACTCGTCGACGGATCGTATCCGAATCTGCCGTCGCCACCTGTTCCACCCGGGCGGCCACTGCTGCTCTGGCCGGCCAGTCCGCTTTGTCCGTTGCCCCCCATGGCTTGCAGCGTCGCGCCCGAAGTGAGATTTCCGAGTACGCGAATTTCGAGTGCGCCTCCGCCACCTCCGCCGGCGCCGCCGTATCCGCCCAAGCCTCCAACACCTCCGTCGCCTCCCTCGCCGCCACCAGCTCCGCTACCGCCGCGCCCCCCACTATTGAATCCGCTGGAATACCCACCACCGCCGCCACCGCCGCCGCCGCCACTGCCACCTCCTCCGCCACCACCACCGCCGCCACCACCTGCGCCGCCACCACCACCACCGCCACCGGTCAATGTCAACTCGCCTGAGAAATTAGTACCAGCGAAACCGCTTGATCCGTTCGTCCCAATCTTTCCAGCGTCGCCGACCTCCCCGAATTCTCCTTGGCCTCCGTCGTCACCACCGGCCCTGCCATAATCGCCGCCGTCTCCACCAGCGCCAAAGCCCCCTCCCTCGCCAGGAGAACCGGGACTTAAACCGCCGAGACCGCTAATAAGACTATTTCCAAATCCGGGTTCGCCGTTCCCGCCGAGCTCTCCTTCAAATCCTTCGTCGCCACTCCCGCCTCGCCGCCCGTTGTAGCCGGCACTGCCATTGCTATTCGAACCGCCGCCGGCACCGCCCCAACTCGTGTAGTCATTGTTGCTGCCGAAGCCTCCGCCATAGCCATAGCCGAGTGTCCCGCCATATCCGAAAAATCCCCCGCCTCCACCGGCGCCACCGCGCCCACCACCTCCGCCGCCCGCTCCAGGAGTCGAGCCATCTGCGGATACATCAATGGTCGCTGTACTCGGAATGAAAGCATTGTTGCCCACCACAATCGAGACCGGCTTGGCAGGCGAACCTTGCACGGTGATCTTGTCCCCCGCGCCGACAATCAGATCTCCCTGCACATAAAAATGCGCAATGCCATCCACCACCGCGGCTTTAAAGGGTGTGCCGTAGAAGCTCTTCGAACTTCCATCGTCGCCGGTGATCGTCAACTTATCGGTGTTGATGACGACGTTCGCCAGCAGCGTTCGCTCTTCCAGCGTCTCGAAGAACGAACGGCGGCGCCGCGCAGGTGGAGCGGTCGATCGCCGGGCAGCCTCGCGACGGCGACGAAATTCGAATGACATAAGAGTTACTCTGGCGGGCAAGAGTTCAGCAGCTACTGTTCACGCGCTAAAATCAGAACGATGAACTCGCAAGGCTAAAAGCACGGCAGTTGGGTTGCTGGAGCGCTCAATCACTTCGTGGCGGGGAGCATGAGGACTTCAGTCTATTCGGATTGTGAGACCTGTCCACCGCATCGGGGAACCCTATTTTTCCCGTGTTTCTCGCGGAGAATTGCGTTCGCGGACTTCAATTGACCGAACGTGATTCGCCCCTTGATATTCCGCGACCGAACAAAGAAAGCAAATTTTGGCTGCTTGTGGATTTTCTGTCGCTTTAAGCTCAAAAAAATATGACAGCACACTCTTTCGTGCGCTGTAGCTGGTTACTTGCGAGCCCGAACGAACTGCCGCACCGGACCGCGATCGCCGTTAAGATAATCGTGACCGCCAAGGATGCCGCCGCCCCGGACACGACTGCAGCAACACTTAAGTCCAGTATCGTCGGCATGATGACTTCAGGCCCCTGCGACGACCAGGCATTCCACTCGGCAGCCGAATTCCGACAAGCTCAGCGACGCGACAAATAAGGCCCGCGAGGCGGCAATCGTCAAACGGATCGTAAAGCAAGGTAAGACGGCCGTTCTTGTGCTCGGCGGCGGGCATGATCTGAGCGGAGCGATCAAGCCAATCGGCTGGGGCAACGTGCGAGTTACTCCGCGAGGTTATCCGGTTCCTTGGCTGCTCGAATGCCAACGCTTTACTTCTTCTTCGGCGGGGCTGGCGTCTTGGGAGGCTTGGGCTTTGTTGAACCTCTCTGCGCGTTTGGCGGTGGTTGTTTTGGTCCTTCTGGAACCGGGAACACGCCTTCTCCGATTGCTCGGAACTTCGGCTTTGGAATGTGATTCTCAGGCATGTCTCTCATGGAAACCCCTCACAAAATGACCAGTTGCCGCGAAGTGCTAACGGCCATTATTGATCGGAGACACATAACAAATCAAACGAAAACACCCAGCCACGGTGCACGCAAGGCTGCCCTTCACGCGATACACCATGACTGGGCGATGTTCGTTTCTTCGGATCCGTAGCGGATTGAACTCGATAAGGGAGTTTCTATAGTTCTTAAGTCTTGCCAATCTCACCAAGCGACCGGCTTGTGATGCTGACATTGCAGTCAGACACTCTATGGCGGCTTCGCGTTCACTCAGGGACCAGACGTATGACTGCCGCGGCGACCACAGAACAGATCCAACGCGTGGCGAATCTGCTGGCCGCACGGGGCTTGAAGTTGGCCACGGCCGAGAGTTGCACTGCGGGGATGGTGGCCGGCGCACTTTCAGCCGTGCCGGGGATTTCGGCCTGGCTGTGCGGCGGCGTGGTGGTTTATCGGAATGAAACAAAGCATGCGCTGCTGGGCATTCCGAACGAGCTGCTGGAGGACCCAGGACCGGTGAGCGAACCCGTCGCCCGCCTGATGGCAGAACGGGTGCTGGCGATTATTCGCGAAGCAGATGTTTCGGTCGCCGTTACAGGGCATCTGGGCCCCAATGCGCCGGCTGAACTCGATGGCATTGTTTGGCTGGCCGTGGGCTTGCGCAACGGCGAACAATGCCCCCACACTTTTATGGAACGGCTACAGCTGCCGCCTCAATCACGGTTGGAGCGACAAGCTCGCGCGGTTGGGGAAGCACTCGGCTTTTTGGCACGCAACTTGGAAATGATCAGTACGTAAAACAAATTCAAATCACGCGGTGCAGTCTTATTCCGACCCGGGACATTCGGCTACGATGACATCTGTTCGCACTGCCGGCCGCTCGCCCGGCAGTTCTTGATTCTTTGCCTAGCCCCAAACTCCCCCACTTCACCATGCAATTGCAAACTGTTCAGCAGCACATTCTCGAAGAGCAACGGCGTCACCATCCGCAGGCCAGCGGTGAATTTTCCTGGCTGCTATCCGGCATTACGCTCGCGACAAAGATCATCGCCGCGCAGGTGCGCCGCGCTGGCATCACGGCTGATGTGCTGGGCGCAACGGACAACGAAAACGTGCAAGGCGAGGTGCAGCAAAAGCTCGACGTCATCGCCAATCAAGTACTGATGAAGTTTCTCGGCAACCGCGGCAACGTTGCCATCATGGCGTCGGAAGAGGACGACGATCCCGTGGTCGTGGAACGCGATCGCAAACATGGCAAGCATGTCGTCGTGTTCGATCCCCTCGACGGCAGCAGCAACATCGACGTCAACGTCAGCGTGGGGACGATTTTTTCGATCCTCAAACGTGAGCCTGATCCGACTGGCACGCGCGACATCATGGGCGATGTGCTCCAGCCCGGCTATCGGCAGATTGCAGCTGGTTATGTCGTATATGGCTCGTCGACGATGCTCGTTTATACCGCGGGCAACGGCGTGGCCGGCTTCACGCTTGACCCGTCAATCGGCGCGTACTTGCTCAGTCATGAAAAGATCATCATGCCGACGAGCGGCAAGCAGTACAGCTGCAACGAAGCAAACTACGACAGCTTTCCGGACGAATACAAAAAGTACCTGTCGATTCTGCGTTCCGGAGAAACCGGCCGGACTTACTCTTCGCGCTACATCGGCTCCCTGGTCGCCGACTTTCATCGCATGTTGCTGAAAGGGGGCGTGTTCATATATCCGCCGACCAAGTCGCACGCGACCGGCAAACTCCGCCTGCTGTACGAAGCAAATCCGATTGCGATGCTCGCGGAGCAAGCGGGGGGCATGGCTACGGATGGTCGCAAGCGGATTCTTGAAATTCAGCCCACCGCGCTGCACCAGCGCACGCCGCTGGTTGTCGGCAGCCGGGAAGAAATGGCGCTGCTCGCGAAAATCATGCAGTAACGCTTGATCCGGCCTACATTCGCTCGACGAGATCCGCTGCTGTTTGCGCGCCGCCGGCAGCGACGATGTCCGCCCGCATCCGTTCAGCAGCCTCGCGATACTTCGGCTGCTGCAACACCTGCTGAGCTAACAGCTTGATTCGCCCGGCTGTCACTTTGCGCAGCGGCAACAATTCGCCGGCGCCAACGTGCACCACCCGCGCGGCCACGCCGGGCTGATCGTTGGTCACTGGAATGCAGACCATCGGTTTGCCGCGAGTCAGTGTTTCGAGCGCGGTGTTCAGCCCGGCATGAGTAATGACAAGACTCGCTCGTTCAATGAGTTCGAGTTGCGGCGCATAGCCAACCACGAGCGCATTCGCGGGCGTTGGCTCATTCCATACTGCGTCTTTCTTGCCCAAGGCGAGCACGACTTGAACACTCATATCTGCGAGCCCCGTCAGGATCGCGCGAAAGACGTGCTGCAATTGGTTCTGCAACGTGCCGAGCGAAGCATAGACCAACGGTTTGTTGCTCAGTTGATCCCAGGGAAAGTTCTCGGCGGCTGGATTGGCCGCGTGCACGGTCGCTTGATGCAACGGACCGACATAGCGCAACGCAGCCGGCAGTTCCCGGCGCGGAAAGTCGAACGATGCGGGCTGCTGACATAGTTGCAAACGAGTGGACCAGGTTTCGCTGATCTCTTTGGGGATCGAGAGATTCAACTCGCGGCGGCAGTTTTGAATTTTCTGCAAGATCGGCTGATACAGCCGATTCAATCCAGCCCATGTCAGTCGATTGCGCAACCGAGCCCACCAGGCGTCACGATACGGCCAGGTGGTGAAAAACGGCGGCACACCGGGTTCACCATGGAGCAGCAGCGCGTTGCAGACGGTGGCAAAGGGGATTTGCAACTGGTCAGCAACCGTGCCGCCGGCAAACGAGCCCTGATCGACAATCAACCGCGTGATGCCAGCGCCGCGGATCACTTCGGGCCCGGCCTGCAGCATCGCCTCGGTGCCGCGCACGGCGAGTTCAAACGTATGCTTGAGCGCGGCGCGTCCCGTGAGCAACCCGAGTTGGGCCATGGCCTCGCGATACTGCGTGGGCGTGATCAAATCACCGCCGATCGGCAACACTTCGAAGCCGTGACTTGTCACCGACGACGGCGGATCGCCGAGCAAACAAAACGTCACGCGATAACCACGCGAGCGCAACTCCGCCGCCAGGCCTGAAACCGGGTTCAAGTGCCCTGCGGCGTTGGGACAGATAATGCCATAGTGTGCCATGAACGAAGTTTAGAGTTTGAAGTTCGCGGATCACAGTTGGGCAATTGTCTGCGTGACTGCAAAACCGCTAATATCGCTGCATGGAACCTGAGCAACTACAGCAGCGGCACTGGTATTGGATCCGGCGCAAAGACGGCAGCTTGGCGCCGTACGTGTTTCATCAAACCCGCCACGATGAAGAAGGGAAACTCGTCGCCGATTTTTTCGTCGGCAGTTTTCTGGTCCCCTTTGGTCTGAATCAGATTGAGGGGAAAGCGGCGATGCCGAAGTTTTCGCGCAAAGAGGAAAAACAGAAGTAGTCTGCGCTGAACACCTAGGCAACCACTTCCGCCGCATGCAAATAGTCATCCGTCACCGGGTAATTTCGAAAACGGATGCTATAGAACTCATCGAACCAATCTTCGATGTGCGGCATGCGCGAGAGATCGTAATCGGGTGCGACATGCAGCGTTTTCCCCTGCGGTGAACCACGCAGTTCGCCGTCGTCGATCAGCAGTTCGCCGGCCTTGAGCACATACTTTGGCATTTCGAACATCTGTTGCTTATTGTCGTTGGGCGAATAGATCGTGATGTCGGCATCGGCGCCAGGACCGAGATGTCCTTTGTGTTTCAAACCGAGCATTCGCGCTGGACCGGCGCGGGTGATGATGCAGATTTCGCTAAGCGTGTATTCGCGTGTCAGATCGCCTAACTGGCAACGATTGCGAACTTCGGGATGGCAACGGTTGAGCGCTTCTTCGCGGAAGGCGCGGTCCATCAGCAGGCGGATGATTTGTGGATAGGCGAGGAAGCTGCCGCCGTTGGGATGATCGGTGCTCATCGCCACGCGCCACGGATCATTCACCAGCAAGTACCACTCCAGGCCGATCGCCCATTGCAGGCCATTGATCAGATTCTTGTCGCGATACTTGATCGGCGCGATGCCGCAGCCCGCTTCCATTTCGGTGTCAGCACTGAACCACTTGCTTTTGAAAACGTTCGACAGGTAATAACCCAGCGGGCCGTCGCCGGTCATGCTCGTCGTTGAACCAAACAGCACCTGGCCGACGTCGACCGTGATGTTGGGATGACTGTTCACATAGTCGACGAGCGGCTGCACCTTGCTGTTGAAGGTCGTTTCGTCGCCGTCGCCGCCGCCGTAACTGTGAAACTGAATGTGCGTCATGTGCCCGCGAAAACCTTCGAGGGCTTGCATCGATTCGAGCGTCGTCGTCCAGTTGCCGGGCATGCCGAGCTGATTGCAATGGATGTGCGCGGGATGTGGCAGGTGGAGTTCGTTCGCCGCGCGGCTGATTTCGCGAATGATCTGCCGCGGCGTGACGTCGAAATGGCTCACGTTCTCATCGAGGCCCGTGATGTTCCCCGACGGCAACTGTTTCCAAACCTCCACGCCGCCAGGATTGACGATCTTCGGCGCGAATCCTTTCGCCACGCCGAGCAGCCAGGCGAGGAAATGCTTGACGCGTTCGGGTTCGTTTTCCCGAATCGCGTTCATGATGTAGTGGTTGTTGCCCGTGACGACATAAAAGCCCTTGTCGATGCAAGGCGTATCGTCGAACTCCTCGTGCGTATGCCGCGCGTTCAACGGCGGCACCGCGGCATCGAAAGCCGTTGTGTAACCCATTCCCAAATACTTGTAACCCGTGGCAAACGTGCTGGGCACGCTTCCCATGGTACCGCTATGCGTCGTGGCTGTGCGGTGCACGACTTCGGCTTTGCGTTTCTCTTCGGGCCGCATGCGGCGTGCAGCATTCACCTTCGGTCCGGCAATGTGGCAGTGCATATCCACGCCGCCCGGCATGACAACCAGGCCGGTCGCGTTGAGTGTGCGGACATTTCTCGTTTGCGGATCGCTTGGCGCAGCAACGATTTTGCCGCGCAGCACCCACAGGTCTTGCACCTGGCCATGAATGCCGTTTGCCGGATCGTAGACCGATCCGCCGGCGATTTTGAGATACTCCTCGGCCATGCCCCAACTGCTTTCTACCTGCCGCTCTTCTTCAACCCGCGCTTGTGATTCTGTACGTCCCAATAGTAGGAACCGGCGACGTTGAGAATCACCAGAAAAATCGACGCGCCCATGAGCCAGTAATCGCGTTCCGTAAATGCCTGGTTGCCGCGGCGAATGTAAACGTAGACGGCCAGAATGGCAATCAAGACAAAGCCGATTGCGGCGCGTTTGGTGTTGGTGAGTTTCATCGCAGGTCCGGCATGAGGAATAGTGTCACTAGTTTAATTCAACCTCACAGCGATCGCAGATATTTCACCGCGGCAGCGATCTCTTCCAGCGCGTTGTTCGATTCGGTGCGGCGGATAGTGAGGTAACCGCGGTACTGATGTTCTTCGAGCGCACCCAGCAGTTCGGGAAACTCCGCGCTGCCGCGGCCGAGAGGGACTTCGATGCCGCGACCTGCGGCGACGTCGCGCGTGCCGTCAGTGGCGTGTACATGCAGCACATAAGCGCCGAGCTTGGTAGCCGCTTCGCGCGGATCAAACCCATGCACAATCAAATTCGCCGGATTGAAGTCGACGCCAATCGAACCGGGGGGCAACGATTCGATGAGCTTCAGCAAATCGGCGCCGCTTTCAGTCCCCGTTTCCGCTGCCAGCATCGCACCGACGCGCTGGCCTTCGCGGCCGATGTCGGCGAGCGCTGTTCGCAGCGTAGTGAGCGCAGTAGCATCTTCATCCGCTGGCACCCGGCCGATGTGATTGATGACAACGTTCGTGCCGAGCTCGTAAGCGAGCTTCAGAGCATTCTTCGTTGCGTCCACGCGGCGGTCGAGTTCGTTCACATCGCTGTAACCGCGGCGGGTGCGAAAGCTGAGGGCAGCCACCCGCAAATTCAGATCTTCCAGCATTTTCCGCACCTGCCGCACACCTGTGCGGCTTAGGTTGGCCACGGAAACCTCGTTGCGGCCGTCAATTTCCACCGCCTCAGCTCCCAGGCGCGCGGCCGTGTGCAAAGCTTGTGCAAAGGTAATTTGTGGGCCGCTGCGCGCCTGCAGACTGGCCAGTTCGACGGCAACCTTGATTTGCAGCATATGTTTTTCTGTGCTTTGGGAACTCGATGAACGTCTTCGCTCCCCTCATCATATCGCTGATTGCTATCGCCGGGGGTGGTCAACCTCCCGACGACCAGCTGCCGCATGCCGTGGAGCTGATGCGCTGCGATTTTGAGCTGGCGACTGATCGCAACTATGACGGCTGGCCCGATGGCTGGACGCGCCGCCGCGGCCGCGAGTTCCCCGCGTTTGTCAAAATTGGCATTCAACCCGAACTGACCAAAGAGAACGAAGGTGCGGAACGTTACCTGCAAATGGATCTCAGCGGCGGCAGTGCCGGTGTGGTGACCCCGCTGTATCCACTCGCCGCGCGCGGCAGCTTTTTGCTCGAAGCCAACTTACGTACCAAAGGCCTGAAACACGATCAGGCCTACATCACGCTGACGTTTTATGATGAGCATGGCCACGCGCTCGAGTCGTACGACTCAGCCCGCGTCAGCGATGCTGCCAACTGGCAAACGCTGCGAGTCGGTCCACTTTTGCCGAAGAACGAAGCGGCCACGCACGCCCGCGTAACCCTTGCAGTAGCACCACGTGACGACAAGGAAGATCTCACCGGCACGGTGCAATGGACCGGTATCCACCTGCAACGCCTGCCGCGCATTGCGCTGCGGGCCAGCGGCGATCTGCCGGTTTACGATGCACTTACTGCAGCCGAAGTGGTTTGTGAAGTCTCGGGCCTTGTCGGCGCTCGTCCCGAACTGCGGTTCGATTTGCTCGATCAAACCGATCAAGTCCTGGCCACGCAACTCCTCACGCTGACTCTCGATGAGAAACCCAGGCGCCCCGTGAAAGCCAAGGACGTTGCGGCCAAAGAAGACGAACACGTTGCTGCTCCGCAGGCCGGCATTACGGGCAGCGCGCGCTGGAAGCCGCCGATTCCCGAATTTGGTTTCTATCGCGTGCGCGTCTCGATGCAGCAGATGGGCGAGCAACAACCAAATGCGACATCGGAAGAAGCGCCCACTGCCACGGTTTTGCAGCGGACCATTTCGTTAGCCTTCCTCCGCCCGTTGCCGCGGGTGGCGGGTGGCGAATTTGGCTGGTCATTGCCGGGCGGCGAAGATCCGCTGCCGCTCAATCCGCTCGCGACGCTCTTGAGCCAGTCCGGCCTGGGCTGGGCAAAGTATCCTGTGTGGTTCAGCGAAAAAGAACAAGATCAAGCCGATCGCCTCGCCTGGTTCGCCGAACGCTTGAGTATTCATGGCATCGAGTTCGTCGGTGTGCTTGATCAACCGCCGCAGCCGCTGCGCGATACATTTCGAGATAAAGGCCGGCTCCCCTCGGCCTCGGTTTTTCAAGAACCACAACTCTGGCAATCGGCCGTCGATCCGGTCATGACACGGCTGTCGCTCAAGGTCCGCTGGTGGCAACTGGGCGACGACCGCGATACCAGTTACGTCGATTTCCCACAGCTTGACGAACGAATTCAGGGAATCAAAACGCATCTGGAACGCTTTGGCCAACAAGTGCATCTCGGCATCGGCTGGCGTTGGCTGCGTGAACCGCCGACCGCTAACGGCACCACACCCTGGGAGTTTCTCTCGTACTCTGCCGAGCCGGAACTGACCGCCGCGGAACTATCCAGTTATTTGCAACGTTCGACGACGGCGAAGGAAACGACTGCCGTGGCCGGAGCGGTGCGGCCGTGGATCGTCCTCACGCCGCTGCCGCGCTCGCAATACAACACGTCGAGCCGCGTGCTCGATCTAGTGCAACGGATGCTCGCCGCGAGGCAGCAAGGGAACGCGGTTGTGTTTGTGCCGCAACCTTTCAGCGATGAAAATGGTTTGCTCAATGCCGATGGCTCACCGGGTGAATTGTTCGTGCCGTGGCGCACGACCGCGACTTTGCTCGGCGGCACACAATACATCGGCAGCCTGCCGTTGCCCGGAGGCAGTGTGAACCATGTCTTTGCCCGCGAAGGGCAAGCCGTGATGGTGCTGTGGCGCGATACGCCGGGCACGGAAAGCTTGTATCTCGGCGAAGAGATTCGCCAGCTCGACTTGTGGGGCCGCGAACGCAAACCCGTCACCAAGCAAGCGAACGAACAAGGGGATGAACGACCCGAAACGACGGTCGAAGTTGGTCCGGAGCCGACGTTCCTGCTTGGACTTGACGAAGGACTAACGCGCTGGCAGATTCGCGCGAAGTTTGAAACGACGCATCTGGAAAGCGTCTTCGGTCGGCAGCAGCCCGTGGCGTTGCACTTGGAGAACTCGTTTCCGCAGGGCGTGAGTGGAACGGCCACGTTGATCGGGCCGAAGGCTTGGACGATCGCGCCGCAGCCGTTGCAGTTTCGGATGACGGAAGGCGAAACGGCCACGCCAAGCTGGTCGGTGTCGCTGCAACCCGATGCGGCAAGCGGACCGCAGCGCGTGCGGATCGATTTCGATATCACGTCGGACCGCAACTACAAGTTCAGTGTCTATCGCACGCTGAAATTGGGGCTCGATGATGTGACGGTCGAAATGCGAACCCGAGTGCGTGAGGATGGGTTGCTGCTTGTCGAGCAGCACTTGACGAATCTTACCGGCCGGCCGATCAGCTTCAATTGCCTGCTGTTTCCGCCAGGCCGCCGCCGGGAAACGAAACAGCTGCTGCATCTGCCCGCCGGGCGGCACACGGTGACGTTCCTGATTCCGCAGGGCGAGGCACTGCTGGGCCAAACGCTTTGGCTGCGCGCGGAAGAAATCGGCGGACCACGCGTGCTAAATTCAACGGTCGTGGTCGAACGCTGATAGTCGCGAACGATCGATGCGAGCAAAAAATCGCCAACGTCAGCTGGAACAAGCGGTAGTCCGCGATGTTCCAGCGTTTGGCGAAAAAAGGTGGAATCGAATTGCCTTCCAGCCGTGGCCGTTCGCAGGAGCGAACAACGACGAACTAGGGTTGAGGCCGTGGCTGAGCCAAGAACCCATTCACGCTGTTCGGCTTCTCTTCGGGCTGTGGTGCGCCAAAGCCAGGCAGCCAAGACTTCTTCTCTTGGGCGCCCGCGTTGCGGCGGCGATTGGCTTGTTGATTGAAGACGCTGTTCGAGCCAGTGAGGTTCTCGTTGCGCGTTTGCGGTTGAGCATCATCAAACGGATTCAAAAAGTCGGCAGTTTGGCTGGCCATCCTCTTGGTGCCCGTGGTCATCTTTTGCCACGTGCTCGGCTGTTGCGTTTGTCGACCAAACGACGCAGTCGCCGTCTTGCCACCAGTGCCGGGGATCAGGCCGAAGGGATCGAGCACTTTTGCTGCCGTCGAGCGGCCGCCGGGTGCTGCCGGCGCATTCGTCTTGCTCGCGAAGGGATTCAGATTCGGCATCCGCCAGCCGCTGGTTGGTGCTTGCGCGTGGGCGGTGCTTGTGGTGACAGCCAAAATCAAAGCCACGCTGCCAGCAGACAGCATGCGGGTGAACCAGGCAGACATGACAGAACCCTCCGAACCGAAATACGAAAAGCTGCGTTGCAGGATGAGATGAGCTACATTGCCGGTCGAAATGAAACGACCGCGGCGGAACCATCGCAGAATGGCGAACACGCGTCCAGAGCGGTTTTTCTCAAGTTGCCCGTCGCGTGAGCCAGGGCGGCATGCTTCTAATAGGGCAACACTCCCTCACTCACGTTACGGGTTTCCTCATGAGCGTCCTGGATCGATTTCGTTTGAACGGCAAACGCTTGCTCATCACCGGCGGCAGCCGCGGCCTGGGCCGCGAGATGGCGCTCGCTTGTGCTGATGCTGGCGCGGATGTGATTCTGCTCGGCCGGGAACCCGAGAGCTTGCAGCGGACCGCTGAGGATATTCGCGCTTTCGGCCGGCACGCCTTTACGATCGAGACCGACGTCGGCGACATGTCGCAATGTCAGGCCGCATGTGAGCGCGCTCTCGCTGAGTTCGGGCCGATTCACATTTTGATCAACAACGTCGGCGGCCGGCGGCAAAACATCCCAACGCATGAAATGCCTTTGGAAACCTGGCGGCAGTTGATGGACCTGAATCTGACGAGCACTTTTCTTTGCACTAAGTTGATCGGCGGCGCGATGCTCGCCCGCGGCGAGGGGGGCCGCGTGATCAACATTGCCTCGATCAACTCGCTGGTCGCCGGCCGCAAGATCGAAGGGCGGCACTACGAAACGGCGAAGGCTGCGGTGCTGCAATTCACGCGCGCGGTGGCTGCTGACTGGGCGCCGCACGGCATCACGGTCAACGCGATTTTGCCCGGCGGTTTCATGACCGAACCCAATCGGCGTTGGAAAAAGCTGCACCCCGAAGTGGTCGAAACCTTTCAGCAGCAGATCCCGATGGGCAAGTATGGCGAGCCCGAGGACCTCGGGCCGCTCGCCGTTTATCTCGCCAGCGACGCCTCGCGCTACATGACCGGCGCTGCCCTCGTCATCGACGGGGGCTACACGCTGTGGTAATAATGAAGGCATCTCTTCTCTCGATGCCGACTGGCGACTTATGCAAGCTTCGTACTTTTGGCTGCCGGTAGCCGCTTTGCTGGTTTACTTCGTGGTGTTCGCTTCCGCCCTCGGTCGCTGGATACTGCAGCCCATCAACGCCAAAGCCGGGCGTTTGCAAGCGCCCACGCAATACCTGCTCACCGACTTTGTCTGGCTCGTGTTGCAGCTGCAGCTCGCGCTCGGCTTTTGCGTCACCTGGATCGGCGTCGAACAGCGCCGGCTCTTTCCGGTGATTCTCGGATTTCTCGTATTTGCGACGACGCTCCTATGGCTGTTCGGCGTCGGCTTTTTATCGCGGGCGGGAGTGACTCAACCGGCGCGGCGCGCGATGTTCACGTTGCTGCTCTTGCCGGCATCGCTGGCGATCATGATGACGCTGCCAGCGATCCTCGTGATGATCGTGGTGCTGCAGATCGATTTTTCGAGCTGGGGCGAGATCTCGATTCCGCTGCGCGAGTATCAGCGCTACAACGTGCTGCTGTGGATTATCACGCCGACTCTGCCGCTGATTGGTTGGATGCTGCGGCAGATTTCGTTCTGGATCGTGCGCGATCTGCACGCTGAAGAAAGCCACAAGGCCGTGGCGTGACGTACTGAGCGCCGATCCAGCCTACGAAAACCTAGCCACCTTTGCGAAACTTCTCGAAGTATTGCTTCGTTTGGTTCTTCAATTCCCGCGGCAGGTTCACTTCTTCCAGAGCGTCGGGATCCTTTGCAGCCGCTGATTCCATTTCGGCTTTCGCTTCTTGCAGCGTCTTCCCCTTGATGTTCTTGCCGCCGGCATCGCCGACGCGGACCGACTCGCCAGCCTGCGTCTTGCCCGCCACTTGCGTGTCGTAGGTCTTGGTGTCGACTTCGTTTTCGGGGCGATCGCCTTGGCCGCGTCCAGCACCCAGACCCTGGCCTTTGCCCTTGTTCTTTTGATTGCTCATCCGCATGCTGTTGCCAGCAAGGTCTCCTTCCTTGTCCCCCTTGCCGTCTTTCCCTTCCTTGCCGTTCATACAGTCTTTGCACTCGGCCAGTTGGTCGAGAATTTCATCGAGGTTCTCGATCTGGTCGAGCTGTTCCTGGGCTTCCTTCATGGCCTTGGCCAGCTGATCGAGCTTTTCGCCGGCTTCTTTCGGATCGCCACCTTGCTTCATGCAGTCGGCGCACTGGCCCATTTTCTGGGCGAGTTGCTCGAGCATTTGCTCGGCCTTCTTCCCTTCTTTGTTCATCTGGTCCAGCTTTTCTTGCAGCTTGGCCGCCCCCTCTTGATCGCCTTGCGCGAGTTTCTTGGCAATTTCTTGTTCGACCTTTTCGCGGGCCTCCTTTTGATCGGCTGCCATCTGCTGCAGCTTCTCTTTCAGATCGTTCATCTGCTTGCCGAGCTGCTCTTTATCTTTCTCGTTCAGCTTGCCGTTCTTTAGATCTTCCTTGAGCTGCTCCATCGCTTTCTTGGCTTCTTTGAAGTCGCCATTCTTCAGCGCGTCGGCCATCTTGTCGGCCGGGCCCTTTTCGATCTTGCCGAGCTTGTCGAGCTGCTTCTTCATCTCCTGAGCGCTGCCCAGTTCTTTTTGCCGCTTTTCGATATCGGCCTTCATATTGTTCAGCTCAATCTTGACCTGCTTCGGATCGAGATTATTCGACTTGGTGAGATCTTCCAGCTTCTTCGCGACTTCCTTCATCGCCTGTTCGGTCTTGAGCTCTTCGGCCGACTTGTCTTTCTTCTCTTCCTTGCGCGGGGCGTTCTTCAGTTTCTCGACCTGCGCGATCAGAGCCTTCTTCAATTCCGGCGGCGTTTGCGTATTGGCAGCGGCTTTCTTTTCGATCGAAGCATCGGGCACAAAGAACAGCCCGCCGATCACCAGCATCGGCAAAATGGGCAGCGCGAACCGCCACGTGGGCTGAATGCGGAACTGCTCACGGACATCGATCCGTTCGACCTTGCGAATCGCATCGGCGACCAAAGCCTTGCCGATTTCGGTTTCCATTTCCGATGGCGCGAGTGCCAGTGTGCTCGAGACCCGTTCCTTCAAGCCATAACGGCGGTCGAGCTCGATCGCGGCATCGATCGACGAGCGGCGAACAACATACGTCCAGATGATCGCCGTCAACAAACCCACGCTGATGCTGCCACCGAGCCAGCTGTAATTCCAAATGTCTTGATTCAGTTCGAGCGCCCAGATCTTCGGAATGGCCAGGCCGATCGCCGCAATCAGCAGCGTGGCAAACAGCGACCAAACCACGATGGAGAGGAACTGCTGGCCGATGAGCCGACGCTGAGCCCGATTGACCTGACGTTTGATCTCTTCCATGGCAAAGACCCTGTGCTTGAGAACCGGCCGCTGATGAGAAGTTGAACGCGCGCAGACGTACAGCTATTCGACAAAAGCCGCAGCCTATTGCCGTATTATAGGAATACCTCGGCGAAAAGCTCCAGCAGGAAATACCCTTAGTGAGACGGATTTGTTTGGGTTCTGTTTCCAAGTGACCACGCCAATCGGCAAATTATCCACCGATTACACTCGCTGATGGGCCGATTCGGCGCGGCCTGATTGATAACAACCCAACAGAGGGGAATTTCAAGTGGTAACACCTTTCCGACAAGACTTTGCAGCATTTCCCAAATCGCCCGTGATAATAGCGCCAACTGACAACAGGCGAGTCGCCCGCCAGCCGGATTGGGCCATTGGAGAGGAGACTGATAACCCATTTGGATAACCCCCGAAGCACGCCGCCGCTCCGTCGCAAACAAGAAACGGCCAAACACCGCTAGACGCAGTCGCCCGCGGTAGTTGAAGCTTTATTTTGCGGAATGATGATTGAAACAAGGACGAAAGATTTTATACATTTGAACACTTGCCATCCAGTCGGCCCAACCAGATGAATTTCCGTCCTTGGCACTTTTGTTGTTGAGGACGGGTCGGATCGGGTCGGATCGTGGAACGCTTGTGAATCCACATCTTGCAGAGTAAGATCGATCGCAGCCCAGGGATTTGCGGCCGCTTGCAGCCTTCATCTGCTAAACAGCCACCTCCGTACGACTGATCTGCCTGCACTGCTGCCTCCGCGCGGCACGGGACGTATGGAAGTAAACGCCGACTGGATGTGTTGGCGGCTTCTGCGATGGCACCTCTGCCTGCGTTCGCGCATTCACTCGGCCGTTCCGCGCCCGCATCCCGTTTGACGAGTGTTCGCATGTCCCCTTCGAATGGTTCCCGACCCGAGAAACAAGAGCCTGGTTTCAGCACCCTCAGCATCCACGCCGGCGAAGATCGGCAGAAGATCGCCAATTCGCTAACCGATCCCATTGTCTGCTCGGCGACGTATACCTTCACCAGCACGCAGGCGGTGATCGACTTCATTCAAGAGAAGCAGCCGCGTGAAGAATATGGCCGCTACGGCAATCCCGGCGAACGGGTCGTCGAGCGAAAGCTGGCCGCCCTCGACGCGGGCGAAGATGCCGTGCTGTTTGCCAGCGGCATGGCCGCCATCGTCGGCCTATTGATGGCCAAGCTGAGCGCCGGCGATGAGGTGATCTTCTTCGACGAGTGTTATCACCGCAGCCGGGAGTTTTGCACCAAACACATGAGCCGCTTCGGTGTCGTCACAAAGCAAGTGAAGACCGGCGACTACGAAGCGATGGCCGCTGCGATCACACCGCGGACCAAAATGCTGATCAGCGAATCGCCAACGAACCCGCACTTGTCGGTGGTCGATCTGGAACGCTTCGGTGCGCTCGGCAAAGAGCGCGGCGTCGAGACCTTGATCGATGCGACGCTGGCCACGCCGTACAACTGCCGGCCGCTGACGCATGGCATCGACTATGTGTTGCATAGCGCGACGAAGTATCTGGGCGGTCACAACGATTTGCTGGCCGGTGTGATCATCGGTTCAAAAGCGCAGCTCGAAGAAGTGCGCAAGCTCCGCGGCATCATGGGGGCGATCAACTCGCCGCATAACATCTACTTGCTCGAACGAGGGTTAAAGACGTTTGCCCTGCGCATGGAGCGACATAATGCCAATGGCCAGGCTGTGGCCGAATTTCTTGCAAACCATCCGCGGGTCAGCAAAGTCTATTACCCGGGCCTGGAAACGCATTCGTACTATTCCGTGGCCAAGCAGCAGATGAAAGGCTTCGGCGGCTTGATCACGTTCCTGGTGAAAGGCGCCGATTGGCAAGAGACGGCGAAGGTCGTCGACCGCGCCAAGATCTGCCGCATCGCGCCGAGCCTCGGCGGCGTGGAGTCGCTCATCGAGCAGCCGCTGGTGATGAGCTATTTCGAATACAAACCCGAAGACCGCGCCCGCTTCGGCATCAATGACAACATGATCCGGTTGGCGTGTGGCGTGGAGAATACGGAGGATTTGATCGAGGATTTGAGGCAGGCGCTGGAGGGTTAGAATAGAATTAGGTCGTACCGCCCGCGTCCTTAGCAAAGGGGCAGTTATGAGCGATCAGACAGATGATCAAACGACTGGCGATATCGGCCTGCCTCCGACTTCATACATCCCCGCCACGACAAATAGCGGCAGAAATGCTGTGGTGCAAGACTTCGACTCGCTAAAAGAATGGTTCGACAGCGATGAGTTTTTGCAGAATCTGACCAACGGGTTCTGGGACGCAAAAAGGCAGGCCATTGCTGAGCGAGACCGGTTGCTGCAGTCTGAGCAAGCCAATGAGGGGCAGTCGTGACTCGTCCGACTCCTGTCTTGTGGTTAATTGCGGGTCCCAATGGTGCGGGCAAGACAACTATCACGCGCACCTTGCCGGTTTCCACGTTGCTCAAACAGCTGCGTTCGCTCAATCCGGATGAAGTTTCGAAGGAATGGCTTCGTCAGCGGCACGGGCTTACGTTTAGCACTGCACCTGCTGACTTGCTGAAGGCAACCTTCATTGAAGCCGCTGATTTTGTTTTCTCTGAAGCCCAAGAGGCATTGCGGGCAGGCGAGGCAATCTGCGTCGAAACAGTGCTCAGTACGGACAAGTATCGATCGCTGGTAGAACTTGCTTTGAGCTTGAATGCATACATTGGTCTCATTTACGTTGCTGTGGCGTCGCCGGAGATTTCTGCGCGGCGTATCGCTAACCGGGTGCGCGCTGGAGGCCATGGTGTCCCCACGGAGAAACTCGCCGCACGGTGGCAGCGCTCACTGGAGCAACTTCCGTGGTTCGTCAATCGCGCAAAATTTGCCGCAGTTTACGACAACTCCGACGAAAATCCTCGCTCAGCACCTGCTCTAATTGCGTTCAAGGCACGGGGATTGATCAAGGTCCCGCTGCCTGAACGAATTCCTGAACTTACAGCCGCGATCTATCGCACACATGAACACGATCCTGTCGTTGATTCGGACGATGAGGATTCCGAAGAACGTCGACTCCAGACAGCCAAAAACTTAATTGAATGGACTAATGACCCGGAGTTTTGGAATGAGATTGCCGACGAAGCCGAAACAGAAAACAAACGCGATCTCGCTTTAATGCTCAAATCACGCGCAGAGAAAAATCGAACAATGAGTAGTGATTCGAATAACCATTCCTTCCGCACCCGCGCCATTCATGTCGGCCAAGAGCGCGATCCGCAGACTGGCGCCGTCGTGCCGCCCATTCACGTCGCTTCGACGTTCGTACAACCCGGCGCTGGCGTGTGGGGGCAGTTCGACTATTCGCGCAGCGGCAATCCCACTCGCGCGGCGTTTGAAGCGACGATTGCGAACTTGGAAGGTGGCGTCGGCGGGCTCGCGTTTGCCAGCGGCATGGCGGCGACACATTGCGCCACGATGCTGCTCGACAGCGGCGATCATCTGCTGGCCGGTGGTGATATTTACGGCGGTACGTTTCGGCTGCTGCACAAAGTGATCAATCACAGCGGCGTGAGTGTATCGCTCGCGCCGAGCACGGATCTGGCGAAGTTCGAAGCGGCGATCAAGCCGAACACGAAGTTGATCTGGATTGAGTCCCCCGGCAACCCGCTGATGTCGATCACCGATATCGCAGCGATCGCGGAGATCGCGCACAAGCATGGTGCGCTGCTCGGTGTCGACAATACGTTCGCTACGCCGGTGCTGACTCGGCCTTTGGAACTCGGCGCGGATATCGTGATGCACTCGGCGACGAAGTACATCGGCGGCCATAGCGATTTGCTCGGCGGCGCGCTGGTGGTTCGCGATAAAGCCCTCCGCGACCGGTTGTACTTTTTTCAGAATGCCACGGGCGGCGTGATGGGGCCGTTCGAATGTTTTCTGGCGAGTCGCGGTTTGAAGACGCTCGAACTGCGGGTCCGCGAACAATCGAAAACAGCACTCAAGCTGGCCGAATGGCTGCAACAAGATCCACGCGTCGCCCGCGTCCTCTATCCAGGCCTGTCCGATCATCCGGGGCATGCAGTCGCAGCGAAACAAATGGATGGCGCGTTCGGCGCGATGCTGACGTTCGAGACCAAAGGTGATTTTCAAAAGACCAAGCGGGTTTGTGAAAGTACCAAGCTGTTTCAGTTGGCTGTCAGCCTCGGCGCGGTAGAATCGCTCATCGAACAACCAGCCTCGATGTCGCACGCCAGTTACGATCCCGCCGCGCGGGCCGCCCACGGCATTACCGATGGTTTGATCCGGCTGTCAGTGGGGCTCGAAGCATTCGAAGATTTGCGTGATGATCTCGATCAGGCGCTGAATGTGTGAGCTGTAACTGATTGCCCAACTCCCTCGGCTCACGCCTCGGGCTTCCTGGGCGAAGCAATCCCGCTACGAGAGTGTGATCAATGACCTCACTGAATATTCAACGCTGCCTCTCGCTGTGCGTTCTGCTAATTTTCGCCGGCAACGCGTTCGCCCAATCCGCCGAACCCGAACTCAAAAACCTCGGCATGCGCAAAACCGGCGTGGATTGGCCCATCTTTCTCGGCCCGACGCAGGACAGCAAATCGCCGGAAAAAGGGATTATCGCCAAATGGACCGCGAACAAACCGCGGATCGTGTGGCAAGCGGAACTTGGTACTGGCTACGGTGCGCCGACGATTGCCAAGGGGCGGCTGTTTCAGTTCGATCGGTTTGGCAATAAGGCTCGCGTCTATTCGCTGAACGCCGAGACCGGCAAGGAGCTGTGGCGGTACGAACACGCGACCGATTACGAAGATTATTTCAACTACAACAACGGCCCCCGCTGTTCGCCGGTGGTTGATGGCAATCGCGTTTATGCGTACGGCGCCGAGGGAATACTGACGTGTTTGACGGCCGACGAAGGGAAGCTGGTTTGGCAGGTTGATACAAAAAAAGAATTCGGCGTCGTGCAGAACTTTTTCGGCGTTGGCAGCACGCCGCTGATCGAAGGTGATCTGCTGATCGTGATGGTCGGCGGCAGCCCGGCCTGGGCTCAGCAGCTGGGAGCGCTGCAGCTCGATCGCGTCGAAGGGGACGGCAGCGGCATCGTCGCGTTCGACAAATTCACCGGCAAGGTGAAATACAAAATCACCGACGAGCTGGCGAGTTATGCGTCGCTGAAAGTAGCGACGATCAACGGCCGGCGGTGGTGCTTCGCGTTTTGCCGCGGCGGGCTGGTTGGGTTTGAACCGAAGACTGGCAAGGTCGATTTCGAATATCCCTGGCGGGCGAAGATTCTCGAAAGCGTGAATGCGAGCATGCCCGTCGTCATCGGCGATGAAGTCTTTATCAGTGAAACGTATGGCCCCGGCAGTTCGCTGCTGAAAGTTTCGCCCGGCAGCAGCGAGATTGTCTGGAAGGACGACGATCGTCGCCGGCAGAAGGCGATGATGACGCACTGGAATACGCCCGTGTATCACGACGGCTATTTGTATGGCAGCAGCGGCCGGCATACGGAAAATGCCGAGTTGCGGTGCATCGAATGGAAGACCGGCAAGGTGATGTGGAGCGAGCCGGGCCTGACGCGCTCGTCGCTACTGTATGTCGATGGCCATTTCATTTGCCAGGCGGAGTACGGCCAGCTGATCGTCTTCAAAGCAAACCCGCAGAAGTATGAGCCGGTGAGTGAAGTGGAGCTAACGGCGCCTGTCGCTGCCGGACCGGTTCTGGGACCGACGCCGAGTACTCCCGCAAAAGAAGCTGCCAAGCCGTTGCTGAAATATCCCTGCTGGGCAGCGCCGGTATTGTCGCATGGCCTGTTGTATGTTCGCGGCGATGATCGGCTCGTTTGTTTGGAACTGATTCCTGAGAAGTCTTGATGTCCGCTCGCACGCTTGCCATCGGTGATGTTCACGGCTGCCATGTTGCGCTCACCACGCTGTTGGCCATGGTCAAACCAACGGCCGAAGACACGCTGATCTTTCTCGGCGACATTGTCGATCGTGGGCCGGCGACCAAGGAATGCATTGATGAGATTCTGAAGCTTCAGGATCAATGCGCGGTCATCACGCTGATGGGCAACCATGAAGAGATGATGCGCGGCGCTATCGAGAAGAGCTTCATGATCGAAATGTGGTTGCAAGTCGGCGGCGACGCGGTCATTGAATCCTACGGCGGCGGCCTCGATAAGATTCCACCATCGCATTTGAAGTGGCTATCGATGCTCCGCCCGTTTTATGAAACGCCGACGGAGATCTTTGTGCACGCGAAACTCGAACCGCGGATGACGCTCGCCAATCAAACAGCCGATTACCTGCGATGGAAAAAACTAGGGGGCAGCGAACAGCCGCATGTCTCGGGCAAGCGCGTGATCTGCGGCCACACGCCGCAGAAAGATGGCTATCCGTTGAGCTTTCCCGGCTGGGTGTGCATCGACACCGATTGCTGCCGGATGAAATGGCTGACGTGCCTCGATGTCACGACGGATCACGTCTGGCAGGCGAATGAAGCAGGGCAATCGCGGGAGTTTGAGCTGAAGGATTACGAGTAACGCACTTTGAAGGCGAGGAGCCTCGCCCCTCTCAGCCCCACCCTACAACTATGTTCATGCCACGGCCAAATTCGCAGTGAGCGCCGGATAGTCGATATAGCCGTGCGGCCCCGCGCCGTAGAACGTGCTGGGATCGGGCGTGTTCAGCTCGGCGCCGATGGCAAATCGCTGCGGCAGATCGGGGTTCGCGATGAACAGCTTGCCGAAGGCTACGGCGTCGGCTTCGCCGGCAGCGATTGCGTCGTTCGCGGTCTCAAACGAGAAGCCCTCGTTGGCGATGTAGATGCCGCCGAACTTACGCTTCAATTCTGGACCGAGCCGATTGGGTCCCACTGACTCGCGAGCCGCGATGAAGGCCAGGCCGCGGCGGCCCAGTTGTTCGGCGACATAACCGAACGTGGCAGCAGGATTCGAATCGCCCATCGAATGAGCATCGCCCCGCGGCGCGAGATGCATGCCGACGCGCGGCGCGCCCCAGACCGAAGTCACCGCATCGGTCACTTCGAGCAGCAGGCGAGCGCGATTTTCAAGCGAACCACCATAGTGGTCGGTCCGCTGATTGGTGCTGTCCTGCAGGAATTGATCGAGCAAGTAACCATTCGCGCCGTGAATCTCGACGCCGTCGAAACCGGCTTTCATGGCGTTCTCCGCACCGAGACGATACGCTTCCACGACGCCGGGGAGCTCGTCGGTTTCCAGGGCTCGCGGCGTGACGAAGGGACGCACCGGCCGGAGCAAACTGGGATGCCCCTCGGGCGCGATGGCGCTCGGCGCGACGGGTAATTCGCCGTTGAGATACGACGGATCTGACATGCGGCCGACGTGCCACAGTTGCAACAAAATCCGGCCACCGGCTTCATGCACCGCGCGAGTGATTTGTTGCCAGCCGGCGACTTGTTCGGGGGACCAGATGCCGGGTGTATCGGGATAGCCGACTCCCATCGGTGTGACGCTGGTGGCCTCGGTCAAGATCAAGCCGGCACCGGAACGCTGGCGGTAATATTCGGCCATCATGGCGTTCGGCACGCGGCCAGCGCTGGCCCGGGTGCGGGTGAGCGGCGCGAGCACCACGCGGTTTGGCAGCTGCCATTCGCCCACAACGAGGGGGTCTAAAAGCGTTGGCATCGTAAGTTCCTTGGCGTAAGTCGTTTGATTTGTGGTTTTTTGGCTGGATTACAGCGACTTTCCATGTTTTACCGGCAAAGGCGGGAGATCTTACAACGTTTTCTAAGTTGCTAGCTCTAGTCGATTGCTCTTGCTCCGTCCCTGGCGTTTTGATCACAATGATTCGTCAAGCCACACGGAGGTGCCAAGTGGAGAGCCAGGAAGCCAATCTATCGATCGAAGTGTCAGCCGCGCTTTTGGCGATTGAATGGAAAGACCTGTTCGGAAGGGAGTTAAAACTTGCTGCCATTCAGGTGGCGCAAGGAGCAGATCGGCTCACTTCCGAACACTATCGGCAGGCCGCTCCGACGGCGCTCGCCAAAGTACTGAAGACTATTAGTAACTCTCCCAGCGATTCATCCAGTGATGTCAAACGAAGAGTTGCGTGAGATCAAGCCGGAATCAATCGCCTCCGCATCCTTCGACTTTGGGGCAACTTTTACCAAAGTCCTTGAGCACGAGTTTACGGAACGGGCTGCACAACTATCGCCGACAGCAAGTGAAACCGAATTGAGACGAACGATGGCAGCAGCTGTCTATCGAACTTTTCTGGATTCAGGGATGACGCTTGACGATGTTGCTCAACTTCTGAATGACATGGCAGCAGAGTTATTTCCAGGCGTAACCGATGGCGCTTGGTCTGCTGCCGACAATTCTCGCCGAATGAAACTCATCGATAAGTCGCTGCAGCATCAAATCACCGCTGCCGAGTCTCTAGAACTCGCACAGCTAACCGCAAAGATGCGTGCTATTGCCGATCGCGAGGAAATGGTTCCCCTTGAAGGCGCTCGGCGACTCCATCGATTGCTATCGGGTGCGGAGAACAGCCCAACTTGATATTCGATTATCCAGCGCCGCGCGAACACCGCCGTCACGAACCTCGTGGCTACTTAAATTATGGTTCGTATCGCCCATGGTTGCGTGATGAATTCATCTTTCGCTGCGTGTATTGTTTGAAACGCGAGCAATGGGGCACGGCGACCGGCGAATTTGATATTGATCATTTTCAACCGCAAGTCCTCGCTCAAGAGCGAGCTGTGGACTACTTCAACTTGCTGTACGCCTGTCGCCGCTGCAACGAAGTAAAGTCCGATCAAGCGGTCGACGATCCGTTTGATGTACTGACCAACCGAAGCATTCGCATCACTATTACGGGTGCCGTCGAGTCGATTGACCAACACTCACACCGGCTCATTTTGCAGCTGGATTCGCCACGACTCATGGAATGGCGCCTGCTATGGATGAGAATCGTAGCGCTCGCCAGCGATAAAGACCGGGAACTGCTTCGTCAATTAGTCGGCTATCCAAAGGATTTGCCCGATCTGAGACCACTCCGACCACCAGGCGGAAACGGCCTGTCTGCAGGCCTCGCGGAAAGCTCGCTTGTCCTGCGCGAACAGGGATTACTTTCTGACTCGTACTAAATCCAGCCGACCTACTTCGAAACCTTCTGATCCAAATGCCCGCTCTTGCCGATGGCGCGGAGCAAACGCAGGCCGACTAACAGGCTGAGCGTGCAGCCACTGAGGCCCAGGAGTGAGATCTTCTCCAGGCCCAGCCAATCGGTGAGATAAGGAATACGCATCACGTGCGGCGGCACCTGGTGCGCGAGCATCAGGCTGCTCCCCATGAAAAGCGCGCTCGCGAGCATGCCGAGGACGAGGCGGTTGACGCTCGGACCCAGGCCACGGTGATCGAGATGGACGTCGAACTTGCCGGACTGCACCTGCTCGAGGATTTGCATCACCCGCTGCGGCAGAACTTCCGAAAGATGTTCGAGCTCGACGAACAGCCGGCGCAGTTTTTTTGCTGCCCGACCTGGTGACAGACGCCGCAGCATCATCCGCCGATGCATGGGCTGAATGAGTTCCATCAAGCTGAACTTGGCACTCAGCAGTTTGGTCGTTCCTTCGAGCGTGACCAGCACTTTGATCAGCATCGCCACTTGCGTGGGCAGCGTGATTTGATAGAGGCGGATAATTTCGACCATGTCAGTCAGCGCGCCGGCCAGATCGAACTGATCGAGCGCTTGTGTCGAATAATGACCGACAAAATCGGCGACGTCGTTCGAGAGGCCCGCTTCGTCGAGATTTGGCGGAATGGCGCCGACTCGTTTGATCAAGCGCGTGAGCATCGGCACATCGTGATTGACGATGGCAAGCAACATTTCTTCGATGTCTTCGCGCAGCCGTTCGTCGATGCGGCCGACCATGCCGAAATCGATGAGCGCGATGACATTGCCGGGGAGCAGCAGGATGTTGCCCGGATGCGGATCGGCGTGATAAAAGCCGTGCGTGAAAATCATCTGCAGATAAAGTTCCGCGCCGCGGCGGGCCACTTCTTCGCGATCGATGCCGGCCGCTTCGAGCGCGCCGGTGTTGCAGATCGGCAGACCATCAACCATGGTCATGGTCAGGACGCGCTGCGTGCAGAGATCGGTGAACGGGCGCGGAATGCAAACCGTTTCGTCGTCGCTAAAGAGCGAAGCGAACTGCAGCAGGTTCCGCTCTTCGCGGCCAAAGTCGAGTTCGCGCCGCAGCGTGCGGCCCATTTCGGCAAGGTTCGCGACCGGACGATACGGTTTGAAATCACTGATGTTTTCGGAAAGTTGCGCCATGCCGGCGAGGACTTCCAGATCTTCGTTCACTTTTTGTTCGATGCCCGTGTGTTGCACTTTCACCACGACCCGTTCGCCGGTGAGAAGCCGTGCTTGATGCACCTGACCGATCGACGCCGACGCGATGGGCGTGAGATCGAACTCAGCGAACAGCTCTTCAATGGGCTGGCCCAGTTCCGCTTCGACCAGCTGCCGCACTTGTTCAGGCGAATCGGCGGGCGTCGACGATTGCAGCAGCTGCAATTCCGTGGCAAGGTCTTTGCCGACCAGGTCAGGCCGCGTGCTGAGCAACTGGCCGAGCTTGATGAACGTGGGGCCCAACTCGGTGAGCGTCAGACGGATGCGGGCTTCGCGCGTGAGGTCGGTGAGAATTTCTCCACGATGGCGGAGCTGATTTTTAGCGAAATCAATGTTCGTGCCACTCAGCCAATCGGCGAGGCCGTATTTGCTGAGCACGGAGACAATTTCCGTCCCGCGGCGCACATTGCGAAATATTTGCGGGATGGAAGTAAGACGCATGGGGGAATTGGAGATTTCAGATTGCTGATTAAGTGCGGACTATCTGTATTCTAATCTGAAATCTGCAATCCTTCGCCCTAGCTCCCAATCTCCATCACCAGCGCCCTCACCAAGTCCAAACCATCTTGCTTCTGCTTCCCCGCGTTCGGATGCGCGGCCGACCATTCGAGCGAAAGCAACAACGGAATCATTTGCTTCGGCAAACCAGCAACTGCATGCGCGGTGCGGGCCAGATGTTCGCCGATGTGCCGCGGCACGGGCACCGGATCGACGCCGATCTGATAGATCTTGGCGCACCGCTCGGCCGGCGACGTGACGTGATACTCGCGGCAGACCAGCGGCCGATCGGGATAAATGCCGCAGCTTTCGTTTTCTAAAAACGGACAAGCGACGCCCTGCTCGAAATACTGTTTGGCGATGCGCGGAATCGACGATTGCGTGCTGCCGGGTTCGGTATCAATGAGATCACGATTGCCGGGTTGCTCTTTGGGATCGAGCAGGCCGACAGCTTCGAGTTTGGCAATGCCCTGCGCGAACCGCTCGCGAATGATGGCTTGTCGCTCGGCGGGCATTTCGTCGACGACGCGGGCGAGGTCTTGCGCTTCGACGAGCGAAATCGCCACGAGTTGCCGGCAACACGCGCCGCAGCCCATCTGGCAGCTGATCTTCTTTCCTTCGCTTTCGACGTGCTTGATCGACAGAGTGGTTAACTCATTCGTCAACTGCTGCGCAAACGGCAGCAGCCCGGCGATGGTTTGCTCGCCCAGTTGAAACTCGATGGGAAAGACATGCCCGCTGCCGTAGACCTCGAGATGGATGTTGGCTGTTTCGGTTTGAGTCATGTTCGCTCCCTGGTTGGAGTCCCGCGGTGATGCGGCGCCGCGCTCTGGAAGGGAGCGGCCGGCTAAAGCCGGGACTCCAACTGCGAAGCGGCGAAATCTGTCGGTTGTTTCTACCAGTCCTGCAATAACCCCTACAACCCGCACACACTGTCGGCGCGTCGCACCTTTTCTCACCCTATCTTTGCAAGTGGTCTTTGTCGCCACCGGTGGCCGAAGGTCCCTCGCATTCGATACGCTGATGTCACAATACTTTCGCGGCCGACTCAGGAATGTTTTCATGACGAATGGAAGTGCAAACAGCAGCCCGAATGCGTCTGGCCCGCAAGGGCGCAGCGTCGCGCTGGCCTGGTGGGCGGCGGCGACGATCTTCGTCAGCGCGTTCCTGCTGTTTCAAGTGCAGCCGATCATCAGCAAGATGATTCTCCCCTGGTTCGGCGGCAGTCCCGCGGTCTGGACCACTTGCGTGTTGTTTTTTCAACTCGTGCTCCTAGCCGGATATGGTTACGCGCATGCGCTGATTCGTTACGTGTCGCCCGCCCGGCAAGGCGTGGTGCATGGCCTGTTGCTCGCGCTCGCGATCTTCACGTTGCCGATTACGCCGACCGCCTGGTGGAAGCCGGCCGATGGAAGTTTGCCGGCGCTCCGAATTCTGTTCCTGCTCGCGGCGAAAGTGGGCCTGCCGTATTTCTTGCTGTCATCGAGCGGGCCGCTGGTGCAGGCCTGGTTTGCTCGTGCATATCCGCGGACCTCGCCGTATCGCTTGTACGCGCTGTCGAACGTCGGTTCTTTGCTCGCGCTCCTCTCGTATCCTTTTTTGTTCGAACCGCTGCTGGGCACGACCACGCAAGGTTGGATGTGGAGCGGAGTTTTCCTCGGCTTTGCGCTGCTCGCCGGTTTGCTCGGCTGGCGGATCAGCAAGCTGATGAGCGAGCCTGTTGCGATCGATCCGGAAGCGCCCAACTGCGAACTCAGTTCGTCTCCATCCGACAAGAAACCGGCCGAAGAAATTGCCAATCCCTCACGCGGCCTGATGTTCGGCTGGATCGCGCTGCCGGCGCTTGCTTCGATGTTGCTCTTGGCGACGACGAATCATTTGTGCCAGGACATCGCCGTCGTGCCGGTATTGCTCGTCGTGCCGCTGGCTTTGTATTTGATTTCGTTCATCCTCTGCTTCGACAGCGACATTTGGTATCAGCGGAAGTTCTGGGGCCCGCTCGGTGTCGTCGGCATATTGACGTTGTGCTTGCTGATCAAAGGCGGCGACTGGAAAGTCTTTCCGCTGCCGTGGGGCATGGCCAATTGGTTCAACGGCTCGAAGTCGTCCTTCATGCAATCGCTGCATACGTTTGTCAGCACCAACTGGGCGCAAGCGTTCAATGACAATCTGGCTTTTCAAGCCATCGTGTACGTCGCCGTCCTCTTCATCGTTTGCATGCTCTGCCACGGCGAGCTGGTGAAGCTCAAACCGCGGCCCGCGCAGCTCACGTTGTATTATCTGCTGATTTCTGTTGGTGGTGCGCTGGGCGGTTTGTTCGTCGCGCTGATTTGTCCGTACATCTTCAAGCTGCAGTTTGAACTGTCGCTGGGAATTGTCTTTGGCTATGTCGTGGCGTGGATCGCGCTCGCGAACGACGGCCGCAACACGTGGTTGATGAATCGTCAATGGCTGCAATGGGCCGCCGCGTTTGTGATCATGGGCGGCGCGGTGCTGGTGATTGGCAGCACTTATGAAAAGGTTGCCGAGAATACGGTCGCTATCGTCCGCAATTTTTACGGCACGCTGACGGTGAAAGAGCGCAAGGGTGACGACGATCTCGACGGCGATGGCCAGAATGATCGCGAAGCTTTCAGCCTGGTGCACGGCGGCATTTTGCACGGCTTTCAGTTCACCGATGAAATTCGCCGGCTGGAACCGACGACGTATTACGTCAACGAAAGCGGCGCTGGCATGGCTGTCGGGCATTTTCCCCGTGGCAAAGACGCCGAAGGGAAGGACAAGGGGATTCGCGTCGGAGTGGTTGGACTCGGCGCGGGAACGATGGCCGCGCATGCGAAGCGGGGCGATGTCTATCGCTTTTATGAAATCGATCCCAAGGTGATCGCCATTTCGAACCAGTTCTTCACGTTCCGCCGCGATGCCGATGCGCGCGGCGCACAGACGGAAGTCGTCGAAGGTGACGCCCGCATTCGGATGGAACAGGAAAAAGATCAGCAGTACGACGTCATCGCGCTCGATGCCTTCAGCGGCGATGCGATTCCCGCGCACTTGCTCACGGTCGAATCGATGAAGCTCTATCTGCGCCATCTGCGCAAGGACGAACTGGGCAACATCCAAGGCATCCTCGCGATTCACATCAGCAATCGGCACTTGGATCTGGCGCCGGTTGTCGCGGCGCTTGCCCGAATGAATGAACTGACGGCGATCACGATTTCGGCCACCGGTAGCGACCTCGACAGCGACGCGTTCACGGGCAGCGATTGGGTCTTGCTCACGCAGAACAACGACTTTCTCGGCAAGGAAATCATCGTGGCGACTTCGCAACCCATGACAATCCCAGAGAAAGATGAAGTCCTCTGGACCGATCAGCACAGCAGCTTGCTGCCGATTTTGAAATCGGAATGGGTAGTCAACCTCCGCGAGTGGTGGAAAGGGAAGAAGTAGGCTGTAAGGCGCGGGAGCACGCGCATCGCACGCGATCTTGGTGCTGCCACACGATTGTCAAATCCCAAGTCAACTCGCCCGACTCCCTCGACTCAGCCTCGGGCCACCTGTTTCAGGCTGGCATCCGACATCTACAATGACAGGCCATGTTCTGCCTCGGCCCTCCGCAAGGAATTGCCCTCATGTCTTATCCCCAGCAATCCGGCAATCCTTATCAACAGCCGCCGTATCAAAACCCTTACCCGCAGCCGGGTTTGTCGCCGGGCATACCCGGTCAAACCGCCTACGGGCCGCCAGGCTATCCCGATCAAAATCCGCCGCAACCTGCCAGCAACAATGGCTGCTTGTGGGGCTGCGTGATCGGAGGCATTGTCGGTTTGATTCTGCTGATCTTGGTCTGCGTCGGCACGGTGTATTACGTCACTTCGCAAGCCAAGGCGCTGATCGTGACCACGGTACGCACGGCGATTGTGTCGGGAGTCAACGGTTCGGATCTAACCGCCGAAGACAAGCAACAAGTCATCACCGAAGTCGATCGCGTCGTCGATGCCTACAAAGCCGGCAAGCTCGACATGAAGGATGTGGAAAACATCCTCAAGGAAGTGGAATCCTCGCCGTTGATTCCGCTCTTTGTGTGCTACGGCATTGAGAAGCAGTATTTAGAAAAATCAGGTCTGACCGACGAAGAAAAAACCGATGCCCGCAAACAACTGCAGCGCCTGGTCCGCGGCGGCATGGACAAGAAGATCAGCCAAACCGATATCGAAGCGCTCCTCAAACCTTTGCAGCAACCGGGGCCCAATGGTCAACCGCAACTCAAACCTGTGCTGACCGACGCGGAGATCAAAACCTTCATCGCCGGCGCGAAGCAGCTCGCTGATGACGCCGAGATTCCCGATGAGGAATTTAAGATCGATATCGGCGATGAAGTGAAACGGATCGTCGATCGGGGATTGGGGAAGTAATTTTTTGTAATGGTTGTCGCCCGATCATGGATCAACCATCGACTTCTCGCGGACCTCTGCTCATCGCTATCGTCGAGTTGCTGCGCATTGTGCCCCGCAACCCTGGGACAGCGGCCAACTAACGTGGTTCCATCACCAGCGTGTCGCCCCGCAGCATGAGGCGGCAATGGCGAATCTCGCATTCGATCGCAAGCCGCTCATCAAACGCGAATTGATCGAGGCTCTCTTCAAATGTGAACTCCGGCAGCTTGAGCGATAGTCGCGCTGGGTCATAACGACCAGCCACGCGCCGCGCTGTTCCCAGGCTGCAGGTAATCGGCTGGCGAAATTCTAACTGCCGCGCTTCTTCCCACTGCGTGCGACACTCGTAACCTTCGCCAAAGTGCAACTCACGCTGCATTGAAGGGCTTTCGACAGTGAGAAACACGCCCTCAATTTCTTCGTGTCGCCAGGGCGTGTTGGCGATTTTTCCAAACCAAAGTTTTGCGTTGGTTTCGTCGCGCCACTGTGCAGCGAGTTGCGGTGTCGTGAGCCACAGTGCGCCCAAGCGGTAGTCGACGATGAGGTTCGTGCCACGCAGCGCCAGCACGATGGCAGCCGACGCCGGCAGATTTTCGTAGCAAAAAAACTCGTATTGCGGATCATCCCAAATCGCGTCGAGCTCTTCCTGACTACAGCGGAGTTGCGGATCGATGCACAGGGGCGGCCAGCCGTAACCAATCGCCGAATCAAGCCCTTCCTTTCGCTCGAATGAAACATGAAAGTCAGCTGCAGCGGAGAATTTTCTGACGAGCGACTGATGCTCATCATCATAGGAACGGGCGCTCTTGATCAGCAGATCGACAACCCATTCGCCGTTGATCGCGACGAGAGCGCCGTCTTCAAACAACAAGCGCCGCGGGGGATCGAGATGACTTTCATAGACCCATTCGCCCACGGCCAGGCCCTGCTGCCACTGACCGCGACTGTAGACCGGTCGTTGATTTTCAAACACCAGCCGAAACCAAATCCCATCGGGCTGACCGGCGACGAAGTGATCGACGCCCAACTGCTGCGTCCGGTCAGCATTCCAATACGTGATGCGCAGCGGCTCTTCCGCCGCATCATATTCAGTTATGGTCCAGTCGCCGCCGTTCGAATGGCTTTCCTCGCGCAACCGCAACTTGTCGCGGTGATACGTCGAGCGCGTGAGACCGCTGACCCAGATGCCTTCCTTCACGCCGTGTTTGAAAACCTGCTCAGCTCGAACCTTGTCTCTGAATTGGTCATGCAGTCGCCACACGCCATGTTTTTTGCCGCGGACATATTCCCCTTCTTCGCGCAGCTTGCCGCTGGTAAACCAGCTGCGAAACTCGCCATGCAATTTGCCGGCGGCGCACTCCGCGCGAATCACGCATTGATTGTCCTTGGTGAAAACTTCGGCAGGGCCGTGCAACTGCCAATTGGACCACCCATTTCGCCGAGCCCAACACTTGCCGGCCGCGGCAAAGATAGGCCCGCCGCGGGGATCACTGTCGAACGGATCCTGACCGACAAACTTTTTGTCCCGCGGTGCTTCTTCAGTCCAGAGTGCGGTTTGCCAATAGCTGGTGGCGCACTCGTACGATTTCGCGGGCACCGTACCCAACTCTTGCGGCACGCGATCAAGCTGGATCGGCCGCTGCCACCACAGTGAGAAAGCCACCGAAGCGAGGGTCAGCAGGACCAGAAAGGTGCGCAGTGAAAAGCGGGCCAACCGCGAAGTACGCTGCAACCAGACGAAGAGGCGATGGCTGGCCACGGAGCGACTCCCTGAAGTGCCCTGAGCAGTCGAACGCATGCTATTCGGTGCGAGACCTGGCGAGTTATTCCCGCGCGGTCGTGGGCTACAGGTCGCGTGGCTTTCGCGGTAGCCAAAGCAGCTCACTTCAGTTTAATGGCGTCGATTCTTCCCGTGCGAAAACAGGTCGGGTGTTGCGAAAGTCGCGGGGCAATTTGCGTATTTCCCAGCAACGGCGCTGATTTTATCCGCAAAAACGCCGACTTTCGCAACAAACACGAAGGAAATCGGGCACCTCAAAAACGAGGTTAAGGGATTGACGAGAGCGGCCACAGGTTGGCGGCGATGAAAGTGATAGGAACCGCACCTGCGTTCTGAATCGGGGCGGCTGGAACGGGTTTTCGAGCCGGGTTGTTTCCAGGCACCCAAGTTGACGGTCTTGCCCGGGGACCGGTAGAGTAAGAGGCTCGATTTTCTCGGATTTTTGGCAGGGCGGCGGCCCGCCAGCAGCGCACGAAACACAGAGCAGTAAAAGACATGGCAACGGCAGAACTTTCGGTCGACATCGAACAATTGGCGATCAACACCATCCGCACCCTGGCCATGGACGCGGTGCAGAAGGCCAACAGCGGGCATCCCGGCACGCCGATGGCTTTGGCCCCGGTCGCGTACCAGATTTGGAACCACAACCTGCACCTCGATCCGGCCAATCCGCTCTGGCCCTGTCGCGATCGCTTCGTGCTGTCGTGCGGCCATGCGTCGATGCTGCTGTACTCGATGATTCACCTTGCCGGCTTGAAGAAGGTCGACAAGAAGGGTGTGCAGCACGATGCTCCGGCGCTGTCGCTCGACGATCTGAAAAACTTTCGCCAGCTCGGCAGCCCTTGTGCGGGCCATCCGGAGTACGGCGATGCTACCGGCATTGAAATGACGACCGGCCCGCTGGGTCAGGGCTGCGGCAGCAGCGTCGGCATGGCGATGGGCGCCAAGTGGTTGGCCGCTCGTTATAACCGCCCCGGCTTTGAGCTGTTCGAAAACAAGGTCTACGTCCTGTGCAGCGACGGCGACATCATGGAAGGCGTGGCCTGCGAAGCTGCTTCGCTCGCCGGGCACCTCGAGCTCGATAACCTGATCTGGATCTACGACGACAACAACATCACCATCGAAGGTGAAACCGAACTGGCCTTCAGCGAAGATGTCGCCACGCGGTTTCAAGGTCTCGGCTGGAACACGCTCGTTGTCGAAGATGCCAACGATCTGAGCGCCATCCAAGGCGCCATCGATAACTTCCATGGCACCAAGAAGAAGCCGACGCTTGTCGTGCTCCGCAGCATCATCGGTTGGGGTTCGCCGAACAAAGCCAACACGCACAACGCTCACGGCGCTCCGCTGGGCGAAGACGAAATCGTGCTCACCAAGCGCGCTTACGGCTGGCCGGAGACCGAGAAGTTCCTGGTTCCTGGCGAAGTGCGGCAGCACTTTGAACAGGGAATCGGTGCTCGCGGCGCAAAGGCCTACAAAGATTGGGCCGCGAAGTTTGCCGAATACAAGAAGGTGCATGCCAAGGAAGCGGGCGAACTCGAAGCGATTTGGACCGGCAAATTGCCGGCCGGTTTCGACCAAGGCATTCCGGTGTTCCCTGCTGATGCGAAAGGCATGGCCACGCGCATTTCGTCGGGCAAAGTGCTGAACGGTTTGGCCAAGCATTATCCATGGCTCATCGGCGGTTCGGCTGACTTGGCGCCATCGACGATGACGATGCTCGACTTCCCCGAAGCGGGTCACTTCGGCCACGAGAACTACGGCGGCCGCAATTTGCACTTCGGCATCCGCGAACACGGCATGGCCGCGATTTGCAACGGCTTGTCGCTGGCTGGCGTGCGTCCGTACTGTGCGACGTTCTTCGTCTTCACTGATTATTTGCGCCCCAGCATGCGGCTCAGCAGCATCATGCATCGGCCTGTCACGTACGTGCTGACGCACGATTCGATCGGCCTCGGCGAAGATGGCCCGACGCATCAACCCGTCGAACATCTGGCTGCGGCCCGCGCGATTCCTGGCCTCTCGGTGGTTCGCCCCGGCGATGCCAACGAAGTGGCCGAATGCTATCGCACGATCATGCAACGCATGACTTCGCCCGCTGCGGTGGTCCTCACGCGCCAGAACGTGCCGACGATCGACCGCACCAAGTTCGCCGCGGCGTCGAATTGTGCGAAGGGTGGTTACATCCTGGCCGAAGCGAAGAGCGGCAAGCCGGACGCGATCATCATCGCCACGGGCAGCGAACTCGACATCGGCATGAAGGCTTGGGAACAACTGACCGCCGCCGGTCACAACGTCCGCCTCGTCAGCATGCCTTGCTGCGAATGGTTCGAAGAACAACCGCAGCAGTACAAAGACGAAGTGCTGCCGCCGACGATCACCGCCCGCGTGGCCATCGAAGCCGGCATCCGTCAAAGCTGGGACCGCTACCTCGGTTTCCAAGGCCGCTTCGTCGGCATGAGCTCGTTCGGCGCGAGTGGTCCGTTCAACTTGCTCTACAAGCACTTTGCGCTGACGCCGGAGAATGTGATCGTGCAAGTGACGGCGTTGCTCGGGAAGTAACGCCCTCAGGTGCTCGCTCGCCCCGCAGTCCAGTGCTCCGGGGAGAGTTGCTGCGTCTGGTCAGGGAGTCGACTCTCGCCCGCGAAACGTTGTCTCGCGCAATCCACAACCTTTCGCCGCGGCGGCTCGGCGGGAGCCTCGCCCTCCCATGGTGTCGCTCGACTTAAGTCAAAATTGCCATCCGAGCAGGGTGTACATTAATTCGATCGTCAGAATGTTGTTTTTCTTGGCAAATGCGCACAAAAACGACCCGAAAGTAGGGTCATTTTGTGTACACTTACGATGAAACGCGTGTTTCGCGAGTCTGACTTACGTCGACGGTCAGTTCTTATGCAGCGTCTCATCCAGGTTCAGCAACACGCGCATGACCGACGTATACGCGGCGGGCTCGTTGCCCGGATGTAGCTGCCGTTGCTTCGCGAGCGACTGCAGCAGGATCCCGACTTCCTGATAGGTCGGCTGCCGCGAAGTACACGCCTGAAACGCCCAGACCAGTCGCGCGCCATCGAGTTCATCGCGCAACAAGGCTCGTCGCGCTAAATCTTCCGCAGCACCGGCGAACGTGGTCTCGTTCAGCAGTGTCAATGCTTGCAGCGGTGTGTTCGTGCGTGAAGTGCGGACGGTGCAGTACTCGCGCGACGGAGCATCGAGCGCGATCATGTTCGGCGGCGCGATGGTTCGCTTCCAGAACGTATACAAGCTCCGGCGATATAGATCAGCGCCGCTCCCCGGTTCATAATCGGCCGCGCCAGTAAGTTCCTTCCACAATCCCGGCGGCTGCAGCGGTTTCACGGAAGGGCCACCGATTTGTTCGACCAACTGACCACTGACGAACAGCGCTTGATCGCGCAGTTGCTCGGCCGAAAGTCGCTGCCGCGGCCCGCGTGCGAGCAGCCGATTCTCCGGATCACGTTCGGCTACTTCCGGCGAGAAGCGCGACTGTTGTCGGTAGGTGCTGCTGGTCAGCAATTGCCGCTGCAGCCATTTCACATCCCAGCCATGCGCGGGAAACTCGATCGCCAGCCAATCGAGCAACTCCGGATGACTTGGCCATTCGCCTTGGGAACCAAAGTCCTCGGCGGTCTTCACCAAACCGGTGCCGAAGTGCAATTGCCAGATGCGGTTCACCTGCACGCGCGACGTCAGAGGATGATCCTTCGACACCAACGATTGCGCGAGCCCGAGCCGATTTCGCGGTGCGTCTTTGGGCAACGAGGACAACGCAGCAGGCACGCCAAACGTCACGCGCTCGCCAGGCTGATCGTACTGCCCGCGGAGTAAAATGTGTGTTTCACGTGGAGTTTCCATTTCTTCCATGACCATCACGTTTGGGAGCGCAGCCTCAAAGGCATTGAGTTTCCTTTCCGCGGCCTGCACTTCCTTGTAAGCAGCGCGAAGCGTCTCGCTTGCCGCATGCGTCAGAAAATATTCTCGCAACTTGCGGGCTTCGGCCGGCGTCCGATTCACCCAACTCTTATTGCGAATGTTAGCCAGTGATTCAGAAGTTGCGAGCCAGGCGATCTCTTCTGGCGAAAGTTCCGCCACGTCGACACGTACGTCTTTCAACTGCCCGCGGAAATTGGCCGCTGGTCCGCCACCACCGCCAATTCGCAATGGCTGCTTCGTATTGATGGGCTGATTGAGTTCATCCAGCAACACATCGGGCGCTTGCAGTTTGCCATCGACATAGAGTCGAATTCCTGCAGCTGTCCGCGAGCCATCATAAGTTCCCGCAACATGCGCCCAGCGGCCAAGAGGCAGCGCTGCTGCGGTTTGTACACGCGTCGAATCGTCCAGCCAACGCTTGACGAGATTCAGCTGCAACTTGCCATCGGCGATTGCCAGTTGATAGCCGTCTCCTTCGGGCACGTCGGTCATCCGTGAAAGGATCGTCCCACCCGACTTCTCATCGACGAGCCAAACCCAGGCAGAAAGTGTGAACTTGTCGAGGTAGCCAAAATCGGCGATGTCACCGGCATCGATGACAGGGGCATCAACGAGCGGCCTGTCTTTGAGTGTCCAATGTTTGAGGAGCGCATTGTCAGGAAAGAAGTGCTTGGGAAGATCGCCGCTCGCGGTCCTTTCCCAATCTGCCTGGTCTCGATCAAGCTCACTCTTCAGCACTTTCCACCGAGTCCGTGCCGAGAGAAGTTGCAGCTCCAAACCCAGCAACTCCATTTGCTGTGCTTTCGTCGGCGCCGAAATAAACGGCGGGCTGTTGCCGAATTTAACAGCCCGGCCCTTTTCCGGCACGTTGTTGAAATACGCCGAGAGTTGATAGAACTCGCGAATCGAAATCGGATCGAACTTGTGATCGTGGCAACGAGCGCAGCCGATGGTCAGGCCGAGCCACACGGTGCCAGTCGTTTCGACGCGGTCGGCGACGTACTCAGCGGCGTATTCTTCGGGAATGATGCCACCTTCCGCATTGCCGCGGTGATTGCGATGAAAACCGGTGGCGATCCTTTGTTCGAGCGTGGTATTCGGCAGCAGATCGCCGGCCAGTTGCTCGACGGTGAATTGATCAAAAGGCATGTTGCGGTTGTAAGCGTCGATCACCCAATCGCGCCACCGCCACATGTGCCGTTCGCCGTCGCTTTGGTAGCCGCTGGTATCGGCATAGCGGGCTGCATCGAGCCACGGCCGGGCCATTTGCTCGCCGTAGCGCGGCGAAGCGAACAGGCGGTCGAGTTGTTGCTCGTAGGCATCGGGCGATTTGTTTTCCTGAAACGAGCGGATCTCGGCATTCGTCGGCGGCAGGCCGGTGAGGTCGAACGAGGCGCGGCGGAGGAGCGTTGGCTTGTCGGCGGGTGGCGAAGGGGCGAGCTTCGCTTGTGCGAGCTTAGCCTGGATGAACGTGTCGAGGGGCTGATGCTGGTCGCTCGATGCGGGCAACGACGGCAGCGCAGGTTTGATCGCTGGAATGAGCGACCAATGCTTCTCCCATTTCGCGCCGCTCTTGATCCATTTTTGCAGCTTGTCGATTTCATCTTTCGTCAGCGCATGACCACTTCCTGGCGGCGGCATTTGTTCGTCGGGATCGCGACTGAGGACGCGGCGGATCAGTTCGCTTTGTTCGACGTTGCCAGGAACGATCGCGCGGCGGCCGTCGCGGGCAGCAAGGGCCGATTCGGCGACATCGAACCGCAGGTCGGCCTGCCGGTTCTTGGCATCAGGGCCGTGGCAGGGAAAGCAGGAATCGGACAGAATCGGACGGATGTCGCGATTGAACAAGAATTTTTGCTGCGAGTACGTAGAGTCGTCCGCGCCGACCGAAGTTGTCAGCGTGAGTGTCACAATAGCAATGCATAGGAATCGCATGGTCCGCCTCGTCTCAGCACAAGAATATCGTCTGATCGTTGGGGAAGCGAGTTTTTCATGAGCCTGATCCGCTGCGAAATTTCGATCCACGCCCAGCCGGCAAATTGCACTGCCAATGAAGGCGGCGAACTGCAGCTGCCGACCGACTGGGCGACCGCGCCGTGGGGCAAGACATTTGACGACGCCATCGCCGCGATCGGCGAGTTGCCGCAGCTGTACACCGAGCCCGATGGCTCCTTCGCCTGGAACTCGCTGCCTGGCGAAGAACGCTGGCAGTTGTTTGGCTGCCTATATGATCGCGGCTTGGAGTTGGCGTACATCGATCTCTTTGGCAATTGCGATGCGGCTTTGCTCGCGATGTTTTTCGACTGCGTCCGCGGTTCAGCACAGCTGATGGCGCAGGATCGAGTTCGCGGCGTGTTCGTTGGCGAGCGTACTTTTCTCCTGAACGCGGGTGCGCCGCCGGGATAATCAGCCGTCATTGCCGCAACTTATTCAAACTCTTCTCGGCAAGCTCGGCGAAGCTTTCGTAGATCGATGCGTCAGCGTCATACCAATCCTGACGCGTCGCCAGGTGACGCAGCAATTGCTCGACGGCTGAAAGTAGAGATGCATCCAGGCGGATGTCCGCGGCTCGCGACTCCACCAAGCTGAAGAAGCAATTCGCACCATCCGCATCGCCCTGACTATCAGCCGAGAGCAAGTAGTCGATGTACGCTCGCGCGTAGAACGGGAAACAAGCCCGCGGCATGAACATCACATCTTCTTGGTAGCAGAGCGCATTCTCTTGAAACAGCGCGACTGCTTGCTCATACGACTTGCCCGCAAAGTTTCGATAGGCATAGGGAATATCGAGATCCCACGGCTCGCTGCGCCAATCGGCTTCGGTGGGAATGTGATGTGCCATCGGCATTCGCTGGAAGTACCATGGGTCGAATCGATTCGTCCGCCTTGCTCAATTCGCAAGGTGCCGCTAGCCGCAGGCCACTTCCATCGTAGCTGATCTCTCCTCCGATGAAGACCGAACCTCTCAATCCTTACGAGTCTCCGCAGGAAGCCAGTCTGCCACAACCGCTGAGTCCACGGAAGCAATTGATTGCGAGGTTGCGCGGGCCGTCGATTGGGCTACTGGTGTTGAGTGGATTGCAGGCGGGTTACTTGCTCATGGCGGTCATTTCTTTAGGCGTCATTTTCGCTCGCCATGGGGAAATGATGGTTCCCATAACGAACTCTCGTTTTTGGGGTGAGATTGGTTGGGCTGCCTTATGGTTCATCCCATCCGCATTCATTTTCGTGGGAGCTTGTCATATGCGTTACATGCGGTCACTACATATTTGTCGCGCTGCCGCGGTTGTGGCCTGCATTCCGTTTCTGTCTCCCGTGGTGGTCTTAGGCATTCCACTCGGCATTTGGGCGGCGGTGGTGCTGTTTCAAAAGAGGACCGCGGAGGAGTTTGGCCACACTGCGAATAAATAGCAAAGGCCGCGAATCAATGATTCGCGGCCTTTGTGAAGTTTATTGAATTGGGGCGGGCGTGTCGTATCCCCGCTTACTTGCCCGTTGGCGGTGGCAGCGTTGCCACCAACCGCATTGACACGTTCAGCGCGTCGAGTTGGAAGTGGGGACGCAGGAAGGCGACCGCTTCGTAGTGGCCCGGGCGGCCGGCGACTTCGCGGACATCGACGCGGGCGTCGGCGAGCGGCATCTTGGCCAGCGATTCCTGATTCGCCGTTTCCGGGTTTGGGTGCTTGTAGGTTTCGATCCAGTCGTTGAGCCAGCGCTCGCATTGACCGCGGCTCATGAAGCTGCCGATCTTGTCGCGGGCGATAGCCTTCAGGTAGTGAGCGAACCGGCTGACGCAGAGCATGTATTGCAGCTGCGTGCTGAGGCGGGCATTGGCGTTGGCTTCGTCCTTGTTGTAGAGCTTGGCCTTTTGGCAGCTCTGCGTGGCGAAGAACGCGGCGAAGTCGCGACCCTTGCAGTGCACCAGCGGAATAAAGCCGAGGTCGCTGAATTCCTTTTCGCGGCGATCGGTGATCGCCACTTCGGTCGGGCACTTCAGCGCGACATCGCCTTCGTCGGTCTTGAACGTGTGGGTCGGCAGGCCTTCGACCAGGCCGCCACCTTGCACTCCGCGGATCGAAGCGAGCCAGCCATGCTGAGCGAACGAATCGGTGATTCGAGCGCCGAGTGCATAGGCAGCGTTGCCCCACAGGTACTTGCGGTGATCGCGGCCGTCGACGTCTTCTTCGTAGTTGAAGCCTTCGACCGGCTTGGTCTTCGCACCATACGGCAGACGCATCAGGATGTGCGGCAAGCACATGCCCACGTAGCGGCTGTCTTCCGATTCGCGGAAGCTCTTCCACTTGGCGTATTCGACGGTGTCGAAGATTTTGGCCAGGTCGCGCTTGCTGTCGATCTCAGTGAACCGCTCAAGGCCGAACAGTTCCGCGTTGGCAGCGGTGAAGAACGGTGCGTGAGCAGCCGCGGCGACCTGAGCCATCTTTTCGATGAACAACATGTCGTCGGGATGGTTGCTGATTTCGTAATCGCCAATCAGCGTGCCGTACGGCGCACCACCGAAGGTGCCGTACTCTTCTTCGTAGACCATCTTGAAGAGCGCACTCTGATCGAACTCGATGGCATTCTCGAGGTTCTTCCGCAGCTCGTTCTTGCTGGCGTTGAGGACGCGGATCTTGAGCATGGTGCTCGTTTCGGTCTTGTCCACAAGATAGAACAAGCCGCGCCACGAACCTTCGAGCTTTTGAAACTCTTCGGCGTGCATGATCTCGTTGAGTTGAGCCGACAACAGCCGGTCGATTTCCGAGATCCAGTAGTTGATTTGCTTTTCGACGTCCTTGCTGACGGTGGCCTGGCCACTCATCAGTTGTTTGACGAACGTTTGGAGCAGGTCCTTGGCCCGTTCCATCTGAGCATCGGACTTGGGCTTGGTCGCGCTCACCACCTGATCAAGAAAACTGGTTTCTGTGGTGGTTGTTGCGGCCGCCGCTCCCGCGGCTTGTGTTTCGTTAGCAGCCATCTGAAATACCTCCGAACCGAATCTTGTGTGTGCGTGTGAAAAGAGGATTGAAGTGCGAAGTCGGCGGATTAACCTTCCTTGGGAGCTTCGACGCCGAGCGATTTGCCCATGTCTTGCTGCAGGTTGGCGTTGTTGAGGACTTGTTCGAGCAAACCGGTGAGCTTGTCGTTGCCGTCCATCTTGGTTTTCAGCTCTTCGAGCTGCTGACGAGCTTCGAGCAGCTTGCGGAGCGGCTCGACTTGTTGCACCACGTTTTCGGGGCTGAAGTCGCTGAGGTTGTTGAACCGCAGCTCGACATTCATTTTGCTGTCGGCTTTGCCGCTGATCTTGTCATCGACGCGGTAGGCGAGCCGCGGCGTCATGCTCTTCATCACTTCGTTGAAGTTGTCGCGGTCGATTTCGACAAACTTGCGATCTTTCAGCTTCGGCAGCGGCTGATCAGGCTTGCCTGAGTAATCGCCCATCACGCCCACCACGAACGGCAGCTCTTTCAGTTCGAGCGCGTCGCCGATGTGCACTTCGTATTTGATTTGCACGCGGGGGGGACGAACGCGTTCGAGCTTCTTCTGGATGCTGTCACCGGCCATGGGATGGTCCTTTTTCTGAAAGGGAATTCAATGAGCGATATTGGGGTGTGTATTGCTAGTCGTAAAAACGGCGTGAATGTTACAAGCGTCTTTTTGTAGAACGGAGCACTGCTCCGTTCCTGTCACCATTTTCCAGCGATTCTGAGATTGCTTGCCGCTGCGGGACGGAGCAATGCTCCGTCCTGCGGGCTAGGCAATCTTAGGTTGTGAATTTCAACCTACTGCTGCTCCTCCGAATAACCGCTGCCACTGTCGTAACTGGAACCCGAGTCGTAGGCCGCTTCGGGCTTGATGCCGAGCGTGGTGTTGATTCGTTCGCGAGCGCCGTCGTCGGTGACCAGTTCGAGCAGCAGCTTTTCGAACGGCATTTCGCTCCAGGAAATCGCCCGGTTAATCAGGTACGACACGGGGCTGTGCGGTTCTTGCTGCTTAAGAAAGTCGGCGATCTCACGCAACCGGCTGAGGGCTTCGGCCCGCGTGCGAATGGGGCCTGCATGACCGTTGCTGCTCATGGCCACTGGCTCCTCGCGGCTGGTTACGACTTCGTCGCTGGCAGCAGGGACAGCCGCTGCGGTGAGCGAAATACCGCGGCTTTTGCAGATGCTTTCGATGCGATTCTTGCAGAGCGCCAGCGATTCTCGCAGTTTGCTGGTATCCGGAGCCAGATCGCGGCCGAAGCGGTCGTTGGTGGTTTCCTTGAAGGCTTCGACGGCGGTGGCGGCTTCGTTCAGGTCTTCATATAGATTGAATAGAAAGGCCGCGGGCGTGGCGCCGATCACGCGAGCCATGCCGGTTGCAAACGGGAGCGCGCTGTCGGACTTCTTTTCGTTGATCAACACATGCAGGTTGTAAGTCACCGGCAGACGTTTGTTTTCGTCGCCATCCATCGGCGCCGCTTTGTCGGTCAGCGGAATTTCGCGAATCCAGATCGGCGCTTCGGTCTCGCGGCAGAGAGCGAGCAGCGGACTGACGCGCGATTCGAGATCGCCGTTGTCTTCGTCCGGCAGCGGATGGAGTGAATCCCAATATTCGTTCAGCAGCGCAACGATGAACTGCAAACCATCGCGCAAACCAGCAAAGCCGTGGCGGTTGATGAGGGCTTGCGTCAGACGGCCCGCAAAGCGCAGGTCTTTGCTTTTGTTTTTGAGAGCGGCTGAGCACTTGGTGATCATGGCCGCCCATTCGCCGGGCTTACCGCCGTCAATGCCGTCGCTGACTGCTTTGTCGAGCTGTGGCAGGAGCTTGTTGATCTCGTCAAACTCTGGCGCGCTAGAGCGAAGCGCGGCGCCGGCCGGATTGTCGCCGGGAATGGGAGCCAGCAGCGAGGCAGCGTCGATGACGGGTGGAGTGGGCACTTGCAGACTTTCCGGAAAACCGAAGAAACAAGCCGCCCAATCTTTTCGCAGCAGCATGTTCCTAATAAGGATTCTGCCGATGCTTCCCCACATTTGGGCGAAAATCATCTTAGGGGTCGTAACGGGCAGTGTAAAGCAATGCGGCCTATATAAGCTGCATCGCTAGCTATCCGGCACGATTACTTAACAACGGCGGCAAGTACCGTAAAGCGTTAGTCAGAAACTTGCAGCCGGCGCAACCCGCGTGCGAGTTGTCCTAAGGCCCGTGCGTGCAATCGGCTTGCCCAGGCTTTGCTGATACCAAGCTTCTCACCGGCCTCCTTTAGAGTGAGTCCTTCGAAATACGCGCTGTGTACCAACGAGCGCGATTCTTCCGGAAGTTCGGCCAGCAGTGCGTGCAACTTGGCTTTTAGTTCGTCATCGAGCAGATCTTGAAATGGGGCGCGGGCGGACTGGTCTTCCAGATGCGGCGCTTCGCGACCTTCTTCCGACGCGTGGCTGAGCAGGAAAACGACGGAGAGTTGCGCGCTGGCATCTTGCAACCACGAGGCATGATCGTTCGTATTGGCAGAGTTTTCGCCGGCGGTGTCGGCAGCATCGGTGGCGAGCGCGTCATTGCCCAGGCGGTCGTACTTCTGCCGGCAAGTGGTCACGCGCCGAGACCATGACATCTGTGAAGTGCCGTCGAGAATGGCGCCGCGAATGCGATGGTAGGCAAACGTCGAAAACTGCACGCCACGATCGGGATCGAAATCGCCGGCCGCCTGCATGAGGCCGAGTTGACCGTAGGAAATCAGATCGTCGAGTTCCATGAAGGGCGGCAAACTGCGATGAATGCCGCGGGCAATCGCGCGCACCAATCCCTGATGCGTGAAGACCAGATTGTCGACTGTATGCTTAGGCAAAGTCATGCGATGGCTTCTCCCAAGCGGGCCCAGAGTTCGCTGAGTCGTTGCTGCGCGGCGGGATCGTCGAGCAGCGAACTGGCCACCCAGGTATACATCCGCCGCGACAGCGATTCGCGGGCTGCGATCGCCGGCATCTGCACTTGCAGGCAAGCGGCGACGAGGTCGATAGCGATCGGATCGAGCGACAGCGGTTCGCCCGGATGACGCTTGGCGACTTCGAGCAGCGCAGCGAATACTTTGGGGCTCAGCTCGCGAGTGGAAGTGATGCCAGCGACGGTTTGGCTCAGCACTTGCTTGAGGAAGTCTGGCGCGTCTGGTTCTGCAGCAGACTGCTCAATGGCTTCTGCTTGAGGGCGTTCGTCATGTGGACGCGGGTTCGTCATGGTGACCTCCGAAGGTAGCCCGTAGCGTTAGCGAGGGAGTGCTGCGAGTTAACGAACCATTGGCAACCGCGCAGTAGCACGAAAGGGAAGCGCAACTTATTTGAGGAACTTCGTATACACAAATACGCCGATCACTCCCAGCACCATGCCGCCGCTGAGCAGCATCCCGAGGCGGGCCCAGCCGTGATAGGTCGAATCATCACGCAGCGCTGTTTCGGTCCACTGCAGATTGTCTTGCTCCAGCAAATACAACTTTTGATCGAACAGGCTGCGAAGGAAACCGGCGGCCCCTTCGACTTCGCCTGTCGCGGCGAAATAACAGCCGCTGAAAAGCATCGGCCGCGAACCATCGGTCTCGCGGATGTCCTGCATGCCGTAAGCATCGGTCAAAAAGAATTCCAGACCTTCGATGAACTTGCCGCGGGTCTTGCAGATCAAACTGTAGAGCTTGTCGTTGCCCGGTTTGTTGTAGCCATCTTCTTCTTTGAACAAGCTGTAGATGTTGTCTTCGAACGAGCCGCAGGCATTGACGGCCAATTGTTGCAGCCGTTCGATGGTCGGCGGATTCCAAGTCTTGAAACTGGATCCCAAGCGCTGATCGCGAGCGCGGGTCGAACCGACGCGGCGGATCAACTCGATGAAGCCCTTCTCGTGCTCCATGCCGCCGATGAGCGACACGACCGCGCAGCGCAAACGAGTGCCGCGCTGCACGATCCGCAGGTCCTCGCGCACTGCGTTCGCCAGTTGCCGGCACTGCTCATCGCCGCGGCGGAGCATTTGAAATGGCGTGACCGTCATGATGCCGTTCAGCGGGCAGAGTGGCTCGCGGCTGCGCGAAATCAAATGGCACAGATATTCCAGCCGAGCGCCTTGGTAGTTCGATTCTTGTTTCGAAAGTATCGCGACCGACGAGCCAGACTCGCTCCCACCAGCATGCATCGTCGAGGCGCCGCTGCCGCCGGGAATCATCGTGCCGCTGAGTTGTGCACGGGTGATCGTCCCCGCGCCAGTGGCCGGACTGCTGCCGCCGCCGACAGAAGTGCCGCGCATCGAATCGACCGGCGCGTTGCCCACGGTGGTCCCAGCCGAAACGCCGCGGGGTGATTCCGTGCCACCACCACCCGCGCCAGAAACCATCGTGCCGCGCATGTCACCCGCTCGAACTGTGTCTTCCACACCGCGACTGCGTCCCGATTCGCTGAACCCCAACTGATGCAACTTACTCGCACGGCACGCGTCGGTGGCAAAAATGTAGACGGCCGTCAGCCTCTCTTCGCTGCCGGAAATTTTCTCATCGATGGCTGCGTAAAAGTGGAGCGGCTTGTTGCTCCCCTGAGGTTCGCCCTGCACAGCAAACTTGATGCCCGTCGAGCGCATCAGCGATCGCATCTGCTTCTCGTCGCGAGCGCCAAGAACTAAGAAGATGGGTGTATTCGTAAGCGACAGCCCCGCGGCCTCGATCGCGTGCACGCCCTCTTTCCAGGCAGCATCGATATCGGGGAAACGCGAGATCGAACCTTCGAGCCAGAACTTCACCGCGACATAGACAACCGGCGGAGTGAGGAACATCAATACGAGCGCGGGAACGAATGATTCGCGCAGCCACGAGCCACGGTCAGCATTCGTCGGATCAATCCCGAGGAACTGGTAAGCAGCCGAGATGGTTGTGAATAGCAGCATGAACAAGAACACGACAATCGCCACGCGCATCGCCAGCGACACGCCGCGAAACCAACTCGAAGCGCCTACGAGCGCTGCCGGGGCCATGAAGACCAGTTGGAAGGGGTAGCTGATGATGTTGAGGATGTTGTGGATCATGCGGTCTGAATTGGCAATTTGAAATTTGAATTTGGCAATTTCAAATCTGAGATTCTTACAACAACAAAATGTAAATCAGCGGCAAGCAAACGGCCGCGATGATGGCGAACATCACTGCCGTGCCGAGCAGCGTTTGTTTGCCATCGAGCGGCGGGGCGAAGTCGGGTTGTTTGCTGGTATCCGAAATCTGCGGCCGGTCTTGCTGCAGGCGAATCGCCTGGGCTTGGCGCTTGGTCCAAGATTTCAAATCCGGCGGCAGCTGTAAGCTATCGATGATGCGCATCCGGTCTTCGGTGTTGGCATTTTCATAAAAGCCGCGGAAGCCGAGGACGACGCAGACATAAAAAACTTCGAGTGCATCTTTACTGGCCAGCGTGCCGGCTTCCTTCGCGCGATAATAGAAGTCGTGGTTGGCGAGTCCTTGGCCGTGGTAATCAATTTCCAGCGAGTTCTGCAGCCACCAGTCGCGACCTTCCCATTCGCGGACGGTTGCCAATTCAGAATCGATCCAGGCGATCAACGCATACTTGGCATAGCGGGACCATTCTTCGGACTCGCTCAGCATGGTGCCGGCAGTTTGCAACTGCGCGTTGATGCGCGACTTTTCGTCGAGCGCGTTGACCTTCAAACCGCGATCGATGCGATCGAATAGATCAAGCACGTACGCGAAGACTGGATCAACGGCTTTAGCAAATCTGGGTGTCATAGTTATTCTGCGAGTACGCAGCGACGTTGTTGGCTTATCATCGCCTTTCATAGCCCAACGCGTAAGCGAGGGACGAATCTGGTACCCGCCTCATCCCTCGCTTACGCGTCGGGCTAAAACTTTCTAAAACGGTTTCACGGCGAACAATGCGAACTGCAAAATAACATTTTGCCCGCGCACAGTGACTACCAGGTCCCGCTTCCCTTGGAGAGATTCCAGATTGCGAATCAAATGCGTATTCAGCCGCATCGCCAGCGATTGTTCTTTGTGGACGTACTGCCAGGCCTCGTTGTCGCGCTTCACCTGGTAATACAGCCAGGGGCCTTTCGACGGCAAAATCCGCGGCACGGTGGTCGTTTCTTCCAGCCACACGCCGCGGTGAAAATTGCGGCGGTAAAAGTCGACCATCGTCGCGCTGCCGAACTTCCAGTCGAGGTTCGCGGCACCTGGCTTGAGCAGTTCGCGGCATTCTGGCTCAGTGAGCGAACCGCGGTTCACGCCGATGAACCAGTTCCAACCTTCCGCAAGCCACTGCGGCTCGAGGCTGACCTGCAACCCTTGGCCTGAACCGGTGAAGTACCGCTGCACGTACTTTTGATCGGGAATCGCTTGCAGCAGCAGCTCGATTTGCTTCTTCAGCCAATCAAAGATGTAGAATAAGTTGTCATGATCGTAGCGAGGAAACTCCGGCGGCCGGCGGTTGCTGCTGAAGATCGACAACTGTCCGACCACGCGGCACAACTCTTGATACGCCGCATACGGATGCACGCCCGAAGCAAACGTCTGCGTGCCGAGCACCGAATAGGCTTCGTTTAACCGCAGCAGAATCATCACGCGGCGCAGATCTAGCGGATCGCTCGACGCCAGGGCCACATCGATATCGGAAATCTGATCCGCGAGCACACCGATGCATTCGCCAATGCGATCGTAAATGACGCGGATAATATCGCGGGCGAGCGGCGGCCACGATTCAACGGCGATCAGCGGCGGAATGTATTCCGCATCGAGCTCGGGCGCCGAAGCCGCACCACCGGCCCGCTTCACCTGGCCGATCGGCAGCACTTCATAACCCGTGAGATTCTGCGTCGATAACATCAAGCGGATGTTCATCGCGCGGAACTCGATCTCCTGATCGTTGCCACCTTCGTTCTCGTCTTGAATCGACTTCAGGTCGATCCCATACCGCGCATCGGCTGACGTTTCCTTCGGCCCCGTGTTCTTCCGCCCCAGCATCAGCCGTGGCACCGCGAGAAAAACGCGGACCTTAGCTTCTTTTTCAAAGGCTTCGGTCAGGTTCACCGCATCGAGCGTTTTGCCGCTGAGCGAGTCCTTCAGATCGAGGCGATCCGGATCCTGGCCCGCTTCGAGATGCACAATCGTGCCGTCTTTGAGCCGGGCCTGCAGTTGCGTGACCTGAAACTGATTATTGGCAATCGCCGGGCGGCTGACCGACAGGCTGCGAAGGCCGTAGTAATACGGATGGTCGATCTGCTCGGAGACGTCGTTGACTTCCGACCAATACCGCTCTGCCGCTTGAAAGTGCTGGGGGCGAAGGAACATCCCTTCGTACCAGTAGACGGGTTGATTGCGCATGGAGCCCTCAGCTTCCTTCCTCAGTGCCGGCGCGGACGGCTGCGATAGCAGCAGTGCGCGCTGGCGCTGTTGGCAATTTCGGCATCGAGCCCCTAAACATGCAGAGCCCCTCGCATTAGGAGGACTGTATGGCCGGTCGACACCATGCGAAGCGACAGGCCCATCGTTCTCCATCAAAACGACGCCAATCGACGCATCAGCTGACTAGCCATGGACTTACGATAACGTTTTAACGCACAAAAGCAATCGGTTGTGCGGGTCGTACCGACCAACACGAGAACGTATGAGTGACGAGATGGAATGAGAGGAGTTGAGCTTGTTGTAGCGTAACCGGCAGGCAGTTGTGACAGCGGCTAAGGAGTGTTTTTCAACTGTTCCCGTGCGCCAGCCGGTAAGTCGCTGCCTCGCCGAAGTCGAGTGGTACTTGGAGTCCGTTGATTATCCAACTCGGCCACGCCAAAAAGTTGAAAGAGTTTGTCGTCTTGGAAGCAGACAATATAGTCAGTATCGTAATAGCGGCCTGGCTTGCCATACGTCCAGGTGCGAGTCACCCGGTAGAAGTTGCGGGCGGGGACCAGACGGTAGCCGCTCTTGCGACTTCGCCAGCCATTCTCGGTTCCATGTATCGCTACCGATGAACCATTCTCAAAGTGGAGAAACGCGTTCTCGAGCTTTTCCGTGTGCAGAACTCCGCTGGTGAACTGCCAATCGCCCTGCAGCAGCCAGTAACCCTGCAACCGCGGCAGGATCTCGTACCAGCCCAGCAAACCGAGCACCGTCAGGACGTAAAACAGCACCCATTGCCAATGACGGGCGAACTTCGAAAAGCCGATTCGGACGAGGGTTTTGTCTGTACCTGGTGCGGGTGCGGCCGTGTCCACGAATGCGTTCCCGGTGTGAAGATTTCGGTGAATTTGAGCCCGATCTTAGCTTCCGCCCACCCCCGAATGTAGCGGCCGCTAATAAACCCCAGGTGCCTGGCTCGCCAATTGCTGTTGCCCTGCTGACAGGGATGCTCTAAAGATCCCCACCTTCCTGCCATCGCAATTGCTAAGGTCATCGCAGGTTATCCAAACTCCGATTCCCTGGTAAATTGCAGCATGGCTGCATTACACTTCTGCATTCTTCCTTCTGATTTCTGCCTTTACCCATGACCGGTTATTCGCTCACTCACTTAAAACAGCTCGAAGCCGAGAGCATTCACATCATCCGCGAGGTGGCCGCCGAGTTTGAAAACCCGGTGATGCTGTACTCGATCGGCAAGGACTCGGCCTGCATGCTTCGCCTGGCCCAGAAGGCGTTCTATCCTGCCAAGCCACCCTTCCCGCTGCTGCATGTCGATACGACTTGGAAATTCAAGGACATGTATGACTTGCGCGACAATTACGTCGCCAAGGACCTGGGCTTGAAGCTCATCGTGCACGTGAACGAAGAGGGCGTGAAGCAAGGGATCAACCCGATCACGCACGGCAGCAAAGTGCACACCGACGTGATGAAAACCCAAGGGTTGAAGCAAGCCTTGAACAAATACAAGTTCGACGCAGCCTTCGGCGGCGCTCGACGCGATGAAGAAAAGTCGCGGGCAAAAGAGCGGGTCTTCTCGTTCCGCAGCAAGGAACATGTCTGGGATCCGAAGAACCAACGGCCTGAACTTTGGAATTTGTACAACACCAAGGTCCATCAAGGCGAAAGCATCCGCGTTTTTCCAATTTCGAACTGGACCGAGCTCGATGTGTGGCAATACATCCACCTTGAACAGATCCCGATCGTGCCACTGTACTTCGCCAAAGAACGCCCGATCGTCTATCGCGACGGCACGATGATCATGGTCGACGACAACCGCTTGCCGCTGAATCCTGGCGAAAAACCAGAAATGCGCAAAGTCCGCTTCCGCACGCTGGGCTGCTATCCGCTGAGCGGTGCCGTCGATTCGAATGCGACTACGCTGCCGGAGATCATTCAAGAGATGTTGCTCACGACGTTCAGCGAACGGCAAGGAAGATTGATCGACTCGGACGAAGCGGGGTCGATGGAGAAGAAGAAGAAGGAAGGCTATTTCTAAACGCGCAAGCGATTGCATTCCAGCCGCGGCGCGGCGACAGATATTAGCCCCGAGCGTGAGCCCGGGTTAACCAAACAAGAGAGACCAAAAGCCCCGGAGGGGCGACAGACGATTTCGCGGTAGTCACCAAATCAAGTCCATTAGTGTCGCCCCTTCGGGGCTTTGATTCAATTCGCAAAATTCACCCCGGGCTTACGCCCGGGGCTACCATCCGCCGCCGCTCCGCGGCTGAGACTATGTCACACCAATCCTCCCTAATCGCCTCCGATATTAACGAATACCTCTCGCAGCACGAGCGCAAGGAAATCTTGCGTTTCATCACGTGCGGTTCGGTCGACGATGGCAAGAGCACGCTCATCGGCCGGTTGTTCTACGAAGCTAAGATGATCTACGAAGATCAACTCTCGGCCATCACCAAGGATTCTGCCCGCTACGGCACCACCGGCGGCGAACCGGACTTGGCCCTGTTCACCGATGGTCTGCAAGACGAACGTCAGCAGGGCATTACCATCGACGTAGCCTATCGCTACTTCTCGACGGACAAGCGCAAGTTCATCATTGCCGACACCCCCGGACACGAGCAGTACACCCGCAACATGGCCACTGGCGCTTCGACCGCGGATCTCGCGATCATTCTGATCGACGCGCGGCATGGCGTGCTCACGCAGACCAAGCGGCATTCGTTCATCGTTTCGCTGCTCGGCATCAAGCACATCATCGTGGCCATCAACAAGATGGACATCGTCGATTACAAGCAGGAGGTCTTTGAAAAGATCAAAGCCGACTACATCGAGTTCGCCTCGCGGCTCGACCTGCCCGATGTCCACTTCATGCCGATTAGCGCACTGAAGGGCGAAAACGTCGTCGCGCCGAGCCAGTTCATGCCTTGGCATCAAGGGCCCGCGCTGATGCCGCTGCTCGAATCGGTTTACATCGGCAGCGATCGCAACCTGGAAGATTTTCGTTTTCCGGTGCAGATCGTTCTCCGACCGAACCTCGATTTCCGCGGTTTCAGCGGCACCATTGCGTCGGGCATCATTCGTAAGGGTGATGAAATCATGACGCTCCCCTCGCGCAAGACCAGCCGCGTGAAGAGCATCGTCACGTTCGACGGCGAACTCGAAGAAGCCTTCGCGCCACAATCGGTCACGCTAACCCTCGAAGATGAAATTGACAGCAGTCGCGGCGACATGCTGGTGCGGCCCGGCAATTTACCGCGTGTCGAAAGCAAGTTCGAAGCGATGCTGGTTTGGATGGCCGAAGATGCCCTGCTTCCTGGCAAGCAGTATCTCTTTAAGCAAACGTCGCGCGTCACGACTGGTGCTGTAAGCACGCTGCGGTACAAAGTCGATGTGAACACCATGCATCGGCAAGATGCGCCGACGCTCGCGCTCAACGAAATTGGTCGGGTGCAGATTTCGCTCTCACAGCCCATTTGCTACGACGCATACAAGCGCAACCGCGGTACGGGTTCGTTCATCGTTATCGATCGCCTGACGAACGCGACTGTGGCGGCCGGCATGATTCTCGACCGCGCGACCGACACACAAAAAGATCATTGGGACGACGAACCGGCTTCGACGCACCTGCACGAAGAGAAGAGCAAGGTGAGTGAAACCGAACGCTCGAACCGCTTGGGCCAAAAGCCCGCGACCGTTTTGCTCACAGGTCTCACCGGTGCCGGCAAAACGACAATCGCCTACGCCCTCGAACGTCGCCTGTTCGACGAAGGACGTTCCGCCATCGTGCTCGACGGCCAGAATATGCGCCGCGGCATCAGCCGTGACCTCGGCTTCACCGCGAGCGAACGAAGCGAAAACCTCCGCCGCAGCAGCGAAGTGGCCAAACTTTTCAACGACGCCGGCGTCATTGTCCTCGCTGCGTTCCTCGCCCCCGAAGAAGCGGTTCGTACCAAAGTCGCCGACGCCATCGGCAGCGAACGCTTCGTCGTCGTCCACCTCGACGCCCCGCTCGAAGTCTGCCGCCAGCGCGACACCGAAGGGCATTACGCCCTCGCGGATAAGGGCGAAGTGACGATGCCTGTGTATGAACCGCCGCTGAAACCAGACTTGAAACTCGCCACCGATAAACTCAAGGTCGGCGAGTGCGTGGAGAAGATTTTGGATCTGCTGCAGTCGCGCGGTTTCATCTAGCGACTACGGAGAGTTGTCCATGTTTGCTCCCACCGACAATGTGCGTTGGATTTTGCCTGCGATCCTAATCGGAGTTGCCGCAATTCAAGTCGCATCGGCCACGCCGCCGCCACGTCAGCAGGAGCCAGAACTCCCAGCTGAACCACTCAATCCCAAAGCCCCTTCGCTAAAGAAAGTGGCGGGAATCAACTGGACGGTAGGTGGTCAACACGCTATTCCGCTACTTGGAATCATACAAGCGGTTGACGTAAGTGAGCTCACGCCACCGACGTCGCTTTCATCCAAAACTCTCACCTTTCAACTTTGGTACAAGCAGTTTAAAAATCCTGAACTTCTGCGAAATAGCAATGGCTATGCGTCAGTGGTTGACGAGAAAGTCTTTTCTGACCTCAAACCTGGCAGTGGTCACTATGCCGATCGCCTCGGTCCAAGCGGCCATGTAATTGGCCGCGTGAAAATGAAAGAGTTTGACACGGGCCGAAGTAGTACGGTTCCTTCTGAACTCTAGCGTCATTCAAGCCCACATACATCTGCAATGCACGGTGACTGGCGATCACTTCACGGCCGATTTAGGTGACTGGTTCGCACTGCATGGTGAAGCCGCCTTTGTTACGCGTGAACATTACACCTCGCATTTTGACTTCGGAGTGCACGTGGCTCCCAACGGTGAAGTTCGTGTGATTAGTCATCGCGATGTTGGTCGTCCCCCGGTGAAGGATGGAGCTAACCAAAAGTAGCAGGTAAGCCGGATTATGCATAATCGCGCCAAACCGGCCTACATTCTTACAGCAATCCCAGCGGGTTCTCCCGCGTCTTTAGCGGCAAACTCACCGGAGCTTTGACGCGGTGTGACTCAAACACCGCAGAGATCATTTCGATCGTCGTGCGGCCTTCGTACATACTGCACTCCGGATGGCGGTCTTCTTCGATCGCTTGCAGCAGGTCATTGACGGCCATGATGTTGCCGCCGTCGAGACCGCCGTCGGTCATGGTTTCCGCAACACCTACACCTTGCGAAGTGATGGGCTGCCATCTCGCACCGCTGCGGCCGGGTGACCAGGTTGGATCGGGCAGGAATTGTGCGCTCGGAAGCGAACCGGTGAGAATCTCGACCACACCCTTGCTGCCGAAAATTGTTAGACCAAAACGATTGCCGACGGCGTCGCGCTTGGTGCCGAAGTAAGCCGTCGCGCCACAGTCGAGGCCATACATCGCCGAGACGTTGTCGCCAGCGAGTGGGCCGATTCCCTCGTTGCCAGGCTTGACGTGCTCTTTGCCGACGGGTTGGCCACCTTCTTCGACGCGGGCGAAGCACCATTTTGGATCGCCGCCGAAATGATCGATGAGATTCATGATGTGGCTGCCGAGAACCCACAGGTCTTCGCCGCCGCCGCGCTTGTCTTCTTTGCCGCGGCCACGAAATTCGAGCAGCGTGCCGAGTTTGCCGTCGTCGATCAGATCGCGAATGACCTGCAGCTTCGGGCTGTATCGAGTTTGGTGTGCGAGAGCCAATTTCACATCGGCCTTTTCACAAGCCTTGATGATTTCATCCGCTTCTGCCGGCGTGCGGCAGAAAGGCTTTTCCATATACATATGCGCGCCGATGGCGGCCGAGGCGAGGCACATGTCGCGATGTTGATCGAGCCAGCGCGGACAGATGGCGACGATGTCCGGTGTCACCTCGGTGAGCATCGTGCGATAATCGGCAAACGTCTTCGGCGCTTTCAGCCGAGCAGCGGCGGCGGCAAGACCCTTCTCATCGGCATCGGCTACAGCGACGATCTCGCACTGCGGCACCTTTAGCCAAACCGTGTCAACACCATGGCCATAGTTTCCCTTGCCGGTGTGCCCGATTACTGCGACGCGATATGTTTTCATAGATCACCTGTGAAAGTCGAGAGGCTGCCAACACGGCGGAGCCAACGGAGGGCAGCATAATGTTACAACAAGCCAAATGAAACCAGCGCCCGAACAGCCCGAAAACTACGCAGCGCATCGCAGCCCGGTGTATCGCGCGCTGTGGGAATCGGGTGCAGCAGCTTCTGAATTGTTTCAGGCGGCGAGTGATCCGGTTCCCGCCGATGTGCAGCAGGTAATGGACCGCAGCCGAGAAGTCTTGCTCGCGCATCGCGATCACAATACACTCCGCGGTCCTGACGGCAAACACAGTGAACAAGTGCTGCGCGCGCTGGGCGACGCTGGCTATTGGGGATTGCTCGTCGACCGCGACTACGGCGGCAGCGGCTGCGGCCTGCGACACTTCCTGCCGTTTCTTACACGAATGGCGGTTATCGATGCGCCGCTTGCCGGACTCGCTGCGGTGCATGGTTGCATCGGCGCGGTTGATCCGCTGCAAACCTTCGGCACTGCGGAACAAAAGAAAAAGTACCTGCCGGCACTCGCGAGCGGTGAACGCTTGTCGGCATTTGCTTCGACCGAACCAGGCGCTGGTTCCGATCTGCGAGCGATTCAGGCGATAGCGACTCGTTCGACCGAAGGTTGGAAGATCTCCGGACAGAAAGCGTTCATCACGAATTTGACCGCTGGCAGAACGATTGGCTTGCTCTGCAAAGTTGAAGAGCAACTGGCGGTCGTCGTCACCACGTTGCCGGACCGCGAAACAGAGCAATTCGAACTCATTCCCAATCGCCTGCATCCGCTCAAACACACGTTGAACAGCGGCATGCGGTTGCGCGACTTGCCAGTGGCTGCTGACTCACTCCTCACGCCGCCGCCAGGCAAAGATGGCCGGACGATCGTCTTTCATGGTTTGAACCGCGGCCGCGCGGCGATTTGCGCGCTGGCGGCGGGGCACTTACGAGTGATTCTCGCGGGGATGATTGCTTGGGCCAAGCAGCGGACAGCACATGGCAAGAAGCTGGCCGAGATGGAATTGATCCAAGCCCGCTGCGCGCGAGTCGCGGCGCTCATCGCGGGTTGCGATGCACTGGCCAAGTGGTGCGGCAGTTTGCTCGACGCTGGCTATCGCGGCGAAGTGGAATGCATCATGGCCAAGGTGTTTGCGAGTGAAGCCGTGAAACGCGCAGCATTCGATCTCGCGCTACCCACGCATGGCGGCCGGTTTTTCTTGCAAGGTCATGCGGCTGGCGATATGGCGTACGACTGTTTGGCGCCGTGTATCTATGAAGGAGAGAATGATCTACTGTTGCTGGCGATGTTTCATGCATTGCAGAAGGGAGCGCAGTCGTTCTCCGCCGATGTTCACGACCCAGACTTTGCTCCGGCAGCAATGATGTTTGCCAACAAGCGGCAACCACAGATGGTGGAAGTCAGCCGCTCGTTCTCCAAAAAAATCATCAAGCGGGTCGTCGAGGAATCAGCCTGCGAAGAAATGCCCACGACGCTGCGCGCTGCGGTCGAATTGCTGAAACTCCAATTGCTTTTGACGCGAAGCGGAATTGGTCTGGACGAAGCTGACTTGGAACTACAACTGGGCCAGCAATTGATGGAAGAGGGGTTCGCTGGATTGCAGGACGTACGTCGGTTTGAGGATCCGCTGACGACGGAATGAAGTTGAGAGTTAGTTAGCAGCTCAGCCCCTCACCCCGACCCTCTACCCGGAGTACCGGAGCGAGGGAGCCTGTGAGCGGAATAACCGTCGGTGTCGCTACACCCGCACCAATCTTTGCCGATTACGCCGGTTTTGCCACGCGAATGTTGCCTTTGTGCACCATTCTGTGATCTAGAGTTCTGCATCACTGTGGAGAATCGTGCGCGAATGTTCGTGCGCGGCTTGCTCCGGGACAAACGTGATCTGCGGAACTTGCGACATGATCGTCATCGTCGGTTTTATCATCGTTACGGGCTGCGTGCTCGGCGGCTTCTCGATGGCTGGTGGTCACGTTGGCGCGCTCTGGCATCCGTCCGAAGTCGTGACGATCGGCGGCGCTGCGCTCGGCGCCATGGTCGTGATGTCACCCAAGAAAGTGCTCATCGATCTGGTGAAGGGGTGCATCGCTTCGCTGAAAGGATCCCCTTTCGGGAAGAAGGCCTACGAAGAGCTGTTCTGTTCGATGTATGAGGTGTTTCGCCTCGTCCGTCGCAACGGTTTGCTCACGCTCGAATCGCACCTCGCCGATCTGCATCACAGCAGCATTTTTGGCAAGTACAAATTGATCGCCAACAACCATCACGTCAGCGAGTTCATCGTGGGCGCCTTTGCACCGATCATGGACGGCTCGGCAACGCCCGAGCGACTTGCCCAGATGATGGAAATGCAACTTTCGAAGATGGAAGAAGAGCATCACCATCCGATCAGCGTGTTGCAAAAGACAGCCGACGGTTTGCCGGGGTTCGGAATTGTCGCGGCGGTGCTCGGTATCGTGATCACGATGGGTCACATCAACGGCCCGGTCGAAGAAATCGGTCACAAGGTGGGTGCCGCGCTCGTCGGTACGTTCCTCGGGATTTTGCTGTCGTACGGCTTCTTCGCGCCGATGGTGACGAAGCTGGAATTCATGGGTCACGAAGAGATCGCGTTTTTCAGAACGATTGCAGCCCTCGTGCAAGGGTTCGTGAGCGATCTGCCGCCGAAGGTTTGCATGGAAATGGCCCGCCGCGGTTTGGGGTCAGAAGTGAAGCCGACAGCGGAACAGATGGAAGCGCTACTCAAGTCGGTCGAATCGGCGGGAGCGTAATGCTACTAGCCCGACGCTTAGGGCTAGTGATGCATCTGCAGTGCAGTTGATACGGGAGATTGAACAATGGCTGGTGGCGGCGGTGGAGCCTGGAAAGTTGCGTACGCGGACTTCGTGACCGCCATGATGGCGTTTTTCATGGTGATGTGGCTCGTCGGTCAAAAGGAAGAGTTGAAAGAAGCCGTTGCGCACCATTTCAATCATCCGTTCGAGGCCTTTCCTGAAGAGATGGACGACGACGCCACCGGCGCCGGCGGCCCACGGGCTGGCAAAAATGGCAAGAAGCAAACTGGCTATGCGCATCGTAAGTCGTTGACGAACAGTCCGACTGACCCCGAAGCCCGCAAGCCGCGGATGCTGACGATGCGCGAAGGCCAGCGGACCGGCATCGGCACGCTGATTTTCTTCAACCATGCTTCGACCACGCTCAATGATGAAGCGCAAGAGCGATTGAACTTGCTGCTGCCACAGATCAAAGGCAAACCCCAAAAGGTGGAGATCCGCGGGCATGCTTCGCGCCGGCCATTGCCCGCCGCGAGCGAGTTTGACGATACCTGGCAACTCTCCTACGCCCGTGCGCTAGCGACGATGAAATACCTGGAAGAGGGCGGCATTCCGCTCGAGAACATGCGCCTGAGCCAAGGTGGTTCGTTCGAACCGTACACGACGCAGGTAAAAGAAGAACAAAAGTACGATCCCAACGACCGCGTCGAGATCATGATGCTCAGCGAGTTCGCCAGCGATTTGATCGGCACGAGTGCCGAACGTGCGGGTGGTGAGGAACCTCCCAAAAAAGACGGTGCCGCGGCCAAACCGGCGCACTAATTTTTCGCGCGTTTTGTATCAAACTCCGAAAATTGCACTCAACACTTCTTTCTCCGACCTAGGTTTCCTTAAGAGCAACGGTAGCGCGCTCGTGCGCTACCGCCGCGCTCGGAGTTTCCCCGGCCCGTGCAGGTTTCTCGCCATGACAATTGGGCAACGGTTCAGCCAATTTTTGATTCCCCCCGCGCTGCTCTTCGTCGCGCTGGTCGCCTATCGATATGCCATGGTCAGGCCCGTGCCCGATCGCGTGCAGCCCGCGAAGGTCGAACCCTGGGTGATCGCGCCGCGCTTTCAAGAGCCGCGGATTGCGACCGACGAACAGCTGTCAGCGGTGCTCAATCGCGTGAAGCCGCCGACTGCCAAGGAGCAAATGACGAACAACTTCGTCCACGCACTACGGCTGTGGGGCACGACCGCTGATTTCCACGACGGCAAAACGCCCAGCGGCGAAGAGTTGCGGCAGTACTTTCTCGATGACAAGGTCTTTCGTAAATACGCCGGTGAAAATGCGGCGCCGCTATTCTACTACGGACGCGATGGTCTCGACGTCCGCTCATTTGACGAACAACCAACACATCGCGCTTCGTCGAGTTACCACATCGACGACTTGCTCGCGACACTCGCTGAAACCGGCACCTCGCTCGATACACCGATTTTGCTCCGCAACGGCGAACAAGGGACTGTCGGCGAACTGCTGAACGATTCGCTACGACGGTTTCACCTCGAACGTTTTGAATACGAATGGACGGCCATCGTTTATGGCCGCTACGTCTTTCCGCTCCGCCAATGGAAGAACAAGTTCGGCACCCGGATCGACACCAACATGCTCGTCAAAGAGCTGATGGACAAGCCGCTCGATATCGGCCCGTGCAACGGCCTGCATCGGCTCGAAGCGCTGGTGGTGCTCTATCGCGCCGATGAAGAAGCCAAAGCCCTGCAGCCGCGCTCGAAGCGCGCCATTCTGCAGCACATGAAACGCTGCAGCGATCTGCTGGTTTCGTCGCAACACCCCGAAGGTTACTGGACGCGCAGCTGGCCCGCTGGTCCGGGTTCGCAAGCCGATAAGAAGGCCACGCTGCACGACAAGCTGCTGGTCACTGGTCATCAACTCGAATGGCTGGCGCTCGCCCCCGATGAAGTCCAGCCGCCGCGCGAAACCATCGTGCGGGCTGGGCAATGGCTCGTGCATACACTGACCGAAATGGATGAAAAGGAATTGCTCGGCGCTTATGGCCCGTACACGCATGCGGCCCGCGCGTTGTGTTTGTGGCGCGGCGTTGATCCGTATGCCGCATGGAAAGCGGGACAAGCACCGGAGAAAGCCAACGGTGGTTAACGGTACGTAGCAAAAGGCGACGTTGTTATCCGCTGATCCCTCGCTGACGCGTCGGGCTTCTTCATATACACAAATTTCCAATCGCGAATCGAACCATGACCACCCAACCCGAAGTGCCGGCCTGCATCACGCGCGACAACCTCACCTCGCCGTGGTTTCCGAACACCACCAAGGCGACGCTGTTTGCCATCATGGCCACCGGCGTGCTGTTTTTGCTCACCAGTTTTCATCGCCTCAATCACACCGACTTGTGGGGCCATCTCAACTTTGGCCGCTGGATTGCGGAAAACGGTTCGCTGCCAACGGCCGATCCGTTCGCCTCGGTGCAACTGAATCAACCAATGTTGCACTCGGCCTGGCTGTCGCAATTCCTTGGCTATGAGGTGCAACACACGTTTGGCAACGAAGGCCTGGCCCTTGGTCATAGTCTGCTCGTCGCGCTGATGGGCGTGGTGCTTATGATTGCTGTTGCCAAGCGACAGACGACCGGTACGGTGGTGTGGACTGCCGGCATTTTGATGTTCGTCCTCGGTTTGCCAATTCTCGGCACCATTCGGCCGCAGTTGTTTGGCATGCTGTGCGCCGCGCTCACGTTGCTTGCCTGCAGCGATTTGATCACGAAGCGCACGGCGCTGTTTTGGTTGCCCGTGCTGTTTGCGCTCTGGGCCAATTTGCACGGCAGCGTGCTGATGGGTATTGCCATTCTGGGCCTGTTCGCCCTCGGCATGACTTATGAAATCTGGAAAGACGCCGAAGGAAACTTTGAAAAGATCAAAGCCGACGCACGCTTGTCGCGCGTCTGGCTCGCCGTGGTGATTGCCACCGTTGCGACTTTCCTGAATCCGCATGGTCCGCTGCTGTTGCTCCGCACGGTGTTCTTTGGTGAACACGCCGCATTGCAATACATCACCGAATGGCGGGCCCTCACGCCGAACAGCCTGACCGGCATTTTGATGATTGCTTCGACGTTGGCGACGGGCCTGCTCTTCAAGTTCAGTCCACGCAAGTGGACCGCTTATGAGATTCTGCTCCTCGCGTTCTTCGGATTGTTCACGTTGACCGCAATTCGGATGCTCGCCTGGTGGACGCTCGTTTGCCCGTGGGTGATCGTTCCGCACCTCGCTGCCTTTTGGGCCGCTCATCGCGAACGTCAAGAACTGCCTGCTCAAGCCGAAGATGAACCCACCGCGATGCATACCCTGATCGCCGTGGGCTTTGTGTTCATGATCACGATCGTCGCGCCCCCGTCGTACAGCCTGGTCGCCGGCCGCGCTCGTGGCCCGGCCGAGAACCTCGTCACCGACACTCCGATCTACATCGCCGACGAAGTGACCCGCCGCAATCTGGAAGGAACCTTTGCGTCGCCGATGGATTGGGCCGATTATCTGATTTGGCAAACGCACGGGGAGCTGAAGCCGCTGGTCTACTCGCACGTCCACCTGACCAACAAACAAACGTGGGACGAATACGTCAAGATCTTCAGCGGCGACCCGACGTGGCTTTCTCGGCTGCAGCAATCGAACACACGCTTCCTGGTGGTAAGCAAAGCTCGCAATCCCGAACTGCTAAAGCAAGTGATCCTCGCCGACCGCAGCGGCAAGGGACAGGTGTGGGTTTTCTATCAGGACCAAAAATCGCTGATCGCCGAGATCCGTCTGCCGGAGAAAACGGAAGCGGCACCGCCAGCAAATCAAAACGCAGCGGTCAACTGAATCACTGCTGACATTCGTGCGACGGGGCACTGCTCCGTCGAATTCCACAAAGCGCAGGCCGGCTCACTCTAGCCGGCCCTTTTCCTGCGCCCGTTAATTCGCGCGCATCATCGTCTGCAAATGAGACCGGCCGCCTGGGACGAGCAGGCACGCAGCAGAAACTTGTCGAAGTGGTAACGAAGCTCGGCGACGTCAAATCGCTGTAAGTCACTCCGCGAACACTAGCGGTCCCTTTTTCGGTGCAGATAAAATACAGCAGTGCCAACCGAACGATCTTTTTCATCCGGCACAGCGCGGGATTTCCCATCATGCCGATCAAGACCTGCCTGTTCCTCGTGGCCACACTCAGCGTTTGTCTGATCGCTGGCCAGCCTGCAAGCTCTCAGCAGCCACCGGCCGAAGGAGAACTGAGTGAACGCCTGCGGGCGGCGGGCATTGAACCGACAACCAATGGTCTGCAAGCGTATCTGCGACAGCTCACGGGCACCGAGGCTCCGCAAAATGTCGTCCGACTGATTGCCGAACTCGGCAGCGAAGAGTTTTCGATCCGCGAAAAGGCTTCCCGGACGATCGCCGATCTGGTGCCGCTGCCCATCGCCGCATTAACAGCTGCGAGCAAAGGGGATGATGCCGAGCGTGCCTGGCGAGCCGCGCGACTGCTCAAACAAGCAAAGCCGCAAAATGACAAGACATTATCCGCCGCGCTCGAACTCATCGTGCAGCAAAAACTGGCCGTGGGTTTGCCGCTGCTACTGAAGATCTATCAACTGCTGGAAGCGGCCGATGCCAAAGCGGCAGCTCTCGCGGCCATGCTCGCGACCGTGCACGACAACGACCGCCCTGCCGTCGAAGCACTCAGCAAACAGACCGATAAAAACATGCAAGATGTCGGCCGACTGCTGCTCGCTCGGCTCGATAATAAGGAATTGCCGCATGATCTGGCCCGCAGCTTCGACGCCGTGAAAGTGATTCCAGGCGGCGTAGCCGGCGGCGGACCGAACTTGATCAGTGGTTGGGAATTCAAAACCAAGGTTGAACTCACCGTCACGCATCTGGCGCTCTATGACCGCAAGCCTTACGGGCTGGCTCAACCGCACGAAGTGGCAATTTGGGATCTTGATGATGATTCGAAGCCTGTTGTGATCGAAACGGTTCCCGCGGGCGAAAAGACCCCGCTCGCGGGAGAATTTCGCCTCGTTCCAGTAGCTCGAACGCGACTCAAGGCAGACAAGCGCTACGCCATCGTCGCGCATTTCCCAGATCCATCCGACAGCACGGTCAGTCGTGTGAATCCTGGCGGCTTGACGATTGAATACTCGCCGCACGTCGAAACGCTCGGCCGTCGTTATGCCTTCCCGCACAAAGCGATGGCATTTCCGAGCAACTTTCAACCCGGCGTGGATCACGCATCAATCGGGCCGAGCTTCAAATACGAAACTTTGGAAATTGCGAAGTAAAGGAATCCCGCAGCGTTAGCGAGGGAGTCCTTTTCGATGTGGCGATTCCTTTTGGTGCTGAGCAAAGTTAAATTGCACTCCTCGCCTCGCATCCCGCACCCCTCGCCTTTGGAACTCCCGCCATGTTTCTCGTCGATGGCCACCTTGATCTCTCGATGAACGCGCTCGAATGGAATCGAGATCTCACACTCCCCCTCACCGATGTGCGGCGGCGGGAAAAAGGAAAAACCGACAAAGTCGATCGCGGCTTGGGGGTGTGTACGTTTCCCGAAATGCGCCGCGGCAAGATTGGCTTGTGCATTGCCACGCAGATCGCGCGCTATGTCGCTGAAGGGAACAACTTGCCAGGTTGGCATGCACCGGAGATCGCCTGGGCACAAACGCAGGGACAGCTCGCGTATTACCGCGCCATGGAACGGGCCGGCGAGATGAAGCAAATCGTCGATCGCGCGGGCCTGTTGATGCACTTCGAGCTGTGGAAAAACAACCCGCCTGCGAATGCGCCGATCGGTTATGTCCTCTCGCTCGAAGGAGCCGATTCGATTGTCGATCTGTCGTATCTCGAACTGGCATGGGCGAGCGGCTTGCGTGCGATCGGCCCGGCGCACTATGGCCCCGGTCGCTACAGCCCCGGCACCGGTGCTGAAGGTGGATTGACCGTTGCGGGTCGCGAACTGGTGAAGGAAATGGGCAGGTATGGTTTCTGTCTTGATGCGACGCACCTGACCGACGATGCGTTTTGGGAAGCGCTCTCGCTCTGGGATGGACCGGTCTGGGCGAGCCATCAAAACTGTCGCGCGCTCGTGCCTCATCAACGGCAACACAGCGATGAGCAGCTGAAAGAACTGATCCGCCGCGATGCAGTGATCGGCGCGGCCTTCGATGCTTGGATGATGGTGCCGAACTGGATCCGCGGCAAAACCACACCGCAGGAAACGGGCTGCAAGATCGAAACGATCGCGCTGCACATCGACCACATCTGTCAACTCGCCGGCACCGCGCGGCATTGCGCCATCGGCAGCGATCTCGACGGCGGCTTCGGCACCGAGCAAACTGCCGCCGATCTCGATTCGATCGCCGACCTGCAAAACATCGTCGGCATTCTCGAAAAGCGAGGCTACAGCCAAGCAGATATCGCCGGTATCATGCACGGTAACTGGGTTCGGAAGCTGAGCGACAGTTTGCCGAAGTAAAATTCATCGCGTAGCGCTGCAGTAATAGTCCGACGCGTAAGCGAGGGAGTAGCGGGTACAAACGTTCACTCGCACTTCTCCCTTGCTTACACGTCGGGCTAGTTACACGTACGCTGCGCGTGCCTTTGATTTCTTTTGGATTCCCCTCTCATGAAACTCGCCAAATACGCTCATTCCTCCAAGCAAGGTGTCGGCCGCATCGAGGGCGACATGCTCCTGCCGCTGCACACCGCCGACGGTCCTTATCCAACGCTGTTTCATATTCTCGAGGCGGAAGATCCTTACGAAGCGATCGAGTTCATGACGCACACGCATGAACCAATTCCGCTTAGCGAAGTGGAATTGCTCGCCCCCATCGATCATCAAGAAGTCTGGGCGGCCGGCGTCACGTACAAACGAAGCCGCACCGCGCGGATGGAAGAATCCGAAACTGCTGCGTCTTGCTACGATCGCGTCTATGCGTCGCCGCGGCCGGAGATTTTTTTCAAGGCCTCGCCGCATCGCTGCTCGGGCCCGAACAAGTCGCTGCGAATTCGGGTCGACAGCGATTGGAACGTGCCGGAACCGGAACTGACGCTGGTGCTCAACAGCCGGCTGCATCTCGTCGGATACACCATTGGCAACGATATGAGCAGCCGCGACATCGAAGGGGACAACCCGCTCTACCTGCCGCAGGCCAAGGTCTACAACCAATGCTGCGGCCTGGGTCCCTGGATCACGCTCTTTCGCGACATGCCGCCTGTGGAGCAAATCGGCATTCATCTGGCCATTCACCGCGGCGGCGCGAAGGTCTTCGAAGGGCACACCGACGCCGGTCAAATGGCCCGCAAGTTCGACAACCTCATCGGCTGGCTGGGCCGCGATCAAACCTTCCCCACCGGCTGCTTCCTGCTCACCGGCACCGGCATCGTCCCCGACAACAGTTTTACGTTGCACGCGGGCGATGTGGTGGAGATTGCCATTGATGGGATTGGGGTGCTGAAGAACCCGGTGGTGCGCGGGTAGTTTATTTGTACGACGAACGTCTGGGAGGACGAGGCTCCTGCCGAGCCGTCGCGGCAACCAAACCCAAACTACCAGAAAGGGCTCCGCGGGAGTTTGTCCACTTTCCCGCGGAGACGTTGGTTGCGGCTTGACGATTGTGCCCCGCAGCGGCTCGGCAGGAGCGAGTCTCGCCATCTCAGGTTGCGCCTAACTCGTCATCCGATTCGTAAGCCAGTCGCCAAGCGTTGGCCAGAATTGATTGAGCAAAATCAAGATTTTCGCTTTGGCGGGCACGATCAATTCAAGTTGCCGACTTTCACAAGCGCGCAAGATGCGCTTCGCTAGATACTCCGGATCAATCCCTTTGATCTTCACGCCGCCGCCCGGCTTCTTCGCACTTTCAGGCAAGTTGGTCGATTGAACTGCATAGCGCTGGCCTGCGTCATCGCGCAGCAAAGGTCCGGGACAAACGAGCAACACGTGCAGACCTTGTGGACCGAGCTCCAACCGCAACTGTTGCGAGTAGGCCGCGAGGGGGAATTTGCTCGCGGGATAAGCGCCGAGATACCTCGACGCTGCTTTTGCTGCCAGCGAACCGATCTGCACGACGTGCCCCTTGCTTTCCATGAGCAGCGGCAAGCAGGCGCGGGTGCAGCGGACGGTAGCAAGGAAGTTTAATTCCCACAGCTGCTGAAATTGCTCCGGCGTCGTTTCCTCGATCCGGCCGCGGTCGCTTTTGCCGGCGCAATTGATCAGCACATCGAGTTGGCCCCACCGTTGTTGCACTTCGGCGACCATCCGCTCCACATCGGCCTGCTGCGTGACATCGGCGCAGATGGCAAGCGTTTGTTCCGGCGGCACATTCAGCGAGCGAATCGCTTCTGCCAACCGATCAGCATCGCGAGCAACGAGCGCCACCTTCGTACCCGCCGCAGCGAACTGCCGCGCGATGGCGAGTCCCAAGCCAGCCGAGGAGCCGGTGATGAGAGCATGTTTCGTGGAAGCGGCGGCAGCGGACCAGGGCATGAAAGATCTTCGAAGCAGGATGTGATCGAATAGCGGCTGTAGCGATTATACGTGCCGAACACTGTCAACGTCTGCAATGTCACGGCTGGCAACTGCGGCCGCCATCGTTTTTACCCGCTTCTCGGCGGTTTTCGACCTACGTTTCAGATGGCCCCCAGGTCCTCATCGCGCTCTATTCTTGCCAGGCTGCCCACATGCATCGCGATTTTCCTTGCCGGCGCTCGACAAATATCGTCTCGCTCCTCCCGATCCATAATCGCCGGGCCAATGACGCGCTGCGCTGCAAACCGCAGCTCGAAACGCTCGAGCCGCGTAACTTGATGACGGCTTCGCCAGGGCCCGATTGGTCGAGCTTGCTCAGTCATCAAGGCTGCAACTGTTCGCTTTGCACGGGCCAGGGACTGAATCAAATCGTGAACGCCGAGCCAACCGGCGCGGCCACGACGAGCGGCATCGCATTCGCGCCGCTGACCTCACTGCCGCAGCTGAGCAGCAATTCGAGCGCAACGGCCAAGCTGTTTCTCGATTTCAACGGCCATACACAGGCGTCGTGGGGCAGTTACACGAACGTCGTTACGCCGGTCTACGATCAAGATGGCGATCGCACCACCTTCAGCACGGACGAACTCACTTCCATTCAACAGATTTGGGCGCGAGTCGCGGAGGATTTTGCGCCTTACAACATCGACGTCACTACCATCGATCCGGGTAATTCGACGAATGGCGTGACCGCGCGGATCGCCATCGGCGGCAACTGGTCCGATTGGTTCAACAACCAGGCCGGTGGCGTCGCATATATCGGCGGCTTTTATAACGGCGCGCCGAACGTCGGCTATGTGTTCGAAGATGCGCTGAGCAACGGTAACGCGCGGTTCGTCGCTGAAGCCACTTCGCACGAAGCAGGACATCTCTTCGGTCTGCTGCACCAGAGCACGTGGAACGGCAACACGCTCGTCGATCCCTATTCCGAAGGAACTGCGGAACTCGCGCCGATCATGGGCGTGGGCTACTACTCGCAGCGGACCACGTGGCACAACGGCGCGACGGATGACGGACCAACCGCCTATCAAGACGATATGGCAATCCTGGCCAACGGATCGAACGCCTTCGGTTATCGCACCGATGATTTCGGCAGCAGTCTCGCGCTCGCTTCGGGCCTGGTGGCCAACGGCGGCGTGGTGAGCATGGCCGGGCTGATCGGGTCGAACACGGATCAGGATTGGTTTACGTTCTCGACGGACGGCGGCGCGTTCAACTTGAGCGTGAATGTCGCCACGCTCGGCGCGAACCTCGACAGTGTGCTGGAACTGCGCAACTCCAGCGGCACGATTATCGTCACGGCCAATCCCACGAACTCGCTCAACGCAACGATCTCGACTACGCTTACGAGCGGCACGTATTACGTTGTGGTGCGTAGCAGCGGCGGTTATGGCAACGTGGGAAATTACACGTTGACTGGCACTGCGCCGGTGAATGGCAATGGTGGCGGCGGTGAAGATACTTCCGCGCCTGAGATCAACGTGTTGAACGGCACCGTCGCGATGCAGAGTGGTGGCAGTGTTAGCTTCGGCAGCGTGCAGGTCGGAAATGGAGTCAACCGCACTCTTACGATCCGCAATACCGGAACCGGACCGCTGACGCTCACGCCGCTGACGAACGAAGATCTGCCAGCGGGCTATTCGATCGTCACTAACTTCGCGAGCACCACATTGGCCGCCGGTGCTACGGCGACGATCACGCTCCGCTTTGCACCGACGACCGCAGGCGCGATTGTCGGCACCTTGACGCTTCTTTCCGATGACTCCGATGAAGGCTCCTTTGTCATCAATCTCGCGGGCACGGCAACACCTGCTCCTGCGCCGGAGATCAACGTGCTGAACGGCACGGTCGCGATTCAATCGGGTGGTGTGGTGGACTTTGGCAACGTGCAAGTCACGAAGTACTTGAACAAGACGATCACGATCAAAAACACCGGCAACGCGACTCTCACGCTGGTGAAGCCAACCGCCGCCGATATGCCTACCGGCTTTTCGATCCTTACGAACTTCGTCTCGACCACTCTCGCCGCCGGTGCGACGGCGACAATCACCATTCGCTACACACCGACCGCCGAAGGTGCTGTGGTTGGAGTGCTGAACCTGCTTTCGAACGACGCTGACGAAGGGACGTTTGCCATCAATCTCACCGGCAACGGCACGCCGGCGCCGCAGCCCGAGATCAATGTCAATGTCGGCACATTGGCAGTGCAAACCGGTGGCACGGTCAATTTCGGCAACGTGCAAGTCAGCAAGTACCTGAACAAAGTCATCACGATTAAGAACAGCGGTCCCGGTACGCTCACGCTGGTGAAGCCGACCACCGCTGACATGCCCGCTGGTTTTTCGATTATCACCAATTTCGCGACGACATCGCTGGCGTCCGGTGCTTCGGCGAGCATCACGCTGCGTTACACACCGACGGCCGTGGGTGTCTCTGCCGGCGTGCTCAATCTGATTTCGAACGACGCCGACGAAGGGACGTTCGCGATCAATCTGGCGGGCACCGGCACGCCCGGCCCGACCCCCGAAATCAACGTCAACGTCGGCACGACGGCAATGCAAACCGGCGGCACGGTCGACTTCGGCAGCGTGCCGGTCAGTAAGTTCGCTGACAAAGTCATCACGGTGAAAAACACCGGCACGGCGACGCTCACGCTCGTCAAACCCTCTGCGGGACAAATGCCGGCCGGCTTCACTATCGTCAGCAACTTCCTCGTCACATCGCTGTATGCCGGCGCTTCGACGACGATCACGATCCGATACGCGCCTACCACGGTAGCTACCAGTGGCGGCGTGTTGAACGTGCTGTCGAATGATTCCGATGAAGGGACGTTCGCCATCAACTTGACGGGCACCGGCACGCCGGGCCCATCGCCCGAAATCAATGTCAACGTCGGCGCGACTGCCGTTCAGACCGGTGGCACAATCGATTTTGGCAACGTCGCCGTCGGGCAGTTCGTCAGCCAAACCATCACCGTCAAAAACACCGGCACGGCAGCGCTCACCTTGGTCAAGCCAACTGCTGCACAAATGCCGGCTGGCTTCACCATCGTCACCAACTTCACTACCACGTCGCTCGCGGTTGGCGCCTCGGCAAACTTCACGCTTCGCTATACGGCAACCGCCCTCGGCGCGGCGGGCGGAGTGCTGAATCTCGTTTCGAACGACGCCGATGAAGGAACCTTCGCGCTGAACCTCTCCGGTACCGGGATTCCCGCGCCGCCACTGCGGGCCATCGACAACGGCAGCGCGGGCTTCACCACTACGGGCTCATGGACGCTTGTCACCAACCAGGGCCGCGAAGCCGATATTCAAGCCGCGGTAAAAGGGACCGGCACGACGACCGCCAATTGGACGTTCACCAGCCTGCCGCCGGGACAGTATCGTGTCCATGCCAGTTGGACAGGCAGCATCGTCAACGCGACGAACGCGCCGTACACCGTGTTCGATGGTGTCACACAGGTCGGCAGCTACATTGCCAATCAGGAAGTCACCTCCAGTGGCTTCAGTTGGGGCGGAACCAACTGGAAGGAACTCGGCGTCTTCAACATCACTGGCGACACCATTCGCGTAACCCTGACCAACGCGGCCAACGATCGCGTCGTTGCCGATGCGGTGCGTGTGGAACGAATCGGAGATCTGCCGGATCCGGGCAGCGTCGCCGCGGCGGGTGCGCTGCCAAATTTCAGCTTGCCGATCGGCAACACAATGCCGCTGACGGTCACGGAAGCGGCCGCGCCCACAAGCACCTTCGCCGCGAGTGGTGAATTGAATGAATTCGCGCCACTCGCCTCTCCAGTCTCATTCACCGCGAGCACCAACACTTTGCCCAGCAATTCGGTGGACGAGATCTTTGCCGCCGGCGATGTGCAGGCGGAGTTGCTGTTGCTCGACAACGCGCTCGATCTGCTCCGGACGACAGCGGACTCGTGGGTGGTTGGTGGACCGTCTGAAGCTGCAACTGCAGAAGCCACAGAAGAGTTGCTCGCGGATTGGTTGTCGCGCGAAGGAACGGGAAGCCTGGAACGTTCGTGAGCAAGTCAAGCAAGATTCAAGTCTGCATCCACTTTCGCCCCACGATCATGGAAAATGGAATCCATGATCCCCGCGCACCTTACCAACCAATATCGCGAACTGCCGCAGCACACGGCCGCGGTCTAGCTCGTGCCGGGCAACGACGTATCGCTGCGGATTGAAGAATGGCTGCGCTGGAATTTGCCGCAAGCGAACTGGAAACTCGCGATCTTGCCAGGCTGGGGTGTGCTCACAATCTTGGCCGCGGGACACCCCCACTACCACACGCCTCGGTATGCCTCGGTATGCCCTCCTGTTCGCATTTGGCCTGGCCGATTGGTATGCTAAACCTTCCCGCCCCTCTCATTCCAGCCCGGAGGATTTCGATGTCCCGCCTTGTGTTGTATTGCTGGTCTCTCAGTAGCGTCATGCTCATCGTTTTAATTGGCTCCGGCGCGTGGGCGCAAGAAGAGCCCAAGGCGAAAAAAAAGAACGAAACCAAGGCCCAAGCGAAAGCCGAGACGAAGAAAGCCCCTGCCAAGGTCGAGCTCGAGTACCCACCGAAGCTGCCCGGCGGCGAAGCAATGGTCACCGATACTTCGCCGGACTTTTTGAAGCCGCTGAAGGATCTGCCCGCGGGCGTGATTGTTGCCAAGACACCGCCGACGGTCGATTTTGCTTTCTTCCCAGAACAGACTTATCCCGGCCGGCCGTGGTCGAACTGGGGTGAAAGTTGTGTCGCCAACGGCAAGTACTATTGTGCGATCGGCGACCATCTTGCTCCGCAAGGTTGTGCCTTTGTGTTTGAATACGATCCGGCCACGAAGAAAATTCGCACGATCCTCAATTCGAAAAAGCTGCTGAACATGCCTGAGGGGCATTACGCGCCCGGCAAGTTTCACAGCCGGCTTGGCGTTGGAAAGGACGGCTGGCTGTATTGCACCACGCACCGTGGCTCGACGACGATCACCACCGACGAATATCACTACAAGGGTGACTGGATCGTACGCACTAATCCCGAAACGGCCGAGATGCAAATCGTGCAGGCAGCGCCGGTCGCTAAGCATTGCCTGCCGTGCGCTCATCTCGATCCCGATCGGCTGATCATGTACGGCGGCACTGCGCCGGGCAGCAACAAAGACACCAGCGGCATTCAATTCTGGGCGTACGATCTGGCTAATCGCAAAATGATCTACTCCGGCCCCGATGGTCCGGCCCGCGCGATGATGGTTTCGAAATCGACGGGCAAGGTGTATTACGTTCCTGGCAACGGCAACTCGCCGCTGATGCGCTTCGATCCCGCCACTGGCAAAGCTCCGGAAAAGATCGAGGGCGAGATCGGCATCCGCGCATCGACCGACGAAACCAAGGACGGCAAGATTTACACCGCGCAAGGGAACAAGGATGGCACCGAACTGTTTGAATTTGACGTGAAGACGGAAAAGATTCGCGAGCTCGGTCAACTGGGCATCGGCAGCGAACGCTACGTCGCGGCCCTCTCGGCCGACGCAACAGGCAAGTATATCTACTACTCACCCGGCGCTCACGGCGGCGGCTATCGCGATGGCTCGCCGCTCATGCAATACAACACGCACACCGGCCAGCGCAAAGTGATTGCCTTCCTCCATCCCTACTATGAAAAGAAGTACGGCTGCGCGGTGCATGGCACTTACGCGGTCTCGGTCACGCCCGATGGCAGCCAGGTTTTCGTTTGCTGGAATGCCGCACGCGGCACGAAAGGTTGGGACACTTGTGCGCTGACGGCGGTGCATATTCCAGCGAGTGAGCGGGAGTGATTGTCGTCTTTCGCACTCCGAAAGAACGCGTCTCGGTGGAGGTTGAAATGCAGATTGCAGATTCTAGATTTCAGATTGCAAATGGGCGGACAGGGGTTTCTCTGATCGTCGTCATGATTCTCACCAATCTGGCGTTTGCCGCAGACTCCGCCGAAGGGAATCGCTTCTTCGAAACCAAGATCCGCCCGATCCTGGTCGCACATTGCTACGACTGTCACGGCGCCGATCTGCAGGAAAACAAACTGCGGGTCGATTCCTGGGAAGGCATGAACAAAGGTGGCAAGGCCGGCTCGTTCATCGTCGCGGGCAAACCCGAAAAAAGCCTGCTGATTGCGGCCGTCGGTTATCAGGTTCCCGATTTGCAGATGCCGCCGGAGAAAAAACTCGGCGAGCGTGAGATTGCCGATCTCACTGCCTGGGTGAAAATGGGCGCGCCGCACCCCGATCGCGTTGCCGGGCCCGCTCCGCCGGTGGCGAGCTTTGATCTCGCTGTAGGAAAAAGGTTCTGGTCGTTTCAACCCATCGTCGATCACGCGCCGCCCGCGGTGAAAGAGGTTGCCTGGCCGAAGGGCGCGCTTGATCAATTCATTCTGAGAGAACTCGAAGCCAAAAATCTGCGCCCAGCGAAATCTGCTGACAAACTCACGTTGCTTCGCCGCGCGACATTCGATCTTACCGGCCTGCCGCCGACGCCAGCGGAGATCGCAGCATTTCAAAAAGATGATTCGCCGACTGCGTTTGCTGCGGTTGTCGATCGGCTGCTCGAATCGCCGCACTATGGCGAGCGCTGGGGCCGGCATTGGCTCGATGTCGCGCGCTACGCGGACTCGAACGGTCTCGATGAAAACGTCGCCCACGGCAACGCCTGGCGGTATCGCGATTACGTCATTCGCTCGCTCAATGCCGACAAGCCTTACGATCAATTCTTGATCGAACAATTGGCGGGCGATTTGCTGCCGGCAACCGAAGATGTCGCGCTTCGCCACGACCGTTTGATTGCCACCGGTTTTCTCTCCCTCGGGCCCAAGGTGCTGGCCGAGGTCGACAAAACCAAAATGGAAATGGACATCCTCGATGAGCAACTCGATACCGTCGGCCGCGCGCTCCTCGGCCTGACGTTCGGCTGTGCTCGTTGCCACGATCACAAGTTCGATCCGATTCGCGCCGAGGATTACTACGCGCTCGTGGGCATTTTCAAGAGCACGCGAACGATGGAGACCTACACTACCATTGCCAAGTGGTGGGAAAATCCGCTCGCCTCCGCTGATGAAGTGCAACGGAAAGCAGCACTCGACAAATTGGCTGCCGAACAGAAGGCTGCCCTCGATGCACTGGTGAAGAAGTCGAAAGATGAACTGCAGGCAAAGTTAAAAGCTGGCGAAACTCTGGCGGCCGATTTTGAAACTCAACTCCCTGCAGAAGTGCAAACCGAATTGAAGGTCCGCCGCGATGAACTCGCGCGCTTGAAAGCGAGTATTCCCGTCATTCCGGCGGCGATGGGTGTGAGCGAAGGGAAAGTCACCGATGTGCCGATTCACATTCGTGGCAGCCATCTGGCGCTGGGCCCGACTGTGCAACGCGGCTTTCCAGTGGTATTGGTGTCGACGGAACAACCCCAGCTGCCGGCGGATAAGAGTGGCCGGCTGGAACTAGCACAATGGCTGGTGCGAAAAGAACATCCGCTCACAGCGCGAGTCATGGTCAATCGAATTTGGCGTTGGCATTTCGGCCAAGGGCTTGTCAGCACGCCAGACAACTTCGGCAAACTTGGCGAACGTCCGTCGCATCCCGAACTTCTGGATTGGCTGTCGCTGCGGTTCATCGAGAGCGGCTGGTCGCTGAAGAAGATGCATCGGCTGATCATGCTTTCGCAAACGTATCAGCTGAGCAGCGAGTTGAATCCACAGGCCGTCGCCGCCGATCCTGAGAATCGCCTGTATTGGCGGATGCCGCTACGAAGACTCGAAGCCGAAGAAGTGCGCGATGCGCTGCTTGCCAGCAGTGGCTTGCTCGATGACAAACCAGCGGAGTCGCTGCTGCACGTCGGCAATCGCGAGTTTCTGTTCGATCACACCTCAAAAGACGGTACGAAGTACGACAGCTTGAAACGGTCGATCTACTTGCCGGTGATTCGCAACAATCTGTACGACGTGTTTCAACTGTTCGATGCCACCGATGCGACCGTGCTCGACGGCAACCGTGCCACGACGGTGGTTGCGCCGCAAGCGCTTTTCATGCTGAACAGCGATTTAGTGCTCGCCGCGAGCAAGCAACTCGCGGCAGATGTGATCGCTGCAACGGCATCGCCGCCAGCGCGGGTGGAATCGTTGTACGTTCGCAGTTACGGCCGAACACCCACGGCAGCGGAAGTGAGTCGCGCGGCGGCCTATGTCGAAAAGATGCGCGCTGCTGGAAATGAGGAAGCTGCTGCGTGGACGTCGTTGTGTCATGTGCTGTTTGCGGCAAATGAGTTCATTTACTTGCGTTAGCAACTATTCACTCCCTCGCCACGGTACGCCGGGGAGAGGTCTGAAGCGGAGAAAGACTTCATGAATAGCAAATCTGAAAGAGCCGCAGCCCTTCACCCTACCCCTCTCCCCGGCGTACCGTGGCGAGGGAACTCCCACGGCGCATCGCGCCGCGACATGCTAAAGAGCGCCGGCGCGGGCTTCGGCTATCTCGCCCTGCAATCACTTCTCGGCGAAGAACAACGCGCCATCGCGGCGAATCCACTTTCACCCAAATCTCCGCACCACAAACCTCGCGCCAAGCGAATCATCTTCGTCTTCATGAAAGGTGGCCCCTCGCAAGTCGATACGTTCGATTACAAACCCAAGCTGCAAGAGATGGACGGCAAGCCGCTGCCGTTTGCCAAGCCGCGGGTACAGTTCGCGCCGACGGGCAACTTGCTCAAATCGCACTGGAAGTTTCAGAAGCTTGGCGAGAGCGGCATCGAAGTCAGCGAACTCTTTCCGCATGTTGCCAAACACGTCGACGATTTGTGCATCATCAATTCTCTCTACGGTTCGAACGCAGCTCACGGCGGCGCGCTGCTGAAAATTCACACAGGCAGCGATTCGTTCAGCCGGCCCAGCATGGGTGCTTGGGTCACGTATGGCCTGGGGACCGAGAATCAGGATCTGCCGGGCTTTGTCACGATTTGTCCCACGCTTGCACATGGCGGCGTGAAGAACTGGGGTTCGTCGTTTCTCCCTGCGACTTACGCCGGCACACCGATCGGCAACGCGAGCATTCCCGTGACGCAAGCTCGCGTGCGGTATTTGACAAATGACAAAGTCGATCGCTGGCAGCAGCGACAACAACTCGACTTGCTCGCCGAGATGAATCGCGAGCATTTGCAAACGACGGGTCCCGATCAGGCGCTCGAGAGCCGCATCGATTCGTTTGAACTTGCCTTCCGCATGCAGAATGTTTTTCCCGAAGTCGAGAACCTGGCGCAAGAGAATGCGGCCACCATCGAAGCTTATGGCATCAACGACAAGATAACCGAAAATTTTGGCCGGCAGTGCCTGCTCGCGCGGCGGTTTGTCGAGCGGGGCGTGCGGTTCGTGCAAGTGACGCACAGCGACAGCATGGTGCAATGGGATCAGCACGGCGATTTATTCAAAGGGCACACCAAGAACGCGAAGGAAGTCGATCAGCCAATCGCCGCGCTTCTGCAGGACTTGAAGAATCGCGGATTGCTCGATGATACGCTGGTCCTCTGGGGCGGCGAATTCGGTCGCACGCCTACCGCGCAGGGCAAAGATGGTCGCGATCATAATCCCGAAGGTTTCACTATGTGGCTCGCCGGTGGCGGCGTTCGTGGCGGCATAAAATACGGCGCCACAGACGAGTTCGGCTACTATGCGGCCGAGAACAAAGTTCACGTTCACGACCTGCATGCGACGCTGCTGCACATCCTCGGCCTCGATCACGAACGTTTGACGTATCGCTACGCCGGCCGCGATTTCCGGTTAACGGATGTGGCGGGGAAAGTGGTCCGCGGAATCCTGGCGTAAGTCTAACTGCATGTGCTCGCGTAGCGAGCGTATGTTCCCTCCTCGCCCCGGTGCACTGGGGTTACTGTGAGGGGCCGAGTTGCGAGAGTGCTTTCAACAAGACTATGTTCATACCGCTTCACCCCTCACCCCGGCCCTCTTGCCGGAGTACCGGGGCGAGGGAGTAAATCAATAATGCGCTGCATTTTCGCGATCTTTCTCACCTTCAGCGCTTCAGCTGCATTCGCGCAGTCCGACAACAACGAACTCGTCACCACCATCCAGCAGAAGGTTGACGCTCAATACTCATATCTCGATGCTCTCTACAAACATCTCCACTCCCATCCGGAACTCTCGCTCGAAGAAAAGGAAACTGCCGCACGCATCGCCGAGGAACTGAAGGTCGCGACTTGCGAAGTGACCACTGGCGTAGGCGGACATGGTGTCGTGGGCGTGATGAAAAACGGCACTGGCCCGACGCTTATGCTGCGCGCGGATATGGATGCATTGCCGATCGCTGAGGTGACCAAGTTGCCGTATGCGAGCCAGGTGCGAACAAAGGATCGGCGCGGCGCCGACGTCGGCGTGATGCATGCTTGCGGACACGATGTGAACATGACCTGTCTCGTGGGAACCGCGCGGCTGATGAACGCCCTGCGCGATCATTGGCAGGGCACGATTGTCTTTGTTGGTCAGCCTGCGGAGGAAATCGGCGCTGGCGCGCGGATGATGATTGCTGATGGGTTGTTTCATCGTTTTCCGCGGCCGGAGAAGTGCTTCGCGCTCCACTGCGACGCGCGTTTCCCGCATGGGCACATCAACTACCGCAGCGGGCAGATGCAGGCCAACGTCGACACGGTCGACATCATCGTGCTCGGCAAGGGAGGCCATGGTGCTGCGCCGCAGGTGTCGATCGATCCAGTGGTGATTGCCGCGCGGATCGTGATCGATCTGCAAACGATCGTCAGCCGTGAGCTCGATCCACTCGATGCTGCCGTCGTCACGGTGGGATCGATCCATGGCGGCACGAAGCACAACATCATTCCGAATGAAGTCCGCTTGCAACTCACGGTTCGCACCACGAACGACAAAGCCCGCCGACATGTGCTGGATGGTATCCAACGAATTGCAAAAGCTGCTACCGCGGCAGCACGAGCTCCGGAGCCGAAGGTAATCGTCGATGAAGATCAATTCACACCGGCGCTGGTGAACGATCCGGAGTTAACAGCCACAACAACGAAGCTATTAAAGGAAGTCCTCGGTGCGGATCGCGTGCACGAAAGGCCGATGAGTCTCGGCGGCGAAGACTTCAGCCGCTATGTGCTTGCCGGTGTGCCCGGCTGTTATTACTTCCTTGGCAGCGCACCGCCTGAAAGAGTCGAGGCCGCGAAAAACGGCGGCCCGCCGCTGGCGCTAACGCACACCGATGCTTACTTTCCGATCCCGGAACCGACGATCAAAACCGGTGTACTGACCATGACCGCAACGCTGCTACACGCTGCGGCAAAAAAATAACCGATCGCCCGCGCGTGCCCGTCGACCACGTCCGCTGCTTATTGACAACCCTGTTGTGATTCACACAATATTCGGCCCTTGTGTTACCACAACTCTTTGCGCGGCGAGGGTCAGTGGCTTGCACCTAACCAGGAAAATTTCCCGATGCGGTTCTGCTTTGTTCTGTCGTTGATCATGTTCAGTGTTCCTGCTTGGGCAGAGTCGCCGAACACCTGGCAGCAGTTCGAATCGGCCAAGATCGAAGGCCGCCGTTTCGAAACGCCGCTGGGTTATTCGCCCGAGCTGAAAAAGTTTCTGGTGCTCGGTGGCCGCACGAGTTGGGGCGAGTACAAGAAGCCGCGATCGTTCGATCAGCTGGCACTCGATCGCGAGAGTGGCCAGTGGGAAAACTGGTATCCACCGCATGTGCCCTGGGCGAGCAAGTTCGGCCCCTTAAGCGCGCCGCCGTGGAAAAGCGAAAAGTGGGAGTTCGTTGATTCGGTTGGCACGGTGCGGCCGAACTGGACAATCTACGGCACGTTCTCGCTCGGTCATGCGTATGACTACGATCCTGACACGAAGACCTTCCTGTTCTTCGCCCACGGCAAAACGTTTCGCTACGACCCGGTCGTGCGGGCGTGGACGGACCTAAGACCCGATACCAATCCTGAGACCGCACTCGGCGGCATCTTGCTGTGGTCGAGCCTCTGTTACGATCGCGTGCACAAGCAGTTCGTCCTCTTCGGCGGCGGCAATGTGCAAACCGAGCGTGGCGATCCGGGCACCTGGGTTTATTCACCATCCGAAAATACGTGGACGGAACTGAAGTTAGCCAGGCAGCCTCCGCAGCGGGCCAATTCGCAATTGGTTTACGATCCGGTGGCCAAGAAAGTCGTCCTCTTTGGCGGCGATCAGCTGCATCAGCTTGTTGCCGATACTTGGACGTTTGATTTAGCAACGAAGGAATGGCAGCAAGTCAAAACGGAACGCAATCCATCACCTCGCGCCGGACATGCGCTGGTATGGTTGCCGAAGGCTAAGAAGATCCTGCTGCTCGGCGGCTATGGATACACGTCCGCTGTCGGCTACGTTTCGAGCATGTATCAGCCGTTGCCGTTCGAAGCGTGGGTGTTCGAGACGTCGACTGGCAAATGGGAACTTCTGAAACGGTTCGACGCTAAACAATCGCCGCAGCCACCGTCCGTGGGATTCTTGCACGCGGCAGTCGATGAGAACGATGTGGTTGTGACAACCGGCAACGGCACATGGCAAATCTCGATCGACGCCACCAAGACCGACGCGGCAGCAACGGAACACTTCGCCGGCAAATCGAGCGATGTCGCGCGACGCACCGGGCCGCATGATCCGGCCTGGTTTACGCAGGACGTCCCTGCTGCGGAACCATCACACGTGAAAAAGGAACTTGCCGAGCTCCCCGCGAACGAATGGGTACTGAGACCCACGCCGAAGTTACCGCGGCCCAACATGGACTGGGGCTCGTCCGTGTTCATTCCCGAGCATGACAAAATTGTCCGCTTCTCCGGCGGTCATTCCGCATATAGCGGCACCGCGCCAATTGTGTACGACGTGAAGACCGATCGCTATGCATTGCCGTTCGCGCCGGAGTTACCGCTGGAGTTTGTCTACAGCAACGATCAGGTTCACGGCGAATGGTCGTTTCAGCAGAATCCCTGGATGACGGGACATACGTACAAAACGACGGGGCATGATCCGTATTCGAAGTCGCTGGTTTTCGCCGCGCACGATTTCACCTACTTCTTCGATCCGCGAACGAATCGCTGGGAACGGAACGCCGAGAAGTGCCCCTTCACACCGAACATGTATCACGTGACGCTGGCGACGACGAAGGACGGCACGGTTGCCTGGGCCGATAAACGGAGCGGCGGCAGCGGAGCGGGACTGTGGCTGCTGGAGGGTAGCACGCGCACCTGGAAAGCGCTGCCTGTCGAGGGTCAGCTGCACGAGAAGAGTCCCGATCGCCACGGTCTGGCATATGACTCGCAGCGCCATCGCTTGCTCTTCTTTAGCGCCGTTGGCAAGCAGAAGGGGAACGTCGCAGCTTATGACATTCAGACAGGCAAATCCGAGTGGTTGAATGCAGCGGGGCGTGAGAATGCAGCGCTCGCGGCGCGCGAGACGATCTATCTGCCTGAGCAAGACATGGTGCTCATTGGTGCGCGCTTGGTTGATCGCGGCAACAAGTGGCTGGCGTACGATTGCGCGAAGAATCGTTGGCTGGGAGTTGAATTGAAAGGCGCTGATCCGATTGCCAAGGGTGAGTTCAACAATTCGATGGGGTTGATGTACGATCCGGCGCGCAAGCTGGTGTGGGCGGTGGGGCAGAACAGCGATGTTCACGTACTGCGACTCGAGGGGAAGTCGGCTAGGATGGAACCGTTGGAGTAATAACGGATCGTGGTGAGGGGTTGGAAAACGCAGATTGACGAATTACTCCGCATCAGCCCCTCACCCCGGCCCTCTCCCTGAGTACAGAGGAGAGGGCGTTTCTGAAATTGGAAGGATAGTCAGATGGTCAAAACCGCCAGCACCATGCGGCAACTGGGTACGCCCGCTCCCGATTTTTCACTGATGAACGTCGATGGCACGATCGTTTCGAAAATCGATTTCGAAGATCAGCCGGGCATGCTCGTGATCTTCATGTGCAATCACTGCCCGTTCGTCAAACATGTGGCGGCCGAACTGACACGCCTGGCGCATGACTACATGCCGCGGGGGATCGCAATTGTCGGCATCAACTCGAACGATACCTCGGCTCATCCCGAAGATTCACCAGAACAAATGGTGCACGAAGCCGAGCAGCGCGGTTATCCGTTTCCTTACCTGTTCGATGAAGATCAGGACATCGCCAAGGCATATGAAGCGGCCTGTACGCCGGATTTCTTTTTGTTTGATGGGCAGCAAAATTTGTACTACCGCGGGCAACTTGATCCTTCGCGGCCGAAGACGGGAGATGTTGCTGATGGCCGCGACCTGCGCGCTGCGCTCGATGCACTCCTTGCTGGGAAACCGGCGCCGGAGAAGCAGATTCCAAGCATCGGCTGCAACATCAAGTGGAAGCCTGGAAACGAGCCGGCATACTTTGATCCGGCGGGTGTGAAAGGTTAAGCGAAACCCCTCCCATGACTGAACTCCTGCCGCTCGACCATCTGCCGAAGTTGCCCAAGCAGCGCGATGCACCGATCGGCTGCATCGGCAGCGGGTTCATCATGGCCGATTGCCATTTGGTGGCCTATCGCAAGGCGGGGTTCAATCCGGTGGCGATTGCTTCGCGAACGCCGGCGCACGCGCAGCGAGTGGCCGAGCGCCATTCGCTGACGGCCTTTGATACCTATCAAGAGATGCTGGCCAGCGGCAAGGTGGAAGTGGTTGATGTAGCGGTGCCGCCCGATACGCAGATCGATGTGATTCGCAACATCTGCAAATTCAAAAAGCACGTGCGCGGGATTCTCGCGCAAAAGCCGCTGGGCGGGAATCTGGCCGAGGCACGTGAGATTGTGCAGATCTGCAAGCGGGCGGGGATCACGCTCGCGGTGAATCAGAACATGCGCTACGACCAATCGATCCGTGCGCTGAAATGCCTGCTCGATCGCGGCGCGCTCGGCGAACCGGTCCTCGCCACCATCGACATGCGGGCGATTCCGCATTGGATGCCCTGGCAGCAACGTCAGGGCTGGGTCACGCTGCGGATCATGTCGATCCATCACCTCGATACCTTCCGACTGCTCTTCGGTGATCCAGTGCGAGTTTTCTGCAGCACGCGCCCCGATCCGCGCACGGCGAAGAAGTTCTCGCATACCGATGGCATCTGCCTCTACATTCTCGAATATGCGAATGGTCTGCGGGCGATGAGCTGCGACGATGTCTGGACCGGCCCTGCGCTCGAAGGGGCCGAGAAAGACATTTCAATCCGCTGGCGCGTCGAAGGAACCGAAGGCCTGGCCCGCGGCACCATCGGCTGGCCCGACTATCCGCATCCGACGCCCAGCACGCTTGATTACACCACGACGCAACAGCCCGGTTATTGGCTGCAACCACGGTGGAAAGAAGTCTGGTTTCCCGACGCGTTCGCGGGAACAATGGCGCAGTTGCTCTGTGCGCTCGAAGACAAAACGGAACCTGAGATCAGCGGCACGGATAATCTGAAGACGATGGCGCTGGTCGACGCGTGTTACTTGTCGGCGGCGGAGCATCGCGCGGTGACGTTGAAGGAAGTGTTGAAAGGGACCAAGTGACAACAAACCTCTCTGCAAAGAACGAGAAGTCGCTGCGGACCCAGATTACCAAGCACGAGCTGAGCGTTGTTGCTGACGAAATCGTCAACCAAGCGAAAGAGTTCGTCCCGCTGTACCTTGGCAAAAAGGAGAACTATCGAACATTGGGCAACAGTCGTTACGGGGGAGTGCCGGACTTGCCGTCTTCGATCGCCTGGCCAACGGCGGAGGGTCGTTTTCTCAATTTCTTGATGCAGATCAATCTCGCCGAAGTTCCCAAGGTGCGGAACAATCCTTTGCCCAAGTCCGGATTGCTCTACTTTTTTCTGGAAGATGATGGGGCCTGCACCGATGTCACCGCAAAAGTGATTTGGTCGCCCAAGACCAAAACGACATTGCGCAAGTCACCCGTGCCTTCTCCTCTGGCCCATGAAGGATTCGAGAATCTCAAGCCATACCAGTTGATGATGGGAACTGGGATTGATATCCCCAGTTATGGATCAGCTCTGTTTGAAAAGGCACGCACGGATGCGCCAACTACAGCTGCTGGCGATAGTACCGACAGGATGTTTTCGTTAATCAATGCAGCCTCCGGAAAGCAACCTCGCCAAAAACAAGTTGGTCAATTACTTGGCTGTCCTTCGGACGTCGGCAGCGATATGCGCGAGAATGCGCACTTGCGCGCAACGGGCAAAGAGAATCGTATTTACGACTACGAATACCGCAAACGCAACAAGAGCAAACTCAGAACCGCTGCTGCGGAGTGGGAGTTCGTCTGGCGAATTGGCTCCAGCTTTGAAGTGGGCGCTTGCATTTGGGATTTCGGCAGCCTGAACGTCTTCGTGCGATCGCAGGAACTGTTAGTTCGCGATTTTTCGAAAGCTTATGTGGAAGTCGAGAGCAGCTAGGACTTCATCGCCGACGTGGCCTTGCAGCGATGGAAGAGCGAGCTTTTGCCTGCAGCAAGGTCAGCAGATTGCCGACCCGAACATAGGCTTCAAGTTTGGTTTTTTGCGTGGCTGTCAGCGTGCCCGCGTTGTTGCGGGTCAGGAGCTTGTCGATCTCCGTTTTCTGCTCAGGCTGGAACTCGCAAGTGAGCAGCGCGCGCGACATCGCCGGTTCCAGGGTGGCTTGCTCCGGAGCCACCATCGCCTCCAGGATTTGAGCGTCCAGATCGATTGATGCGCGTTGAATCATGTTGCCAGCTTATCCGCCCGCCGAATCACTTCCAACATCTGCTGATGCACGCGGGGTGACGATGCTGCGAGCATCTCCGGGTTGTCGATATCCAGCGGCCCACCGTCGATGCCGGTCAGCATGCCACCCGCTTCGGTGATGATCAGAATCCCCGCCGCGACATCCCAGGCTTGAATGCCGCTCGTGGCGAAATAGCCATCGAGTCGACCCGCCGCGACATAACAGCAATTCAGCGCGGCCGATCCCAGGCGGCGGATGCTTTGGCAGGCGTGCATCGTTTCGATGAAACGAGCGACGTCCTGTGAGCCGCGGACGATGTTGGCCCGAAAACTAACCGCCACCAGGGCCTGCGAAATCTCCTGGCAGTCGCTCACGTGAATCGGCTGGCCGTTGAGAAACGCGCCGCAGCCCAGACCGGCGGTATAGCACTCCTCACTGATCGGGTCGACGATGCAGCCCGCGATGATCTTCCCCTGATATTGCAATCCGATTGATGTAGCAAAGGTTTGCAATCGATGAACGTAGTTCGCCGTGCCGTCGAGCGGGTCCACAATCCAGCGGAAATCGCTCTTCCGTTCGGTCGCTCGGCCCCCCAAGCTAGCATCCTCTTCGCCGAGGAAGTCGTGATCGGGATGAGCATCCAGAAGTAGTTTGCGGATCGCGACTTGCGACGCGAGATCGGCTTCCGTCACCAGATCTTTCGGCCCCTTTTCCCGGGGCGTGAACTTGTCGCGCCACTCCATTAGAATTCCAGCCCCAACGCGGGCGGCCTGTTCGCAGAGGGGCAAAAACTGACGGGGGTCGGGTGCGTTCATGGCTGGATTATCCGATGTCGCTGGCGAAAGGTAAACGGGGAGGATTTTTCCTGGCCTTTCTAATCACTTGACGCAAATACGCCACCCACAAATTTCGCTCTCTTCGCAATTTTTTCACAAAACTCTGGACACGAGTTCCGATCCTGCTAATATGACTCTAGGTGATGAGGTTTTAGCCAGTTGCCAAGGTTCATCGGTCCTCATAATTTTCATACTGGTTTGCTGATACGCAACTGCGGCCTCTTCTCTGTTCCGGCCCCGCCGACTTACGCAAGTGAGCTGGCGGGGTTTTTTGTTTCTTGACTGCTTCGACTTACTACCGCATGGCTGCAACCTGGAATATCAACGGCGCGGTGGCAACGGCCACCTTGGGCGATTATCAGATTACGGTCGATGCTGCGGATCCTTCGCGTGGCGTGCAATGGACGACCAGCGCGGTGAAAGGTTTCAACGGCAACACGCTGCAGTTCATACCGCCTGTGAGCGCGAAGAGCGTGCCTGTGCTGACCGATCTTTATGTCCGCGGCAGCGATTTGATTGCCTCGTATGAACAGTTGCCTGGCGCCGAAGTGCAGCCGCAACTTTACTGGCGGTTGCTCGAACATGCCGAACTGGAAGCAGTCGGCGTGCAATTGTTGCTCTCGATGCAAACCAGTTTGTTGCAGAGTGAACCGCGGTGCACGGTAGTCTCGAACCTTGATGGCGTGCGCACGGCGATCTGGAATTGGAAAGAGAAAACCTGGTGGGGCGGCGACGTCGCCCAGCCGATCGATCTGCGCTCGACGCCATCGGCGGGTGGATTCGTCACGTGGTTCAGTCAGCCTAAAGAGGCGAACTCGTATATCGAGGTCATCTATCCTGATGATCAGGTCACGCAACATGTGACGCTCGGCCGCAGCGAAGCCTGCTTCTTTGCCGAGCATCTGGAAAAGGGAGTGATCCGTCGCGGACGCATTGCCGGCTGGATTGCTCCGAATCAAAAGTTGATGGCGGGGCCTGTCACACCGCTGCAACTGTTTCAAGTGGCTCAGCAGGAAGCGCTGCCGCTGACCACGTAATTGCTAATTCAACTGCGCCTTGAGCCCCGGCAGTTGCTGGTTCAATTGCTGTTGAAAATGCTGCGGCCAGGTGCGGGCTTCGATCTGCTTCACCGTTTCCGCCGCAGCTTCCTTTTGCTCGAGCTGCAGTTGCACGCGGGCCATGTTAAGCAGGCCGATGGGCTCCAGTTTGCGGAGCTGCGCGACTTGCTGCCATTGTTCGAGCGCTTCTTCCCACCGTTTCTGCGTCTCCCGCTCTTGCGCGAGTAGCGTGATCCCTTCGGTTTCGCCGGGCGCCACTTCAGCGAGCGAAGTGCGGGCCCGCTCCGCTTCGGTGGCATCGGACAATGCATCAAGCCGCTGCGCTAGTTTCTGCCAGAGTTCGAAGTTGCGGCGATTGAATTCCAGTGAATCGAACGACTGTGCGAGTGCGCCGGCTTTATCATCTTGCGCGTCGAGGCACTCGATCAACTTCGCATGCAGTTCGGCATCGTTGGGCGAGAGCAGCACTGCCGCGCGATATTGAGTGATGGCTTCGCCGATCAGGCCCTTCGAATGAAAGACTTGTGCCAGTGCTTTGCGGACGATGGGCCGATCCTGATCCTTCGTTTCCTTGTCGAGTTGTTTGACATAGTCCCGCAAATCGGGCGCAAAATGCATCACGTTGCGCAGCGTCTGGAGTGCGTTTTCGCGCTCATTCACTTGTTTCGGCCAGCAGATGATGGCCGACGAAGCCGCGTCGACCGCGCCCTTGGTGTTCTTTAAGCCCGCAAGAGTTCGGGCCAGCGATTGATATTGGTTCGAGAGTGTGTTGTCGCCAATGCTCCGGCCATTCGTGGCCTTGTTATGGGCGGCGATCGCTTCTTGCAGGTATTTCGCTGCTGGCTCAAACAACTCGCAATCGAGACAGGCGTTGCCCAGCTCGGTCATCGTACCTTCCACCCAGCGATTATCTTTGTGGAAAAGGTCATGCGTTTCCTGATGCAGCTTGACCAGGGCCTCGTGTCGCTGGGAGTGGAAGTAGGCCCGCATCAGATTGCAACGGTAAGTTAAATTCAGCGGCCAACGCGCGACCAGTCCTTCCAAAATGGGAATCGACTCTGAATAGCGCTGCCGTTCGTGCAACAAATGGACGAGCCGCACCTGCTGGCCGTCATCGAGCAACTTGCGGCCGTGCGCGTCGAGCAGGATTTCGAGTGCCCGATCATAGCGTCGCAATCCGTGATAGAAGTATTCGGCGATGAACATCACCGTGTGCGAATTGGCGAAGTGCTCCTTCAATACGTCTGCTGCAGCGGTGGCAAAGGCATCTTCCTTCTCGCTCCAGAAATAGCTGTTCTGCTGGGAATAGATATAGCGGTTGCGAGAACTACGACTGGCCAGGTCGCGTTTCAATTCGGCGATGACGAACTTCAGCAACCTCGGTTCGAGATCACCCAACACCTTGATCTGTGACCGCCACTCGGCAATTCGATAGCTCAAACGATCCCAAGTATTGTTCCCTTGGTAGCGGACCCAAACCGGTTCGTTGTCGGCCCGATCAAGCAAGAAGGCGATGCCCGCTTTGGGACCTGCGACGTAGTGAATGGCGCTGGCCATGCGATCGACGCTGTTGTCATAGCCGTTCACTTGCCGCAGCAGGATCTTGGTGAAATCGTTGTTGGCGTACGTGACCAAATTCGGCGCCGCGGATGAAATCTTGGTTTCGTGCGCAGCTTGGAAGATGTAAATCGTCTGATTCGCGAGTTCGATCAGGAAATTCAGGTCTGGCAGTTTCTCAGCATCGGCCCGCGAAGCGGCAATCGCAGCACGGTACAACGTTCCGCCGCGGCCCAAGGAGGTGAGTCCATCCGCGCGAAGCGCCGTGGCATACAAGCCGTAGCGCCGGTGAATCACACGTTGTGTGAGTGTGGCGTTCGCGACATGCGACTGCAGATGATCGAGCGTGCGCTCCGCGGCGATGAATTGTCCGCGGTGCGCATGCCACTCGACGATGCGGAACCAAAGATCGAGAGCGCCACTCGTTACTTTGTCACCTGAGGATGCGCGATACTCCTCGCAGGCCGCGGTGAGTAAGTTGATCGCTCGGTCAAAGCGTTCGTAACTCCACTCGGCCGAGGCGAGTGAAGCTTTCACCCGCAGCGCTGCATCGGCGCCGGGTTCTGCTTGCTGGACCATCAGTTCGAGTAAGCGGATTTGCTCCGCTGCGAGCGCGGGCTGCGAGATCTTGCCCAGATCGGCGAGAAACGCGGCCATCTGCTGCGGTTCGCCGGGCTGCCAGGTTCGCTTTTCCGCACTTGCGAAGGCGGCGAGTGCGGCTTGGACGTGTGGCTGCGCGCCGTTTTGCAACTCGGCGGCGCGGCGATGAGCCAAGGCTTCGAGCAAGTCGAGCGCTCTTTGATCGAGCGGAGTGCCTGCGGTCTTGCGAACTTCGTCCAAGCCCTCGATCAGCTCATCGATGGTGGCTTCATGTTCCACCTTGGTCAGCACATGCCAGGTTTGATTCAACATGGGATAAACCCGCTCAGCCGTGTGACCGGGCAACGCTCGGGCCAGTGACTGCAGCAGCCGCGTGTCGTGCGTTGCTTCGTAGAACGGCAGCAGCGTGCTCGAAATGTAGTAGCTCGGCGATTCATCCGTTTGCAGGAGCGCTGCGAACATCAGCAACACGTTCGGATCGATCCTCTCCGGCAACGGCCCGTTGCCGCGCCAACGCTGCATGTGTTGCATGATGCGCCGATGCAACTGCCAAGGCTGCTGAAAGCGATAGACCTTCACCTGGACTGCTTCGTGCTTGGCACGAAGATCGAGCGCATGATACCAGGTCGCGAGCGAACGATAGTCTTCGCTGCTGAGTAGATCGGCCCGCTGCAGTTCCTCAAGCAACTGCACGCCGGCTTCCAAATTGTTGAGCTCTGCGTAAACCCGCGCGAGCTGCCGGCGCCAACGGCCGGTGTCGTCGTTCACCGCGATAAAGTTCTTCAACAGTTGCTGCAATTCTTTCGGCAAATCACGAGCCAGAAGCAACTCGTAGTGCAGCTGCTGCCAATCCAGATGATTAGAGGCTCGCGCCTCAGCCTTATTGGAACTGGCCTGCCTCGCAGTGCGCAACTTCTGTTCCTCTTCGAACAGTTTTAGTAAGCGACTCACATGTGCCGGCGGCGCATCTTTTCTCGCTGCGAGATGCAGCAACGATTTAAGCAGCCGATGCTGCCAGGCGTCTTCGAGTGGATCGTCGTTGCTCTCCGCGTCGTCTTCTTTGAAGGGCTTCGCTGGGCGATCGAGCGACTGTTGCAGCAAGCTCCAGAGTTGATCGGCGACCTGCGGCAACTTGCGTTCGAGGTGGATTTCTAACGTTAGATGTTCCAGCAAGAACCAACGCGCGAGCGGATCGTTTTTCTTCGCTGCCACGGCCGCAGCCAGCCGTTGCGAGGTTTCCTGACGAGCCTGCTTGCGGAGCTCTGCATGTTTCTTGTCGAGGTCTTCACGCTTCCATTTCTCAGGGTTCTTGATCTGGTGGATCAAGTACGAGCCGCGCAAGCCTTCGAACGTGTCGGTCCAGCGATAGAGAGCTTGGACTTTTGCGACAAGCCGTGCGCTCGGAGTTGCGTTCGACGACATTTCATCGATGAGCCGCAGCGTTTCGGCTTCTCGCTCTGCAGTCCAGGACTGCTGGAGCAAGTAATTGAAGAGCTCGAGGACGGCCTGATCCTTTTCCTCTAGGCGAGCGCCCGCGAGAAACACTCGCAACAACTTTTCGCGGTCAGCGCCGTTCCGCAAATCATTGACACGCAGGAGTAGGTCCCGATACTGCAACCGGATTCGTAGCTTGGGTTCCGCGGCCCAGCGGCGTTCGAGTTCCGCCTGAATTCGCGCCCAATTCGGTTGATACGCTTCGCTGTTGGTATTCCAGGTCACGATGTCCATCAGCCGTTGCATTTCGTCGAGCGGCAGCGAGCCAGCCTTCGTATGAACACGGGCCAACAACGCCTTTAACACTCGCTGTGCTGCAGGATTGCCGCGGAAATCGTTCTCGTTCCAGATCTGCATCGCGATCTGGTGCGCATCTTCGGCGCCAGCGAACTGCAGTACGAGTGTTTCGAGCTGCGGCAGATACTTGGGGTTGAGTGTTGCCTGGCTAATGTTGCGTCCCTGGCCGATGAGCAACTGCACGGCAGCAAACACCTTGGCATACGCGGCTCCCTCAAGTCGTTTGCCGGGCGCAGGGACGAATTTCTTCAACCACGTTTCGGCTTGCGAGAAAGCAGCGGCCTCTTGATTGCTGAGGACCAAATAAGCGAGGAGGCGCTGAGCACCATCGACCGATTTGGGATTTTGTTCCAACCACTCACGAGCGTCCTTGGCCGCATCGGCGTAGCGACCTTCACTCTCGAGAATGTCGCAATACGGCGCGCGGAGTTGTTCGATTTCATACTCTTGCCAATCGGCATTCGGGCGGTTCAGAGCCTTTTCGATCCAAGTCAGCGCCGTTGCGATTTCACCGTTGTTGCGCAATTGACCGACGTGTTGCAATTGCAGCCGCATGTCGCGCGGATACTTCGTCGCCAGCTGCGCGAGCAGATCACGATGTTCATCGCTGCGACCAGCGGAGGAAAGTGAATCCATCCGCGCAATTTCCCATTGCTTCTCTCCATCGGCGGGCGCGGCGAAACGGAGATAGGCAGGATGCAACGTGGCGAGGAGTTCCAACTGCTCGTTGCCGCCCGTGTATTGAGTCGATAGCTGCCGTAGTTTGTGAACGATGGCGAACTCGGCTGGGTGCCGGCTGGCGACCGTGCTTTCGCCGATCTGCAGCAGCAGTTGTTTGGCCTCTTCGTGCCGGCGACTTTCTTCGAGCAGGACCAGGCGAATCCACTGCCAGCCGGCTTTACCAGGTGCTAACTTCTCGCCTTCCGCGAGTTGCGTGGCCGCTTCGTTCCACTGGTTGCGGTTGTACTGCCGCGCGAGCAACGTCAAGCGGTCCTCGATCTTCGCCGTGCCGGCGGCGACGTGCTGTTCAGCATCGGCGAGTTTCGGCAGCGGCAATTGGAACGTGAGGGCCGGCGTGCGCAGCTTTTGTTCAACATCCCAGGCTGCGCGGAACTCAGCAGCTGTGAGTTCCTTCAGGTGGAGTGTAATGAGGCCGGTCCGCTTGCCGTCGCTGCTGAAATGCTCTGCGGTTGTCGCGAACCAACGACCGCCAATTTGCACAAACTTCGAATACACGGTACGGTCGACGACTTTGTCTTGATAACGACGTTCCGATTTCAGCACGATCCGCCGTTCGGTATCGATCAGCCAGCGTTGCTCTTCGTAGCCATGCAACACGCCATCAGTAGCCTTGGCGATAAGCAATACGCGGTTTTCGGCTGGGCGCTCGATCTTTACTTCGTAATCAGTCAACATCTGATCCCAGCGGCTGACTTCATTGAGCAACTGCGGCATAAATTGGAAATCGTTCTCATCGCTCTGGCGGACGAGTGCGAGATCGAAAGCGAGCGACTGATTGCCCCGCGACTGCTCATTGCACCATTGCAACAGCGGTGAGTGATGGGTGAGCCGATCATCACGCGTCAGCCAGGCCTTGGCCGAATAGAGCTGCCGTTGCTGAATGCGTGAAGTTAGCGTGGCGCCGCGAACGTCGAACGATTCATCGATCCGATCGACCGACAATCCGCCCGTTAGTTTCCGCAGATCGTCTTCCAGTTCCAGACTCCGCAACAGCGTGATGGCCTCGGCCGGCCAGGTTGTTTTCACCCGGCTTGTGCTGCGTTTAGCGAGGTGCAATGGCGGCGGCACCGGCAGCAGTGGTTGCCGGCTCGGCATGTAGCGGGGTTGTCGCCATCGTTTGAACCGTGCTGCTCCGGCCGACGATGTCTGCAGATCGCTATCGCTGAATCCCAGCAGATACCCACTCTCGGCGGCCTCATATTCGGCGCTATCGACCGCAAAATAGAACGCCTCGAGGTTAGGCTCAGGATCATGAACCTTCATGAACTTGCTGCCTGCATAGAGATCGATCGCACCTTTGGCGTCGAAGTCCCATGTCTGTCGCTCAAGCTTCAATCCGTCAATCGCAAAATCGGTCAGTTCACTCAGCAAGTGAAGAGAATCGGTCCCATCGCTGAGAAATTCTTCTCCATCGCGAATCAGCGCCAGGCGTGCGGGGCGACCAAAACGAGTTTCTATTCTTAACAACTCGTCAGCGCCATCAACATCATTTTGAATCCCTCCATCACTCCAACGGCCACCAAGCCCGCCGCCGCCGAAAGCCAGAACCGTTCGTCGATCATACACGCCGAACGATTCTCCCAAGTACTCATCTCTCGCCCATTGAACCCTGCCGTTCGTGTACCAGGCAGCGGCCATTTCGGGAGCCGACACTGGCTGCAATTCGCGCAGCAAGTTCGCATCGCGGCCCAGATTATTCAGCCGCTCGAGCAGCTTCTGCCGCAGTTGCTGTCGCCAGGCTTGAGCTTGTTGCAATTGCTGCTGAATGAGCGCAAATCGCAGGTCGTTATTGCTCTTCTGGAAGAAGCGTTCGCCGTCGCGCATCTGCACGCGCTTTTTTACTTTGAACCGCTCACGATCGGCGTCGGTTTCGAGGACGAGCAGCGAGGTGTAAGGCGTGATGATGTGATACTCTTCGGAGAGGGCGATGATTTGATCCTGAGTCTGTTGAGATGAACCCTGCGCGAGCAGTTCGTCCAAATGCAAACGAGCCCACAGCCGCGGAATGAACGATGCATCGTCGTCGCTGCCGGCTTGGGGAGCTTGCTTGAGATCGACGGCAGCCCGATACGCGATTGGTTTGCCATCGAGCGTGCCGCTGACGATGACTTCGCCTTTCTTGTCTGCCGATTCTGGCAAGTAACGTCCGAGCACAACTTGTTGAGTTCCAGCCGGCAGATTCGCCAGTGTCGGCGGATAGACGGCTGCAGTGCGGAAGCCTTCGAACTTGACACTGATATTTCGCAGCGACGGCCGCGTCGCTTCTACCAGCAGGTCATGTGCAATCTGCGTCGGCTTCACTTCGCCGCCGGCATGCCGAACCGAACCGCCGCCCACCGCCGCGATGGCCTTGAGCAATTGCGATTCATAACTGCTGCTGACGGCAATTGCATGCCCCAGCACGTCTTTGCCCTTCGCCGCGGCCGCAATTGCTTGCACATCCCCGGCCAGATCGTGCGTGCCACGAGTGACGATGCCGTCGCCGACGTAAATGAGGTGCGCACCGGGGGAAGCTTTTGCGAGCGCACTCTCCCAGCCGCGTTGCAAATTGGTCCAACCCATCGAGCGGCGCTTTTGCAGCACGTCGCGAGCCTTGATGATTTGCTCAGGAACGGCATCGACGCTCTTGTCAAACGTCCAGACACAGTCGACATCGCAGACCGCGAGATTGAATCTGTCTTTCGGCGCGAGCGATGCCAGCAGCGCGGCGATCACTTCGCCTTGCCGAGTGCGCGAGGCCCGATCCATTGATGCGCTAGTGTCGGCGAGGATCATGATTTCCAGTGGCTTGCCGTCATTCACCAGCGGCCGCTTCCATTGGCCCGAATGATTCGGCGGCTGCATCAAGAGCATGAAGAAACCATCTTCGCCTCGCTGATGCGGAATGAGCGTCAGGTCTTGATTGCGGGTCGCGAGCGTCGCTACGACTTCAAAATCGCGCGTCGGCGTGTAGTCTTGCGCGCTGAATTCCAAGCGGGCGAGATGATTGGAGTGGGTCGACTTCTCCAGCGGATTGCGGGTCGGGTGCGTGGGACAAACCACTTGCTGCAAAGGCTGGGTCGATTGAATGTTGACGGCCAGTTCCAATTTCCGCAGTGGATGCTGTTTCAACAGATCGCTTTGCAACGCGTAGCTGTAACGGAACGAATCGCCGACGAGCGGCAAGACTTGCGTGTAAGTGATCTTGATCCGCTTCTCGCTGCGACCAGGAATCGGATAAACGCGGGCCTGGAAGATATTGCCACCCGTCCATTCGAGCAGGCCGGGGTCGCGCTTCTCGCGGAGGATCGTTTCATAAATCTCACGGGCGCGTTGTTTTTCGACGATGTCGGCTTCGACCAGCATGTCGCCGATCCACATGCCGAAGCCCGAGATCGACGCATCCTGCGGCAACGGGAAATAGAATTTTCCTTCGAGCACTTCGTTCGTGTGATTGACGAACGATTCTTCGATCGTGGTGCGGGCGATTTGATCGCGAATCTCGACCAGCACTTTGTGATAACCGACCGTCAGCGGCACATTGCGACCATCGACCAGCGCGATCAGCGAACCGAGCGTCTCTTGCGTTTGCTGACCGAGATATCCCTTGAGCCAGAGTGGTTCATCCTTCAGCTGTTGCAGTTTGTTCTGCGCGACTTGCCAGATTTCCTTCCCCTTTACAGTCACCTGCCCGCCATCAGGGCCGGTGAGTGTGACGGGTGTTTTGTCACTCGCGGTGACTTGCAGCACGCCGGTCGTCAAGCGAAGTTGATCGGGTTTCGGCAATTCCAAGAGTGAACCAGGGCCAACGATCAGTTTGGTTTGTGGCGCGAGTTGCACCGTGGCGGCGTTGGCGCCGCGATTGTCGGTCCGCAGCCAATCGCCAGGGACGAGCAATGTGTTGGCATTGCACAGCGGCGTCCAACGGCTGCTGGCGAGTGCGCGGACGGTAACAAGACCTTGCAGATCGATGACCTTACCAATGCGGCCGTCTTCGGTGAGCGTCTCCGCCAATTTAAACTTCGTCGCGTCCGCAGCGCCGCCAGCTTGAGTCAGTTGAAAACGGAGCAGCGGCAGAGCGCCGCGATTTTCCCGCGGCCAAACCAGCAAATCGCGCGGCAGTTGCTTGACGGCATCGACATGGGCCTCGACGGCGACCGGTTGGCCGCGGTAACGGGCGTTGAAGTAACTGGTGAATGCGGGCGAGTTGTTTTTGGCGACCTCTTCTTCGCGGTACGCCAGCGCCGCGCCGGTTTCGGGCTCGAGTTGCATCAGCCGCCAGGGATTGAGCGCGGCAGCATCGTCACGACGGTAGAAATAAGCAGCGGAAGCAGGCTCCGCGCGATTGCTGATTTCGTTCACTTCCCAGGCAAGATTCTGATTCACAAGCGAGTATACGCCAGGCTCGGTATCGAGCCGCAACTTGCCGTTCTCGGCGCCGGCAACGTATTGCTTCACGCCATCGGCTTCGATCTCAGCTTCGAACGACGCGCTGTTGGCCAGGTTGAAGAACGCCAACATGATGTTTTTGTCGGCCAGTGCCGGACGTTCGAGCGCTGCCCATTCCGGACCCGTGGGCCGGCCGCTGCGGGGATTGTGCGTGAGCCAGAGCGCGCTAAACAAGGCTGCCGTGGCAACCGCGGCAGACAGAGCACGAACGAAAAGCATTTGCCATCTCCGGGAAGAGGTGAGCGGAGGAGCGTCCTGATGAGTGCGCTGAAATTCCGCCGTCGTCCGCTCGCGCAACTCGGCGAGAAAATCGGCCGCCACCGGCGCAGCATGCCGAGCAGCGGCCATCAGCAGCTTCCCGAGTCGGTCGGAGGCAGCGCGGTCAGCGGGATCGGGATTTTGCGGCAACTCGGCGGTCATACGTTCTTCGTCAGCGAATCGGACGGAAAAGAATCGGTAGTCAGCGTCGGACACAATTGAGCAAAGACGGCGCGAAACGCTCGCCGGGCTCGCGCCAAGCGCGAGTTGAGCGCGGCCTCGGTGCAGTTGTTCTCGGCAGCGAGTTGCGCCAGCGACAGATCGGCGAAGTACTTGCCCGTGAGCAGGATTTCGTAATCGGCAGGGAGTTCCGCGAGAGCTTGCCGCACCAGGTCGGCCGTCTCGCCCGCAGCGAGCCAATCGGCGGGATCAGCTTCATCACCCTCCAGCCAATCGACGTTCAGCTCGTCGCCGTCCTCGGTGTGCGGTTTCGGCGAAGGCCGCGTCTGCTTGCGGCGATAAAACAACGCCGCCTGCCGCCGCGCGATGCCACTGAGCCAACCCCACAGCGAACCGCGATCGGGATCAAAGGTATGGGCCGACCGGGCCGCGGCTAACATCGTTTCTTGGACGATGTCGGCAACCTCGGCCGCACTCGGCCCCACGCGACGGGCCACGCATTCCCAGATCCGAGCTGCATGCGCATCGTAAAGCGCTTGCCAGGCGAGACTCTCGCCACGGCCCAACGCCAGCGCCAACTGCCGCTCGTCCTGAAAACCCATACGCGTCGCCGTTTCGCCCTCGACTCCCACCAACGTTGCCAAATCACGCTGCCGCTTCTCTTTGCGCGGAGGACTTCCCACCTATCGCACAAGGCAGCCAATTTCCAGGATTTAACAGTAAGGGTAGCCGACAGCCCTGACCACGCCCCGACGAAACGGCCCTTTTTCGGTACGATAAGTAGTATCCCTTTACCCTTTGAATGAATCGCGGACTCGTGGAAACCACTCCTCCCTCAACACCGCTGCCCGAACTGAAGATCGGCCCGCTGCAGATCGGCTTTCCGGTCGTGCAGGCGGCACTCTCGGGCTACAGCGATTGGCCGATGCGGCTGATCGCGCGGCGGCATGGGGCTTCGTACACGCTGTGCGAGGTGTTGCTCGATCAGTTTCTGGTCACGTTCAAGGATCGCGCTCGCAACAAGCACTTCCTCTATCTGACCGACGAAGAACGGCCCGTCGCTGGGCAGCTGATGGGAGCCGAGCCAGAGCAGTTCGCGCAAGGGGCCGTGCGACTTGCCGAAGCCGGCTTCGATGTCATCGATATCAACTTCGGCTGCCCGGTAAAGAAGGTGCTCGGGCGGTGCCGCGGCGGGTTTCACCTCAGCCAGCCGGATGTGGCGCTCGAGATTGTGCGCCGCACTCGCGAAGCAGTGCCGGCGAATATTCCAGTCACGGTGAAGATGCGCCGCGGACTCGACGATACGCAGGAAAGCCGCGACAACTTTTTCACGATCATGGACGGGGCCTGGCAGGCGGGTGTCGCCGCGATCACGGTGCACGGTCGCACGGTGAAGCAGCGGTACAACGGACCGAGCAAGTGGGATTTTCTCACCGAAGTAAAGCGGATATATCCGACGCGGACGATCCTCGGCAGCGGCGATCTGTTCACCGCGGCGGATTGCTTGAACATGATCCGGCAGACGGGCGTTGATGGCGTGACCGTCGCGCGGGGCTGCATCGGCAACCCGTGGATCTTTTCACAATGCCGCGCGCTGGCTGTTGGATTGCCGTTGCCCCCGCCGCCGTCGCTGCATGAGCAGGCACGTGTCTTGCGCGAGCATTTTGTGCTCGCCGAAGAGTTATATGGCGAACGTTGCGGGCCGCTGATGCGGAAGTTCGGCATTAAGTTCGCGGCGTCGCATCCGCAGCATTTGCTCGTGCGGGAAGCCTTTGCGCGGATCAAGGATCTGAGCGAGTGGGATGGAGTGCTCAACCACTGGTATGCCGAAGATCTGCCGGGCTGCTATCCCGATCCGGCAGTGCATCGCGCGACGACTGAGTGTGCTTAGTTGCGGTTGGACGGAGCAGTGCTCCATCCTACGAGTTCGGCATTACTTCGCACCCGTGCTCTTGCGGAATTGATCAAACTGCTCGCGATACTTGCTCGGCGCTTGCGTGCGGCCCCCAGCATCGCGGAGGTCGCGCTGCTTGTCGGTGGATGATTCGCTGCGACGCCGATTCTTTGGATCGCGCAAGCCGAGCGAACGCAGCGCTTCATCGAGTTCGCGGGCTTTGGCGGGATCGCTTTCCGCGTCTTTCTTCAGTTGACTCCAGCGTCGGGCAAACTCTTGCAACTCCTGCGGCGTGAGGCCGTTCTGCTTGGCGAGTTCCGGATCGGGAGTGTGTTCCTGTTCACGAAGTGATTGAAGCACGAGATCGGTAACGCGGCGGGTGTAATTCAGATTGGCTTCATCGGCAGCATCGGCGCTCTTATTCGTAATTCCTTTGCCGCTTTGATCGCCGGCTGAGCCTGCGCCGGTCGGCTTGCCGGGACCCAGGCGATCGCCGCCGCTGCTGCTACCACCTGGCTCGTTACCTGCTTTGTCGCCGGGCTTGTTGTTGGGCTCGCCACCCTTGCCACTTTCGTTCCCTTTTTCGCCCGCTTTGGTTTCGGTTCCTGCGCCGGGCTTTTGACCGCCGGGCTGGCCGGTTTTGCCGGCCGCTTCGGGACCCTTGCCAGCTTTGTTGCCAGTCTCGCCCTGGCCTTGCTCGTTCGCGCGGCCAGCACCTTCATCGCCGGGACTATTCTTGCCGGCGGAGTCGTTCCCCTTGGCGCCGCCTGACTGACCGGGCCCTTGTTTGCCGTTGCCGCGTTGATCGCCTGATGTTGCGCCCTGCGTGTCGGAATTCTTCTTGCCTTGGGCAGGCGGGCTCGCTTCGTTCGCGTTTTGATCGCCCCCCTGGTTGCCCGGTTGCGATTGCATCGGTTTGTCCATCGGCTGCTCGTTGCCGGTGGCGGAACCGGTCGGATCTTTCGATTGCTGGCCACCTTCGCGCGGATTGCCGTTCTCGCCGGTGCCGGGATTCTTTTGCTCGCCTGGTTTTGCTTCGCCAGGCTTCGGCTGATTTGCTTCGTTGCGCGGCGGACCTTGCGGCGAACCACCTTCGTTCGGCTGGAGACCAGCAGCGTTCTGCGGATCACCTTGCTGACCCGGTTTCGGTTCGCCGGGCTTTGCTTCACCAGGTTTCGAACCAACTTGCTGCCCGCCCGGTGGCTTTTGAGCGGTGGCGTTGTTGGAGTTGCCTTGACCGCCGGGCATCGGCGGGCCGTTGGGTTGTTGATCAGGCGATTGACCCGGCATCGGCTGCTGGCTGTTCTCTTGCGCCGTTTGGTCCTGTGACTTCGGCGAACTACCCTCGCGAGCTTGCTTCTCCTTCAGCATCTCTTCGAGCTCTTTAAGCAACTGCTCGCTGTTCTCTTTGTCTTGCGCGAATTGCTCGCCGCTTGGTTTGCCGGACTGATTGCTTTGACCGTTTGGTTTTTGCGGCATCGGTTTTTGCGCAGCGTTGTTTGGCGATTGCTGGCCGGTGCTTTGGCCGCCCCCTTCGTTCTTTTTCTTTTCGTCCTCCAGTCGCTTCTTCAAATTCTCGAGCAGCTTTTCGAACTTCTCGCCATCATGCTGAGGCTTGCCGGACGGTCCACCGGCACCTTCGCGCACATTGGGATTGCCGCCAGTTGCATCGCTGTCGCCGCCATTTTGATTTGGATCAGCGGGGTTGCTCGGCGAGTCGCCCGCTTGGCCGCCGGGTTGATTTTGCGCGCCACCGGGCTGGCCACCATTACCGTTCGGTTGGTTCTGCGAATTCCCCGCGTTGTTGCCGCTGGGACTATCGCCTGACTGCGGCATCGGCTGATTGTTGTTGGGCTGCGAGTTGTTATTCGGCTGCCCCGAACCGCTGCCGGGCTGCGCATTGTTGCCCGAACCTTGCGTCGATTGACCACCTTGGCCTTCGCCGCTCTGACCCGAATCGGGTTTCTGCTGTTGGTTGTTCTGTTGACCTTCGTTCGGTTTGTCTTGTGGTTTGTTTGGTTGCGGCTGATTGTTATTCGGCTGCTCTCCGTTGGGCTGCGATTTGTCCTGCGGATTTTCGCCGGGCTTGTTTTCACCCAGCGGGTTTTCACCCGGCATTGGCGGCTGTTGTTCGCCCGGCTTCATCGGCTGCTGCGGATTGTTCGGCGGGTTCTCGCCCGGCTTCATGGGCGGTTTGTTTTCGCCCGGCTTCTTCTGTTGCGGATCGTTCGGCTGATTGGGCTGCGCATTGGGATTCTGCGAGTCGTGCGGATTTCGCTTCCGCGACGGGATGATGGTGATCGTGTATTCGGCCGTGGCAGCGCGGCCCGGTTGCGGTTGATTGGTGACCGGATCGCGGCGATTGTCGACGGCGATGGCTTGATACGTGACGACCGCGCCGGCCTTGAGGTTGTAAGCAGCCGGCACGAAATCGAACTTGCCGCTGGCCTGCGACTGCGGCGCACCGGGTGGCAGCAGCGTCTTGCGAAACAGTTCGCCCGCAGTCGATTTGCCCGTGAGATGCAGATCGAACAGCGCAAAATCCGGATCCACGCCGCGGGCTTCAATCGTCAGCTGACCATCTTCCGGCAGCTCGATCTTTTGCAACCGCGGCTGCAGAATCTCGACTTCCGGCGGCAGATCGGGCGTCACGCCCAGCTTGTGAATCACAGGCTGTTCGCTCACTTCGCCCTGCTCGTTGGTGAAACGCACTTGATAGCTTTCGCGCCACGGCGTGACACGATCGGCCTTCAGCTGCAGCGTGAATCCACCGGTCGCACTCTGGCCATCGACTTGCAGCGGAATCGTTTCACCCGCGCGGCCCGGCCGCGGATCGAGCTCGAGATAGGCCGACTTGATCGGCTGATTGGCCCGCGCGTGAATGGTGACGCGGGTCCCTTCGAGTGCTTTGATTTCGCCGGTCGGTTGCGATTGCGGTGGCTTCTGCGTGTACGCAGGAAAGTTGAGCTCCGCGCGCTCGACCGCAATCGTCGGGGCCATCCGCACGCGAATCTCATAGATCGACGAAACCGCGTCGCCGGCTTCAATGTGATACTGCACGCCTTGCTGCAATCCGGTTCTGCCCATCGGCTGATCGCTGCCAGGACCCGGCAACGTGGCGACATAGCGATTGCCGCCACCGGAGTTCTTCATGACGAGCGCGCGATCGACCACCTGGCCATCGGCCGAGGTGTAGACCAGTCGGACTTCATCTCTGCCGCGAACTCCCTGCACGTCGGCAGTCACTTCGACCTGCGAACCGAGATAGACCGAGGTATGCCCGGGTTGCACTTCACGAATGATCACGCGCGAAGGACGAGCAAGATCAGCCCACGGCGCGACCACTCGCGCGGCGGTTTGAAAGGGATCTTTGGGCGAAGCGATTTTGTACAGCGCGACAAACGCCATCACACCACACAGGATGTAACCCATGCGAATCAGCGGCGCGCGATCAATGGCCGTTTCGACTTCGATGGTGCTGATATCACTCGCGGCTTTGGATTCGAGCGCATGCATCACCGATTGTTTGACGCCGGACTGATCCTTCTGCAGCAGCAGAAAATTGAGCAGGCTGTTCTTGAGCGTGGGCGTGGCCTCTTCAATCGCGTGCGCCGAGTAAGCCGGATTCACTGCGCGGACCAGCAGCGGCAACAACCGCGTGGCAATAAACCAGCCGCAGCCGCCGATGAACGTCAAACACAAAACCCAGCGGCCGAACCAACCGAGCGAAATGATCCAGTGATCGATGAGGGCCGCGGCGAGAAAGAAAATCAGCGTGGCGATGAGGAGCGTGAGCAATTGGCTCCCCGCTTCGACCCATTTCACATACCGGCCGGCGCGGCGAAGCTGCTGCTGAATCAGCCGGTCGCCGCTGTGTTCAGCGGTGGGCGGATTCGCCAATCCCGGTGTATTTGCTAAGCCTGTTGCCATTGCCTGTTTCCGTCTGGGAGGGCGAGGCTCCTGCCGAGCCGTGAACTGCGCGGACGCGTCTCTGTAAGTATAGACGAGACAACTCGCCCGGGCGATTTATGCCTGCGCCTCAAAATCGTTACCAGCGGCGCGAATGGCAGCTGAACGTAGCATCGCCCTTAACTGGCTTTTTTTGGCAGCTGTTTTCCCTCGTGTTTGTTGAATTAATCGGGGCTTCCCGGAGGAGAAAATGGCGAATTTTCCGAGAAATAGGGAGGCCACCCAGGCGAATTATTCAACACGTGACTCGTTTTGAGCACCGGAAGAATCAACGCCCTTATCACGCAGCCCTTATCACGCCGCAACGAGCCCGCCGCGGTCACTTCCCTGAATACTCATAGCTGCTCAACTTCGCATTTTTCTCTTCGAGCAACTTTGCATCTTTCTTCCCCCGCAAATGCCGGTCGAAAAAGGCGACGCTGTAATCGAGCATCAACTCCGCATTGCCGCTGCTCACTGCCTCGGTCGTGGTCTTGCCGAGGGCGATCAAGTTGGTCCAGCCAAAGTGCGTTTCGTTCTTGAACACCAGGTTGTATTTCGGTCCGATCAATTGTTTGTAGGCGCCTGGCACCAGCGGTGTGATGCCAAAGTCGAGTGTGCCGCCTTGAAACATCACCGGCGTGTTCACCTCCGCAAGATTCCCCTGCGTGTGATACGGCATCGTGTACGGCGACAAGGCGAGCGCCGCGCGGATGCGTTTTTCTTTCGCCTTCTCCCAGCCACCGATCAGGCCGAGCGCGGTGTAACCGCCGAGCGAATGGCCAGCCACGCCGATGGCTGCAGAATCGACTCGTCGATGCCAGGGCGAATCGGCTTCGCCATTGCGTTTCAGCAGTCGCTCGAGCAGCGCGACGAGATCTTCGCGGCGGTCACGGAATTTGTCTTCCGTCCAACTCTTGCCGTCGGTGAAGTTCGGCGGCGGAATCGGTTTCTCGCGCTTCGCCAGCAAGCCATCGGCATGACCAATCGCCGCAACGATATAGCCGCGGCGGGCCAGACCTTCGGTGAGAAAGATCGATTGATCGGGCATGCCGAGAAAGCCATGCGAAAAGAGAATCAGCGGATGGTGGCCCGCGCTCACGGCGGCGTCGAGCGCGACAAACCCGACCTGCCCACGATAGTTGTGCTGCCTGGCCTCCGCGCTCGTGGGATACCAAATCATCACCGAGCGCGTGCGCTGCGAATCATCGCTTCCCTCGTAGGCTAATGTCAGCTTTTGAAAACCGACGTGGTTCTCGCCGGTGGCGGGCGTGTAGACCGCATCGGCCGCGAGGCTGCGGGCAGCGGACACGCTCACGCCGCAAACAACCAAGAGCAACTTGCAAAACCAAGCATTCATGCCAGCATTCCCAAAAACTTTCTTCCAGCGCGGTGAGATCGTGAAATATATTACCCGCCTGGCAACGAACTGAGTTTCATTCGCGCTACTGGAAGATATCATGAATGGGAACGGGGGCTGGAGAATTGGTCATGTGGAAATTCTCGTTGCGAGAAGTGGTTCTGGTGACGACTCTGTTCGGCATTGCGATGGGGGTGAATGTTTGGAACCATCGCGCTTTGCGAATGGAGTTAGCTGAAACCGAAGCCTACGCCATGGAGGTTGAAGCGCACGCGCACCGCCTGCATAGCCAATTGGGTTACGCAAAGGAGAAATCAGACGAAACGAACGCAGAGATTCGAGCTTGGCTGGAATCGGGTGAGCTAAAGCCGATTCCGCGCGTCGTCTGCCTCAGTGGGAGAGTTTCACCAGATTGGGCCGTACTCAATAAGCCGTTGCCAAATCGTTACTCACTCACAGCAACTCATTACATTCCTTGACACTCCAGCACGCGCGGGCCAAACTGCGGGTGAGGCCGTTTCGTTGTTTTTCAGCCGCATTTTTGCTCAGAAGGAACGCGCTGGCATGAAATCTCCGGATCCGCTCGCCGATTCGCCAGCGGAAAAAAATTCTGGATCGTTCACGCCTGCCACCGACTCTGCCGTTGCTCTGACCAATCAAGGTTGGGCCGCCCTCGAACAAGGGGAGCCGCAACAAGCGGTGCAACACTTTCGCCGCGCATTAAGACTGCGTCCCAACTATGCGCGGGCTCGTTCGGGCATTGTCGAAGCGCTGAAAGCACATCATCCGCTGTATCGGCAGTTACTCCGTTGGTTCTTCTGGCTGTCGCGCTTTCAGCCGGCCACGCAAATCGGCGTGATGATGGTCGCCTTCGTGGTATTGCGATTGGTCATGTACCTGGGCGGCGAAAGTGCCTGGCCGCTCTCGATTGCATTTCTCGGTGTCTGCGTGCTGCTGGGTCTCGCTTCGCCGCTGTTCGATGTGTTGCTGCGGATCGATCCGGTCGGGGGCCAATCGCTCGATGCCGATCAGCGCCGCGGTGCAAACTTGCTCTTGATCAACTTGCTCGCGCCGTTGCCGTTGTTGTTTTGGTTCTTGGCGACAAGCAATGGTCTGGGAATTGTCGTCTGGATTTTGTTCACGCTCACGTCGTTGCCGTCGTCGGCCATCTATCGCTGCCAGGCCGGTTGGCCGCGGTGGACACTCATGGCGGCGACCACGGCGGTTCTCCTCATGATCACGCCGCTGCTGGTGAGTGCACTGGTACAAGTGCATGGCTGGCCGACCACCGAACGCTTGAAGTGGATCGAAATCACTTTCTATTCGCTCATCGGTGCGCAATTGGTTGCCACGATGCTGTTAACGCTCCGCGGCCGGCGCTGATCTACTCTTTGAAGTCGTAAGTGTCGGTCAGTACCAACGGCAGATCGGCCACCTCGCTCACGCCACCTTGCACTGCTTCGGCGAACAACTCTTTGGCCTTGGCCTGATTCTCTTCGGTCGGAATTTTGGCAGCTGCCAGGTAGGCGCCCTTGATCACTTTCGAAACGGGATCGGTGGTTGGCAACCGCTGATCGATGAGCGCCATTGCCAGGCCATCGGGCATGTTGGCCAGCGTGTAGCTTTTGTTCTGGCCGTTGATGCGAATCACAATGCCCGTGGGACTGCGCTCGACGACGACGACGCGCGTGCTCTTGCCCAGGATGAGTTCCGCACCCGCGTCGAAGTTTTCATCGGCCATCAGCGTTTTCAGCGAGCGATCGAACTGCTTGACGTATTGTGTCAGCACGTCGAGCCGATTGAGCTTGGCGAGTTGATCAGCTGACTTCGCCAACTTCTTCGCGGTGGCCAGATGCTTGTCGGTCTCTTCAAAGTTGCGTTCGCGGAGCGACTCTTTCGCGCCATTCATGGCGGCCGACAATGCCGCTAAGTCGGCAGCCGACAATTTCATCTCGGCAGGTGGATCGGCTGGTTTCGGAGGCATCGGCACGGGAATGGTCGTCGGCTCCGGCGGTTTCGGTTCGGCCGGTTTGGGTTCGACAGGCTTCGGTTCCACCGGTTTCATTTCCGGCGGCATGGGCTTGGGTTCGCTGGGTTTGGGTTCAATCGGCTTTGGTTCAACGGGTTTCGTCTCCGCAGGCATCTCGGCAAACGGATCGCGCATCGGCGGCAGCGGTTCGGTCGGCTTCGGTTTGTCGATTGGGGGCTTGGGATGCTCGCTGCTGGGAGTTTCGAGCTTGGGCTTCATCGGCGGCGGCTTGATCACGGCCGGTTCGGCGGGCTTGGGAGGATTCACCTTCGGTTCGGCGGGAATTTGCACGCCGTCGTTCTGCGCAAGTTCTGGCGAGCCCGAGTTGGCATTGATCACCGCGAACACGATCGCGCCGAGCAGCAACACGACGGCCCCGCCGCTGACATAAAACAATGTTTGATCGCTCTTGCTCTTTTCGGAGTACGCGGCCGCAAGGGCGGAATCGGCGGAACTCGCAGACAAGGTCGGCGCCATCATCGCCGGCGTCGATTGTGATGCAGCGGCTGAATTTGCTGGAGCGTTCAGCGCAGCGGCAGGAGCACTCGTGGCGGCAGAAACGCTGGCCGCAGCTGGCGCCGACGAAACGGCCTTGCCGCGGGGAATCGCACTGGTCGCGGCTTGATGCGCGGCGAAGCCGACGACGCGAGCTTGCTTGCTATCGTCGGCACTCGCAGGTGCAGTGGGAATGGCAACCGGCGCCATGGGGTCGAGCGGCATGCCGCTCGTCGCCTCGCCCGGAGCATAAGGGGAGTGTGCCGTGGCGCCGTAACCACCCAAGCCGGCAGCAGTCGGCGGCTGAAATTGTCCGAAGGTGTAATTGCTGACCGGTGGCTCGTTCGGCGGAGCGGCGTAATTCGCCGCAGGGTATTGCGGATACGTCGGTTGTGGTGGATACGCAGGCTGATTGCCAATCACCTGCGCCGTGGGATAGCCGGGTGCACCATACGGCGGCTGGCCATATGCGGGCTGACCATATTGCGGCTGTTGCGGGTAAGGCTGAACCGCCGCAGGATAGACCTGCGGTTGCTGATAACCCGGAACTTGCGGCGCACCGTACGGCTGTTGAGGGTACATGGGCTGCGCGAGCGGAGCCGGCTGGGTCATGGGTTGAGCCATCGGTTGCGCGGCGGCGGGCCCGTGAGCAACCGGATGCAACATCGACGACGGCCAGGCGGTCGGTGGAGTGGTCGGAAGCGTGGCGACGGGAGCCGCAGCCGAGGCTGGTGCGAGCGGCGCGGGAGTTAGCGGCGCTTCAGCCACTGGCGCTGGGGATGCAGGCGCGGGCGCTGGTTGTGGAACGGGCGCAACGGGTTCGCTTTTCGCTGGCTCGGTCTTGGCTGGCTCGGTCTTGGCTGGTGGCGACTTGCCGACATTGGGCCCCATGCCGGGCGGAAAGCGTGGATCCCAACCTGCGGACGTTGGCGCCGTGACAGTCACTTTGCTCGGCGCTTCGGTCGACGCTTCCGTTTTCGCAGCGACGCCGAGCTCGCGCAGGTCTGCGTCGTATTCGCTCTTTCGATCCGCGTCGAGCAATCGCCCCTTTGCCAGCAGCAGTTCGTCGAGCAGCTTCGACCAAGCCTTGGCGTTCGGCCCCGGCCGAAAACCACGCACGCGGCTCATCGCCTTGTCGGCAGCGACGGCAATCTTCGCCACGTCCGCTTCAAAATTTGGCAGCCCGAGCAACTGATAATGATTGGGCTCCGCGACATCCGCAGACAGACCCAGCCATTCGACGTAAGGATTAAAATCGGCCATGTGTCACTTTCAGGCGGATACGGAAGAGAAACGAACAACAATCCGCCAAGCTCTACGGTAAACCTCGGCCCTGTCTCCCGCAATGGTTTGCGCCATGTTGCGGATAAGCGTAGACCGAGGCGGAATCAGCGCTGCAAAAACTGGAAACGCATGGATCGGGCGAAGTACTCGCAGGACAGGTGAATTTCGGCGGAGATCGAAGCACGGTTGCCCAGGGTTCGTTGACGCGCAGCACTGCCTCGCTGACGCGTCGGGCTACCTGTTGATCGCTTCGCAATAAGAACCTGCTTAGGGCTTTTTCGCGGGGGCAGCGCCACCCAGCAGATCTTCGTCGCCAGCGGCTGGTTTCGGCGCTGGTGGATCGCCGGGCTTGGCCGGGGCGGCGGGAACCACGGGTGCGGCAGCGGGCGCTGGAGACGCTTTGGCCAACACTCCTTCCAAAACCTTGGCTTCGTTCTTCAGGTCAGTCTTCAATTGAATAAGGTCGAGCTTTTGCTTTTCGATGAGGTCGGCCAATTTGTTCACGGCCGTCAGGACTTCTTCGGCAGCTTTCTTTTCCGCAGGCAGTGTGGCGATGCGTTGTGCGCCGTTGCGCTTGGTGCTGGGGGTGCCGGTGGCCTTGTCGAGTGGATAGCCCAGGCCCGTTTGCACGCAATACAACTGATAACGCAACCGCCGCCGAACAGGGTCGAGACGATAGCCCTTCGGATCGGGTTCGAAGTCGGCAGGACCGCCGGCTGCCATGCCCGGCATTCCTTCGCCCATGCCGCGAGCGTGGCCACCGATGCCAGGCCCACCCATCCCCGGTCCGCCGCCAGGAAAAGCACCCACGCCTCCAGTGCCACTCAACGCAGCATAGACCGCGTTGTGCTCGGCTTCCTTCTTGTCGATCGTTTCCAATCGCTCAAACTCGTTCTTGATCGCCAGCGAAGCCAGCGTGCCGAGCGTGCGGGTCAGGTCCGCAGCGTCCATCTTTTGACCCGCGGGAATGTTCATCTCGCCGAGAGCTTTGGCCGCGACGCAGCGAAGCTGCAGCGGCTCGGTGTTGTCTTTGAGAATCTTTTCCACGGGCGCGATGATCTGCGGCGTGGCCGTTACTTCGCCCGCGAGGCCGAGGCACTCGATCGCCCGGCGGCGCATCCAGAGTTGTCCTTCGGCAGTGCGCTTGCCCGGCGGCGTTTTCATTTCAGCTAGTTTCACCAGCGAGTTGATCATGCTCGTGCGGACGCCGGCTGGGAGTGGCTTGGACGGTGCGCGAAACGGCTCCCATTCCAAATGCCGCACCAGGCCGACCAGCGCGGCGACGCGGACTGCATCCGTCGTCTTCGCATCTTCAATCCGTTCGATGATGAACGGCAAAGCGGCAGCGTACGGTTCCTGCGGCAGCGGCGTGGCGCCGACGCGAAGGACTTCTTGTTCGTTCAGTTCGCCGATGATCAGCATGGCGTTGTAGCGGACGACCGGATGGAATTCTTCCAACACAATCTGCTGCATCATGTTGAGCGTCAGGTCGATCAGCTTTTGATGATTGTCGGCTTGCTTGACCTGCAGGATGTAGCGCTTGAATAAATCGAAGCGGCGTTCGGGAAGTTGCGCGAGATCTTCGGGCGAAGTTTGCGTGAGGACGCGAAATTCGTAGCCGTTGAAATAGTTGTCGACCATCAGCTGCTCGGCCTGGCCGAGTGGCAACTCCGAGCGGAGATGCTTGTTCATTTCGCTCTTGAATTTGTTGATCCGGATCGCGAACTGCCCCGGGGTTTCGGGCTTGCCATCGACGACGCCCGGTTTGGGGAGCGGCAGGAAGAGATAATTGTTGGCATCGCGCTCGGCTGATTTGATCAGCTGCTTGCCAGCGGCCGGATCGGGCTGCTGGGCCTCGACGTAAGCAAGAAACCCGAGCGAGCAGAGGGCACCAGCCAAGCCGGCTAAAAAGAGAGAGACGTACGTCCCGCGTGACTTCTGCATGATTCTGTTCCTGTGGTGAATTGGTTCGGCAGCGCGGCGAAAAGGGAGAAGTTAGGTTGCGTCCTCTTTGCAAATTTCACTCGGCGAACAGATAAGACCGCCAAGGGAAGTTGCCGCAACCGGCCACGCGCGAACTCCAGCCCCTGCTAATAAATTAGTCGGTTTCACGCGGCAGTGTCAACAAAACCTGCGTTTTTCGCGGCCGGCGATGCGGCCTGTGGCGGTTGTCACCACTGGGAGGGTGAGGCTTCCGCCCAGCGGCAGGAGCATTTTTCGACGGGTGGTTCCAAGATCTGGGGCTGGCCAGCGAATAAACGGATTGAGGGTTCGGTCCGGGTGGGTCGCTGACTCGACGGAAAGTGGGAACAGGAGCAGAGGCATGTTTGGTAATCCGGATTGGTTTCGGCTCAAGACGGTGGGCTGGGGGCTCACGCCCATTCGCTGGCAAGGCTGGGCTTATGCGTTGGCGTGGGCGGCGGTGATCGCGGCGCCGTTTGTGGGCATGCTGCTCTGGGAGATGGTGCCCCAGGCCTTGGTTTGGCTGACAGTGATGACCGGCGGCCTGGTGTATGACGTGCGCGATATCCGGCGCCAAATGCAGCGGGCCAGTTTCCAAACGGCGCCTCTGGCGCCAGTTGCGGCTGACAAAGACGTGCTGTACATCGGTGATTCCGACGCCGGCAATCGGCCGGTGGCCACGCGGAACTATTCGTTCAAGATCAAGTGACTCGATGTACGCGGGATTGCCCGGCGGCTCCAGCAGCGCAGGGCCGGCGACTACTGTCGGTTTGATCTTTGTGGCGGTTGCTACGTTGATCGCGATTGGCGGTTTGGCTTGGATGCTGTTTGCTGCCGTGCCGTGAACCAAGGCTCTGTCAAAGTGACAGAGCCTTTTTATGTTGAACTTGCTGTCACGGCTGTTTTGCACTGCCGCAAGTGCTTGAAAATCAACGCTTTGCAGCCACTCATTTCGGCTTCGCCGGCAATTGGCACGACCGTTGCTTCTTAGAGTTTCGTCGCTCAGTCGACGCGAGACGCTGATCGATCCCTGATCATCTCGCACATTATAATACAATAGTTGTTGAGTCACTTTTCGGTATTTTCAGAAGAGAGGTTCCATTATGTTGCACTCCTGCAAACCCCGCTGGACCGTTGCTTTCCCTCGTTCGCTGGATGGTCTGAGCCGCGATGTGGAACAAGCCTTTGATCAACTCGTCGGCGGCGCCAGCAACTACGTCCGCGCGTTTGCCGCGCCGGCGAACCTGTGGGAAGAGGATGGCCAATGGCGCGTCGAAGTCGAACTCCCCGGCATCACGCAGGAGCAGATCGAACTGACGCTGGAGAAGAACGAGCTGAAGATTGTGGCGGAACGCGTCGCGCCGGCCGATCGCAAATACCATCATCAGGAACGGGCTTACGGCAAGGTCGAACGGCAGATCACGTTGCCCGAGACGGCCGATCCGGAATCGATCGAAGCCGAACTGCGTGACGGCGTGCTGCATCTGACCTTCAAGAAGAAACCCGAAGCCCAGCCCCGGAAGATTTCGGTGAAAGTCAGCTAACGGTTAGTACAGCGGAAACGCGGGGAATGAATTGGCTCTGGTTGCAAGTGACCAGAGCCAGGCCCACAGGCCGCCCCGCGTGGCCGCGATCCGTTTGACGATCCGGCGAAAAGCGGTTCTTCGCGCCGGTTCGAATTCATAGTTCTGATAACCCCGCTTCAGTTCGTTCAATTGCTTTGTCGCGGCGTTGAACGCCGCGGAGTTGCCCAAGCCGGCCTGCTGCTGGGCAAGTGCGATCTTGACGAGTTGCGCGAGAAACGCATAGTCGGGATCGAGTTCGTCATCGCCCACTTGCTCGAGCCACTCAGCAGTAGCCGCGAAGTCGCCAGCGATCACGGCATCGGCCGCTTTCCAGATTTTCATCAAATGCTGCCCAAAACTGGGCGGTTGCGCGAGGGACCAATCGGCGACGGCATCGGCTTCGGCATCGTTGCCGAGCGCGCGAAAGCCTTCGACCGCATTGACCATCATCCAGGGCTGTTTGTCATTCATCTGCCGCCACGGTGCGCACCACTCGACAACGTCTTTCCACTGTCGCATGGCCGACAAGCCATACGCGGTCGATCCCCAGCAGTACGTGTTGGTCGCCAGCCAGTCGCGATTCGCCTGCCAGAATGCCAAGAAGTATTCGTTCTTCATTTGGCGGACGGCAGCGTCGATATACGCGTAGACCGCGCGTTCGCCGATTTCGCCGCGGCGAATCAGGGTGCGCAACTTCGCGGCGCATTGAGTCCAATCACCGGCGTCGGTTTCCAGGCCGATCCATTTGGCGCCGAGATCGGGATTGAGCGCTGTGGTCACATTCTCCGCAGCGGGCTCCAACCACTTTGTGACAATGCCGCGCGCCTGCGCTGCCCAGCCTGCTTCCTTCATCGCCGCGATCGCCGTGTTCAGCGGCCAGCGGTTGCCGTCTTCGGCCTGGCAGATCGCCGGCAAGGCTGCGCATGCCGCTGCTTCGTCTTGTTGCTTCGCAGCAAGTTGCACCTGCCGCGCGGCGATGAACGCCGACTCGTTGTGAGCTTGCAACGTTGCCAAAGTTTTGGCCGCAGCATTCAATTCATTCGCGGCCAACTGCATGTCGAACAGTTCCATGCCAGCGAATTCGTAACGCGGATTCAGCTCGAAGGCGCGGGCATAAACTTCCTTCGCCCCCTTTTCATCTCCGTTCCATTGGCGCGCTTCGGCGAGATAGCCCAGGCTGATTTCATACTGCGGATTGAGTCGCACCATCGCTTCGGCGACGCGCAGGTACTTCTCTTTTTCTTGGAGATGTCGAAACCAATCGGCGAGCCGGGCCCAAGCGCCGTAAACGTGCGGCTCTTCGACGGTGATTGCTTCGACAATGCGAATGGCCTCCGGAAAGTTGCCGCGCTCGGCTTCGACCCAGCCCTGTCGCAACCGCAGATCAACCGGTGGGTGACCGTTGAACGCAGGCGGATTGCAGGCCGCGAGGGCTTCGTCCCAGCGCTCGTTTTGAGCGAGTACGATGGCCTTTTCATCGAGGGCGGATTCGCAGCGCGGGTTGAGCTCGAGCGCGCGATCCCACGCAGCCAGCCGTTCGTCGACAAGCGCCGGATCGAGCGACTGAGCCAACCGCAACCACGAGCGGGCTTCGCCGGGGCGCTGCTCTGTCAGGCCCTTTACCGCTGCTTCCGATCGTTCCGGGCAGCCCAACATACGGCTGCCATTGGCGAGGCCTTCCCAGGCGGGTTCGTAACCAGGTTCCATCAAGGCCGCTTTTTCATAGCGATCAAGGGCCGCAGTTTTCTCGCCAGCTTCCCATTCCAAATCGGCCAGCTTGCAGATGCTGACGACGTCGAGCGGATCGCGCGCGATGACTCGTTCGAGCGTTTGGCGGGCCGCCGGCTTATCGCCGCGGCGGTCATAAAAATCGGCAAGCGCTCGCGCAGCCACGCCCCAACTGGGATTGATCCGCAAGGCATTCTGCAACGACTCCAGCTCGGCTTCGCTCGACAGTCGCGCTCGCGCGACCAGAGCCCGATCAAACCACAGCCGCGGTGTGAGTGGAAACTTTTGCGTCGCTTGTTCGACGAGCGGCCAGGCCTGTTCTTGCTGATCCATGAACAACAACTGGCGAATCATCGCCGACCAGGCCGTCCACAAATCGGGGCGCGCGTTCAACGCGTTTTGCAGCAACTGCAGCACTTCGTCGGCCGGCAGCGTTTCACTGGCGTAGTTGCGATACGCCAGCAAGCCTTCGCCAAACGTCACTTGCTGAACGAGTTGTTCCTGCACGAACTGCAATACCTGCCGCCGTTCGGCCTGGTTGGTGCACATTTCGATCAAAGCGGCGATCGCATATTCGGCATCGATCGACGATTCAATGGCTTCACGCATTGCCGCGCGAGCTTCGTCGAGTTGCCCCTTTTCCCGGTACAACACGCCGCGCAAGTACAACGACAACGGATTGCGCGGCGCGAGTTTGCAGGCCAGATCCGTATGATGCCAGGCTTCTTCGTAGCGCCGGGCATCGATCAGCAGAAATGCCAACTCGCGATGCAGCCAGGCATCGTCGGCGTTGAGCTCAAGCGCTTGATGAATTGCCTTTTCACGCACCTCGCTGGTCTCATCGCGCAGCCATTCGATCCAAAGCTCGAAGAGAGGATAACAATGCGGCGCCTGCGCGATGACTTGTTGCAAATGCGCGAGCGCCGCCGCTCGCCCTTCGGTTTGTGCCAGGAGCTGCACTACCGCGCTGTGCGCATCGCTGGCCAGCGGTTGCAAGGCGATGACGGCCTGCCAATGCGCGAGTGCTTCGGGCAGATTGCCGTTCAACTGACTCAAACGCGCGCTGGCGCGCCGCCAGCGCGCTGGCGGCGAATTCCCCTTGGCCAGTTCGATCAACTCCGCCGCTCGTGAAAGGTGATGATGACCGGCAGCCAGATACGTATCCGCTGCATGCAACAGCACCGTGCCGTCATCCGGCCGCATTTTCACCGCCGCTTCGACCGTGGCGAGTGCGTCGTTTTCGCGATCCAGATCCAAATAAGCGCGCACCAAGGTGCGGGCCGGCAACGGGCTCTTGGCCCCGAATCGCTGAAAGCGATCTTCGAGCAACTGCAGCACCTGCTCTGTCTGCTTCTGCCAACGAGCCGCGGTGAAATAAGTGCCGACCAACTGCTCATCTTTGTCGGCCAGGCACGCGGCAAACCGATAGAGCTCGAGCGCTTCTTCGTAACGGCGTTCATCCCAATAAATATTCGCCAGCAGCCGATAGTTGAACGCTTCGCTCGGCCAGCGACGAATCCCTTTGCGCAGCAGACGCCGCGCATCTTCGCGGCGGCGGGCATCGCCTTGCAGCTCTTCGGCCAGGTGCTGCCAGAAGATGGGATGGCAGTCGGGCTTGGCGCATAACTTTTCGATTACCTCCAGACGGTCAGCACGCTTCGATTGCAGCTGCTGTAACTGCAGGCGTTCGAGCTGCATGCTTGGATTGTCGGGAAACTGCTCGATCAACTGCTCCAGCACCGCCAGTTGCCGGCTGAAGTTGCCGTCGTACATGGCGAGGCGCCGGCGGGCTTCCAAGGCCAGGCGATGATTCGGCGCAGCCTGTTCCAGTTCACCGGCAATTGTTTCGGCAGCGTCGCGCTGATGCGTGTTCAAAGCACGATCGAGTTGATGCAATAAATCCCACAACGCTGCATCGGGCAGGTCGATGCCCGCCAGTTTTTCAGCGTGCTCCTGTGGCACCAGCACCATGCCGCGGGGACCGTAGGCGCGATAGCGATCGAAGAGCTTTGTGGCGAAGGCTTCGCCCGATGAACGCCAGAACGGATCGCGAACCAACACCGTGCCGCGGCGGCCGTCGTAGCCGATGATGGCCTGAAGATGCGCACTGCCTGGATCGACGGTTGTGAAAGTGAACGGCACGCCGCGCTCAATCAGTGCGCGAGTGCTCTCTTCCGTGACCGAAAATTCCCGGGCATACCAACCGTGATCGGTAGCCCATTTCCGTTCGTTGTAATGCGAAGTGCCGTCGTAACAGATTTCGTCGGCCACCTGCAAATGATCGGCAGGCATCGACCAAAAACGGCTGATGGCCGATAACGTCGCCGGCGCGCAGGTCGCGCGATGCTGTCGCACAAAGCCGACCGGCAGAATGATGGCCGGCGCGGCCCGATTCGCTGGATCGCGCAGTCGCTCGGCGACGGCCTTGTGAAAGTCGCTGTTCGATTGCTCGGCCTGTTCGATGGCCACGTCGTAATCGCCCAAATAATAGGCCACTTCAGCGCGCTGAGCCGCGAGCCATTTGTGCTGCTTCTTTTCGAGCAACGGCGACAAGGCGACATACCGAGCCAGCATCTTGTCGGCCGCCTGATACTGCTTGAGCTCCATCAGATAGCCAAACAAATGCGCTGCGATGGCGCCGCTTTCCTGGCGTTCGTCGGCTGCCTGCAGCAGAGCAATGGCGTCCTGATCGCGATCGAGGAGCGAATACAAATGGGATGCGGCTTGTACGGCCGGTCGATAATACGGACGCAGGGTCAGCGCATGCTGCGCCTCGGCGAGCGCCGCGTCGTATTGATCTTGAGCTTCGAGAATGTAAGCCGCACAAACGCGAATCCAGGCGCTGTCGGGCGAGATTTCGCGCGCGCGGGCCAGCAACTTTTCCGCCGTGGTGAAATCGCGCAGCATCGCGGCGATTTCGCCTTGCAGCGCATACCAACTCGACCGCAAATCGGCCGACATGCTCTCCGGCAACTCGCTGTGACCTAGCATCCACCGCCAGGCACGATACGGCCCCGAGCGCCGCAGCACGGCATAAGCATAGAAGTAGAGTGCTTCACCGTCGTGCGGTGAGTTGCGATAAGCGCGGCGGATGAGCCAATCGCTCAAACGACCACCACCCAAGTGATGCGCCAAGCGCGAACCCATCACCAATCCACCGGGTTCGGGCCAATGCTGCACCTCGCCCCAAGCGCGGCCCAGTTCATAGGCTTGCAAATACAAGCCTTGGTCATACAGCTGATTCATTTCCAGCAACCGCTGCTCATCGGCAGCCGTCAACTGGTGATGGAGAGTTACGCGCGCAGTCATTGCAGGTTTAGATCAGCAAGAGGAGAAGGCCCGGGAAACGCTGTGCAACGGACAACAAGTTCAATCGGGTTCCAATATCATAAATCCAGAGACACCCGATTGTCACCGCGGTTCGGACTTACTGGAATTCATTTATGCAACCGGGCAGCGATTTCTTTAAATCTGCATAACCTTGGGTTGAAATTTGCGTAGTGCGAATATCAAGTTGTTTAAGTCTCTTCAGCTGAATCCGGTCCGATCTCATCACCCATCGCAGTTTGTGAGAGATTCAAGAGTTGCAGTCGCGCCAATTGGCGGAGTGTCGCGCACGCTTTCGAAGTGAGGCGTTTTTTGCAGTGCCAATACTTCCAGTTTCATCCATCTCGCATTGCCAGCCTGATCGAGGAGCGACTCGCCCACCAGGGCTTCGCGGCGTTTGAGAGCAATGCAGTGCGCCAATCAGGCCAGTGCAGGGCGAGCGAGATCTGGCGCGCAGCGACATCGACGCTGATTCATGCAGGGCTCGTATCGACACCGGCATCGTTTTTGCGAAGAGCGACATTAATCGCGTTTGCGTGCTTTGATCTTCAGCTTGAAGGCCGTATCGGCGCGCAGTTGCGAGCACTGCGGATGTTCGCCCGATTTTGAATACGAAGCTTTGCCGCAGACGGGACAAAGGTTGGGAATGAGCGCGCGAAAAACGGGCGTGGGCTTCTTTTCACTCACAGCGATGGCTCCTCGACGTTGAATCGACGGGTGAGTCGATTTTCAGCTCGCACCGAATTCGGCGCTGCAAGCAGTTAGTGCAGAAGCAAATGTGAATGCTGGCGATGGGGACAGCGAAAGCTATCCGATGCCGCCGGTTCTTAGTCTTCCAAGCCAAGAGGTTGCGAAATGTCGCTGCTGCAGACCGATTTCCGCAGCGCGAAATACCTGGAGGTGATGGCTGTAGTATCGTTGTCTGCAAGCTTGCGCACAACGGAATTGTGATTCTGAGGGGAATTAATCTCGAAATAATGTGTTCCGCGGACAAGTTCACGCTAGGAATTATCGGCCGCAACTGCTACAAGTGGGGTAGTCGGTCTGACGACCAAAGCGCTGCGGGCCATTTTCTACTGCCTTGTTCGCCGCCCCTTGCTTCGCCCTTCCCACTTGGCGGACCACCACGCTGGTCTCTTTCTCTTGGCCCGGAAAGTTCGCACAGGGCCGCGCTATCGGTTTGCAGGATTCTATTGTGGCAATGCGTCTGTACGTCGGAAATCTCAGTTACAACACGACCAACGAATCGCTGGAGCAACTCTTCAGCGAATTCGGCCAGGTCAAGAGCGCCCAAGTGGTCATGGACCGCGACACCGGTCGCAGCAAGGGTTTTGGCTTCGTCGAAATGTCTGACAACGGACAAGCCCAAGCCGCGATGAACGGTCTGAACTCGAAAGAAGTCGACGGCCGCGCCCTGACCGTCAACGAAGCTCGTCCCCGTGAAGAACGGAGCTTTGGTGGTGGCGGCGGTGGCGGTGGTGGTCGCAGCGGCGGCTACGGCGGTGGTGGCGGCGGTCGCAGTGGCGGCGGCGGTTACGGTGGTGGTGGCGGCGGTCGTCGCTACTAAGCGAACCTGTACTGCCAGTTCGTTAGCTTGCGAAGAGCGCTGCGAGTTTCTCGGAGCGCTCTGATTTTTCAGGTTCCGGTAACGGAACTGCTGCGCTGCCGCGCCTGTTTCTATTTCTGCTCTCACCTGCGCACCGAAAGTACTCATGCCGCAAAAAAGGCGATTTCAGCAACCGAACAAGCGTCAACAGGCTTCCCGTCCCCCAGCCGACAATCGTCGCAGTTCGCTGGTGTCGATCATTCCCACCGAACCCGTCGCGCCGACTGTTTACGGCAAGGCGTTCATCGTTGCCGAAGACGCACAGAAAAATACTTTCTACTTTCAGGGTGGTGCTTGGGTTGCTTACCCCGAGACCATCGCACAGGCCAAGCAGACATGCCTGGTGAAAGAACTGCCGCAAAAGCTGAACAACATGACCCGTTACGAGGTTCGGGTGCCGGAATAGATCACATCGCTTCCGCAGGTGCTGCTATGAACTTTTTGAATCGCTTAAGCAACTGGTTCAGCCGCGGAGGGCGTGACGACAATTCCATGGCAAGAGCCATGGAACTCGCCAAGAATAAGCAGCCCGCTGAAGCCATCAAAATCTATACCGAGTTGATGCGATCGCCCACGGCGAGCAGTGAAACGAAAGCGAGAGCTCTCTTCAATCGAGCCCTCGCTCACTCTTCGTTGAAAAACGACGCCCAAGCCGTCGCCGATCTGAAGCAACTGACGGCGATGACGGACGTTCCCGAAAATGTTCGCAATGCAGCCCGCACACAATTGGTGCGATTGAGCAACCGGGCCACCGCGTAACGACGCAAGTGATTGGCCTTAAGTGCCCAGCAATTTGGCCAGGCGTTCCTGCGTCGTGTCGTCGTAAAGCTGCTTTTTGCCGAAGCCAGGCAGCGCGCCGGCAGCGACCGCTTGTTCTTGATATTCCGCGTAGTTGGTGACGAGCATCACCGGAACTGCAGCAAGTTGCGGATCGGCTTTGATTGCATGGATGATATCAAGGCCGTCGCTATAGTCTTGATCAAGCTTGCGATTGACCAGCACCAAATCAAATTGCCCATGACGGAGCGCATCAAGCGAATCATCCGGGCCATGGCATTGCACCACTTCGGCGGCAAACTGCTTGCGCAGCATGCCGCTGATGGCGCCGAAGTCCATGGAACAGTTGCCGATATCGAGCACACGCTTAGGCATGGATGTTTCTGACTGGCGAACGCCAAAAGACTATTTCTCTTCGCCGCCAGCTGATTCTTCGATGGCGAAGATGTGATCCTTGTTGGCGATGTACAGCACGCCGTTGGCGATGATCGGCGTGCTATAAACGCTGTTCAACATATTGATCTCGGCCACGGGGTCATGCCGTTCCTTGGTGACATCGAAGATGCAGATGTCGCCGTCTTCGTCGCCGACATAAACCTTATCACCAGCGATCATCGGCGAACCCCAAGCCGCCGCGAGCATGTCGTAGGTCCAGTGCACCTTGCCGGTCTTGGCGTCGATGCAGTGGAACAAGCCGCTGAAGTCGGGAATGAAAATCAAGTCGTTCTTGATCACCGGCGTGCTGATGGCGCGGTGAAACTTCTCCATGAAGTCGTCGATCTCGCCGTTGCCGTCGTTGTCGAACTCGGTGTACTTCCAGACCACGCCGCTGTTCGGGTTGTCTTCGATGACGTCACCCTCTTCTTCGACGGCCGCTTGAATACGTTTGTGCGGCACCGGGTTCTTCGCCGGGTCGCGGTTCTTCACGATCTTTTCGCTGATGTCGCCCCGCTTGGTCGGATCGACGCACCAGAAAATGCCGAGCCCTTCGCCGTGCTCCGGATCCTGGCCGGTGGCGAAATAGACTTTGTTGTCGTAGACAACCGGCGTGCAGATGATGTCGTTGCGAGTTCCACGGCCGCCGAGTTCCAGAATGCTGTCCTTCGGATTGCAGTCAAACTTCCAGAGCAATTCCGGCTTGCCGTCTTTGCCTTTGTTGGCCTTGAAGCTGTACAGCCAGGCATCGCCGCCGCCAAACAGCACTTGCGCCTCTCCGCCGAGAATCGCAACTGTCGGCGATGACCATTGGCCGTGCAGAATCAAATCCTTGGGGCTGTTGTCAGTCCAATACACTTCGCCCGTGTTCTTATCCATGCAGATGAAGCTCGGGGCGTCGGGAGCAGGGACGACGAGGTGCGATTCATCGACGCCGTTGCTGCTGTTTACAAACAACAGATCGCCCCAGGTGGTGACCGAGCAACTGCACATGTTGTGCTGGCTGGTACCGAGGCTCTTCATCATATCATAGGACCAGATCGTATCGGCTTCTTCTTTGTCATCCGGTGTGGTGATACGGAAGACGCTCAACCGCGGGCCGGCCAGCGTGATGAAGAAATCACGTTCGATGCCGTTCGACTTGGCCTTGAAGACCCATTTTTTGGCCGGGCCTTTGGCTTTGTCATCGAGCTTGAGCTCTGGATCAGCGGCATCGAGTTCCGCGCCAGCAGCGGCGAACTTGCCACGGAGGTCGGCCGAAAGTTTGCCGCCTTCAAGTTCCTTCACAATGCCAGCGAGCTTGTCGTCGGCTGGTTCGTCAGCGCGCACGACATCGAACAACCGAGCTGGTTCCTTGGTGACCGCTCCATCGTCCTTGCCGTCGAGATAACCTTCAGTATCGAGGCACTTCACTTCGCCACGGCTGGTCACGAACCAGAGGCGATTTCCTTCGACCAGCGGTGAGCAGCAAACACCCATCAGCGGCCAATCGTGCACGCGCCCGGTGTGCAGTTTTTCGCTGCTATGCTGCCAGAGAAACTTGCCGGTCTTTTCATCGAAAGCGACGAGGCAGCCGAGATCGACATCGCCTGGATAGCGCTTGAGATAGCCGTTGCTATTGTTGGTGCCGAGCAACACCTTGCCGGCGCCGACGACCGTGTTGCCGTAGGTTTGACTGCCGAGCGTGGCCACCCATTTGATGTTCTTGGCTTTGGCGTTTTTCCATTCGCCCGTTTTGCGATCGAAGCTGCCGGGCGCGAACTCGGTTGGCGCGCTGTCGACAGGCGGAACATTGTTGCGGAGGGAATTGCCGCCCCATTGATTCCAGTCACCCTTTTGCAGGACGGGGTTTTCGGCGGGAACTTTGGGATCGCCGGCGGGCTTGCTCGGGGCGAGCGCGACCTGATCGTTCCTTTGTTCCGCGGTTTTTTCCTCGGCTTTCTTTTGTTCTTCTTTCTTCAACTCTTCCTGCGGCGGGGCAGGTTCGCCGAGTGCGGGTTTGGCCGGCGGAGAGTCGACGGGATCGAGTGGCTTGTCGGTGGAAAGCGGCGGCGCGGGCATCGGATCGGCGAGTTTATCGACGCTGGCAGGTTCGTCGACTTGGGGCGTTGCCGCTGGACGCTTGGCATTGCTATCGGTGACGACACCGTCGGTGGTGCCGCCGATGCCGCCCTTGTTCGGCTGACAGCCCGGTAAGAAGGTCGCCGCGATCAGACCGAGCATCAAGCTCGCAAAAATCGCCAGCACAGCTTTCGTTCGTTGCATGGTCGCGCTCCCTACAAGCACTTTTCAAATTGGCTAGAGTCGAGTTTAAAAATCAAACCGTGAATGTCATGCTGGAACGGAGTGCTCCGTCCTACGAGACTTAATTGTTAGGCGTCACGGCTACATTATCAATGAACACTTCTGCGTTAGTCGCGTTACCGAAGAGGCCCGGCGCGCCGACTTTGTTAGGCTGCGGGTCGGTCAGCTCGAGTGTCCACTCGGCAGGTTCTTTATCGGCCTTCTTCCAGACCTTGGCTTTGACCACTGCCTTGCCGTCCAGGTTGGCTGCTTGCAGTTTCAGAGTGTACCAGCTGCCTGGTTCCAGCTTGAACGGCTTGGTGGTGAAGTACCGCTTGTCGTGTGAAATCCAGCTGCCGATGTGCAACAGATTTCGCTCGCCGGACACTTCGAACGTGTAACCTTGCGCGATCAAACCCATGTCGGGTTGCTTGCTGTCGAGTTCGTGCGGCAGCATGTCAGCCTGAATGGTGTAGTCGTGCAAATCGCTTGGCCCCAACGACGCGCGGCTGCGGGTGCCTTTCGGAATGGTCGTGATCTTGGCGAGATAGCTGTTGCCATCCGGGCCTTTGCGGAGCTGATGACGATAGCGAGCGCCAATCCAGGTGATTGGAGCATCGGTCAGCCCTTCCATATCGAACTTCCACGGCAGCGGCGGAATGATTCGCACGCGGGCGCGAGCTTTCAAGTCACCGACCGTCGCCGTGATCATTGCGGCGACATGCCTGGCATCGGCTGCGGCGGTGAATTCACCTTGGTCGTTGATTTCCCCGTTGGCATCGACCTCGAATTTGGCTTCGGTCGTCTTCAGAAATTGTCCGCGAGCGTTGTACAGCCGCGCGGTGAAAGTTTGCTTCTCGCCGGGTTTCAGCAGCAGTTCCGCGGGGACGACTTGCAACTGCGCCGGAGTCATGTCTTCCGAAACAGCCGTTTCCTGGGGCTGCGGCGGCTGCGGCGTCGAGCCCTTTTTCTTCGCTTTGTCTTCAAAGCAATAGAGAGCGCCGGTCGTCAGAATGTAAAGCCGGCCGTGCGAGACCACGGGAGAGGCCCAGCATTCGTCACCAGCGGGGAAGTTGCCCATCGTTTTGCCGCGGGCGAAGCGTTCGATCCCTTCTTCGGTCGGCGTCATGATGTACCAGCGGCCGTTCTTCTCGCAGTAATAAATCCTGCCGTCCGCCGCGAGCGGTGCGCCAAAATTGATCGTACCGAGGCTGATCTTCTTGCAAATTTCTTCGCCCGTTTTCGCATCGAGCACAAACATCTTGCCAGCATCATCGGGGCAATACAGCCGATCGTTCAGTTTTAGAATCGAGCTTTTGCCGTCGGCGATTTCCAACTTCTTCCAGATTTCAGCCGTCTTCGAAACATCGCCCATTTGCGTCGCATCGATCGCCGCGACAGCGCCGACCACGCGGCCGTCCGGCGGCGGGTTCTCTTCGCTGTGCCCCATATAAACAATGTCGCCATCGACGGTCGGTGAAAGATTCAGACCGCGGCGCGAGAATTGATATTCCCAAACCTTCTTGCCGGTTCGCGGCTGAATACCATAAATCCAGCCGTCGCCCGCGCCGGTGATCATCAGCTTTTGACCTTTGATCACGGCGATGGTTGGGTTGTTGTAGATCGTGTCTTCGGGCCGCAGCCGCGTGCTGATAAACCAGCGGACCTGGCCGTTGAGTTTGTCGAAAGCGAGGATGCGATGTGCGGGGACAGCCATTTCGCCCCAGCCGATGATTACGCTGCCAAAGATCACCATGTCTTCGCAGATGATCGGGCTATTCGTGCGGCCGCCGTATGTCGTCAGCACGCCATATTGTTCATGCAACGGGAGTTGCCAGATGATTTTGCCATTCTCGCCGTCGAGACATTTGAACAAACCGTTCGCACCAAGTGCGTAGACATAGCCGGTTTCTGGATCGCCGACGACGTTCGACCAACCCACGCGTGTATCGGGCACATCGCTCGACCAGACGTTGTGAATGCTCTCCCAAATCGTTTCGCCGGTCTCGGCATTTAAGCAGACGATCTTTTCGCATTCCTTCGGTGTGGCCGGGTTATGCCGGGCGAGATAATAAAGTTTGCCGCGGAGAACAATCGGCGTGCTGCGAGCGCCCAGGTCTTCGCGCTTCCAGGCAAGATTGCTGCCAGCGCCACCGCCGGGATTGATCGTGTCGGGCAAGCCAGTTTCGCGCGAGATGCTGTTCCATTCCGGTCCCCGCCAATAAGGCCAGTCGAGCGGATCGGCCTTAGCGACTTCTTTGGCGGCGGTTTTGGCAACTTCCTGTGCACCAGCCAATACGGCGGCCAGCGAACAAACGAGCAGCCAACCGACGAACATCCAAACGAAACCAGTACGTTTCATGATGCACTCGCGAGAGGGAGAGAACAAATAGGCGGGCCCGGCGCGCGTGGCAGATGCCGCCGGAGGAAAGCAACATGGTGAAGCAACCGCTGGTTCAGCCCGGAACAGTTGTTTCAACGCCTTTCAAGATAGCGCAAGCCGCGGCCAAGAGCAACCGGCAATCGTTGGGCTGGGAAGATTACGTTTTCGCGGACGCGACAATCTGGCGTTCGCCAGAATAAAGCCAAGGACAGATCTACACCGTTTGCATCAGCGCGGTGGCCAGCGCGCTGCAGATAAACTCCGGCGTTTCCGTACCGACCGATAGGCGAATCGTGCCGCCGGTGATGCCGAGCGCGGCGCGCCCTTCGGCCGTCAAGCCGCGATGGCTGGTCGTTTCGGGATGGCTGAGCGTGGTCGAGAGTTCGCCCAGCGAAGGGCAGAACGGAATGTCTTTCGCCGCTGTGATGAACTTGTCAGCGGCGGCTCGGCCGCCTTTCAATTGAAACGCGACCATTGTGCCGAATTGCGGGCCCGTTGGGCCGACGAACTGCCGCAATGCAATGGCATGCTGCGGATGTGCCGGCAGACCGGGATACTCCACGCGTTCGACTTCGCGGCGTGAAAGCAAAAACGCGGCCGCCCGCAACGCATTCGCACTCGCGCGTTCGATCCGCAAGTGAGCTGTCGCCAGACCACGGGCCGCCAACCAACAGTCGAAAGGCGATGCCGAAAATCCCCACGCGCTGACGACTTGTTTCACGCGCGGCCAGATGTCGGTGCGGCAGCCGAAGTAGCCCAGCAACACGTCGCTGTGGCCGTTCAGTGTTTTGGTGAGACTCTCCATCACAATGTCGGCGCCGAGTTCCATTGGCTTGCAAACGAGCGGCGAGGCGAACGTATTATCAACTATCAGCCGTGCGCCGCCGCGATGCGTGATCTCGGCGACAGCTGCGATGTCGGCAACTTGCAGCAGCGGATTCGCGATGGTTTCGACCAAGACAAGCTTCGTCCGTTCGTTCATCGCCGCAGCAATAGCGGCGAGATCGTTAGTATCGACGATTGAGAGAGTGATTCCGAGCCGCGACGCTTCGGCACTCAGCAGTTGCAATGTCTTGCCATACACGCGACTCGCGGTGACGACATGATCGCCGGCCGCACACGTTGCCAAGAGCGGCGCCGAGATCGCGGCCATGCCGGAGGCCACGACCATGCCATGCGGCGCCTGTTCGAGCTCATTCAACTTCGCCGCGAGGGCAGCGCCGTTGGGATGACCATCGCGCTGATAGACATAGCCGGGCTCACTGCCGCCCAACATCGCATCGGCCTGCGCCGGCGATTCACATTCCCAGACGCTGGTCAAATAAATGGGCGTCGCATGCGGTTGCGTCGCAAACGACTTCACACGATCAGGCCGCGGCAGATAGTCATCGGGTTTCATAACTGCTCATCTTACTCGCTCGCCCGAGTACTCTGGGGAGAGGACTGGCTGCTCATCGATGTGAAAACTGCTTCGCTTGGCTTGCAATGTCGACTCCGACGCGCTGACTAAATGCTGCGAGCAGTTTTCTCGCAACTGGACCGGCGGCACCATTCGAAATCGCCTTGCCATGAAACCGCGTCACCGGCCAAACGCAGGGACTTGTGCTGCAGAGCAGAACTTCATCGGCAGTCGCACAATCTTCCACAGTCAGATCTCGCTCGCTCCAGGGAATCTGCAATTCGCCCGCCAACTCTTCGAGCACGGCAACGCTTACGCCCGGCAGAATACTGGCCCGCGGCGGAGAGGTGATTCCTTCACTCGTGCGATAGATCAGCAAGTTGGCCGTCGAGGCCTCAGTAACAAAACCGTTGTGATCGAGCATTGCCGCGCGAGCGCCAGGTTCGATCTCCCGCGCCGCGCGATCGGCCAAATAGTAATGCATTCGGCTGCGGCACTTCAGCTCCACGGGCCAACAGTCACTGGGAACTTGCTTCACGGCGGTGACGACTAGCTTCTCACCCTGCTCATACTTGTGAGCCCAACTGGCGAACGGAATGGGATAGGTGTGCATGCCGAGAAAGGAACTAGCAGAAGTTCCAGCGGCCATGAACGTGGAATACGTCCCAGGCGTGACGAACATCGACAGCCCCAGATCATCGCCCGGCGGCAGTAACGCGTGATTGCGGGTAGCGAGGTCTTGCGCGAGCGTTGCTAATTCTTGCACGCCGATCGGCAGCTCAATACCGACGATGGCCAGCGAGCGCTGTAAGCGCGACAAATGCCGCGGCAGTTGGAACAATTGGCCGTTGAACGTCCGCAACTGCTCGGCAACGGTCACGCCCTGCACGAATCCCGCATCGGTGACGGGAATCATAGCCTGCGAGGCGGGCACCCACGCGCCGTTCAGATAAGCAATTGGCTCGGACATGGGGGAAGGTAGAAGCTATTAGGAAGAAGGTAGAAACACGGATTATATCTGCCGGCACTCTCGCCGCGCAGCCGCCTTCTCCTCCACCCCGATCCTTAGTCTTTAATTCCCAGCCCCTGATCCCTTCTCTTCCCCATACCACAGCACGAGTTTTGCCGTGGGCTGTGCAATGCCCGGGGCGTAGAGATACGCCGACATTTCATGAGTGCCGCCAACAATGTGCGAGACATTCATCTGTTGCACGCGGCGGGCGAGGTCCGGTGGCAGACCACCAGCGAGGCCGGCATAGCCGAGGGCCGTCGGCTGCGCACATTTATCGACCATGTGATAACGAGCCAGCGCTGGATCGCAGCCGTTGATCGTGATCAACCATTGGTCGGCAATGCCCAGCGCCTGTCCGTGAGCATGTCCGGGCAGCGGCCAATCGTTGTGTTCGGCCGCGGCCCAAACGGCAACGCGAATGGGTTGTCCCCTGCCAGACTCCGTCGCTCGACCGCAGAAGGCGCCGCCTCCGAGCAGATGCAAGCCGCCGATAATGATTCGCGCGCCGTAGCTGTAGCCAACCACACCAACGGGCACTTCGGGATTCATCTTGCGGAGAAAGCGCGACACTAAAAAGGCTTCGTCGTCGGCGCGGGCCGCCTTGGTGCGCACGTCAACCAGCGGGCCTTTGATCTGGTCGCTGGGCCAGCTGTAAATGACAAATCGCACTGCGCGCGTGTGATCGTACTTTCCGATCAATTGAAAATAGACTGCCAGGCCATCGCCATTCGCCTGAACGGCATCGATTCGATTGCCGTGGATATACATCGACGTCACGACATCGGCCGAGTCGGTGGCGTAGAACTCCGCGATGTTGCGTGGCTGCCAGATTCCTTTTTCATACTGCCAGGCCTGCAGCGATTCGGCCGAGGCGTTCGTCGCGCAGCCGAGATGCCGGGAACTAAGCACCCACACTTGATCTTGCGCACGCACGCGAAACGCAGCACAAGGAGCTGTGATCTCCGGGCACGGAAGTATGCAGCTCGGTGTACCCGGTTGCGTTTGTTCCGCGCGGGCGACGGCCAGACTGCTCGCGCAGACGGCAATCAGTTGCAACAGCACCAGGCGGCGAGCAAAACGACTGAACATGGCTGCAGAATTCAAAGCTGGAAGGAGGAGCGAGTGGCACCTGTTGCTGGAACGCAACGGTTTCAAAATGGGTTCACGACTGTTCAAAAAGTGTAGCACCGAAACCACATTTGGCCGGCAACAGCCGCAAAAACGCGCGGCAGACTTTTCGCATGCCTTACGACCGGAATAACCGATTCACCTCGTCAGCGATTGTTCAAGAGTGATGCAAAAACTCCACCGTTGCGTTTGCACCTCACCGGACATGGGCTAGAGTTGCGTGGCTGCAACATGCCGCCCCAAAAAAGGGGCCACAGGAAGTTGGGTTCGTTGCAATACACCGGGTGATTCCCGGCAAAACACAGGTGTGAGGAGATCGATCATGAAGAAAATTTGGATCTTAACGCTGCTGGCCATGGCTGCCGTGAGCTTGAGCGGCTGCAGCAGCTGCGGTGGTGGTGGCTTGTTCCGCAACTGGTTCAATCGTGGCGATAACTGCGGCCCGCCGCCGTGCGCCTCGAACGTCGGCCCGCCGGTTTACTCGGCTGGTTCGCCGGTGATGCTCGCCCCTGCGGAAGCTGGCCCGGCCTTTGTGCCCGCCGGTCAGTAAATGTTGAATGTAGTTCGCCCCCGGAATTGCCGGGGGCGTTTCGTTTCTTGATTTCGACAAATCTTGCTCTGGCAACTCTCGCTGTTTCTCGGCGTGCATGCGCAGGCGGTTCATATCGCAAATCAGGCTCGCGCGATATGATACGGACGCCAGATTACGTTCCGTTTCCTGCCCGTCTTGTTCCCTATGGCTGCTCCGCGACCTTCACCATTGCGGTTTGCTTCCGCATTATCCACCGAACCCGATCCCATCGCTGCGGCGACTCAGGTTTGCCAGCTCGTGCGCGAACGACTGCAGGCTGTTCCTGATCTGGCCGTGATCTTTGTTTCGTCACGACATGCAGCCGCTGCCGAGGCACTCGCGCCGCATGTGTGCGACGCGCTCGGCACCGAGAATCTCATCGGTTGCACAGCCGAAGGAATCATCGGCGTCGGCCGAGAAGTGGAATTCGAGCCGGCCATTTCGCTCTGGGCAGCTTCCTGGCCTGGCGTGTTTGCCACGCGGTTGCAACTCAGCTACGAAAGAACCCGCGAAGGGGGCGCCATTCAAGGCTGGCCCGATGAACTCGCTGGCGAGTGGCCCGCCGATGCGTTCATGCTGCTGCTCGGCGAGCCGTTGTCGTTTCATACCGACCTGCTGCTCGAGCGCTTCAACGAAGATCGCCCCGGCGTGCCGATTCTTGGCGGTATGGCCAGCGGCGGATTCAACCCCGGCGAGAACCGCCTCTTCTGCGGCCGCGAAGCACTCGCTGAAGGAGCCGTCGGCGCGTTCATTCACGGCGCGGTCAAACTGCGGGCCGTCGTCTCGCAAGGTTGCCGCCCCATCGGCAAGCCGTTTGTCGTGACCAAGGCGGAACGCAACGTCATTCACGAACTAGGTGGCCGCCCAGCACTCATTCAGCTGAAAGAATTATTCGATACACTCCCTTCGCGCGAACAGGTGCAAGTGCAACGGAACCTGCACGTCGGTCGTGTGATCAGCGAGTATCAAGAGTCGTTCGGCCAGGGTGACTTTCTGGTTCGCAACGTCATCGGCATCGATCCCAGCAACGGTGCGATCGCCATGGGCGATTACATTCGTGCGGGACAGACGATTCAGTTTCATGTTCGCGATCAAGAAGCAGCCGACGCTGAGCTGAAGCAAATGCTCGCTGCGGTGAAGAAGTCAGGTCAACCGCAACCGCTCGCCGGTTTGCTCTTCTGCTGCAACGGCCGCGGCACCCGCATGTTCAGTCAAAGCGATCACGATGCAGGGCTGATTGCGAAAGTGCTCGGCGATATTCCCTTAGCTGGTCTATTCGCAGCCGGCGAACTTGGTCCGGTTGGCAATCAGAACTTTATGCATGGGCACACAGCGAGCCTTGCGCTGTTTGAGCCGAAATGATTCCGTGTGGCACGCAAACCAATTGCAGAATGCATTCACACAGTCGGTGATCTATAATTCATAGGAACGATACGAGGTTCCATTCTGCGGGTCGCCTAACCCGAATTTTCCATGAGCATTTCTGTTCAACTCGAAGCACCGCCCCTTCGCCAAGATGCGAGCGGCGCTTATCGCATCGGCGATTCCCGCGTATTGCTGGAAATGGTTGTCCAGGCCTTTGAAGATGGTGCCTCGCCAGAGGCGATTGTCGAACAATATCCCACAACAACCCTGAGCGATATCTACGCAGTGATTGCCTATTACCTACGGCATCGCGACGACGTTGCTGCGTATTTGCGTGAACGGGAAGTTTTGGCGACTGCGGTTCAGCAGAGGATCGAGTCCACGCAAAGTGACTTGAAGGAAACGCGGAATCGACTGCGGACGATGTTGCTGCAGCGTGGCACATCAGATGACGTACCTTTCTAAGTTAGCGTCATGCTCAAGCTGCTTGCTGATGAGAACTTTTGAGGCGAAGTTGTTCGCGGCCTCATGCGAGCGCTTCCCGGAATCGATCTACTGCGCGTGCAAGATGCTGGGTTAATGGGAGTTGAAGATCCAGAATTTTAGAATGGGCGGCTGAACACGGCAGGATCGTTCTTTCGCATGATCGAGCCACGCTGCCTGATTTTGCTTTTCAGCGAGTGACGAATGGGCTACCGATGCCGGGCATCTTCATCTTCAACAACCGCATGTCCGTACGGCAAATGATTGAAGAACTCTTGGTGTGCATCGCTAGCACCGAACATGACGCCTGGGCCAACACGGTTCTCTACTTTCCCCTTTGAATCGCGAAGCATCCCGGTATATTGGCAAGCAGTGTTCTTCCGAACGGTGTGTGCCACTCTTTGCGATTTCAATTCTCATGCGTTGTCCCTATTGCCGCGTTGATAACGACCGCGTGATTGATTCGCGGGTCAGCCAGGATGGCTTTGCCATTCGGCGGCGGCGGGAATGTTTGCATTGCAAAAAGCGGTTCACCACCTACGAACGCCTGGAAGAAATGGGCATCAAGGTGGTGAAGAAGAACAACGTCCGCGAGCCTTTCGATCGCGAAAAGATCCGCGCCGGCCTCTCGAAGGCCTGTTGGAAGCGGCCCGTCAGTGACGAGCAGATCGAGCAGATTGTGTCGCTCATCGAAAGCGATGTGTATGCCACGACCGACGGCGAAATCGACAGCCACCTTCTCGGCGAAATGGTGATGAACCGTCTCGCTGCAGTCGACCAGGTGGCGTTCGTGCGCTTCGCCAGTGTCTACCGCCGCTTTCAAGACGTACGCGATTTTGTCGATGAATTGCAGCCGATCTTGCGCAAGAATGCCGGCAGCAGGGATGAAGGGACGAAGTAGGCCAGGGAAATAATTCGCAGCCCGCGTGCATCTCTCCTACAATGCCGCAAACCTTCTGGGGCTGCGTCCGCGCAGCGAACTGCCATGAAATCTCCCTTCGGCTGTTTCGCGTTGATCTTGTTGTTCGCACATTCGTCCGCCAGCGGGCAATGGCAATATGCTTCGCATGGCTCGCCGCGGCCGTTGCCGACGGCCAGCGATCGGCCCCGCGGCGACGGGCCCGCGAAGTTCGTCGACGCTGTGAAAGGGAACGACGCCGCCGCAGGCACCGAAGCCGCTCCTTGGAAATCGATGCAGCACGCCGTACAGCAACTGAAGCCGGGCGACACGCTCTATCTGAACGGCAAGTTCTACGAGCATGTAACGGTCGAATTGCAAGGCACCGAACAGCAGCCGATCACGATTCGCTCCTTGCCCGAGCACCAAGCCACCATCGACGGCGGCTTGAGTGAGTTTTACGACTCTTCGGCCACGGCCTGGGAAGAAGCGAAGGACGGCGCGAAAGGTGAATTCGTTTCGACGAAAACCTATCCGAATCTGATCACGCGCGCCGACACGACGAACGTCCTCGGCCATTTCGGTGATTCGCTCATTCCGTTGCAAGGCTATCGCTTCCGCGGCGATCTGCAGTCGGACAATCCGTATTGGAACGTTGACAACAAAGTCGGCAGCGAATCGTTCGTTTACTGCGGACCTGGTCTGTGGTTCAATCGCGAAACGGAACGCATTCATTGCCGCCTCGCGCACACGCAACTCAGCGGCCTCGGCAAAGACAACTACGCCGGCGAAACTGACCCGCGCAAATTAAAACTCATTGTCGCTGCCGGTTGGGATCATTCGCCGCTGACGCTGAAGAATTGTCGGCATGTGAACGTGTTGGATATTCAGCTGCGCGGCTCGGTGGAGGCAGCGCTCGATTTGCAGGATTGCGAATGCATTGAACTGAATGGCCTCAGCGTTTACGGCAGCAACTCGACGATTCGGGTGGCTGGTACGCGACAGCTGGTCTTGCGCGATTCCGCCGTCCGCGGCAACGCAGCGCCTTGGACGTTTCGCGGTATGTTGAAGTATCGCGCACTCGAATCGCGGCTGTTCTCCGCCAATCGCTGGCTGCCGACGGGCAACGACAATCAGAACTTTTGGTTCGAGCACTGCGAATTCACCGACAGTGTGGACGGGATTTTTCTCGGCAATGTTGGCAACTGGCTCTTCCGCCGTAGTTTTGTCGACAACATCAGCGACGACGGAATCTTTCTGACGAGTGGCACCGCGTTCGATGGGAGTGTGGTTGGTGGCGATGGCACGATCACGCACAACCGCTTTTCTCGCATCCTCACCACCTTTGCCTTTGGCGTAGGGCACGGCAGGCAGAAGGTGCTGCCCGACAACAAGAAGCAAACCGGCGGTGAAATTAAGATTCATCACAACGTCTTCGACTTCCGCCAACCGGTGCATTACCGCTGGCCCAACGGTCCCGAAGACAAACAAGAACTCGACAGCTTCGGCCGCTTCGCCAGCGACCACGGCAGCCCCGCGTGGGAGCCGATGGATATTCAAAACAACACGATCCTGGCTGGCGATCCGCCGCGGTATGACTATCTCACCGATGGTCTCGGCCGCGCGATGACGCATGGCACGAGTCGCAAAGTGATCAACAATATCGTCTGCCAGATGCAGGGCATGGTCGGCACGACACTCCCAGATCCAAGCAGCAACTTTGAAGGAAACTTCAACCTTGTCTGGAGTATGACGGACGGCGACAAGATCGCGCCGCTGTTCGAGAAATATCGGCAGAAGTTGAAAGGTGCAACGGATTGGACAGCGAAGGATACGATCGCCAATCCAGGCTTTGTCAGTTACTCGAGCGATTGGCGCGAAATCGCCGATGTGCGATTGAAAACGGACAGTCCAGCGGCCAAAGGAGGTTGGTTGACCGTGAAGCATGCCGGGGATGCGTACCTCACGTTTGGGGCGGAATATCGGGGTGCGTTTGGGCCGAAACAAGCTGCCTGGCCGATCGGCGTGCGCGGCAGGTTCAACGTCATCGGCGAAGCACTTCCCGGGGACAAGTGGCAGGAACTGCAAGCGCCTCAACCCATGAAATCGTCTGGAACTTCGCAAACACAGCCAGCCGTTAAACTCGCTCTTCTGGTGCAAGGCTATCCCGCCTTCGATGCGCCGCTGCTCGAATACGCTCTGCGTAAACAAGGCACCAATCTCAACTCTGCCGAAAGGACTTGGATCTCGCCGGCAGAGTTCAAGAAGTACGATCTAGTTGCCTTCGACGGGAGCATGACTCGCGCGAAGATTGTACCGGCCGCGTTTTCGGCCGATGACCTCAAGTTGGTTGACACTTACTTACGCGACGGCGGCGTGCTGTTGCTGATGCGAGATCGCTTGGATTTGTTCGCATCGCAAGAAGCAAAATTCTGGCTCGGCGAAAATCTGAAACTGGTGAAGAACACCAAGGCAGCGAGTTACGAAGTGCTGCAGCCGAAGCATCCTTGGGTCGCGCACTTGGAACCGTTAACGCAAGCTGCGTTGCTCCAAGCAACAAACAACCTGCCCCTCTCGGCCGAAGCCGGCGAACGCATCATCGGCAACGGCAAAACCCAGGCTATTCTTTATCGGCAGATGATCGGCAAGGGCGCGTTGATTTACGTTGGTTTCAGCCCTGCTTCCGCGCTCCCAGGCGGTCGCGTAAAAGAGACCGTCGAGCGCGAAGCCGAATACGAAGCACAGTACAAAATTCTCGCCGCAATTTTGAAAGCGCCACTGGCGAACTAAATCAGTTCTCTTCCACCAAGGCCCGTTTCAGCGGCAACTCCACGTGCACGCGGGTCCCTTGGCCGGGACAGCTGTTGATTTCGGTCTTGCCGCCGAGCAATCGCGCACGCTCCTTCATGCCTGTCAAACCATAGCGCGTCGGCTTCACTTCCTTGGTATCGAAACCGCAACCACAGTCGCAGATGTCCAGATCGAGTTGTTCGTCGTGCTGGTTGACTTGCACATCAGCCTCTTTCGCCCCGCTGTGCCGCCAAATGTTGGTTAGCCCCTCCTGGACGATGCGCAGAATGATCAACTCCGTCGCCGGCGCGAGATGCTTCAACTGCACATTCGAATGCAGCGAAACATGCAGCCCCTGATCGTTCTCAAATCGTTCGGCCAACTTCTGCAGCGAGACCACAAAGCCAGCCTGATCGAGCACGACTGGAATAAGTCCTCGTATCAACCGCCGCGCTTCAGCGACGCTTTCTCGCAGCGTGCTTACCGCTCGGGCATACTGCGCTTCTGCCGCTGGTGTGGCAAAAGTTGTGTTTCGCGCCGCCGACTCCAGCAGCATGATGGCGCCCGACATATCCTGCACAATGCCGTCGTGGATCTCGAACGCCAGCATCTGCCGGTCACGTTCATGCAACTCCAGCGAGTGCTGCAGCATCGCCCGTTCGCGCAGCAACGCGTCGCGCTCCTGCGCGAGCGCAGCGTATTCGCTTTTGAGCAACTCGAGTTCTTCGTCCGACGGCACGGGCTACCTGATTCTAAGAGATAAGTCTGGGCAGCCGACAACTGTCGGCCACCAAAACCGCCTCCCTGAAATCTACTTCAAATCAGCAACCGCCGCCCATTACAGGTAGCGATTGAACAGATTTTCCAGATATTCCTGCCGCCCGCTCTTGTTCGGGGACACTTCCCCCTTCTTCAACATATATGCTTCGAGCGAAGTGAAATCCGCCTTGCCCGCTTCGATCTCCGCGCCAATCCCGCTGTCCCAACTGCTGTAGCGTTCCTTCATGAACTTGTCGAACTCACCCTCAGCACGAATCGCCGCAGCCACCTTCAAGCCCTTGGCGAACGCATCCATGCCGCCGATGTGCGCATAGAACAGATCGATCGGCTCGAAGCTTTCGCGGCGAACCTTCGCATCAAAATTCACGCCGCCCGGCGCGATGCCGCCGTGCTTGAGCAGCATCAGCATGATCTCGGTGGTCAGATAATAGTTCGTCGGGAACTGATCAGTGTCCCAGCCGAGCAGCAAGTCACCCGTGTTCGCATCGATCGAGCCGAGCGCCCCTTGCATGCCCGTGTAATCGAGCTCGTGCATCATCGTGTGCCCGGCCAGCGTCGCATGATTCGTTTCGAGGTTCAGCTTGAAGTGCGGCAGCAGGTCATACGCGCGAAGAAAATTCAAGCAGGCCGCGGCATCGCTGTCGTACTGATGCTTGGTCGGTTCTTTCGGCTTGGGTTCGATCAAAAACTGACCTTTGAAGCCGATCTTCTTCGCATAATCAACGGCCATGTGAAAGAACTTGGCCAGGTGATCGATCTCGCGCTTCAGATCGGTGTTCAGCAGCGTTTGATAACCTTCGCGGCCGCCCCAGAACACATAGTTCTCGCCGCCCAGTTCCTTGGTCACTTCCAGGCACTTCTTCACCGCCGACGCGGCATAAGCAAACACATCGGCGTTGCACGTGGTCGACGCGCCGTGCATGTACCGCGGATGGCTGAACATGTTCGCGGTGCCCCACAGCAGCTTGATGCCCGTCCGCTCTTGCTCTTCTTTCAAAGCCTTCACCACGGTGTCGAAAATCTTGTTCGACTCGGCCAGCGTCGCCCCTTCGGGCGACACGTCGCGATCATGAAACGCGTAATACGGCGCCCCGAGCTTTTCGATCAGCTCAAAAGCCACGCGAACGCGCTTGACAGCGTTTTCGACCGACGGCGTGCCATCGTCCCAGGGACGAACCGCAGTGCCGGGGCCGAAGGGATCGCTGCCGGTGCCGCGGAATGTATGCCAATAGACGATGCTGAACCGCATGTGGTCCTTCATCGTTTTACCCTCGATCACTTCGCTTTCGTTGTACCAGCGAAACGCGAGCGGGTTCTTCGAGTTCGGGCCTTCGTACTGGACCTTGCTCACTTCAGGAAACGCAGCAGCCATGACTTATGCTCAATTTCTGGAAATCAAAATCGGAGAGATGAACCGGGTACTCCCGGCAAGGAACCGGGAACTCCCGGCAACGAACCGGGCGATTATCGTCGCAAATTCAACCGGTCATCGCAACGGATGGACGGGCGACGCTCCCGCCGAGCCGCAGCAGGATCGCTGCCAAACGCTCCAAAAATCGTTGCGTGGGAAAATGACCCTCGGCCGGAGGTGATCACAACCTGTTATCATCGCCCCGCTTGATAACGACTCGTTCGGGTGGGTAATCATCGTTTTTCTCGGCAAATCAAGGGGTGCCGGGGATTTCTGATAACAGTTTTGCGCGCCACTTGGATGGCTGGATTTGACGCTGCCCTCAGGTCGAGAGAACAGTCCGATAGCAGGTCTGGCAACGAAGACAACGCTGCGATTCATCAGAAACCCTCCCAAGAAACAGCCGACAACGGTCTGACGAATGCCTCACCAGCCGCAAAGTTGATCATGTCGTTGCAGCGAAATTGAACTGTCGCTGATTACGTCACAATTGTACACATTGCATGAGGTTTGTCAATCCCTTTCTGCGATTGTCACGGAACGCAAAAATCGACCCCAGGCTCAAAGTGACGAGCTGGAATTGTTTCAGCGATCCATTTGCAAGAGGAAATGCCGTGGGCGGCAGTCTCTTAACGCTTGCGATACAACGCCTTCATGCTAATGCTAATCATGTGCGCTACGGCCGATATCAAATATTTTCTGAATATTTTTCATGCGATGAAGAAGAGTTGTATAGCATAAAAACCTTGTGAATTCTAACAACAGAAATATTGACACTCGAAGATTGAGTGCTCTAATCGCGACACGAGTGGCTAAAGCGAGACTCCTGATCTTCTCGTCATCCGTCGGTTGCTTTTTTCAGTAGGAGCCGCTGGTTCCGTGGCTGGTTAGGCCTCTCTCATCGGGGCGTCTCACATAAGATTTTGATCGTGCGAATGCATGTGAATAGGACATTCCTGTTCATCCGTACCTCTTCTTTTTCGCAGGGAATTTTGGCGATGCTTGTCTCGAATTGGTTGCGACGCATGTGGCTGGCGATTTCGCAGATGACTGGATTGAATCTGCGCAAGGGGCGAAGGTCCGGGCGCCGAGAGGGCGGGATGCTTCGTTTCCATCGGCGGCTAATGCTGGAGGGTGTTGAAGATCGGCGCTTGCTGGCCGTGACTGCCTTCGACAGCAACCAGGTCGTGGTGCACGATCACGGACTCTCTTCGTCCGTCAGCGCTACGGACGATCAGGGCGCTCCGCTGACTTTTAGCGCTTCGGGGGGACCTGCCCACGGGTCGTTGGCATTCAATCCCGACGGCACTTACACCTACACGCCCAATGCTGGCTATGTCGGCGATGATAGTTTTGATTTTACGGCGACCAGCAGCGGCAACGGTTACGGTGGCTATGGCGGGTATGGTGGTTACAGCGGTGGCAGCGACGACGGCACGGTTTCGATTTCAGTCACCAACCATGCGCCGACGGCGAACGATGGTTCAACCAGCATTCTGCACGATCAATCCTTTTCGTCGTCGGTCAGTGGCAGTGATGCCGACGGCGATGCGCTGACGTACTCGGCGGGAGGCGTCGGCAACGGGACGTTGACTTTCAACAGCGACGGCAGCTTCAGTTACACGCCGGACGATGGTTTCGCAGGGAGCGACAGCTTTACGTTTACGGTGAACGACGGCGCGGCGACCGCTTCGGGCACGTTCCT
>CAYMWL010000011.1:0-142105 GCA_964394305.1 uncultured Pirellulaceae bacterium
CAAGCGCTGGCGAAGCCTCGGTGCTGGCCAACGATTTGGTCGCGTTTGCAAAAGCTCTGGCTGCGGCGAACATCAAGTTCTATGGCGCTGCCTGGTGCCCGCACTGCACGGCGACCAAGAACTTGTTCGAAGACGGTGCCAAGTACTTGCCGTTCGTCGAAGTGACCAACCCCGATAAGACCCCGAACGCCATAGCCACAGCCAACAATATCACCACGTATCCGACATGGGTGTTTCAAGATGGTTCGCGGTTGACCGGCGAATTGACGCTGCAACAGATCTCGACAAAGGCCGGGATTGCCATTCCGCAGAGCAGCACGCCATTCCTCGCGGAACTTCCAGAAACGGTGCTCCGCGGCGGCTCACCGCTGGCGATCAGCCTCGATGGCTACGATCCGAACGGTGGCCAGTTGACGTACACCGTGACCAGCGATAACCCAAGCCTGGTGACACCGACGATTCTGCAAGGCAATCAAAGTTTGCGAATGAACGTTGCCAACTACGGCACGATGGTTTATCAGTTGTTTGACAATTACGTGCCGCGGGTAACCAGCCGCATCAAGCAATTGGTGAACAGCGGTTTCTACAACGACACCGCCAGCAACACCATCACGTTCCATCGAGTCATTGACAACTTTGTGTTGCAAGCCGGCGACCCGACGGGCACGGGCAGTGGTGGTTCTTCGCTGCAAGACTTTGATGATCAGTTCAACTTCGACCTGCAGCATAATCGCAGCGGCTTGCTGTCGATGGCGAAGAGCACCGACGATACAAACGACTCTCAGTTCTTCATCACGGAAGACAATCAATCGTGGAACATCACGCTGTCGGGCAGTCCGACGGGCGGCACGTTCACGCTCAGTTATCGGGGCCAGACGACTGGCAACATCACTTTTACGCCTCCCGCAACTGCCAACGGCAGCCTGGCTACCACGGCCGCAGCCATGCAGACCGCGCTCGAAGGCTTGAGCACGATCGGCGTGGGGAACGTCAAGGTTGAACACGATCCACAGCTCGATCAGAGCGGCGCGGTCGTCGAAAACCGCCGTTTCCGCGTGGAATTCCTAGGCACCAAGGGCGCGGTCCGCACGATTCAACAAGTAACCGGTAGCGGTGCCGGTCTGACCGGCGGAACCAATTCCAGCGTAACGGTGGCGGAGAACTTCTCGGTTCGCCACTTGGATTTCAATCACTCGATCTTTGGTGTGATGACCGAGGGTGAAGCTGTTCGCGAAGCGATTAGCGAAGTTCCTGTCAACAGCAGCGACAAGCCGACCGCTGACGTCATCATCAACTCGATGGAGATCTTTACCGATACCGAGAACGGCGTGTTGATGCTGAAGGCTGCGGAAGGGGCGAGCGGTACCGCGAATATTACGGTAACTGTGACTGATGCCGATGGCCAGACGATGCAGCGAACGTTCAAGGTCGAAGTAACGCCAGATAATCGGAACGGTGCGCCTTTCCTGGGTGAGATTGCGCCTGTGAATATCACGCAGGGCGGGACCGCCAACTTTAACATTCCAGCATTCGACGTCGAAAACAATGCGTTCTTCTTCCAAGGTCAGAAGCCGGCTGGCAACACGGTCGACTACACATTGAACGTGAACAGCAGTACCGGTGCGGTAGCGATTACTCCGCCAACTAATTTTGTTGGTACGTTTCAAGTGCTGCTCGCCGTAAGGGGCGCAACTGCCGCAGATGCAACGGATCAATTCGATTCGCAGTTGGTGACGGTCAATGTCGGTCCGACGGGCACTCCGACGATCGACCTGACCGATGGATCCGATAGCGGCAGCAGCAATACCGACAACGTCACGAACGACGGCACGCTCGACTTCTTGGTGACCGGTGTCACCAGTGGCGCCACAGTCAAGCTCTATAACGGCAACACGGTGATTGCTTCGGGTGTCGCCGCCGGCACCTCGATCACACTCTCAACCACTGCGATTGCCTCGCTGGGCTCCGGCACTTACCAAATCTCGGCCTCGCAGACGGTGAATGGTGGCGAAGGCGCCAAGTCGACCGCAGTCGCGGTGACCTACGATAGCACAGCCCCTGGCGCGTTCACTTCGACCGCACCGACGACGGCTACCGAAGGCGTGGCCTTTACGTACGATGCTCAAAGTCCTGATGAAGGGCAGGCCGGTTATGTGTACTCATTGCAAACGGGTGCACCGAGCGGAATGACGATCAACCCGACCACGGGGGTTGTTTCCTGGACGCCCACCACGGCGCAAATTGGAACGCAGAATGTCGTGATCCTCGGTACCGACCTGGCAGGCAATACGGTCAATCAACCGCTGAGTCTCACGGTCGCTGCCGTTGCTCCCAAGGACATCAAGCTCGAATTGCGGATTGTCGACGCCAACGGCACGGTGCTCAATAATCTGGCTGTCGGCCAGGAGTTCTTTTTGGCAGCGTTCGTCTCTGATACGCGTCCTGATAACGAAGGTCCAACGTTCGGCGTATTCTCGTTCTTTACCGACGTGACCTACTCGTCGAACGTGATGGTGAATGGCGCAATCCAACACAATCCTACGTACACCTCGGCAGTTACCGGCACTACAACGACGGTTGGCTTGCTCGATGAAGTAGGAGGCCTGTCGGGCACCTTCACTCCTCTCGGTCGCGGCGAGTTCCAGCTGTTCCGCGTGCCGATGAAGGCCACTGCCGCCGGCAATGTGACCTTTGCCTCAGACCCACATGAAACCTCCGGCCTGCAAATTGGTCTCTACGGCCAATCGGCACAAACGCCTGCTTCCGAAATCAACTACGGCAGCACGACGGCCACTGTTGGATTGGATTTCACGGCCGTCAATGACACGTTTAACCACAACGAAGATTCGACCAACAACACGCTGAATCCGCTGGCAAACGACACCGTCACCGGTGGTTCGGCAAGCGAATTGGTCATCACCGCTGTCGGAGCCACAAGCAACGGTGGCACCGTGACAGTTGCCAGCGACGGCAAGACGTTGGTGTACACTCCAGCCGCAAACTACAACGGGTTGGAAACCTTCACTTACACCATCCGACGCGGTGCTTCGGGCCCAACCACCACGGCTACGGTGAACGTACAAGTTCAGCCAGTCAATGATGCGCCGAATGCGGCCAACGACACCAAAACGGTCACCGAAGACAGCACCAACAACACCATCGACGTGCTCAGCAATGACACGATCACGCCCGACGCCAACGAAACGCTGACGATCTCTGCGGTGACGCAAGGGAGCAACGGCGGTACGATCACGATCGTGAGTGGCAGCTCGGTTCGTTACACCCCGGCGTCGAACTTCGTCGGCACGGAAACGTTCACTTACACCGTCACCGATACGGGCGGCTTGACCGATACCGCCACGGTGACCGTGACGGTGACCGATGCTAACGATAACCCGACCGCCAATGCCGACACGGCATCGACGACAGAAGACATTGCCACGCCGATTACGATCAATGTGCTCGCCAACGACCTTGGCGATACCGGCGAAACCCTGAAGGTGCAGTCGGTCGGAACCGCCAGCAACGGCGGCACAGTGACCATCACCAACAACGGCGCCGACATCAGCTACAAGCCAGCCGCGAACTTCCAAGGTACGGAAACATTCACCTACACCATCAACGATGGCAACGGCGGTACGGCTACGGCCACGGTGACTGTAACCGTGACCAATGTGAACGACGCTCCGGTTGGCACTAACGACACGGCGAATGGATTCAAGAATACGACGACCACGGTCAACGTTCTCAGCAACGACACGACCGGCCCCGATCCAACCACGGAAGCGTTGATTGTCTCGGCCGTGACACAAGGTAGTGCTGGCGGCACGATCACCATCACTGAAGGTGGCGGCAGCGTGAAGTACACGCCGGCGAATAACTTCACCGGTTCCGAAACGTTCACTTACACGGTGCGCGATGCTGGTGGCCTGACGGCCACGGCCACGGTGACGATGACGGTGCAGAACTTTGCTCCCTCGTCCCTGTCGGGCTTCGTCTTTAAGAATGGCACGAGCGGCCCATTGGCTGGCGTCACGATCACCCTCACCGGCACTGACACAAACAATGCTGCCGTTAGTCGCACCGCGACGACCGGAGTCGATGGCTCGTACTTGTTCGACGCGCTGATTCCGGGCACTTACAAGATCAAGGAAACGCAGCCAGCCTTTATGAACGACGGTCCTGACGTTGTTGGTTCGCAAGGCGGCACGCTGAGTGCCAATGACGAGATCAGCATCACGTTGGCACAAGGGACGACCGGTACCGGCAACAACTTTGGTGAAGCCGGTATTGTGCCGATGGTGACCACGGGCACTGGCAGCACGGCCACGAACGTGTTTACGTTCAAGAAGAGTGACCTGTTCTCGCATAACAGCAAGAACTTCGTGCTCGCGGCAGTCGATACTTCGACGGGACAGGTGTGGTACTCCGATGTCGGCAGTTCGTTTATCGATACTTCGACGCAGACCAGCTTCGCCGTGAACAGCACAGGTGCGAATGCGACCGATCCGAAGCTCACGATCCAAACAAAGAACTCGGCGGGTACACAGCAAGCCGCGACAATCAGCGTTTCTAGCCCGAATGTTCGCACGTTGGCCAGCAATGGCAATATGAGGCTCTACCGGCTGCGGGGCAACGCGAGCTTCTACAACTTCGCACCATTGGCTGCTGCCAGCACTTCGGCTGGGGAGAATACCAATGGCTCGGCCGGAGAATTTGTTGATCCGCAGCAAGCTCAAGCTACTGACACGCTGATGGCACTGCTCGGCAGCCAGAACGACGACGACGATAACGACGCCAACGACTAGTACCAGTCGAGGCACAGCTTTCGCGGAGCGAAAGTCCATCCCTAACACCCGGCGCGATCCCCTCTCGCCGGGTGTTTTTGTTTTTTGTATGGGATTGTTTGTGAAGTTGCGGCGTCCGCTAAACTACTTCCATGTTTCAATACCAAGGAAGAACAGCACTCGTCACCGGCGCTTCGGTGGGGATCGGACGGGCCTTTGCCTGCGAACTTGCTCGCCGCGGCATGTCACTGGTGCTCGTCGCCCGCGCGCAGAAAATGCTGCAGGAATTGGCCGACCAGTTGCAGCGAGATCATCAAATCCAGGCACACGTGAACGCTGCTGACCTCAGCTTGGAAGCTTCGATTCCGCACATTGTGCAACAGCTGGCCGAGCGACAGCTGACCGTCGATTTACTGGTCAACAACGCCGGTTTCAAAACCTACGGTCATTTCGAAAACATCTCTCCGCCGAAGTGATGGTGAATGTGACCGCCGTCGTTGATCTCTGTCATGCGTTGTTGCCGGCAATGCTCGAGCGCAAGAGCGGCGGCATCATCAATGTGTCATCGATCACCGCGTTTCAGTCGGTGCCGTTCATGTCGGTCTACGCGGCCACGAAAGCATTTGTACTATCGTTCTCGATGGGACTGGCCGAGGAAGTCCGCGGCCGCGGTGTGCACGTAGTCACTTTGTGTCCCGGCCCCACAGCAATTCAGTTGTTCATCCGCTCGAAGTCGACGGAAGTGGTGCGCGTCGGTTCGCACCAACCCGAAGCCGTCGTTGCCACCGCTTTGTATGCGCTCGATCGAGGCCGTGGCCTGATCGTGGATGGCTGGAAAAACAGTTTGCTAACGTTCTGCTCAAACCACTTGCCGCGCGCCTTCACCGCGATGATGGCTGGCAGGCATGTGCGGCCCAAAACCCTTCCTTGGGAACATCGCCGCAGCAGCGTTAACACATCCGCCGCGTGATCGGGAGAGCTGGCCATTTTTAGTGTTGCTTCCAATCGATCGAGCAATGTATCGAGTTCCGTCGGCAGGATCGGATCGCTGCAATGGTGAGGATCGACGAGGCACCGCGTGGCGGAGACCAGTTGGCGGCTCGTCTCCAGAACATCGGCGAATCATGACAAGTTGTGATTCCACAAAGTTGGCAATCCGAGCGACACGGCCGCGAATCACGGACTCGTGCGAAATGGCCACGAGTTCTGGAAAGCTTTGCTTTGTAATCTGTTGCCGCAGCGCATCGACATAGGCAGTCATGTCGGATTGCGAGATACCAAACGCGCCGCATGCCACCTTCGGATTGCTGAAACATTCGGCCATAGCCATCGAGCAGCGAACTGCAGCTGTTCATGTAGGCCTAGAGAAACAGCATTTGTTCGGATCGCTCTTAAGCCGTCGCCGAGCGTTTCAATTCTTTGCGCGTTTCGGCGAGCTCTTCGCGTTGCAATCGTAGTTCCATGCTTTGCAGCAGAATGGTCACCACCACACCGGCAAAGGCCAGACCACCAAACAGCGCCGAAACCGCTTCGTACGTATCACCCAGCGGATTAGTCCAAGCGGTGGGCAGGTAATGCGGCACGACGCCCACGACCTGCCAGGCGAAGAAGACGCTGCCGAGTGACAGGGCCATGATCGAAAGTGCACGCGGGCCAAACGACAGTTGCAGTTCGAGTTTATCTTGGGGCTGCGTTACTTTCATGATGGCGATGGGCGTCGGAGCAGCCCGACATGATCAAATCGCCAGCTTAACAAATCACGCTGCGGACGAAATAGAAATAGCCCACCAACCCTTTGCGGCGACAGGTTTCGCGCAATCTCTTGGCTCGTACGGCCTCTTGCGCCTACAATAAGAGCTCGCCTGCTGATATCCGCTGGTCATTCTCGCCTGGAGGGATTTTGCATGTTTCGTCTTTCGCTGTTGTCGTTGGCCGTCGTGGGTTTGCTGGGTGGAATGAAGGTCCAAGCCGCGGACGATGTTTCGGGCATCTATCTGGAAACACGCACCTGCCAGGTTTACACCGGCCCTTGCTTTGCTAACGCCGAGTCGGCTCTCGCCGGCAAAGACGCGGTCATGGCATGGAACATTGAGAGCGGCAAACATGCCGGCGTTGATCTCACTGGCCTGTCGGTAGTTGTGTGCATGACGGGTTCCGATACGCTTGGCCACGGCGGCGTGAACGATCCCAAGACGTTAAAATCGACGGTCATCCTCGACGAGAAGGCCACCGCCGAACAACGCGACGCGCTGCTCTCGTTCGCCAAAGAGCACTCCGGCCGCGCCGGCAAGGAAGTGGTGCGAGTCGATACCGCGCCGATCGAAATGTCACTCGACCTGGCCACGCTCAACGGTAATCTGAAGGCAGGCAAGATCGTGACGCTCGGCACGCGCAAGGCGAAGAAGACCGACTGCATCTGCACGAACGAAGTGGCCTACTATCCTCCGCTCGCCAAGGTGCTAAACTTTGCAGCCGGAGTTTCGACCGAAGCCGAATACAAAGGCCGCGGCTTGGGCACGACCTGGTCAACACCAGGCTCGCGCAGTGCGTATATGGCGACATTTGTCTATGAATAAGGTCGTCTTTCGCTCAGCGAAAGAAAGGATCTTGAGGTGACCGCGGTTTAAGCGTCCCGACTACATTTGGTGATTCGCGGCACCGATCGAACACTATTTACCAATCCGACTTCCGCGGTCTGCCATACGATCCGCGTTCCGGCGGTTGTGTATCTGTCAGCGGCAAATTTTGCGGCAGCCCCAACGTAAAAAGCTTCACAAGCGCTGCCCCGGCGATAAACCCGCCGATGTGCGCGCCATAGGCTACGCCGTCGCTGCCGCCGAGCGCTTGTAAGCTGCTGATGATTTGAAAGCCAAACCACAGTCCCACGGCGACAAAACCGGGCACTTGTGTAACGAAACGAAAGATCAGCACTGTGACTTGCCGCTTGGGATGCAGCACCAGATAGCCGCCCATCACGCCGGAAATGGCGCCAGAGGCACCGAGACTGGGGATCAGCGCTGATTCACCACCTAAACTCGTGAACACATGAGTCAGCGAGGCGATCACTCCTGTGAGCAAATAGAACGCGATGTAGCGGGCCCGCCGCAGATCGTTCTCAATGTTGTCGCCAAAGATCCACAGAAACCACATGTTGCCGCCCAGGTGCATGAGGCTGCCGTGCATGAACATCGACGTCAGCAGCGTGAGGTACACCGGAATCGGCGTTCGCTTCAGTCCCTGTACGCGGATCCCAACCTCTTGACCATCGGGCGTTTGAAGCCGCTTGATTGTTTCGTCGGTCACCACATCTTTGCCGCTAACAATCTCTTGCGGCACGGTCGAAAACGCGAGCGTGAAATCGTCGTTCTGCCCCAGGCCTTGAAATACAACGAAGACAAAAACGTTGATGGCAATCAGCACGACATTCACGACCGGAAAGATTCGGCGATCGCTATTGTCATCGGCAATGGGAAAGACCATGAGTTATTTTCCCAGCCGAAAGGCAGCGTATTTTTCGCTGTTGTTTTCTAAAGCTTCTGGTGAAACACGATCGAACTTGCTGCAGACGACCTTTGTCAGGGCTTCGACAAAGAAGTATTCTCCCCACATCACCGATTCGTCGACGCCCAGATTTTTCACGGTGTGATAAACGCCATGCTTGAGAATTCCTTCCCAACCCGGAGTTTGGCTGGCCAGATAATCAGGCGTGCAAAGGCGATCGAGCATTCCGAGCGCAGTCGCTTCATATTGTTCCGCTAAGTTGTCATCTGCCGTCTGCCGGGCCAGATCGAGCAAGCCGCTGGCCGCAATCGCTGCGGCGCTGGATTCTTTTTGATTGCCGAATGGCGCCGGCTCGTTTGGGTTTGCATCAAAATCCCACAGCGGCACGTGATCATCGGGCAGTCGGGAGATCCAATAGTTTGCGTTCTTCTCGGCTACTTCCAGAAAGTCCTTGTTGCCGGTCAATGCATAGCACTTGCTGTAGCCATACAACGACCAGGCCAAACCGCGAGCCCAGGCACTATCGTCGCTCAGCCCCTGATGCGTTGTCTGTTTCAGGAACTTTCCGGATTCCAAATCGAACAACCCTTCGTGGGCAGTCGAACCATCGTCACGGACCAGAATATCGCGCGTCGTCAAGCAATGTGCCGTAGCCACCCGGGCTAGATCGCGATTGCCCGATTCGTTCGCTGCGTAAAAAATCAGCGGGACGTTCATCATAATGTCGATAAAGAGCGACTCTGGTGCGACGAACGAACGAAGGTACTGCCCCTTTTCCATGAACCGCATCGCCAGCGTATTGCCTGCGCGGATCAGCACATCGTGCAGATGCTTCTCGCCGGTCAGTTCATACCAGGGCAGATAGGTGCTGAGAAAAATAAAGCCCAAGTCGTGCACGTCGCGATCGTACTGCCGGTGTTCGAGCAATTTCGAATAGTGCTCGGCCCGTTTTCGCCAACTGCTGCTGTTCAGCGCATCAGCCGTAGTCCCCTTTGACTTCGCTTCGTACCGCTCGCGTAAGTGAAACTGCCACATCATCCCGGCCAGGAAACCACCGGTCCAATCAGTCCAGAGCTCGCCACCGTGATGCCACTTGCCGCCCACCGTGTAGATCGGAAAAAAATCTGGATGTTTTTGCAGCAAGTTGGCAACTTGTTTCTGGGCAAAATCGAGTGCGGCCGGATAGGGAGCCCGGGTGGTTGTCATGTTGCGTGCAGCGGAATGAGGAAAGAATCGTGTCACCGCAATAAACACCAATGCTCCGCGCGTGACAAGCCCATAGAGGTCGTTCGGCGGAGCGAAGCGGCGACGATCGTTCGCTACAATGTTTCACATGAACGAACCGCTCCTCAACATCGTCCTTTATCAACCTGAAATCCCGCCCAACACCGGCAACATCGGCCGCAGCTGCGTCGCCACCGGCTGCCGATTGTGGCTCGTCGAGCCGCTGGGCTTTGACATCAGCGAAAAGGCCGTCCGACGCGCGGGGCTCGACTACTGGTCGCTGCTCGATTTGCGAGTGGTGCCCGATTGGGAGACGCTCAGCCGGGAACTTCACACGCAATTAACATCCGGCCGCGTCTGGCTCTATACCAAGCACGCGACGCAAAGCTACCTGCAGCCACAATATCTGGCCGGTGACGTGCTGATCTTTGGCTGCGAAACCGCCGGCCTGCCCGCAGAGATTCTATCGCAATTTCCGAGAAATCTAGTGAGGGTACCGATGAGGCCACAAGTTCGCAGCTTGAATCTGGCGGTAACGGCCGGCATTGCGATCTATGAGGCGGTGCGGCAAATCGGCGTGAGTGATGAGCACTTTACGTGAGAGTGCAGCCGCGGGTAGCCACAAGGCTTGCTCCCTCTCCACGGAGTACTGAGGAGAGGGAACAGCAATGATTTACTGCTTTACTGTGCATCCTTATAAAGCTTGTACTCCACCGCATCGACGAGGGCCAGCCAGCTGGCTTCGATGATGTTTTCGCTCACCCCGATCGTGCCCCAGACGTCTCTACCGTCTGTCGATTCGATGATCACGCGGATTTTTGCCGCGGTGCCCGCTTCGCCGTTCACGACGCGGACCTTGTAGTCGATTAAGCGCATCTCGCCGAGGCTGGGGAAGGTACCGTTGAGCGCTTTTCGCAATGCAGCATCGAGAGCGTTCACCGGGCCGTCGCCTTCGGCGCCTTCCAGGCGAGTCTGCTCTTTCACGCGAATCTTGACGTTGGCCACCGTTTGTGGTTCGCTTCCCTCTGTCGCCGCGTTCACTGCGACACTATAGCTCAACCGTTCAAAATGCGGCTTAAAAGTGCCGGCTACTTTGCGGACCAGTAAATCAAAGCTTGCCTCGGCCGCTTCGAACTGATAACCCTTAGCTTCGAGGTCGCAGACGTATTGCAAAATCGAATCCATCAATTTGCGATCGTCGGCCAGGTTGTGCTTGGCCGTGAGCGCCGCGATGTTTGAGCGACCTGAAAGCTCGCTGACGAGAATTCGCCGTTCATTGCCAACCAGCGCGGGATCGATGTGCTCGTACGAACTCGTCGCTCGAGCGATGGCATGGACATGCATGCCGCCTTTGTGCGCGAACGCGCTCTGTCCCACAAACGGCTGATTGTTGCGATGGTTTTGATTCGCGGTTTCGTAAACAAAGCGAGAAAGCTCAGTCAAGTGTGTGAGCCCTTCACCCCTCAACAAGTGATACTTTTTCTTTAGCCCCAAGTTTGCCATTACCGAGATCAAATCGGCGTTGCCGCAGCGTTCGCCAAAGCCGTTCATCGTGCCTTGCACTTGCGATGCACCGGCATCCACTGAGGCCAATGAATTGGCTACGGCGAGTTCGCAGTCGTTATGACAATGTATTCCTACCGTCACGCCCAGCGGCGAAAGGACTTCGAGCGCTTGCTTGGTCCGCTCCGCGATTTGTTCTGGCATCGTGCCGCCGTTGGTATCGCACAAGATGACAATACTCGCGCCGGCCTCGGCGGCTGTTCGAATGGTGCTCAGAGCATATTGCGGATTTGCAGCAAAGCCGTCGAAAAAATGCTCGGCGTCGTAGAACACCGTGCGACCTTCTGACTTTAAGTACGACAGCGAATCGCGGATCATGTCGAGGTTTTCCTCGAGCGACACACGCAGCACTTCGGTCACGTGAAAGTCCGACGTCTTGCCGACGACGGTCACCACCGGCGCCTGTGAATCGACCAGCGCCCGCATGCCGGGATCGTCCTTGGCCAGTACCCCGCGACGGCGTGTCATGCCGAATGCGCAGACCTTGGCATGCTTCAGGTCGAGTTCGCGAACTCGCTGAAAGTATTCGATGTCCTTGGGGTTGGAGAGCGGAAAGCCACCCTCGACGAAGTCCACGCCCAGTTCATCGAGCCGTTTGGTAATTTGCAGTTTGTCCTCCAGCGACAGGCTGACCCCTTCTCCCTGCGTGCCGTCGCGCAAGGTTGTATCGTAGATCTGGATGGTTCGCATGGCTGACTTCCCAAACTGCGTGAAAAACTGTCGCTGGCAACAAAAAAAGCCCTGACACCTCCGGGCGTCAGGGCTGAAAAATCATCGATTTAGCCGCGTGCCGCCTTATGCCCGTCCCTCAATAATTCGACCAAGCAAAATACCGCCGCAGCCCAAGCTGGGTTGTGTGAAGTGCGGATTGTAGTGATTGAGCGACATTGGTTGGGACAGATTTAAAGTACAGCGAGCAACGGATCATTTAACAGTACGTTCGGGCGGCCAAGCTGTCAACTGCTGAGTTTTGTCCGCCTCGCCCCCCAAGGAAAAGTGCGAACGCCATGTTGATCTGCTAGAGTTGTTCGCAGGCAAAAACACTCTCCTCCCTCCGTGATTCACCATGACCCGCTCCGACTCTCGCCTGGCCGTTTACACCGGTTCGTTCGATCCCCTGACGCTGGGGCACATGAATGTGATCCGCCGGGCGGCCCGTCTCGTCGATACACTGATCGTCGGCATCGGCGTGAATGCGGACAAGCGCTCCCTCTTCTCACCCGAAGAACGCGTTGACCTCGTCGAGCGTGTCACGCGGCCGTTGGGCAACGTCGAAGTGAAATCGTTTTCGAATTTGGCCGTCGCCTTCGTCCGCGAATGCGGTGCGAGAGTGATGGTCCGTGGTGTTCGACCTTTGACGGATCTTGCCGGCGAGTTCACCATGATGATGGCCAACAAGCATCTTGATCCCGCAATCGAAACAGTCTTTCTGATGGCCGACGAGGAATTTGCGCACGTCAGCAGCTCGCTGATCAAGCAGATCACGCCGTTGGCCAACGACGAGATGCTCAGCCGGTTCGTGCCGTCCGAGATTATTCCGGCGCTGCGGGCAAAGTTGTCGTAAGAGCGCGCTACGGCAAATTCAATTCCAAACCAACATCGCTAGCGGTCCAGGCCTTCCGTAGCGGTGTGTGCTGTGGATCATTAGTTTCGTGCGGCAGTTGAATCGGCTCAGGACCAACCGATTCCAGGGTAAAGTAGTAATCACCTGGCATAAGATGCAGCGGCCCACGCGCACCGGTTTGATAGAGTTCAAAGGCGCCTCCCTCCGTAGAGACGCCAAAGCCGATCGGTTGCGATTCGCCCATGCGATGCACGTTAATTTGCACTTCGCGCAGGCCTATCGAAGCCCGACGTAGCACACCACGCGTGCCGCCCGGCACGGAGTGATTGCGCGAGCAGCCAGGCAGCAAAGCGATACCACTGAGCATGAAATAGATTAGGTGTCGCATGCTCAATGCCCCGACGATCCGCCAATCGTTTCGATCTTCGAAGGTGCCCCGCCAACTTTGAAGTCGGCGAGCAGTTCCCAGCGGCGGACTCGTAACAGGCTAAGCGTGCCATCGCCAGGATTCGAAAAGATCGCGTGCCGCCGGTCTGCCACAAAGGCTGCATCGTGATGCCCAGCGTGACCATTGACCTTGCTTTTACCTGCGGGCAATACCTTCACGACCTTGGCGTCGGCGAATGCGCCGTCCAGATTGGGATCGAGGTCAATCAGCGAGACTTGTTCTGCACCGGTTGCTTCTGCACTTCCATGATCATGAAACACGAGTGCCATGGGCCAGTTTCCGACAAACGTACTCGCCAACGGCCCCACCGGCCGATCGCCGTCGGCGAGGTTCAATGCCAACTTGCTTGGCGTAGCCGATTTTCCAAAAGCATCGAGCGTATGTAACGCTGCATTTGCTCCAGCGCCGGTGACAAACAGCACATGCTTTCCCAATGTGGTAAACGCACCGGTGCGAATCGGTTTGTCGCTATCAGGCTCTTGGCCCAGCGAAAGATGTTGCACCTTCACGGCCTCTGCGCCGAGCGAACCGGCGGCATCGCCGGCGACCCAGCAAATGCCATCACTGGGAGCGAAGAAAACCTTGCCGCCCAAAGCAGTCGCCCCATGAATGCCGCCGGTTGGTAATTGAAATGAATAGCTGATCCTCTTCTGAGCAAACGGCGTCACATCGACCCGTCCGGCATTGTCGCCTGTGCGATCGATCCACGTGGAATATCCCACGACGCTACTGAACGCTGCCAGCGTGATGTGGCCGCCACCGCCAGGAATGAATTGCGATCGGCTGATAATCTTGGCCGAATTGTCCGTCGACGCGATCATGCTTGGATCAAGTCGCGTGTAACCGTTCAACTTGTCATTGGCTAGGTAAAAGATGTTGTCATAGACATACAAGTGCGCGGGGTTTCCTTGCTTATCGTCCAACGCAGCAGCGCGCACACGCGGTGATTGAGTGTAGGTGGAGTGCTCGTGACCGCCGTGAGGCTCTGATCCCACGCCGGAATCGACGAGCACCCAGCCACTCTGTCTCTTGCCGTCCTGATCGTCGCGAATTCCGATGAGTAGGAATCCGCGGGCTGCCCCCATTTGCACCAGCGATTGCTCTTCGGGATCAATTTTGGGAAAGCCCGGCACGTCCTGAACCTTGCCCAGAGTGGGTGGCGAACCAGCGTACAGATCGGCCCAGCGAATCGTTTTTGTATTCTCGTCTTGAAAGAAGACGCGTGTGAGTGTCACACGTTCTGCAGTCTCTTGAGCGACGCAATTGGCAGCGAACACACTCAGGAAGAGCGTCGCTAGGTACGGGAATAACGGTTTCATTACTTGGTTCCGCTAAAGTTGTGGGATGATTGGACAATTGGACAAACTTGTTTGATTAGTGAGTTGCAATGACTTCGCCGCCGTTGATCGAAAACAGTGCGCGCTGAACTGTGCGGTCGGTTGATTCGGTCAACATGCGCACGCTTCCATCAACGAGCGCAACGTTTGCACCGCCAGGATGAAAGCTGCGGGGCCCGAAGAAGCCAGTGCCGTGGATCACGACATCCGGCACGCGACTGTTCGGGCTGTTGTAGCCGTTCGTAAGCACGTTGTGAGCGAGCCCACGCAGCCATGAGATGCCGCGGCCAGTTCCGGTTTGTCCGCCACGCCAACTTGTCCCGGCAGCTGCGACCGCGGCGAGATCAGGATCAGCAATCAAGCCACCTGGCCATCCGCCGCTGCCACCGGTGTAACCAGGACCAGAGCCGGGCGAAGTGCCACTGCCGTTGAGCACTTTGCGATAAGGAAACATCGGCATGGTTCCCGCTGGCAGAATTGCATCGAGCCCATCACCGCGAATGGCTTCCGCTGCCAGGATCGTATTCGAAGTGCCGTCGATCACGTCGGCAAGTCGCAGCGATGAACCAGTGAAAACTATTCCATCGGTCCGATGGCGATCGTCGTAGTTGGTCCCCGCGCCGCTGCCGGTGCTCAGCATGTAGTTGTTCCCCGCAAAGCGATAAGGCTGCGGAGGACTTCCTAATGAAACAGTGTAGATTCGGGGCGCGGGATCACTTGCACAGATGAATGACGGCACGACCTTGTCAAACACCTCGACATAGGCGGGATTCGGAACCTGGCTACCTCCGGCGCCGGTGTATGTCGGCGCGGAGAAGTTGAGTTGTTCGAACAAGTTGCTCTGCTCGAGGAAGGGCAACAGCCGAGCCTGTGGCGAGTAGCCGGTCGAACCTGTGTTCATCGGCAGTCGCTGATAGGCGCCTTCGTAGTTGTGCACCGCGAGCGCCAATTGCTTGAGGTGGTTTTGACACTGCGCACGGCGGGCAGCTTCGCGAGCGGATTGCACTGCCGGCAAGAGCAGAGCTACCAAGACACCGATGATGGCAATCACTACCAGCAACTCAACAAGCGTGAAACCACCGCGGTCCGTTCTCATGACCTTCTCCTCAACGAACAGCTACGAATCGACGTTCGGCCTGTAGTGCGATTTATACGCAAATGCAAACAAAATGCAATAGCATTCGATGTGAATTTTCGATGGTTTGGTTGAAGCTGAACTGCTTCAAAGCTCAGCGGGCGCATCGGGAGATGGAGCGCACGCGATGAAATCTCATCTGCTTGATTTTTCTACGCTGCTCCGGCAACATCTTAAGTGGCTTTAACTCCTCACTGCTGCTGGTTGCCATTCGCGCTTCGAATCGTCCCCACGCAGATCCACCTCTTGTCGATAAGGTCGCAGGCATGGGACTGTTCGATGGATTGCTCAATTCGATGGAAGGGAACACGCGGCTGACTCCGCAAGAATGCTTTGCTGGCATTCTGGTGGGCGCTACGTTTTGTGACGGCCACTTTGCTGATGACGAAGTGAGCAATCTCGTCGCCGCATTGCTGCGGATGAAACTGTTTCAACGTTTGTCGGAAAAACAGTTCGATGCCACGCTGGATAAAGTGGTCGGCATTGCCAAGCGCAGTGGAGTACCGGCATTGGTCGAACGCTGTTTGGAAAATTTGCCCGTGGAGTTGCGGGATACTGCATTTGCGAATGCGTGCAACATTGTGCTCGCTGATGGTACGGCCGAACAAGCCGAGCGAGACTATATCAACGGTCTGCAGACAAAGCTGAAACTTGATCCCAAAACTTGCCAAACGATTGTGCAAGTGATGGTGATTAAGAACATGGGTTAGGTCGGTCCCTCATTGGCAGCCATTAGCAATACGCATTGAGCGACAGGAAGATAAACGATGGGCATGTTTGATGATCTGCTGGGCAATTTTGGCTCGCCGCAGGCCTTTGGTCCGCAAGAAGGATTTGCAGGCGTGTTGCTTGCCACTGCCGCAAACGACGGTCACTTAGCCGATGAGGAAATGTCGGCGATGTTTAATACGCTTACGCGCATGAAGCTTTATCAGCATATGCCCGAACAACGTTTTAAAGGAATGATTGATCGACTGGTTGGCGTGCTCAAGCGGAACGGTCCTGAAGAGTTGATGGCGAAGTCAGTCGATGTCGTGCCGCCGGAACTGCGTGAAACTTGCTTTGCCAGTGCAACTGATATGATCCTGGCCGATGGTGTCGTCGAACAAACTGAGCGCGACTTGATGCAGCAGTTGATGATCAATCTGCAAATCGACAGTAACCGCGCGAAGACCATCGTGCAAGTGATGGTGATCAAGAATAAGGGCTAGTTAGTCGTGGTTTAGCACCGCGAAATCAAGACTAAACGTTAACTTGTCGCCATTTGCCGCCAGCAAATCGGCCGGCAATCAATAAGCTGCGCACGGCAACATCGATCACCATGGCGATCCAGGCGCCATGCACGCCCAGTCCCCAGCCAGGGATCGAAATATTGAGAGTGCTCAGCGGCACCTCGTCCCAGGCGAGCCACATCGCGCCTGGGACGCGAATACAGATTAAACCAGCTAGAGTGGTAATCAGCGGCCAGGTTGTATCGCCAGCACCGCGCAAGGTGCCGCTGACAATCTGCAAGACTGCGAGAAACGGGCAGGAGATCGCGACGATTTTTAGCAACTGCCCCGTCATGCGCGTGGTTTCGCTCGGCTGCCGCGCAAAGAATTCTGCCAAATGTTCTCCAAATAGAAAGAACAACAAACCGGCCGAACACATCACCGCCATTGCCAGGCCACTTCCCGTTAATGTGCTACGCACCGCGCGCGCTGGGTTATTCGCACCGAGCGCCTGACCGGCCATTGTGGCTGAAGCGACGGCGAACGATGCACCAGCCAGGTACGACATGGCCTCGATTTGCACACCCAGTCCATGTGCTGCCTGGGCGGTTGTTCCCAGGCTGTTGATCACGCGGGCGTATGCAAGATGGCAGCCGATGATCACCAGCAGATCGAATCCACCTGGTAAACCCACGCGCAGAATTCGGCGCATCAACGGCCAATCCACTGCAATAAATTTCGTTCGCAGTTTCACGCCACCACGACCGCTGAGCATGATCAGTAGCAGAGCAGTTGCGCCCACGATGTGTCCGCAGAGCGTACCCACTGCGAGCCCTTCCCAGCCCCAATGCGGAAATGGTCCCCATCCGGTCACGCAGGCAGCGCTGATGACTGCGTTCGTCAAATTGACCAAGACACGAGCTTGCAAACCGCTAACCGTGTCGCCTGCTCCACGCAGGCAAGCCGTTGCGATTTGCTCGAACATGATGAAAGGCACGGCGAAGTTAAGCACCCACAAATACCGCAGAGCGAATTCGGTTGTGGGGCCCGAGAATCCCATCACCCAAACGAACGCTGCTCCGCCGACATAAATGAGGACGACCGCTCCGAGCGCGAAACCAGATCCAAGCCAGATCGCTTGCTGCGTGGCAAATTCGGCTTCTTCGCGTTTTCCGGCTCCGGTCGCGCGGGCAACGACAGCCGTCGCGCCGATGCCGACGAAGGAAAAGCAACTCGGGATGAGCCACATGATATAAGCGAGCAAACCCATCGCGGCGAGCGGTTCATCGCCACCGATAAACCAGCCCGCGAGCCACCAATCGGTCCAGCCGACGAGCAGGTTAAGCGTTTCCTCAACCAACACCGGCAACGCGAGCGCCAACAGAGGACCCAAGACACCGGGTGCTCCCGGCGAATAACCTGGCGAAGTAAGAAGAGGCTTCATGGTGGCACAAGTGTAATGGAAACTCGTACCAGCGGGTTTGCAGTGCCCCGCTGCCAACTCGCAGCCCTGGCTGGTAAATTGTCAGCAGCCAACGGGGCAGTGTTGATCGACTTTTCTTAAGGGAGGCCAGGACGGTGAAAAAGGAAGAAGTTCTCGCGAAATTGCAAGCCGGCGAACTGTCAGTCGAAGAAGCATCGAAACTGCTTACCGACACAGCGCCCAAACGCGGGCAGTTGTACTGCAAAGTCAGTGAAAAAGGGGCGATTTCCGTCTACGGTTTGCAGCGGATGCCGGTAACTCTTTACGTCGAACAATGGACCCGCCTGCTCGATTTTGCTGACGACCTGAAGGAATTCATGAAGGAAAACGACAGCAAACTGAAGCGGAAGGAAGCCGGCAGCGCCGAGTAATTGCGGCTTTCGTTGGTCTTTGCCAGTGAACCAGTTGCGGTTCTATACTCTCCCTGATTTCACGGCAGCATTGGCGGTCGCGCTTCCCGAAAACGTCCTCAAAAATCGATTGGAAGGTTAGTCAGCAATGATTCGTGTCGGCATTTTGGGTGCAACCGGTTATACCGCGCTCGAATTAATCAAGATTCTGCTGCGTCATCCGGAAGCTCAGATCACAGCGGTCACCAGCCGGCAGGAAGGTCGACCGCCAATTGCGTCGACCCATCCTTCGTTGACGGGCCGGCTCGATTTGCCCCTCGAAGACTTCGCGCCGGCCGCCGTTGCCGAGCGTTGCGATTGCATCTTCAGCTGCCTGCCACATGCGGCGTCGGCGGAGTCGGCTAAAGCGTTGTTGGCACTAGGCAAACGCGTGATTGACTTCAGCGCGGATTATCGGTTGAACGACCCGGCCACCTATCGAAAATGGTATGACCACGAGCATCCCGACGCGGAAAGATTGGGGTCAACGGTTTATGGCTTGCCAGAACTTTTTCGCGAGCAAATCCCTTCGGCAAAGTTAGTGGCGAATCCTGGTTGTTATCCCACTTCAGCGATTCTCCCCCTCATGCCGTTCTTGAAGAAGGGCTGGGTGGAAGCCATGGACATCGTTGTCGATAGCAAGAGTGGCGTGAGTGGCGCGGGTCGCACACCAAAACTCAACACACTTTATCCCGAATGCAACGAAAGCATTTCGGCTTACGGAGTTGGCAAGCATCGCCACCTGCCAGAAATCGAACAAGTGTTGGGGCGTGTCGCGCCGCAGCCACAGGTGATTTTCACGCCGCACCTGGTGCCCATGGATCGCGGCATTCTTACGGTGAGTTACAGCAAGCCAACAAAGTCGTTCACCGAGGAACAGGCTCTCGAACTACTGCGCGATACATACGGCCGCGAGCCTTTTGTGCGTGTGGTCAAGCATCTGCCTGCGACCAAAGATGTAGCTTACACCAATTTCTGCCACATCACCGCCCGCGTGACGGGTGGGCGGTTACTCTTGATCAGTGTGATTGACAATTTGATCAAAGGCGCGTCCGGCGCAGCGGCACAGAATTTTAATTTGATGTATGGCTTCGCCGAAACGACGGCGTTGCTTTAAGAAGCAATATACTGGATCAAATCTGCAATGGCGATCGAAGTTCCTGCCGGCTTTTTGATGAATGGGGTGCATGGCGGCATCAAAAAGAATGCGGCGAAAGAAGATTTCACGTTGATCCACTGTCCGAAGGGCGCGACGGCGGCCGGCGTGTACACGCAGAACCTGGTTTTCGCAGCGCCGGTTGGTTTTGATCGCGCTCGCACTCCCTCAGCCAACATTCGCGTGGTCGCGGTGAACAGTGGAAATGCCAATGCGTGCACCGGCGAACGGGGAATGAGCGATTGCCAGGAAATGGCCCGCCTGGCTTCCGCTGCTTGCGGTGAAGACGAAAAGACATCGCTCGTCATGTCGACCGGGGTCATCGGCGTCTTCCTGCCGATGGACAAAATCGCCAATGGCTCAAAACTCGCTGCGGAGAAAATGGGGAACGACGAAGCCTCGTTCCTTGCCGCGGCCCGCGGCATCATGACGACCGATCAGTTTCACAAGGTGGTCAGCAAGCAGATCGAAATCGGCGGTCGAACGATTCGCCTCGCTGGCATGTGCAAGGGAGCGGGCATGATCGGCCCCAATATGGCTACCATGCTCGCCATCATGCTCACCGATGCGCCGCTGCAGCCGGCCGTCGCGCAGCGAGTGCTCAAGGCGGCCGCTGACGAGAGCTTCAATTGCATCAGCGTCGAAGGGCACATGAGTACCAACGACACGCTGCTGCTCCTTGCCAGCGGCGCTGCGGGAGGTGAACCGCTCGCCGGCAGCGATTTGCAACAATTCCAAGCCGCGTTGAACGATGCTTGTAGCGAACTTGCCCAGCAAATTCCCGACGATGGCGAAGGGGCTTCGCACCTGATCTGTATTCAAATCCAAGGTTGCAAGGATCGCCCTGCAGCTCAGCAAATTGCCCAAACCGTTGCGAACAGCGCTTTGGTGAAAACTGCCGTCGCTGGTGCCGATCCCAATTGGGGCCGCATTGTTTCCGCCGCGGGTTACGCTGGCGTGCCGTTCAATCCCGCTGGTGTCGGGCTGATTGTGAACGGCCATGAGCTTTACCGAGCAGGTGCGCCAGTCCCGTTTGACGCCAAGACTGTTTCGCAGGCGATCAAGAACTCACGCAAGACGGACATTACGCTCACCTTCACCGAAGGCTCGGTTGATGGTCGTTTCTGGACAAGCGACCTGAACGTAAATTATGTTCGCTTCAACGCGGATTACACGACGTAACAGTTTCAAGATTCGCAGATCGCAGTTCGTAACTGCAATTGAAATTACGAATTGCAAATTACAAATCACGAATGCTACCTATGCTTACCGATGCCATTGCGCTGCTGGCCCTCGTCGCGATGGAAATTGTCCTCGGAATCGACAATATCGTTTTCATTTCCGTTGTCACCAGCCGGCTGCCGGAAGCGCAGCAGCGGCAGGCCCGCAACATCGGCCTCGCACTGGCGATGATCTTTCGAATCGCGTTGCTCTTGACCATTACCTGGATTATGCAGCTCACGAATCCGGCGTTTCACTTGCACGACCTGGGCATTCCCGCCGAGTGGTTTCCGAAGGCATCGGGGCATTCAGAAGTCGACGCAGTTACCTGGAAGGATCTCATACTACTCGTGGGTGGGCTGTTTCTGATCCGCAGCAGCGTCAAAGAGATTCACCATAAAGTGGAAGGAGTCCACGACACTGAAGCCAAGCCTGTGCAGGCTTCATTCAGCTCAGTGATCACCCAAATTGTAATGCTCGACATTATCTTTTCGCTCGATTCGGTCATCACTGCCGTCGGAATGGCCGAAAGCATTTGGATCATGGTTTCGGCAGTCGTCATCGCCGTAATTGTGATGATGATCTTTGCCGGCCACGTCGCGCGGTTCGTCGAAAAGCATCCGACCGTTAAGATGCTCGCGCTTAGCTTTCTCTTGCTCATCGGCGTGATGCTGGTGGCCGAAGGGGTGGGTACACATATCGATAAGGGCTACATCTATTTTGCAATGGCCTTTTCGTTGGGAGTGGAATTGCTGAATCTACGGGCTAGCGCCAAGGCCGCACGCCGACGAGCGGAAGCGAAAATCGCGGAAAAACACGCTGCCCATTGAAACAATTCAGTGGAATTTGCGCAGTAGAATCTCTCGTCGCTTCGCGTGCATTCTCGATTGAACCTGCGCATTCATTCGAAAGATTCTCATGTTCCGCAGTTGTTTCCTGGCCCTGGTCATGTACGCCGCCATTGCGGGAGGCTATTGGTTCTGGCTTGATACTGTTTTCGAACCACCAGGCAGTTACTGGGGAGCGGCGGGCCTTGGCTTTGTGGTCTTTTGCTGCATCGGCGCCTTGATGAACGCCCGGACGGCGTGGAAAGATTGGGCGCTAGCCAATGCAGCGCGTTGCTTCACTCCGCCACGTGATGGCCGCCTGATGGCAGCCTGCGGACCGATTCAGCCCATTGGGCCGCCGCTACTCGCGCCGTTCAGCAACAGTCCTTGTTGCCTTGTGGAGTACGATCTGTCGCAAGAAGCGAAATCCACTTCCAGTGATGACAACAAAACCGGCTCCGATCTGGCCGGGTTTTTGATGACCCCGTCCGAAATCCATACCGGCACGGGAAATATCCGTTTGCTCGGCTTTCCGGTCTTGGAGGAAACCGAGGCGTATACCCTCGGCAGTTACACAGCAGCGCGACGAGCTCGCGATTTTGTTAGTCGGACGCAATTTGAGGACATCAGCGGTCTGCGTTTGGTAAATGTTTTCGGCGCCATTCAAGACGCCTGGACCGATGACGATGGCCACGTTGAGAAAAACCTGCAGCTGAAGAAAGTCGATCCTCAATCGCTATTTCCAGATGATCTCGAAGCAATTTGGCAGGAAATTCACGGCGAGCAGCCGATCGACGAACCAGATGCTGAGGTGGGTGAAGCTGATGACCAAGATTCTGAAGACGATCTCGACGACGAAGAGGCAGACGACGAGGAATTCGAAGACGACAACAATTCGCCACTGCCCCACATTCCCATTCCCACGCTCAAGGAAAACCGCATCGCGCCTGGAGACCAGGTTTGCGTCATTGGTCGATACGACGAAATGCGCCGAGGGATTCGTCCCAGCGGCATGGGAATGCAATCGCTCCGCCTGATTCGCGGCAATGTCGAAACGCTGGAGCGAAAAGCCCGCAGTTCGCTGTGGAGTCATTTGCTCGGCGGCATCTTGTTTTTGATCCTGGCGCATGCAGCGACGTGCTTCGTCATGTTCGCGTACCTCCATTCTGACGATACGCTGCGCAAACGCACTGAGGCAGCATTCGCTGCGGCAGAGAAAGGTGAAGTTCCGCCCATCGAACGTTTGCTGAAACGCGGCCTGCCGATCGACATCCGTGACTCGCAGCAGCGGTCGCTGCTGATGGTAACTCGTGACGCCGAAACCGCTGCCTGGCTGATCGAACAGAAAATCGACGTGAATGCAGTCGATAAGGAAGGGGATACGGCGCTCAGTCTGGCCGCATCACAAGACCGGGCGGATCTCGTCAAGTTGCTCGTCGAAGCGAAAGCGAATCTCAATGTGCGCGACCAAAGTCAGCGGACCGCGCTCAATGAAGCGGATCTCCGCGGCAATGAAGAAATCGCCACGCTGCTGCGGACTGCCGGCGCGGAGGACGATGTCATCACCGCGCAGAACGGTGAGCCGCTGGCAGACAACGGCGGGCCGCAACTCGCGGTCGTGAAGCAATATGTGGAGGCGCTGTATAGGAAGGACGCCGCTTCATTGAACGCGACGATAACAAATCCGTTCACCTATGAAGTCGATGCCGATCTGTGGAAGGGCTGGCAGCAGGGAGCGTTTGAGAAAATCGACAAATTCAAGGGATACACACGCGGCGATAACGCGGTCGTGATCGTGTACGGCACTTCCACCGTGTTTAACGCGCCGGCGAAAATGACATTCCAACTCCGCCGCTCGGATGGCAACTGGAAAGTTGCCGACAAACGGTTAGATGTCAACTAGCCGAATAACATTTATCGCTGCGGAGAGAATTTGATCTTTTCGATAAGCTTGACGATCTCGCCGTCATTCGGATTCACGTGTCCTGAGACGGCAGTGATCGCTGCGATGGCGTGTTCATAATGCAATTGCGGATCACAATGCAATTCGACTTCCGCCTGTTGCGCTAAATTGCCTTCTCCTACGATACGGGCCAGGTGACGATGCACGCGATCCCAGCGATCGTCGCCCGTGAACTCTGCGTCGTTGAGCATAACGCGCGTACATTGCCCCGCTTCATCAGCTTTCAGGTGCAGATGAATCGGCGGCAGATTGTCGCTGAGCGTACCTTCTCGCCCAACCGCAGGCATGCAGATGTTGAAGTCTCCTTCGGCTGTCGCGATTTTTAACGTCATGCTGAAGAACGTGAGGAGTTGAAACACGATATCGATCATTGGCGTCATATCGATTGCAATCTTGCCTAGTTGGCGACGTGGCTTGTGCGACATTCGTTGACTCCCGCGCTCGAACTAAAATGGAAAAGGCTGCTCGATAGATTCCGCCAGCCACAGCGAATTTATTCCCGGTACAATCCAGCTGATCTGAAACTTCAGATTGAAACCGCCGATTCGAAAGGAGGGGCAGCGTAGAAACCTGCCACAGACATGCGAAACACTTGGACCTTCCATTCCGCGGGGCAACTCATTTTTGGTAATGGCGCGGTGCAGCAACTCGGCCGGCGGTGCGTCGAACGCGGTTGGCATCGCGCTTTGGTCATTGCCGATAAAAACCTGGTCAAGGCCGGCATCGTTGCCCGAGCCGAAGAATCGTTGCACAACGCTAAAATTGCGGCCAGTATTTTCGCTGAAGGAGAACCGGAGCCCAGCATCGCGCTGGCCATTCGGGCCGCAGAGCACGCTGCGGTATTTCACCCACAAGTCATCATCGGCCTCGGAGGCGGCAGCAACATCGATTTGGCGAAGGTCGCAGCAGTTCTAGTGAAGCACGGCCAACCAGCGCAGTACGACCCATCGCAATTCTTCAGCTTCAACAACGTGCCCGGCCCCGTCATGCCGATCATTGGTATTCCCACCACTGCGGGAACGGGGAGCGAAGTGTCGCACGCGGCGGTCCTTACCGACACGCAAAATCACATCAAGGTCAGTACACTCAGCAACCACTTACGGCCGGCGCTCGCGCTGGTTGATCCTGAATTGACCTATACCTGCCCTCCTAAAGTCACCGCGGATAGTGGGATCGATGCTTTGACGCATGCGATCGAGGCCCTGACCGCGATCGACTTTTCGCAGTTGCCAATTCCAGCTGAAGAAGACGTGGCTTACAGCGGGGCGCATCCGCTGGGAGATTCACTTGCTGAAAAAGCGATCGAACTGGTTGGCAAACACCTGCCCGCTGCAGTAGCCGATGGCAGCAACAAGGTGGCGCGCGAAGGAATGTCGCTGGCATCAACGCTCGCCGGTTTGGCATTCTCGAATTGTGCCGTCGCACTCGTTCACGCACTCGAATATCCAATTGGCGCTGTGCTGCATTGCTCGCATGGCGCTGGAAATGGTTTGCTCCTGCCGTACGTCATGCGATTCAATTTGTCCGCCAGAACCGCGGCGTTTGCGAAGATCGCGCATCTGTTGGGCGAAGACACCCGTGGCTGCAACGAACAAGAAGCAGCTGAGCGATCCATTGTCGCCGTCGAGCGATTGCGGAAGAAGATTGGCATTCCCGAACGCATTCGCGATCTCGGCGGCACGCGTGATCAACTGCCGGCTTTCGCAGCCAAAGCGTTCGCGATCAAACGCCTGCGCGATGTGAACCCACGCGTGGCGAGTGAAGCAGATTTGCTGGGAATCTTGGAAGCGGCCTATTAGTTATCGCGGCGTGATCATGGCAGGAGCACTCGCCGAGGCGCCCAGCGGTTTAAAGGCCCAATAAGGTTGCCCTTCAAACTCTTTCAAGTTCAGCCAGGTGCGACGTTCGGGCGGCAGTGAAGTGAGGAGCAAGTGCAAGTCGCGCAGCACAGGATCACTGGCGCCATAGTAGGAGTGACCCCACGGGCCGCCGTTGATGTTCGAAACATCGATCGTCACCATGCCAGGCACTAACACCAGCCCGCGGCTGGTATCGCCCGCGCGCGCATTGCGATGGAGCAAACGCGATGCACTCAGCGCAACGTCGTTCGAAGAGGCATAGAGCGTCACTTGCTTCGCAGTGCGTTGGATAGCTGGTGCGATGTTGTCGCGAAAGTCATCGGCGTCGATGTCCGGCGCGGCTAGCACGACTTGATTAAACAACCGGGCCTCGTTGCGTAGCTGCAAGTCAATCTCGCGGAGAGCGGTTGTCAACGCTCGGTTACCCATGCTGTGGCCAACGAGATTAATTGCCCGCGCGTCGGTGTTATGCACCAGGTCGAGTAAGAACTCTTTGAGGTGCGGGGCCGACCAGCTCACGCTCGTTTCATCTTTGCCGTACGTGAGCAAGAAGTATTTGTCGGCAGGCCAACTGAAGAAGACGGGCGCACCCTGCAGCTTCAAATCATGCGCCATCTGCGCCGTGCGTCGCGCAGCATCTTCGAACGAAACATTAAATCCGTGGACGAACACCAGCAATTCGCGGTCAGGCGAACTGGCGACTTGCTCGCGAAGTTTTTCGTAAAACGCATCGGTTTGCAATCGCACCGTTTTGCGCAGTGTGATGTGATCGCGAGGATTGAATTCAAACTCGAGCCGCGTGATCGACGGGCCTTCGAGCTCGCCCGGATCATGCGTCTTGGGAATCGATACTTCACAGATGCCGCGGTCGATGCGGCCACGATCACTTTTCTCGGCTGAATAGCGAGGCTCTTCCTGTGCCGCGAGATTGGCAATTTCAATCGTTTCCGAAATGCCATGCCAGACGGCTAAGGTGCTGAAGATGATCAGCGCGGTGGTGCCGATAATCCAAGTCGGTTTGCGCGAGACAAGCACAACTCCTACTCCAATCACCGCCAAACCGATCAACACTGCAGCCGGAGTGAAGCGAATGATTCGCATGACCAGCGTATCGCGATTTACCAATTCGGGCAGACGATCGGTGCCGTAAAAAACGCGGACCACGTCAAATGGATCGTTTGCGCTTGCCGGGGGCACGAGTGCTGTCGTTGTGGCCGGAGGGGTTGCGTTTGCAGCTGCCAACGGCTGTGCGGCGGCCGGTTCGGCCGGCGGTTCAGCAGAAGCTGACGCCTCAGTCTCGGATGGATCAATCGAGGGCGCTGTAAAGTTTGGCAGCTCACTCGCTGCGGGAGGCGCTTCGGAGTTGGCAGAGGGGACTTCAGGAACAGGGATGATCGGTAGCGACTCCTCGGCAGGCGCATTAGCGGGGGCAGCCTCAGGCACAGCCGGAGCAAATGACGGCGGTGAAAAAGTTGGCACATCAGCGGCTGGTAAACTCGGCGGAAATGGCGGAGCCACTTCTGCTTCAAGCGGTGTAGCAGGCGCCGCGACAGGAGGATCTTGCTTTGCCCCCATCGTCATCATGCGCGGTTGGGGCGGCGGTTCGTACGCAGCGGGATCGTAGTCGGACGATTGGGCGCTACCGCCGCTTGGGTTTAATGATGCTGCTTCGAGCTTTTGTTTTGCACTCCACTCAGCATGAGCTTGCGGGTTGATCGGCACGCGCGGCAAGCGTGAAGGCGGCGCATTGACCGTGATTCTGGGAAACGGCTTGGGCAACTCGGCGAGCTGCGTTGGCGGTTCACTGGCTGGAACTTCTTCACTCGTCGTGCTCGGAGCTTGTGACGCAGGAGGTACGGTTGCAACGGATTGCTCTGCCGGAGCATGGGGCAACAGATTATCGGGCAATGCAGGAAGCGGAGCAGGGTGAATTGGTATCGCAGACGTTCCCTCTGCAGCATTCATCCGCAACGGATTAACGCCACCCGCGGGGTTAGTTGGGGGAATGGGCGCTGCAATCTGCGGCACAGCCGGCAATGTCGCAATGGCGTAAGAGCTGCGTAGTGGATTTGCGTCGTCTGGCAACGCTTTAGCAGTCGGTGGATCAACCGTTGGTAACGCAGGCACGAATTGCGGCTGCAGAGGATCACTAGCCGATGGTTGATCAGCCGGAACGGGAGGCCGACTTGTTGAAAATAGCGGCGGAACTTCGCCCGGACTGGCCTGGGGCAGCGACGGCGTGGCAGCCGGCATCGGTGGATTATTCGCCGGTGGCCAAAGTGGCAAATTGTCTGTCTGGGCTGGGCTAATCAGCGGCTGTGAAGATGGTCGCTGAGTCAGATGATTGGGCGCTAACTGAGCAGGCGCCCGTTCGGTATGCTGTCCGCCAGTAAACGAAGCTGCGGCGGTGTGATGCGCTTGCGAGCGCGAGTCCGACTCTTCCGAGTTGCAACCTAGGAGCGCACCGAGTGCGCAGAGGGCAACGGGAATATGTAAACGGCGCATGCGGCTGCCTCGCTTCCTTGCTAGCAGTGCTTTCGTGCAAGGACGCAATCCGCGAACTAGCTGGTGCTATTGCGTGTGTAGAGAACGTCCTCTATCGGGCTGTCGGCGGTTTGCGGCGTGCCGCTTGAGGATCGTTGCCGCAAAATTAAAAATCAGGCAGCGCGGCCAAGCGGCGCTGGCCGCGCACGACGTTTCGAAAGCCAACCTTCGCCCAGCACCGTCAAAGCGATGCGATCCTCCAAGTTGGGGCGGAAGACGGTGAGCAGCATGAGCGGCATGAACCAGGCAATGTAAGTGCCGCCGCCGTAGCCGTGCCAGAACTGCACCGCGAGCATCATCGCGGCCGAACAACTCAGCAGCGTCCCTAGATTCTTCTGCGCTGGCCAAAGCGCGAACAGCGCGCTCAAGCAGATCGACAGAGCGATGCAAGGCAGCCGCCAGATAGGATCCCAACCGAACGATCGGCTCCAAATGCCGCGTAATTGATCGGCATCCATGTTGGGCATGAAGAGACCAAACATCTGGCGAATCTTCGACCAGAACGACGCCATGTCTTCCGACACAAATGCCAGTGAAATTGCGGTAACAGCAACCGCACCTATCAGTCCAGCGAGGAACCGAAACACACCACGTTGCCAATAAAAACTGATCCAGAGCGGCAGCAGAAAAATCGGGTAATACACGACACCGACGCTGAGCCCCACAAAAATTCCCGCGATTGCCGGTCGCCTGTAAAAGACGATCGCCCACATCATGAGAGCGCTTGGCAAGACGTGATCGACGTGACCGGTCATCTGCGCCGTGTAGGGAAGCATCAAATACATCACCGCGGCGCCGATGCCGAGCTTGATGTTGTCAAAATGCCAGAGCCCCACCACGACCAGCGCGATTACCACTGCGAAATGAGAGATTATTGCCATCGTTTTGGCAGCAGGAGCGTAAGCGAGGCGCGGATCATTCTGAGCGATGCCGCCGAAGGGGAGCGTGGGAATCGACGGCAAAAGATGCAGAAAGTAGTAACCGGGCCCCAGATACGTGTACTTTGTCGTGCCGTCATCCCGCATTTGCCGAATTGCCGCGGCCCCTTGTGGGCCACTTAAGTCATCGCTGCTGACTTCGGAGGCCAGTACATTCGCCATCAAAAAGAAAAGCAATGCACAGCCGATGAAGAGCAAGCCACCGTTGGAAAGGTTGGGTTCAAGCAACGGACGACGTACCATCGTGGGATCGCAGAGCAACCGAATCAGCAAAAGCAGCGCCACGCTCAGCAACCAGACATAGCCAAAATTCATCACGCTGCGCGCTTTTTCGGGCGACAACTTCGGCATGTTATCGAGTAGATCCTGCCGCGGTGGTTGCAGGTTCGTATTGACAGGAGCAAGCGCTGCTTTCGGATCTTCAATAGCCGCGGAACTCGCTGGCAACGAATCAAGGGCAGCCACCTCAGAACTCGGTGGTGTCGGGCTCACCGCGGCATTTCCATCGGTTTCGGAGCTATCTTTCGTGGCATCCGGCGCGATTGTGTTGGCAGGGGCTTCGGCTAATGCTTCTCCTGCATTGACAGTTGCTGGTCGCCGCGAAAGCTGTTCACCGTAATAAACAAACAGCAATCCCGGAGCCAACAAGACGACCAAACACAGGTCCAAGTTCCGCACGCTCCAAAAGCGGTTGAACTTGAAGTACAAACCAATGATCAACAGCGACGACAGGTAAGCCCAGGTCGTCGGGGCGACTTTCTGATATTGGAATAGGATTTCACTCATTCCGGCTGGTTGCAGTTCAAGTGAGTTGGCACAATCGTAAAGGGAAACGACGTCGCTGGTACAAACGTGCCTACGCCTGAGAGTCCGCGAATGCGAAAATGCGGGCCGCCAGTGGAGAGGTTGGTCGCCTTAGTGGGAATTTAATCGCCGCAAACCTGCGCATTCCCGCTAAAGTAAATGTCTAGCGTAAGTATTTTGAGTTTCAATGCAAGGTCTAATCGTGGGAATGGCTGGAGATTGCCATAATTTGTGCAGCATCGTAAGTTATTTCACCAAATAGCCTTGCGCTGCTTATCTCGGCCTTATCGACACTTCACCCACCACCCGGAAAGGCAGTGCGCGATGGCGGATTCTGTTTTTTCTCGCGTCTGCGGGCTGCTCGACGGCTTGGCGATCGAGTACGCAGTGCTGCGTCATGCCCCCGTTTTTACCAGCGAGGCAGCCGCCGCCATCCGAGGCGTGCCGCTCGCTAGCGGCGCGAAGGCGCTCGTCTGCAAAATCGACGAGCGGTTTGTCCTGATCGTGCTCCCCGCAGATCGTAAACTAGCGAGCAAAGCAGCGAAAAAGGAGCTTTCCGGCAAATCACTTCGTTTCGCCACCAAAGAAGAAGTGTTGGAGTTAACCGGACTTGCGCCCGGTTCCATCCCGCCGTTCGGCAGCTTGTTCCGACTTCCCACTTATTGCGACACTGCCTTGGCGGAGCAGTCTCAAATCAACTTCAACGCCGGCGATCACAGCATTTCGGTGTCGATGACGTTTGCCGCGTACCAGGCAGCAGAAAAACCGACGCTGGGAAGTCTTGCCGAGTGAATCGCCTGGCATGGTAAACTAGCTTTACCACCAGGTGCCGCAGCAGGATGTGATTTGTCGTGAAACTACTCCAATATCTTGTCGCTGCCCTCCTCATCATTGGGAACTGTGGGTTCTTACGCGCTGCGGGACCCACCGAGGCTCTTGATTCGCTCGATCGTCATTTTGCACGTGAACTAGCAATTCTTGCCGAAAAGTGCGATTCGCTGCAGTTGCCAGAGCAAGCCAAGATCACTCGCCAGTGGCAAGTGCCACGCAGCAGTCGCCAGCGGCGACTTTTCATTCCTGCCACACAGGATCAACTCAAGCCCGCTACGAATACACAGGAGTTGGTGCAAAAGTGGTACTCCAAATTTCAGGAGTTACGCACTGCTAATGCAGAAAGCTTGTTGCAAGTTGCCCGTGATTGCCTCGCAAGTGACGCAGCTTGCAGCTATCGCTTGTTGCACGAAGTCTTAAGAGACAATCCCGATCACGCTCTTGCTCGCAGAGCGCTAGGATATGTTCGGAGTAGGAACGGGACCAGTTGGGAGCCATACGCGCCTTCGCCAGTCGCCACCGTCGGCAAAACGCCGCATCCGAAAACAGGTTGGCAGCAAGGCAAGTATTGGCGAATCGAATCCAAGCATTGGCGTATTGCCTCGAACCATTCCGCCGCCGCTGGCATCGACCTCGCCAAAAAGCTCGAAGAGCTGCATCTTCTCTGGAAGCAAACCTTCTTCGATTTCTGGTCGACATCCGCCGGTTTGCAAGCTGCCATCGAACATGGTGTTCCTTTGCCGGAACCGGCGATTCAGCTGAACGTGTATCAATTCAAGACCCGCGATGAGTATGTCAAGTTCCTGCTCCCAACTCATCCGCAAATCGAACTCACGCAAGGGCTCTACGCCGACGAACAACAGACCACCGTTCTCTTCTTCGGCGACGAAACCATTCATCCCACCTGGTATCACGAAGCGGCCCATCAACTCTTTCAACAATGGCGCGGCGCGCCGCAGGGCGTTGGCTCGAAGCAGAACTTTTGGCTAGTCGAAGGTGCGGCGATGTATATCGAGTCGCTGCAGAGTCATGGCAGCCATTGGACGGTCGGCGGTTGGCATGCCGATCGCTTGCAAATTCCTCGCTATCGCGCCCTGAATGGCGACAAAGGTCTGCCGCTTCAACAACTCGTCGCGCTAGGCCGTGAACAACTCCAGAGCAGCCCGGACATTCGCAAACTCTATTCGCAGTCCGCCGCTGAGGCTCATTTTCTGTTCGATAGCGCCATTCCTGCGTATCGTCAGGCAGGAACCGCGCTGCTGCGGGAAATCTACCGGCAGAACGATCAAGTTACTTCACTGGCTCAACTCAGCGGCTCAAGTCTTGAAGAACTCGATGCGAGTTATCTCAAGTCGTTACAAGTCACCGATGACGATTTGCTAAATACGCCGGGCCTGGCAAAGTCGCGAAATCTTTCACTGGGCCGCACACAAGTCACTGAGAAAGGTCTCGCCGCACTCGCAGTTTGCACGGAACTTCGTTGGCTCGATCTCACTGGCTTGCCGGTCATGGACGTCGATCTAGCCAACTTCAAAAACTGCAAACAGCTTGAGCAACTCTTTCTCGACGGCACGAAAATTACAAACGAATCGATTCAATCGATTTCACAATTCGCCAATCTCGAGGAACTCGATCTCTCCAACACTTCCATCACCGACGAAGCGTTCCCCGCGCTCGGCAGACTTCGCAAGCTGAAGACCCTGCATCTCACTGGCAGCCAGGTGACACCCGCGGGTGTACAACGGCTAAAATCGCTGCTGCCAAAAACAACCATCCAGCAATAAAGTCGTCTTTCGCTCAACATGCGACATTACATCCTCGCCGAAACCAACTACGCCTACACCAAAGCCAATCCGTACGAGGTGGCCGTGCTGCCTCTCGGCGCCACGGAGCCGCACAACTTGCATTTGCCGTATGGCACCGATCTGTATGAAGGGACGATCGTCGGCGAACACATCTGTGCCGCCGCGTATGCCAAAGGCGCCAAGGTCGTGCTGCTGCCGACTATTCCATACGGTACGGAGACGAACATGCACAAGCTGCCGCTGGCGATCAACGTTGATCCTTCGACGCTGTTCCGCTTCGTCACCGATGTGGTTCATTCATGCATTAACAGCGGCGTGAAGAAGATTGTGCTCCTCAACAGCCACGGCGGCAATGAAATGAAACCGCTGCTGCGTGAACTGGCCGACAAGATCGACGGCCATATCTTTCTCTGCAACTGGTACAACGCGTTAGGCGAAGAGTACAAAAAGATTTTCGAGCACCCCGAAGATCACGCGGGTGAAATGGAAACGTCGTTCGGCCTGGCTTACTTTCCCCACCTCGTTGCCCGCACGCCTGATGGCAAACTGGCTGGCGACGATGGTCGCGTGCAGAAGTCCCGCTTCGAAGCCCTCAATCGCGGCTGGGTCAGCATCACCCGCCCTTGGCATCTTCTCACCAGCAACACCGGCAGCGGCTATCCTCACGCAGCAACGGCTGACAAGGCACAACAAATGATGCGTCTGTTAGAAGAACGGCTCGGCACGTTCCTGTTGGAACTCTCCAACGCAAAGCTCGACGAGAAATTCCCGTTCGCCTGCGAGTAAAAGATCCCCAAAGTGTTACGGAGTGAAGATTGGCAAGAAGTTATTCGGCATCTGCAGAATTATGCACGCCATCGCAGTGCCAAACTCGGGGCAGACTTCGCTGTCCGGCCAACTACCGTCGCCGTTCTGCTTTTTCAGCAAGGTTTCGCGAATCGCCGGATACCACTTGGCCCAGTGACTGCCGCCAGCGTGCCACATCGCTTGTACGGCGTAATAATGGCCGTAGAAGAAGTAGCCGGTGTTGCTCGATCCGCTGCCGGGCATATAACGCATCAGATAGGCAAGGCCTTTTTCGATTTGCTCGCCATCGTAAATGCCCGCGCTGTAGAGCGAGCAAATGCCCGCCGCGGTTAGCGGAAACGTGCTGCCGCCGCCGTGACTGATTTGATACCGAAAGCCGCCGTCGCTGTTCTGGCTTTTCTTCACGTATTCGATGCACTTGTTGCGAACCGGATCGGGCACATGAATGCCTGCGTCGCGGGCTGCCCGCAGACCCATGATATTGCAAATGGTGATCGACAGATCGGCGTCGCTCTTCATCGGTGAATACCGCCACCCGCCGGCATCATTTTGGCAATCGCAGGTCAGCTTTACTGCCTTGCGGAGCTTCAGGCCGACCGTCGCATCGAGGTCCGACCGATCGCTCATGCCGTAGTATTCTGAAAGGAACAGCGTGCCGAAGCCGTGGCCATACATATTGTCCTGGCCAAAGTTGGGCTGCGAGATGTAGCCCGTGTCGCCGACGCACGTGCAGAGAAACTCCGCGCAGCGATCAATGTTCTTGCCGAAGGGACCTTGGCCCGGTGCACTGCCACTGCACATCATTGCCAAGCCACCAAGGCTGCAAACAGCGACACCACCGGGATAGCCGCTGGTGCCAAATGCACCGCGACTGTTGCCGGAGCTAACTTGACGTTTTCCCAGCCAGGTTAAACCGCGATCGACAGCCCGCTGCGTTTCGGGAGTGAGCGCTTCGCTGGTTCGCTCTACCACTGGCTCCTGAGCAATCAAGCCTTGCTGCGCAAAGAGTGGCAGGGTTGCCGAGCTGGCGGCAGCAAGAAACTGACGACGATCGAAGACAGGCATGGTCTGGCGCCTTGCTGATTTCTAGGCTTGCGAAGCACCGGCTCGGCGGGCCGATAGATTTGCACCTCAAGCTACCATGGACATTATCACCTGAAGCACCAGGAAAATGCCAGGGGAAAGGTTTTAGCTCACGCCGAGTGCTGCCAGCACCAGGTTTCTCACATCGGTTAATGCCAGATCTGCCGGCGGCGACGGCCCGTCGCCAATCAAGATCGGCCGGTCATTGCTGGTGGGCAATCCATGGCTGCCACGAATCAGCGTCGGATCGACCGGTACGATGTCAAACAGCGACCGAAAGCCCAGTTTCTTTTGCAATAATCGCCAAGTTGCGCGACCCTTGGGCCAGAGGAGTTTGGGGTCGAACAACATTTCGCATGGGTCGTAGCCGGGCTTGCGATGGATATCAATGGTGCGAGCGTAATCGGGTTCGCAGCGGTCTTCGAGCCAAAATGGATAGGCAAACCAGGCATCTGGACTAGCCAGCGCGACCAGTTCGCCGGCCCGCGAATGATTGAGACCGATTTCGATTCGTTCTTCGCCAGCATAAACCTTGCCGACACCCGAATGCGCTGCGACCAGTTCGCGAACCGGACCTAGATCGTTCGCGTTTTTGATGTAAATGTGCGCAACCTGATGATCGACCACCGCGAACGCGCGGCTGCCAAACGTATCGAGAATGTCGCCGAAAGGCCCAGGCCGCACACGGAGAAAGCCTTTTTCACGCAGCACCCGATTGAGCAACACGGGGCGCTGCACATCGACCAGGCCATATTCGCTGACGATCCACACACGAGCGCCGATCTTTGTCGCGGCGTCGAGGAGCGGTTCACAGGCATCGTCCAATTCACGTACCAAGCGAGGCATATCGGAACCGCTGGGACCAAACCGCTGCGGATCGTAATCGAGATGGGGCAAGTAAACGAGCGACAAATCGGGTCGTTCGCTGCTCAGCACTTCCGCAGCGGACCGGGCGATCCACGCGCTACTCGGCAAACCTGCCATCGGTCCCCAAAACGCAGGAAACGGAAATGCGCCGAGCTTCTTTTCCAAGCGATCGGACAAGCCATCTGGTGTACCCGAAATACCAAACGCTTTGCTCCCATCGGCACCGTAATATGGTTTCGGCGTGACGCTGATTTCGCAATCGGAGCCTTGGTTGAACTGCCAGAACAATTTCGCCGCTTTGAATTTCTTGCCTTGTGCTTCAACGGCCTTGCGTGCCGTTTGGTAGAAGGGCTCCGCTTGAATGAGGCTGTTCGACTGCTGCCAAAAGCGGACTTCGCGGGTGTCGCGATAGAGCCAACCGTTGCCGACGACGCCGTGCTTTTCCGGTTGTTGCCCGGTCAGAATCGTAGCTTGCGCCGAACAAGTGACCGCAGGAACAATCTCTCGCATCTCGCGGGTCCAGCCGTCATTGGCCAACGCGCTCAACCGCTGCGCGAGCGGCAGCAGTTTCTTGGTAAGTCCGACGGCGAGAATGAGGACGAGCGGTTGTGGCACGGAAGTAAACAGCGGCTGAAGGTGATCAAGGTAATCGGTTAGTTTACTTCACCACTGGAACTTCACCCAGCATGCGTGTGGTGGCCCCTGCGTGCGCTTGTTTTGCTATACTTCGCGAACATCAAACTTCCGATATCAACCTCAAAAAATTCACGGAGGCGATCATGACTTCTCTTCCCGCCGGCATCAAAACCGACATCACGCAGTGCATCGGTAATACGCCGCTCGTGCAACTGCGGCGTGTGACGGCGGGCTGCGTGGCAACGGTCGTCGGCAAGATTGAAAACATGAACCCGCTGTGGAGCGTAAAGGACCGCATCGCGCGGGCGATGATCGACGCGGCGGAAAGGGCTGGCAAGATCAAGCCGAACACGGTCATTATTGAACCAACGAGCGGCAACACGGGCATCGGCCTGGCTTACGTCTGCGCCGCCCGTGGCTACAAGCTGGCAGTGACCATGCCGGAAAGCATGACCGTCGAACGCCGTCGGCTGCTGAAGGCACTCGGCGCCGAAATCATTCTCACGCCGGCCGCCGAAGGGATGCCCGGCGCTGTTCGCCGTGCCGAAGAGATTGCGAAGAACGAACCGGACAAATACTTTGTGCCGCAGCAATTCAATAATCCGGCCAATCCGGAGGTGCATCGCAAAACGACCGCCGAAGAAATCTGGCGCGATACCGAAGGGAAGGTCGACATGCTCGTCTCCGGTGTGGGCACAGGTGGAACGATCACGGGTGTGTCGGAAGTGCTCAAGTCACGCAAGCCCGATTTCAAAGCGATTGCCGTCGAACCGGCGAATAGCCCCGTCATCACGCAACAGCGCGAGGGCAAACCGCTGCAACCCGGCCGGCACACGATCCAAGGGATCGGCGCCGGTTTCATCCCCGGCGTGCTGAACGTGAACATCATCGACGAAGTGCTGCAGGTTAAAGACGAAGACGCCGCCGAAACCGCCCGCAAGATGTCGACGCAAGAAGGGATCTTCTGCGGCATCAGTTGCGGCGCCGCGGCCTGGGCGGCGATTCAGGTTGCCAAGCGACCAGAAAATACCGGCAAGTTGATTGTTGTCGTGTTGCCTGACTTGGGCGAACGGTATTTGTCGACGCAGTTGTATCCGGAATAGGGCAAGTGCGGATTGCGGAATTCGGAATTCGGATTGCGGGTGAAAGGCAATCCTTTCTGTCTCAAAACTCAAAACACAGAACTCAAAACTATGTTGTCTCCCGATATTCTGAAAAAGCTAACGAAATTCGACACTCCCACCATCTGCAACGTCATCGAGTTGTTCGATGTCGTTCCGCGCAACCGCGGATATATGGACGCGCGGGTGAAGTGCAACTTCCCGGAGTTTCCGCCCGTCATCGGCTATGCCTGCACGGCTTCGTTTCGCAGTGATGCACCGCCCAAAGGTGGCGATGCCTACGGCAGCATTCAGAAGCAACTAGAGCAGTTCGAAAAACTGCCAGGTCCAGCGATGGTCGTGTTTCAAGATCTCGACGATCCACCGGCCGCGGCCGTCTTTGGCGAGGTAATGTGCAGCACGTATCAAGCATTCGGTTCTGCTGGCCTGATCACCAACGGTGCAGGTCGTGATCTGGAACAAGTTCGCGCGCTCAAGTACTCCGTCTTCACGGGTTCGACGATTTGCTCGCATGGCTATTGCCATATGTTGCACCTTGGACTGCCGGTGCGTGTTGGCGGCCTGATGGTGAATCAGGGCGATCTGCTGCACGGCGATGCCAATGGCGTGACGAGTATTCCCATCGACATCGCCGCCGAAGTGGCCGATGTCGCCGAAGAATTCATCGCGGCCGAAGACATCGTGATGAAATACGTGAAGGCGCCGGGCCCGAAGAGCATCAACGAATACGACAAGTTGCGGAAAGAGTTTCAAGCAGTCGCTGCAGCGCTGGGCAGACGTGTATCACGAAAGAAGTAGTTCCCGCCGGGTCAGCACAGCCACCAGGTATCGGGCCGCAACCTGCGATCGAGTTGTTCGATCGGCCAAAAGACGCACGCCGCGATGTTGCCACCCAACAAGTAGTCGGGACTCTTCAGGACCAACACAGTGCCGCGCGAACCGAACACGACATCGGGGTCGGGATTCACCAGCACAACATAGCTTCCCACATAGGCTGCAATGAGCAGCGTCAGCAAGATGCTGATCTCTATGCCCGGCGCGGAATTTCGTGAAGTCTGCATAGCAGCATACTTCCTACAATTCGCGATTTTGCTCAAGTGCAATCTGCCGCTAATCATCAAGCGTTCGGTGTCACTAGAAATCGAACGACCACCAGCCGGCTTGACTCCCAAGAGTGACGATGTCGGCAGCAAGTGCCAGGATGATCAGCACTCCGTAAATCACGACAGGAAGCGGATTCGGCTTTTCATCAGCAATGCAGGTAGTTTAGGGGATGGCAAATCGAGTTCGCTAGATTCTTGCTCGCCGATGCTCGCGCCGCGGCGCGTTATATTCGCGGGCGTTGTCTGCCCACCATTCCAAGTCTCTTCCGGAAACTACTGCCATGAGTTTGACTGTTCGTTGTTGTTTAGCCGCTGTGTTGTGCGCTGCACTCGCTCCTGCCGCCTTTGGTCAAGCTGCTGCGACCACGCAGCCTGCTAGTGGCTTGCCGACTCCACCGCCGCCCGCTGCTCCTGCGCCGCCACCGTATGGCGCACCGATTTCCCTGAAGCAAGCTCAAGAGCTCGTCGAAGCGGCAGCAGCCGAAGCCGAGAAGCGAGGCTGGCCCGTTGCCATCGCCGTGGTCGATGGCGCCGGCCACTTGGTGCTGTTCCACCGACTCGACAACACACAGTACGGCAGCGTCGAAGTCGCCATCGAGAAGGCCAAGACCTCCGCGCTATTCCGCCGACCGACCAAAGCTTTCGAAGAAACGATCGCCATGGGCGCCGAGAATTTGAAGGTACTGAAGTTGCCCGGAGCCACTCCGATTGAAGGTGGCCTGCCGATCATTGTCGACGGCAAACTGATTGGTGCGATCGGCGTGTCGGGAGTGAAGTCGACGGAAGATGCTCAAGTCGCAACGGCAGGGTTGGCGGCGCTGAAATAGTTGGTGATTGGAAATCGGCGATTCGCAATTGAATGCGCCGAAATCGTACTTCGCACTTGGCCGCAACTGCAAATTACAAATTGAGAATTCAATGGCCAACCGACTCGCTGCCGAATCCAGTCCGTATTTACTCCAGCACCAAAACAACCCCGTGGATTGGTATCCTTGGGGTGCTGAGGCACTCGCACGGGCGAAGGCCGAGGACAAGCCGATTTTTTTGTCGATTGGCTATTCGGCTTGTCACTGGTGCCACGTGATGGAGCACGAGAGTTTTGAAAACGATCAAATCGCTGCAGAACTGAATCGGTTGTTCGTCTGTATCAAGGTCGACCGCGAAGAACGGCCTGATCTCGATCAGATTTACATGAACGCGGTGCAACTGATGACGGGCCGTGGCGGCTGGCCGATGTCGGTCTTTCTCACTCCGGAACTCAGGCCGTTTTTCGGCGGCACTTATTGGCCGCCGACAGCGCGAATGGGGATGCCGGGTTTTCTGGATGTGGTGCGAGCCGTCGCCGATGCCTGGCAGAACCGCCGCGATCTCGCCGTGCAGCAAGCGGCCGAGATGACGCAGCATCTGCAGAAGGTCGGGCAGCGGGCAACCTCGGAAGATCCACTCGAGTTCGATCTTCTCGAGCACGCGGCTACGCAATTGCAGCAAGCTTTTGATTCGCAGTACGGCGGCTTCGGCCGCGCGCCGAAGTTTCCGCATGCGATCGATCTTCAGGTGTTGCTGCGGGTCTGGAGTCACAACCGAGATCCACAACTCTTGCACACAGTGACGCACACGCTCGAACACATGGCCCGCGGCGGAATTTACGATCATCTGGCCGGCGGCTTCGCTCGGTACAGCGTCGATGAACGGTGGCTCGTGCCGCATTTCGAAAAGATGCTTTACGACAATGCGCTACTGACGACTGTATTGATTGAAACGTATCAAGCGACGGGGGATGAAAATTTTGCCCGCGTTGCCCGCGAGACTTGCGATTACATCCTGGGCTGGATGACTGACAAGGAGGGCGGCTTTCACAGCACCGAAGACGCCGACAGCGAAGGGGAAGAAGGGAAATTTTACGTTTGGACGCCGGCCGAAATTGCCGCCGTGCTTGGTGAAGAGCGCGGCCGCGTGTTCTGCAAAGTCTATGATGTCACGCCGCAGGGAAACTTCGAGCATGGCCACAGCATTCTCAATTTGCCGCGACCGTTGACGCAGTTGGCGAATCAGATTGGCATCTCGCAAAGCGAACTTGAACGCGAACTCGAAGCCTGTCGCCAAGAATTGCTGCACGTCCGCGAACGGCGCATCCGCCCCGGCAAAGACGACAAGATCATCGTCAGCTGGAATGCGCTGATGATCGATGCGTTCGCGCGGGCGGCTGTTGTGCTTGATCAACCGCGTTATCTGCGAGCGGCGGAAAAGGCATCGCTCTTTGTGCATCAGCAACTGCGCGACGGCAATGGCAAACTGCTGCACACCTGGCGGCACGGCCGGGCGAAGTTGCCCGCGTATCTCGATGATTATGCCTATCTCGCGAACGCTTGGGTTAGTTTGTACGAAGCTAGTTTCGATGCAGTCTGGTTGGAGCGGGCCAGTGAACTGGCAGACATGCTGCTCAAGCACTTCGCCGATCCGCAAGGAGGGTTTTATTTCACCGCCGACGATCACGAGCAACTAATCGTGCGAAATTTCGACTTGCACGACAGCAGTGTTCCCAGCGGCAACGCGATGGCTGCGACTATGCTGCTCCGCCTGGGTAAGCTCACCGGTCGGCAAGAGTACATGCAAGCTGCGGAAAAAACATTGCAAATGGCCGTCGAGGTAATGCAGCGTTCGCCCATGGCAGCAGGGCAGTTGCTGGTTGCGCTCGATTTGCTTTTGGGGCCAACTTCTGAAGTGGTTTTCATCGGCGAGCGAAATAATCCGAATACGAAGCCCTTGCTGCGCGAATTACGGCGAAGCTTCACGCCGCGACAAGTCTTCGTTGCTTATCAACCTGGAGATTCGGTGCCGACCGTTCTGCAGCCGATCTTGGCTGGGAAAACGGTAGTCTCCGACCAACAGCCGCGTTTGTTTGTTTGCCAGGATTTTGCCTGCCAGGCTCCGGCGATCGGTGCTGTGGCAATCTTGGAAGCATGGAAGCAGCTCTGATAAATCCGCCAGCGTTAAGCAAGTTCTTTCGCCATGAAAACGCTGAACGGATCGAGCACATACTCGCCGAACGGGCCACAGTATTCGAAACCAAAGGCAGCATACAATTTTCGTGCGGCTGCAAAGGCCTCGCCTGATCCGGTTTCTAGACTGAGCCGCACATACGACCGTTGTTGAGCTTCGCTGATGATATGTGCCAGCATTGTGCGCGCAATTCCTTTGCGCAAATGTGCTGCTGCAGTTCGCATCGATTTGATCTCGCCGTGCTGGTGATCCAGTTCTTTGAGCGCGCCGCAGCCGAGTAATTCATCACCCTCCCAAGCCGTCCAGAAGGTAATTTCCGGTTTTTGCAAACCGCTCAAGTCCAGGGCATGAACACTTTCTGGCGGCGAATGGAGGTGCATGCTCTGCAGATGTTCATGGAGCAGCGCGTGAACGCGCAAATCGGTCAAATCGTCGAGGCGTATTTGCATGGGCAACTTGTAGCGTGAATGAATGGCAGCGGATATTCGGTCGCAGCTTATTTTCTAACCAACTTCTCACGCAATCGCAGCCGGAAATTCTTACGCAGCCGGCATACTTTGCCGAAAGAAAGATTAACTGCGCGCGGTGGTTGATCCGGGGATAACGGTCCTACCGCAAAATCGGGGCAGTTTCGTTTCGCTCAACAGGTGATGAGAGGGCTGTGGGTTTATGCCGCTTTTTGATGCTACTCTGGCCGAACGCGTGGGTTCAGCCATCGCAACCAATCCGTATTTGAGTGGCAGGAAGCTGCGTTTCGAAGCCCAAGATGGGCGTGTCCGGCTCAACGGCGTCGTCGCTTCTTATTTTCAGAAGCAGATGGCCCAGGAAGTGATCAAGCGGCTCGACGGCGTCGAGCAGATCGAAAATGAACTGGAAGTGAGCTGGTGCTAACCAGCAGGGCCGGAATTGCATTCGCACCGTTCCGGCTGAACTTTCGTCATCAACAAGTGCCACGCATCAACCAAGCGAAGCGGAGATTCCATTTCCCTGGAGGTGGCAGTGCGCACTGCCTACTTCGTGCGGGACTCTGAGAGTACACGTTACCGCGGCTTAGGCCGATAGCCCATCACTGCCGCGCCACGATCGACGTATTGAGGAAAGCGATCATCGAGTCGCACCATCCGCAGCACTTCTTGATTGCCGTCCGACATGCCACTCACGCGACAGAGGCCCTCGTGTGCAGTGACTCGCTTGTGCAGCAGCACCAATTGGCCGATGAGCCAGCTGCGAAGAAGCGGGATCTGCTCCATTTCCAGCACGACGCGGTTGCAGAACTGCTGCTGCATGCGATCCCAAATCGCTTCGGCGAATTCGACTTCCACCCCCTCCTTGCCTGCTGGCGGCACAGGGCGAATGAAGAGCCAATCGGGCCCGCGATCCATCTCCAACGTCCAACCCGGCATCAAATCGACAACCATGGCGATTGCTCCGCGCAACGAGTTCCAAAATTGCAGAGTGCTTGAGATAGCGCGCTGCTTTGGACCTAACTAGAGAAAGTACCCCTACCCTCTACGCCTTCATCTTACGAGTCGATTGACTTGATGCAATTCAAAACTGAGTTTCCTCCGTGCATTGTCATGAACGTGCCGACATCGGATGGAACGCTAGCAACTCGTCGGCCCCTCTACGCGCCGTCAGCCTCGCGATAGAATGCGAAATTCGCTCAAAGCAAATTTTCCACGACTCCCTTTCGAAGGACCAACACCATGTCCCGTCCCGCTGCGGTTACGTTCAAAGGCACCCCCATGACGCTCGCCGGCGAAGCCGTCAAGGTTGGCCAGGCCGCGCCTGATTTCACTATCCACTTTTTCGAAGGTGGCCTGAAGACCATCACCCTCGCCGACCTCAAGGGCAAGGCGACCATCCTCAGCGTGATTCCGTCGCTCGACACCGGCGTGTGCAAGATCCAAACGAAGAAGTTCAACGAAGAACTGTCGTCGCTGGCCGGCAACGTCAACGCCGTCGCGGTCAGCCTCGACCTCCCCTTCGCCATGAACCGCTTCTGCGGCGCCGAAGAGATCAAGAACTTGAAGGTCGGCAGCGATTATCAAAACCGCAACTTCGGCCAGGCCTATGGCGTGTTGATCGAAGAATTGAAGCTGCTCGCCCGCAGCGTCTTCGTGATCGGTAAAGACGGCAAGATCGCATACGCCGAAGTGGTGCCCGAAGTGACCAGCGAACCGAACTACGCCGCAGCGCTCGAAGCGCTGAAGAAGGCTGTCTAACTAGTTCGTTTGACGAGCAAACCGACCTGAGCTCTAGCAAAGGGCACGTCAATCGACGTTGCCCTAAAGCAACATTTTTGAGTGCCTGTTTTTCATCGTGTTTGTTGCGTTAATCGCCCCATTTGGCGACCAAATCAGCGCCGCTGTCGAGAAATACGCAATCTTGGCGGGGAGTTTCACAACACGTACCCTGTATTGCGCACGGGCGGAATCGGCGCCATTAACTGAGCCAGTTAATAGCTCACTCCCCCACGCACCACAACGCGTCCTTGGTGCGGAGAATTAGGTTCTTGCCCGCAATCGCCGGGCTCGCCATGAAGCCGCCGGGGATCTTGTTCTCAGCCAGCGATTCAAACTCCTTGCCCGGCTTGATGACGTGGCACGCGCCTTCTTCGGCGAAGAAATAAAGTTTGCCGTCGGCGTATAGCGGCGACGACATAAACAGCCCGCCGAGCCGCTTCTGATAATGAACATCGCCCGTCTCGGCATCGACGCACGTGATCACGCCTTGTTCGTTTCCCATGTACAGCAAGCCATCGACGAGAATCGGCGAGGCATACCGCGGGTAACCCTTGGCCAACTTCCAAAGCACGTGTGTACCCGTGACATCACCTTTGCCGCCTAGTTTCACCGCGAACAGGTGAATGCCGCCGTCGGCAGTGCCGATGAAAGCGGTGTCCTTATTAACGACCGGCCGGCCAGCGGCGTTCATGCCGCCGCTTTTCACTTGCCACAACTCTTTGCCGGTCCGCGGATCATACGCAGCAGTGCTTCCCGCGCTCGGCGTCACCAATTCCGGTTGGCCGTTCACCATGATCACGCTGGGCGTGCCGTAGGCTTTCATCACGTCACCGTTGTCGGTGCCGTAGTTGAAATTGCGATCGGTCTTCCACACCGTTTCGCCGGTGGTCTTGTCGAGGGCGGTGACGTATTGCACATCAAAGCCATCGAACATCAAGATTAGCAGGTTCTCCCAAACAATCGGCGACGAGCCCGCGCCGCGATGATGGTTGCATTTGAGATCGTCGCGCTTCCACAAGATTTTGCCGCTGGCCGTATCGAGACAAGCCGTCCCATGCACGCCAAAGTGAACATACACGCGGCCCTCTTCAATAAACGGCGTGGAAGAGGCATAGCTATTCCGCTCATGACAAAACTGTGGCTGCGGCACATCGAAGACCTTGATGTCGTGCACCACTTTGCCCGTCGCCCGATCAAGGCAAATGGCAAACAGTTCCTTACCATCCGGCGGCGCGGTCGTGAGCCAGATTTGATCGTTCCAGATCACCGGCGACGACCAGGCCTTGCCGCGGATGGGCGTCTTCCATTTGATGTTCTCGGTTTCACTCCATTTCACGGGCAGGCCAGTGGCCGACGAAGTGCCGTCGGCGTTCGGCCCGCGGTATTGGTTCCACTGCTCGGCAGCGAACGCAGGAGCAACGAAGACGAAAGCGATGAACAAGGAAAAGGTGCGGAGCATGGCAAACCACAGGCGGGTAGGTGGGAGGTGAGATTGCGAACTCATCCAGTGTCGCACGGGAAGGGGGAAATATCTAGTGTGGCGTGGCCGACGTGGATGGTTCAAAATGTTTTGGTTGGGTTGCAGTTCAGCCTCTCACCCCAGCCCTCTCCCAAGAGTACCGAAGAGAGGAACTCGTTGTTTAGGCTTCGACGTCAACTCCCAAGTTTAGGCTTCGACGTCAACTCCCAAAATGAACTCCACAACCAAGCCTCCGTACGAACTCGTCGACTTCGCCAGCATTCCGCCTGTAAAGTGTCCGTGTGGACAAGCGCGACGGGGATTGGCGGAGGTTGAGGACTATCCGGGGACGATTCACGTCACGGAAATATCAGTCGATGCCAAGCTGCACTATCACCGCACGTTGACGGAAACGTATTACTTTCTGGAATGCGGTCTCGATGCGCGGATGCAACTGAACGACGAAATCAGGCCGGTGCAGCCCGGCACGTGCATCATGATTCGCCCCGGTACGCGACATCGGGCTTTGGGAAAGATGAAGGTGTTGATCGTCGTCTTTCCGAAGTTTGATCCGCAAGATGAGTGGTTTGATTAGAAGATAAGTTCGAGGCGATACCTGCGATGCCAGATCAACAACTCCTCGTGGAGAAAATCCTCCGTAATTATTCGAACCAAAATCACTCGAATTGGCATGAAGACACCGAACGGCTGAAGCAGTTTCCGCCCGAGGAAGAGGCGGCCAAATGTGTTATCGCCGCGCTTGAACGGAGGGCCATCGACACTTGGCCAGCAGCCTATTTGCTCCGCTGTGTTCGGCATCCCATCGGTTATCCGAAGTTGATGGAGGTGCTCCTTGGCAATCACTCGGATACTCTTGCTGAACTTCATGTTGGGTTGGCGCTGGCGGCGATCGACCCCGCAGCGGCGTACAGAGACCTGCTGCAACTGCTGAATACTCACAAGTCTGCTAAGACTCGTGGCGTCATTTCTCATGGCCTGTCCGCAACAGGTTTCCCCCAAGCGTGGGACGATTTGTTGGACCTCACCCTCCGCAAACGCTTGAGTCCAACCGAAGGTTCGGGGGTTCTCTCGGAGTGCTCAGCGCAACGGTTGGCAGCGCTCCTTGATTCCGAAGATGCATTGCAACAAGAACTGGGACTCAGAATCGCAGACCATCAAAGTACTCGGAACGTGCTCAACCCGGAGTTGCTGCCGCGAGTTCGGCGATTGCTCGAGAATCTCTGCCTGGAGATCCCCTCCAAAATACGCGTTCGCTTGGAGAAACGGCTGGCGAAGGAGAATTGAGACGCTGACTCCTCCAGTTACCGGGACAGGTCTCATCCCGGGATTCTCATTATCGAAACGAGATGCCGCCGTCGTCGTTTGGATGACGCGAAACAGGCCGCGGCTAAACTTCCCAGTTAACCATTCTTGAAGAAGCTCCTCGAAAACCGCTCTGTTTCGCAGGAGTTCACGCAACCAAAGCAAGTCAGCACAGAATGTTTTTCGTTCTGGCACGAGCTGTGCTTTCTAGGTTTTTCGTTAACGCAGCATATCGCTGGTTAACTCCCACCTTCACTTCCCGCCTTAGGAGTCTCCGTCATGGTCCGATTCACTTTCGCCTTCGCTTTGGTTGCCGCCCTCTCGCTGAGCGGCTTGTTCGCTTCTTCCGCACACGCCGGCAACGGCTTTGGTGGCGGTGGTCAGTTCAGCGGTGGCCGCAGCAATTTCAGCGGCAGCAACTTTAACAACGGCAACTTCAATAAGAAGTTCAAAACCGGTGGCAACTTCAACAGCTTTGGCGGCGGCTTCAACAGTGGCCACTTCCATCACCACCACAACCATCACCACAACGGCTTCATTTTTGTCCCAGGAAAGGGATTCATCTTCGTCGGCCGGTAAGCAGCGAGACCCCTGTGGTCACGAAACGTGTCGCTCGGCTGCGAACAACTTTCGCAGTTGGAGCGACTCGCTCGTTTCTTGACAGGCAGTACTCGAATCACGTGCCGCGGCGCCCATGCGTTGTCGCAGTTCCTCATTTTCAATCAGACGCGTGAAACACTGTGTCAGCGAACTGCGCTCGCCCAGCGAATAGAGCAAGCCGTTGCTCTCCGGCGTGATCAGCTGACGATGTTCGGCCTGATCGCTGGCAATCACGGCCAGGCCGCTCGCGAGTGCTTCGCGCACGACAGTGCTTCGGCTTGGCTCCGGCGCTGGTGCGATGAGTACATCGGTCGCTTGCAGCAGTTCTTCCCAATGATCGAATGCGCCGGGAATGACCACGCGATAGCGCAGATCCCAATCACAGATCTGTCGAAAGAGATTCTCACGCTCCGGACCATCGCCGATGATCCACAGCCGGGCATGAGGCCAACGCTGTTGGATAGGGATCCAAGCGCGGATGGCTGTTTCCAGTCCGCGGTCGCGTTGCAACGAGGAAATGCAGAGCGCGACCGGAGCGCCGCCGACCACATGCAAATCGTGATTCACTGCCGCGAGTGCTTTGCGAGCCGATTCGCGGGTTTCCTCGTTGCGCGGCTGATATTCGGACAAGATCGCTGGCGAAAGAACTCGAATTTGCGTGCTCCGATAGTTCGCAGCCAGGAGTTCATCAGCGACAAATTGCGAGGCAGCAATGATCGCCGCCGCGGTCTGGCACTTCGCCGCAATTCGCCCGCCGAAACGCGTTGTCCGTTGCCAGGCAACATCGCTATACGCTCCGGCTTCGCTCGCGCGCAAAATTACCGGTGGGCCATTCGCAAGTGAGGCAATCGTGGCATACGCTTCGGCCCGCAGGCCTTGCACAATCACACCGTCGAACTCATGCCGATGCTGTCGCAAATAACGCGAGAGTGAATAGAGAAACCGGAGCATGCCCCAACCCGGAGTCGCCGGCCAGGGGAGACGCACCGCTGGAATGCCCTGCAGTGTGGTCCGTTCGGCCCAGTTCTTTTGCCATCGCGGCGTGATAAGCGTCGGCTGCACGCCCTCTTGTTGCAGCGCCGCAGCCAGTTGCAGAACGTCACGCTCGGTTTCGCCGGCTAGTGGCCACAGTCGACGGGTGACAAGGGCAACACGCGGCGAATTTGCAGGCCTGTCGCCGGGCGGTTGCTCGTAACATCGGCCGGCGGGATTTTCGAGCGTGCCAGACATCCGGCGCTAAAACCATTGGTGGCCAAAGCTGCAGCTTCGGCAAACTAGAAGTTGAACTACGCGTGATCGACCAGGTCGCTCTCTTCGAGCGCAGCCAGATACGGCAGATTGCGATACATATCACGATAATCCAAACCGTAGCCCACCACGAACTCATCGGGAATTTCGAAGCCGACGTAGTCTGGCCGCATCTTCACTTCCTGGCGGCCGCGCTTCAGCAGCAGCACAGCCGACTTCACCGACTTCGGCCCGAGTTCATCAATCATCTCGATGACTTTTTCCAGCGTGTGGCCAGTGTCAAAGATATCGTCAACCAGCAGCACGTCGCGTCCTTCGACGTCGAGCATCATGTCGGCGTTAATCGTCAACGCACCACGCTTGGTGCCACCTTTGTAACTGCTCGTTTGCACCACTCCGACGCGAATCGGCTGATCCAGCTTCCGCATCAAATCGGCGAGAAACACGATGCTGCCCGTCATGATCGCGATCACCGTGAGCGGCTTGCCGGATTCCCGCGCACGAATTTCCTCGGCGACTTTATTAATCGATTCCTGAATTTGCTGTTCCGTAACCAGAATCTTCACGGCGAGTCTCACTCCAAAAGGAACGTGGCAAGGAATCGCTGATTGTAGGGGCGTTATTGCAAGCCGAAAAGTCGTGCGCTGCGTGCGGACATCGTTCGCCGTGGCGGCTTCGCTGGCGTTTTGCACTCCCAGTCGCGATGGGTGGGGAAACTAGTTACGCTAAGTTCGCTTCAATCTTCTCTTCTCTTCTCTTCTCAGCGCTTGAGGTGAAATCATGATGGGCATCGGGGCAGCGGAAATCACCATCGTCTTGATGTTTCTCGGCGGCTTCGGCCTGCCTCTCGGAGTGCCGCCGCAAGCCGAGAATCCGGCGATGCAATATGTGGCGCCGGAGCAATGTTTGCTCTATTCCACGTGGGCTGGCATGGCCAAGCCGGACAGCACGAGTGCGAATCAAACCGAGCAATTGTTCGCTGAACCCGAAGTGCAAGCCTTTGCCGCGTCGCTCGACAAAACGATCGGGCAAGTCGTTAGTCACTTCGCGCGGCAGAGCGGCGATCCCAAAGGTGAAGTGCTGGCCAAGGTCGTGCCGCTTTGGACGCGTACGGTGATCACCAATGCATCGGCCGTGTATGTCACGAAGGCGGAACTCGCAAACGGTAGGCTCGCGTTCGAAGGTGGTCTCATCGTCGAGGGAGGTGCGGAAGCGGGAAACCTTGCAGAAGGCCTGATTCGACTCCTGGCCTCGCCCGACAATCCGCCGCAGTCCGTCACTTTGGGCGCGGTCAAGTTGACTCGCTTCGCACCCCAACCTGGCGGTCCCGTCGAAGCCGAAGTGACGATCGGTGCAGCGGGGTCTTACGTGCTCGTCGGTTTCGGCAAAGGCGCTGTCGAAGGAATGATGGAACGAGTCCGCGCGAAGAAAATTCCCGCCTGGCTCACCGACATCGGCACGCGCTTGCCCGTGGAGCGTCGCGCGAGCATGTCGTTCATCAACACCAAAAAGCTGATGGAGACCTTCTTGCCGCTGGCGGGTCCCGATGGCGCCAAGCTCGTGCAAACGCTGGGCCTCGATCAGCTGGGCGAGTTGGTCTCGGTGACTGGTCTCGACAAAGACGGGATGCTCAGCCGCAGCTTGATGAAAATTGACGGCAATCCGACTGGTTTACTGGCGCTAGTTGATACGCAAGGGATCAAGCCGGAACACGTTGATTTTTTGCCCAGGGATGCGACGTTTGCCACTGCCTTTTCGTTGAACACTCAGCAGCTGTACAGCTTTGTCGGCCACCTGGTCGCGCAGAGCGGGCCCGACGGCGTCGAGGAATTTGAACAAATGTCGAAAGAATTTCGGCAGATGTTCGGCATGCGGTTGCAGGAAGATCTGCTCGCTTCGCTGGGTGAAACCTGGACGTTGTCGCTGGCCCCGGCCGATGGATGGCTGGGCATGACTGCCACCGTAGAAGTTCGCGATGTTGCCAAAATTGGCGATTTTCAAAAACGGATCGAAGGGATGTTCAGCGACGCACCGCCTGGGAGAGGTGCGCCGCAGGTGGAGCGCATGCAGTTCAACGGCCACACCATCAACACGCTGGCGATTCCGCAAATGCCGGTTCGTCCAGCCTGGTGCTTGAGCGGTTCGCGGCTGATCGTTGCGCTCTCGCCGCAAACGATTAAAGCACAACTCAGCTCCAAGCCGGCCGAAATCGGTTTGTTCGCCGGCCCGCAATTCGCGCCCGCGTTTCAGGGCGAAGGTCGAGTGGTTTCGCTCTCGTATCAAGACACGCAAAAGGTTTTTGAAACGGTATACAGCTACCTCACCATTATTGGGCCAATGATGGCTGATATGGATTTCGACGGCCCGTTTCGCGAAGGTCCGCCGGCGCCGCAGTTTTTTGATTTCAACGCGCTGCCATCGTCGCGCTCGATCCATCGCCATTTGCGGCCCAGCGTGTCGATCACGCGGCGGACCAAGGACGGCTTGGAAATCGAATCGCGGCAAACTTTTCCGACCGTCAACATCGGCACGGCAGCGCCGGTCGCCGTGGCGTTGCTGCTCCCCGCGGTGCAAGCCGCGAGATCGGCCTCGCGGCGGATGCAGTCGGCGAACAATCTCAAGCAGCAAGTGCTCGGTCTGCAGAATTACCATGACACGTTCTTATATCTTCCTGCTGCATATACGATGAACAAGGAAAAGAAGCCGCTCCTCAGCTGGCGGGTGCACATCCTGCCGTTCATTGAACAGCGGCCCCTCTATGATCAGTTCAAGCTCGACGAACCTTGGGACAGCGAGCACAACAAGAAGCTGATTGCCCGCATGCCGGCCACCTATCGTTCGCCCGGCAGTTCGGCTGCGCCGGGAACCACCACTTATCTGGCGATTGGTGGCGAACGAGGACTGTTCACGAAGCCCACCGCCGAAACGCCAAAACCAGGCGGTTTGACCTTTGCCGCGATCACCGACGGCACCGCCAACACCATTGCGATCGTCGAAGCGGGGGATGAAAACGCCGTGATCTGGACCAAGCCTGAAGAATTCGTGCCGGATGAGAAGGCTCCTCTCAAGGGGCTCAAGGGGCCTTTTCCGGGCGGCTTTCTCGCGGCCTTTGTCGATGGGCATGTGCAGTTCATTAAGTTAAACACAGACCCTGTGATGGTCTGGCGGGCCTTTCAGCGCGATGACGGCCAGGTGCTGAATCTGGACGAATAAAAAGCCAAGTGAAACGAGACCGATGTTGGCTTCCAGCCAGCAACGGTGGTTCGTTTCGTGCTCCCGCATGATTGCCGATGATGGTTCGTTATCGCGCGGTACTCCCTCGCCTTACGGTGGCGGGCTTCCTTTGAAATCTCGTTCTTCTTCCCGTCGTCGCGAACCCCAACAGCCGTCGAGCCCGTTTCGATTTCGCAGCTTGTGGCGGGATGAAAAATTGCTCGTCGTCGATCTCGCGGATCATCACTTTCCTCGGCGGTGTTTGAAAAACAATCAGGTCGTAGAGCAGTTGGCGCCGCTGACACTCACGTATTCCCGTCCGACGTCTGCTGAGATGCAGATGCTCGGCGCAATGCAATTCAAACACGTACATATCAACGTGATCGAAGAGCGCAGGTCGGGGGCGCGGGCGCTGATCACCTTGCCCGTGCCGCTGTCTCCCAGACTGAGAACAGTTTGGCATTCACCCTGGGGGCAACGGTTGATTTGGATTGGCCTGGGCGTGCTGCTGACTGCGTTCGTGAGCGCCGGTTTCCACCGAGATTTGGGGATCCTTTTTATGGCCTTCGGAATGCTTTCGATTTTGGTGGGAATCGCATACCTGCTCGCGCAGCGTCGGACGATGCCAGTCCATCGCGTCTGCGAAGGGAAAATCTGGATTGGCGGAGTGCATCGTGATTGGCTCCTGCGACTACCAACATTTACACGGAGTCGCACGATGCTCGCGGAAGAAATCTGGCTGCTGAATGCGTCACTGTGGACATGTTTTTGGTTCGGCGTGTTTGTGCTCGGCTTGTTCCTGGGGGGCCGCATTAGTGGAGAGTTTTCGGGCAAGGACGGCCAATATTTGGGATATGCCCTGCTCGCAATCGTGGCTGTGGCCATCCTTATTGGCAATCGAGCGCGGATGCTTTTGCATACCGCCAAGCAGCAATTGGCGGCGTTGAAACCACCCGCGAGACGAAGGCGAAAAGGTAACTGATAGCGCAAATTTCAATTGCGGAACTGCTGATGGCAACGGCGGTGGTGGCGGCAACGTTGGTTGGTTACCGCGGGCTGAAGAATCCAAGCGGGGAGCCGGAATGGATTCGGTTGTGATGCCACGCGTTGGGTGTCGGGTTGACTATCGTGCTGCCGAACTGGGCCGGGTGTCTGTGTGCTATGAATTTGTTCTCTGTGGTCGCTGTCGGTTGTTGGATTTAAAGCTACCGGAGCAGACTTGCGCTCGGCGGCATAGGATTGGAGGTCATCGCTGGCATGACGCTGGGAATCGGGTTGCCGCTGATCGTCGGATTGCATTTGCCGGGCGCCTTGGGTTGGCGGTTGGAGCGAAGAAGTCGCTCGTGAAGATGGAGTCCACCCACCGGGCTGGCCCTGCAACTTGGCCCCCTCCCCGGAGAAGCGGGGCGAGGGAGTAATTCAGCGGGACTATCGCAGAGCGAAAGTTGGACAACTTAACGCTGCAGGTTTTGGATGGGCGAAGGAGACAGCTTGGGCTTTGTGGCCGTGCGGGCGGCGGCGTTTATGCTGCTGCTGCGGGCATCGGTGAAGAAGCGTGATGTTCCTTCGCTGACCAAACGCGTGTCGTTGTCAGTGCTGACCACTTCGACGCGGTAGCGGTGTGAGCCTTCCTTGCCGGCCTTGGCTCGGACGTGGACGACCACTTGTTCGCCAGCAGCCAATTCAGGCAGCGTTTCAAACAACACCTGACCAGGGACCAGCTTGGCTTCGGCACCTTCGACGATCGAGGGTTCCAGCCCTTCGCTGAACTGCATCACGACCTTGACGTTCTTCGCAGCGAGCGTGCCGCGGTTCATCAGCTGCAGTTCGTAAACCACTTCTTGACCGGTCGGCGCCGGGCCCGTCGGATCGTTGACGGCGAGCTTCAAATTCGAGACGGCCTCGACGGTGGTTTCGGTCTCATGAGCAACAGCGCTGGTCTTCGGGCCGATGGCTTGAGCCACGACACGGTGAGCGCCGGCAGCGTTAAGTTGCACGCGGATGTCGAAGGTTCGTTGCGTTTCGGGCGGCAATAAGCCTGGCTTCCATTTCAACACACCACCCCCGAACTGAGCACCGTCGACGCCGCCGAGATACTTGGCTCCGGTGGGCAACGTGGTGGAAATCGTCAGATCATCGGCGGCGGCGTTGCCGGTGTTCGACACCGTCACGGCGTACACCGCTTCGGCTCCGGCGAACTTCAGCGGCGGGCCTTCAACCGTGATCGCGAGCAGCGGTTGTTTCACGGTGATTCGGCCTGCGGCTTCGGCTCGCAGGTTCCCTTCGGCAGTGGCACTCATCTTGAGTTCCATGGCATTGGGCTGGTTGGCGAGGACCTTCACATTCACATCACGAGCTTTACCGGCGGGAACAGTGCCAACTTCGATTTGCTGAGGAGCATTGCCGCCTGTGACGAGTTGGACGATCACGTTTTCCGCGTCGCCGTTGCCCGGATTGCTGACGGTGATGGTAAACGGCTTTTCTTCGCCGAAGACCATGTCGCTCGGACCAGCCAGCGAGAGTTCGATTTGTGGCTGCTTGACGACCACGGCCGCTTTGAGCGTCGCAGCGCGGCAAGTCCAATCGGCGGCGAGTTCGAACGGTTTGCCTTCGCTGGCAACCAATTGCAAACGCAATGTTTCTTGCGAACCTTGCTTCACCTTCGGCAGATTCCAGATCATGCGAACCGAACCTTGAGCATCGGCCTGGGCGGCGGCATCGCCGGCAGTCGATTCCCCCGATTCAACACTGACCCAGGCAGGAATGTTGAGGCGGAGTTGCACTTCCTCGGCGGCGGCATCGCCGTCGTTGACGAGGTTCAATGTGTAGCGAGCACTTTTGCCGACGAGCAAGGACTGCGGACCTGCGAGTTCCACTCGCAGGCGAGCGCCGGTCGACGAAATGACGATGTCTTGTGCATTGGCAATTGGCGAGCGAACGGTGTTGCGCGGCGCCGGCGCGGCCGTGGCATTGGGGTCGTACTGGCGACGCGAAGAGTTGTTGGGCACTTCGACGGCTGGCGGTGCTTCTTGCACGGCAGGAATGGGCTGCGCGACATCGCTGATGACGGGGCCCGTCGGTCGCTTGAGAATCGAACGTGGCGTGGCCGGCAGATCACTGGGCGACGGTACGGCGGGCGCAGCGGTTGGATACGTTTCTTGCGGTGGCGCTGCGACTTGAGCGGCAGCTTGTCCAGGCCGCCGCAGCACACTGCGCTGGGGCGGAGGACTATTCGGTTGAAAGGAGCCGGGCTGCTGAGCCACTTCGGCTGGCGGCATTTGATTTACTGGAGGAAACGGCAGCGGCTCCGGCGCCTCAGAGATCTCTGGGGCCATGGGCTGCGGCTGATTGTTTTGTCGACGGCCAAAACCAAATCCGGCTGGCACCGGGCCCGGTTCCTGCGGCCCGTCGTCGACCTGCATCGCGACCGGTAAGGCATCGCCGATGGCCTGGGGCGGCAAGAAGGCAGGTTCCGGCGGTTGAGCCGGTATTCCCGACGAAGCGCCGGGTGGCAAGCTGCCAGCAGCGGGTTGCCAGCTGCCGTCTTGCGCACGCACGATGGCCACTACACAGATGGCAGCGAGCAGCAAGCTCGATCCCCAAATTGCCTTACGCGGCATCGTCGATCCCCTTCTACCGAATCCGAAAATGTCGATTCGCAGCAAGTATCGGTTAAGTGGGTGGCGCCGGTTTAATCGACTTTGACGCCTGCGATGGATTTGGCAAATTAGTTTGAGTTTGCGGCTGCTGGCACAGCTAGTGTGCGGAAATGGCCCACGTGAGCGCGCGAGGTAAGCGAGTTTTGGCGATTTGTGTGCGGTGCAGTCACGAAAAACAGGGCGAAACAGGACACAGCGAGAATTTCAGATTTATGGAATTCTCTTTGCAATAGCCAATGGCAGTAGCTGGCAGGGTATGCCAGCGATTCATCACGGGAGCGATTGCCATGTTTCGTTTATTCTTCGTTGCTGCCTTGGTCCTTTTGCCCGCGACATTAGTGACAGCTCAAAAAGCGCCCAAGAGACTCCCTGACGAAAATGAAGAAACCATTGAAAAGTTCATGCGGGCGAAACTGCTGCATTCGCAAAAACTACTGGAAGCGATCACGGTCGAAGACTACGACATGATGGCAAAGAGTTCGCAAGAGATGAGCCTGCTCACGCTGGCGGAAACCTGGCAAGTGCTGCAAACCGCTGATTATTTGCACGAAAGCACTGCCTTTCGGCGGTCGGCTGATGCTATGACCGCGGCAGCGAAAAAGAAAAACCTCGATGCTGCAGCGCTCGCGTATGTCGAAATGACGATGCACTGCGTGAAGTGCCATAAAATGATTCGCCACGCGAAAATGGCCACGACGCAACAACCCGCGAGTAATTTGGCCGTGCTACAGAAGTACCTGCAACCAGCAAAAGCGGCAAAAAATCTGGCGACGGGCGTGGGGACTGTTCGCTAGAATGTGTGCTTTCACACGAAGATACAGATCCCCAAACCTCACCCGGGAGCGCAGCCGTGCCTTGGTTTCCGAAACAGCGAGTCGTCGTTCCCATCGACTTTTCGCAAGAATCGTTTCATGCGCTGGATGTGGCGTTGCAGCTCGTGGAAATGCCCAATCAGGTGAGCATTGTGCACGTGCTGCAGGATATCGCACCGCTCGAAGCTGGCGAGGTGTGGGGCGTGATCGATCCCACCGCGCGCATTGAAAGTGCCCGCAATGCTCTGCGGCAGCGATTGACGGCGGACAAGTATTCGGCAGTTACGCTGGAAGTGATTTTAGGTGATCCGGCTCATGGAATCGCGGATTTTGCCGAACAAAGCAATGCGGATTTGATCGTCATTCCGTCGCACGGTCGCCGTGGCCTCACGCGGTTGCTCATGGGTTCGACCGCGGAACGAGTAGTGCGACTTGCGCATTGCCCAGTGCTCGTGCTGCGTCAATAATACCGATAAGCTGTGCCGGCGAGGCAAGCTCTTACGGCAGTTGACTAGCTTAGGCATCAGGTTCGCGAAATTCTTATCAGGATTCGTGAAATTTTCTCTCAGCCCCGGTTGACCGTTTTGCGAACTGCCTGCTATTCTTAGTCGCTTCCCAACCGGCCAACCTTGGCCACTGGGGCTCCCGGCAAAGCGTCGGGGTGAAGTTTCGTCAGCTAGGAGATGAGCCACGGTGGCTGCAGCGAAAGAAGTCATTCGAATTCGGATGGAAGCGTACGACCACGCAATCTTGGACCAGAGTGCCCAAGAGATTGTGGACACGGCCAAGCGCACCCATAGCGAAGTCCACGGCCCGATTCCGCTGCCGACCCGCGTCGAGCGATACACGGTCCTTTCGGGTCCGACGATTGACAAGAAGGCTCGTCAGCAGTACGAAATCCGAACGCACAAGCGTTTGATCGATATTGTTCAAGCGACGGCTAAGACCATCGAGGCTTTGAACAAGCTCAGTCTGCCGGCTGGTGTGGATATCAAGATCAAGGCGACCACTCGCTAGTTGGTCGAGTTTCGGGTCTGGGTATTTGGATTCGAATCGCAAGCTGTTTTTCATTTTTGAATTCGTTGTTTAACTGCGAGCCGTTTTTTATTGAACGGAAGCCGTCCGAGTAAAGCCGGTTGCAAATCGGTGTTCTCGGCAGGCAACGGACCACAGGAATATCGCGATGACCAAGGGAATACTCGGCCGTAAGGTCGGGATGACGCAAATATTTGATGAGTCCGGGGCTTGCTTGCCCGTGACTGTCGTTCAGGCTGGCCCTTGCCGCGTACTGCAGGTCCGCACCGCCGAAAAGGATGGCTATGAGGCTGTTCAGGTCGGCTTTCTCGACAAGCCTCGCCGGCTTGCTTCTCGCAGCGAACGCGGCCATGTGGCCACGATTGCTTCTCGTCGCTCCACTCGGCTGAAGGCCGCTGGTGTCGAGCTTCCTGCGAAGGCCAATTGCGAACCGCAGCGATTTGTTCGCGAGTTCCGTGGTCCTGCTGGCGGTTTGGCTGTTGGTGCCACGATTGATGTTTCCGCAATGGAAGGCGTGAAGACGGTTGATGTAACCGGCAACACCAAGGGGCGTGGTTTCTCGGGTGCGATGAAGCGGTGGAATTTCGCCGGTCAGCGTGCGACGCACGGTGTGAAGAAGGTGCACCGTCACATGGGTGGTACGGGTGCTCTCGCCGCGAATCGCGGTGGTGGTCGCATGAAGAAGGGCAAGGCAATGCCTGGCCGCTACGGCAATGAGCGTGTAACGATCCGCAATATGCGGCTCGTGAAAGTGGATAAAGAAAAGAATCTGCTGCTGATCTATGGTGCTGTTCCTGGTCCGCCGGGCCAGATGCTCATCATTCGCGAATCGAACTACAAAAGCTGAGTTTTGGCTGCGGGTGCGCAGGTGGTTTCGCGGGCGGCGTCGAGTCAACGGATTATTTAACTGCGGTTGGATCTAATAGTCATGGCAAGTCTTCCGGTTTTTGATCGTGCGGGTAAGGAGGTCGGCAAGTACGACATCGACCCTGCTGCGATTGCTCCGAACATCAACAAGCAGTTGCTGCACGATGTCGTCGTGATGTACCAGGCCAATCAGCGCATGGGTACGCACAAGACGAAGTCGCGGGCTGAAGTTCGCGGTACTTCGAAGAAGATGTATCGCCAAAAGGGTACCGGCAATGCTCGTGCCGGCTCGAAGCAAGCTCCGCAGCGGACAGGTGGTGGTCACGCCTTTGCTCTACGTAATCGTGACTATTCCTATCGCTTGCCGAAGAAGGCAGTGCAGGCTGCCACTCGCATGGCGATCGCCAGCAAGTTGAATTCGCAAGACGTGGTGGTGCTCGACGAGTTGTCTCTCGTCGCACCGAAAACCAAAGAAGTTGCCACGATTCTGAAGGCTTTGCAGCTGCAGGGTGTGTCAACTTTGGTGGCGACGGCTACGGCAGATCCGGTTGTTTATAAGAGCGTTCGCAATATCGACAAAGTGACGATTTCGCCGGTCGCTGAGTTGAATGCTCTGGCTGTGCTCGTGCCGAAGAAGTTGCTCGTTACGCGGGCTGCTTTGGACGCGATTCGTGATCGGGCCTCAAAGGTCGCGAGCAAGAAGAAGGACAAGGAATAATCATGAGCACTGAAGACACCGCTCCTGTGATGCCTGCCTATCAAGTCATTCTCCGTCCTTTGGTGACGGAAAAGGGAATGCATCGTTCGACGCGCTACAACCAGTATGCGTTCGAAGTGAATACCCAGGCCAGCAAAGAAGATGTAAAGCGGGCTATCGAAGATTTGTTCAATGTGAAGGTCGAAAAGGTGCGTACCCAGAACCGTCTCGGCAAGGCTCGCCGGCACAAGTTCAAGGCGGGTGCCACGAAGGGTTGGAAGAAGGCTCTGGTCACGCTTAACGAAGAGCATCGCATCGACTTCTTCTAAATCGCTTCCTTTCAATCGATTGAGATAAGGTTCAGCCATGGGCATTAAACAATACAAGCCGGTTACCGCAGGACGCCGCGGCGCAAGCGTGAGCGATTTCGCCGAGCTCACTCCCGGCGCCAAGCCGGAAAAGTCGTTGCTCCGTCCGTTGCGTAAAAAGGGTGGTCGCAATAACCAGGGTCGCATCACGGTGCGTCACCGAGGTGGTGGCCACAAGCAGCAATATCGCGTCATCGACTTCCTTCGGAATAAGGACGGTGTGCCGGCCAAGGTTGCCTCGATTCAATACGATCCCAACCGCAACTGCCGCATCGCGCTGCTGCATTTTGTGGATGGCGAAAAGCGATACATTCTCGCTCCCGACGGCCTGAAGGTTGGTCAAGCGATCGAGAATGGCCCGGAAGCGCTGCCGACTGTGGGTAATTGCTTGCCGATGACCCGGATCCCGCTCAGCACGCAAATTCATGCGATTGAGTTCCTGCCAGGCACTGGCGCCAAGATGTGCCGCAGTGCTGGTAGTAGTGCGGTGTTGATGGCCCGCGATGGTGAATGGGCTCAGATCTCGCTCCCCAGCGGCGAAATTCGGAAAGTCCCTGTCACTTGCCGGGCTACGGTCGGCATGGTTGGCAACTCCGAGCAGATGAACGTGGTGATCGGTAAGGCCGGTCGCAACCGCTGGAAGGGGATTCGTCCATATGTTCGCGGTACTGCGATGAATCCGATCGATCACCCGCACGGTGGTGGTGAAGGTCGCACGAAGGGTGGCCGTCATCCGGTTAGCCCCAGCGGTGTGCTCGCCAAGGGTGGCTCGACTCGTAAGCGTCGCAAGCCATCGAACTCGGCGATTGTGCGTCGTCGCAAGAGCCGGCGTTATGGCCAGCTGAAGTTGAAATAATCGAAGATCCCTGAAGTTCGGTGTCGTTAGAATCATCGCGCTGATTTGATTTTGAAGTAGTGAGATAAGTTCATGGGTCGTTCCAGCAAAAAGGGGCCGTTTGTCGACCCCAACGTGTACAAGAAGGTGCAAGCTCAACTGGGTGGCGGGTCGAAAGATCCGATCAAGACCTGGGCTCGCGCCTGCACGATTGTGCCTGAGTTCGTCGGCTTGACGTTCATGGTGCACAATGGCAAGGCCCACTTGAAGGTCTTCGTTACGGAAGAAATGGTCGGCCATCGTTTGGGCGAGTTCGCACCGACGCGGACGTTCAAAGGCCACGGCGGCAAAACGAAGAAGGAAGCGAAGTAGTCGTTCGGTTTCATCCGTTTCGACGATTTTCGAGGTACCTGACAATGGCATACAAAGCATCGCATCGCTTCACTCGGATCAGCGCTCGCAAGGTGCGTCCGCTGGCTACGCTCATCCGTGGCAAGTTCGCCGACGAAGCGCTCGACATTTTGAAGTATCAGCCGGAACGTGGCGCTCGCTTGCTCGAGAAGGTGCTGAAGAGCGCCCTCGGCAATGCGCAAGATCCGGAGCAGAACAAAGGCAAGAACATTCGCATCGAGCAATTGGTTGTCACCGACGCTCGCATCGATGGCGGCCCGATGTTCAAGCGGATTCGCCCGGTTTCGCGCGGCATGGCGTACATGATCAAGCGGCGTTCGGCTCACATTCACGTGGCAGTGGAAGAAATTTCCGAGCTGTAGTGTTGTTGCTGCGAGTACGCAGGTTGTTAAGCAACTGTCACTGGGTTTGGCTGTAAAAGGTTTTTCAATATGGGTCAGAAAGTCAATCCAATCGCTTTCCGCACCGGCATCATGGTCGGCTGGAAGAGCAAGTGGTACGCATCGAAGAAGGAGTTTTCGGCGCTTCTGCTCGAAGATTCGAAGATTCGCCACTTCGTGAAAAACCACCCCCGCAAAGAATACAAAAGTGCCGGCATCGACCGGATCGAGATCGAGCGGACCCGCGACGAAGTCAAAGTCGTGCTGCATGTGGCTCGGCCAGGTTTGATCATCGGCAAAAAGGGCCAGGAAGTCGAAATCCTGCAGGAAGAACTGCAGAACCTGACTGGTCGCCGGGTGAATTTGAAGATTGAAGAAATTTCGCGTCCGGAGATTATGGCGCAGTTGATTGCTGAGGAAATTGCTCTGCAATTGGCCAAGCGAGCCAGTTTTCGCCGGACGATTAAACGAGCGATCGAATCCGTGATGGATGCCGGTGCTCGTGGCGTGAAGATCCAACTCGCGGGTCGCTTGGGCGGAGCCGAAATGGCTCGCTGCGAAAAGGCTTCGGCCGGTTCGCTGCCGCTCAGTACTTTGCGAGCGAAAATTGATTACGGTTTTACCGAGGCGGCCACTGCCCAAGGCAACATCGGCGTACAGGTCTGGGTAAACCAAGGAATGCACGAGGGAGACGCGACAAATGGCCCTGATGCCCAAGCGAGTGAAGCACCGAAAAAGCCAAAGAGGACGTATAAAAGGTAAGGCCACCCGGGGCAACAAGGTTGCCTTCGGTGACTTCGGCCTGCAGGCTTTGATGGGTGGCTGGATCAAGGCAACCACGATCGAGTCGGGACGTATTGCTGCTCAGCAATACATTCGCGGCGAAGGTCGGTTGTACATCCGCATCTTCCCGCACAAGTCGGTGACCTCTCGTCCTCTCGAAACTCGGATGGGTAAGGGTAAGGGCGAGCCGGATCACTGGGTGGCTGTGGTGAAGGAAGGGACTGTGTTGTACGAATTGGCCGGTGTGACCGAGGCCCAAGCGAAGCTCTGCTTTGCTCGTCTCGCCCACAAGATGCCGATTCCGTGCCGCATGGTTCGCCGTCGTCCTGCTTAGTTTGAGTTAGTTGGATTGAATTAGCGAATGTCAGTTGAAGGGTTAGTCGGATGAAAGCTGCAGAACTACGACAGATGAGCGATGAGCAACTCCGGCTCACGATTGAAGAGACCGAGAAGTCATTGTTCAAGCTGCGGATGCAGGCTTCGACCGAGCGGCTCGATGTTCCCAGTGAACTCCGTCGGCAACGCCGGTTGATCGCTCGGGTGAAAACCGTTCAAAGCGAAAAGGCGAAAGCCAAGGCCGGTGCCTAAGCAGGCAGTTCGAAATCAGAAGTAAGCAAGTTGGAATTGGTGGAATATGCCTAAGCGATTGTTGATCGGCCAAGTGACTCGGGATTCGTCGCCCACGACACGCCGCGTGGAAGTGGCCCGGCTGGTGAAGCACGAAGTGTACGGCAAGACGATGCGTCGCCGGACGATTTGCTACGCCCACGACGCCCAAGGCATTTCGAAGAACGGTGACACGGTCGAGATCGAAGAATCTCGCCCACTGTCGAAGCTGAAGCGTTGGGTGCTGACCCGCGTGGTGAGCAAGGCTTCGGCCGCTCAGACCGCCGGCGAAGTTGCCGACACTCCAGCTACCTAAATACAAACGTAGTCTTCGCCCCAAATTGAAGGCTCAAGACGAAGGAACAGCAACATGATTCAACAAGAAACTCGCCTGGCGGTGGCCGACAACACTGGCGCCAAAGAGGTGATGTGCATCAAGGTGCTCGGCGGCTCGAAGAAGCGCGTGGCCGGCATCGGCGACATCATTATCTGCAGCGTGAAGAGTGTGATCGCGGGTAGCGAAATCAAGAAGAAGGCCGTCGTCCGCGGCGTGGTGGTTCGTACCAAGAGCCCCGCTCGTCGCAAAGATGGCAGCTATGTGAAATTCGACAGCAACGCGGTCGTGCTGATTGACGCGGACAACAATCCGCGAGGCACGCGTATTTTCGGGGCCGTCGCCCGCGAATTGCGTGACATGTCGTTCATGAAAATCGTCAGCCTGGCGAGCGAGGTGGTCTAATGCACATTAAATCTGGCGATATCGTGGAAGTGATTGCCGGCGACGACAAAGACGTCAAGGGCAAGGTCCTGCACATTGATCGGGACAAGGGCAAGATCACCGTCGAAGGTGTCGGCCGCGTGTACAAGCACGTCCGCCGCAGCCAACGGAATCCGCAAGGTGGCCGCCTCTCGAAAGAGATGCCGATCCAGATTTCAAACGTCCTCTTGGTTTGCCCAAAGTGCAACAAAGGCGTGCGAACCGGAGTGAAGGTTCTGGATAGCGGTGTGAAGCAACGCGTTTGCAAGAAGTGCGACGCTTCGCTCGGTGAGATTTCGAAATCGAAGAAGAAGGCCGCCGTTAAGTAGTCAGCGGAACGCCACGAACGCAAACGAGATCAGACAGGGTTGAATTCAAATGGCCAAGAAAGCAAAAGCTGCCGAAGAGTCGAAAGCTGAGTCCAGCGGACCAGCCGCGACACCGCGTTTGCAGACCAAATATCAAAAGGAAGTGTTGCCGGCCCTAGCTGAAAAGCTCGGTCGCAGCAATCCGATGTCGCTGCCGCGTCTGGAAAAGATCGTGGTCAACATGGGCGTCGGCATCGCTACCCAAGAAAAGAAGCACCTGGAAACCGCCGTCGAAGCGATGGGTTTGATCACCGGCCAGAAGCCGATCATCACCAAGTCGCGCAAGGCCATCTCGGCTTTCAAGCTTCGCGAAGATCAACCGATCGGCTGCAAGGTCACCTTGCGTGGTCGGAAGATGTATGAGTTTTTCGATCGTCTGGTGTCGATCGCTTTGCCTCGCGTCCGCGACTTCCGCGGCGTGAATCGCAAGGCCTTCGATGGCAACGGCAGCTACAGCCTGGGTTTGTCGGAACAGCTCGTGTTTCCGGAATTGAATCCGGACAAGTTCCTGCGGGTGCAGGGGATGAACATTACGTTCGTCGTGCGGAATGCCTCGGATGATGAGTCGCGCGAGCTGCTCAAGATCATGGGTGTGCCGTTCCAAGCCGAAGTCGCCAAGAAAGAGCCGAAGGCCGCCGCAAAGTAGTTTGCAGGTCTTATTGAATATCGTTTCGTTTTTCATTTCGCAGTGTGAGTAAATCCAGTGGCAAGCAACTCGAAGATTGCCAAAGCCAAGCAGCCGCCGAAGTTTTCGACGCGGCAAGTGCGGCGTTGTCAGATGTGCGGCCGCCCGCGGGCTGTGTACCGAAAGTTCGGCATCTGTCGTATTTGTTTTCGCAATCTCGCGGACAAAGGGTTGATTCCCGGTGTTCGTAAGGCCAGTTGGTAAGAGGGGTCCCCGGTAACATGTTGACTGACCCAATCGCGGATATGTTGACCCGCATCCGGAACGCCGTCTCGGTTGAGCGGCCCCACGTGGATGTGCCACTTTCCTTGGTGAAGCGCGGCTTGGCCGATGTGCTAAAGCGTGAAGGCTACATCTGGGACTGGCAGGTCATCGAGCTCGATCCTGTACCGCAGCTCCGTTTGGAACTGAAGTACGGGCCTGCTGGCGAGCACGTGATCCAGCACATCAAGCGCGTCAGCTCGCCAGGTCGGCGAGTTTTCCGCCGGGCGAAGGAACTTCGTCCTGTGTTGAACGGCCAAGGGATCACCATTTTGAGCACCAGTGGCGGCGTGGTCAGTGACCGTGAAGCCCGGCAAAAGAACATCGGCGGCGAAGTGCTGTGCGAGATCTGGTAAGCAGCATCTCCAGTAGCCGTAAGTCCCTACTAAGACAGAAAGCCCGCATCCGCAGGTAAGAATCATGTCACGAATTGGAAATAAACCGGTTGCCATTATCGACGGCGTAAAGATCGCCGTGAATGGCCGCGTGGTCAATGTCGAAGGCCCCAAGGGCAAGTTGAGCTGGGAACACCGGCCAGAAGTTTCGGTGGCCGTCGATGGCAAAAACGTTGTGGTCAAGCGTGCGAACGACGAGCGTGAAGCTCGGGCGTTTCACGGCCTGACCCGCGCTGTGATCAATAACATGATTTTCGGCTGCAAGAATGGTTATGAAAAGCGGCTCGAGATCGTGGGCGTCGGTTATCAAGCGACGCTGAAGGGGAAGACGCTGGCTTTGCGTGTTGGTTACGCCAACGAACTGCAGCGGCAGATTCCCGAGGGCTTGACTGTCACGGTTCCGGATGCCACGCACGTCGTGATCCAAGGTGCCGACAAGCAGAAGGTTGGCCAGTTCGCTGCCGAGCTCCGTCAGCTTCGCAAGCCAGAACCGTACAAAGGCAAGGGTGTGCGTTACCAGGGTGAGCAAATCAAGCTCAAGCCAGGTAAGGCCGCTTCGAAGTAGTTGCATTTTTGAATTTGAGAATCTCTCGGCTGCGTCCTATTCGCGGACGGGCAATACGAGCAGGAAAAGAACATGGACAAGCGACGAACATTGGGTGGCCGGCGTGAGCGTCGGGCCTACCGAGTGCGAAAGCACTTCAGGCACGGTGGCGAACGCCCCCGGTTGTCGGTCAATCGCAGCCTGAAGAACGTGGGCGCGCAGATCATTGACGACGTGACGGGCACTACCTTGGTTGCCGCGAGCACGCTCGATAAGGATCTCCGCGCCGAGTTCAAGTACGGCGGCAACAAAGAAGCTGCGGCCCGAATCGGCAAGATCATCGCCGAGCGGGCTTTGGCAAAGGGAATCAAAGAGGTCGCGTTCGATCGCGGCCATTTGCGTTATCATGGTCGGGTCGCGTCGCTGGCCGATGCCGCTCGCGAGGGTGGTTTGAGCTTCTAATTGTCTTCAGAGTTGGGCCAGCGGCAGGAGCTTTCCAGCGTGTCACAAGAATCGAATCGTGGTGAGTTTGTCGACAAGACCGTGCAGATCAAGCGGTGCGCCGCGGTGGTCAAGGGTGGTCGTCGTTTCAGTTTCGCAGCGATGGTCGTAGTCGGCGACGGCAAAGGCCGCGTAGGCTGGGGTTATGGCAAGGCGAACGAGGTTCCGCCGGCCGTCGAAAAGGGCCAGAAGCAAGCCACTCGCACTTTGGTCACAGTACCGCTCGTCAACGACACCATTCCGCATGCTGTGCGGGCTAAGTTCGGCTCGGCCGATGTGCTCCTCATGCCGGCTGGTGGCGGTACGGGCATCATCGCGGGTGCTGCGGTTCGCTCCGTTTGCGAAGCGGCAGGCATCAAAAACATCATCACTAAGAGCATGGGCACCAGCAATCAGATCACGGTCGTAAAGGCTGCGATCAAGGCCCTGAAACAATTACGCACGACCGCCGATACGGAGCGTCTGCGGGGAGTTACGTTGTCATGAGTTTGAACGAAGTCAATCAGGGCATTCATAAGCACAAAAAGCCGAACCGCCTCGGTCGCGGTATTGGCTCCGGCCAGGGTAAGACCTCGGGCCGCGGTCACAAGGGCCAGATGGCCCGCACTGGCTGGAAGGCGCTGCCGATCTTCCAAGGTGGTGGTAGCCCGCTCGTTCGACGCGTGCCGAAGCGTGGTTTCACCAATTCTTTTGCGCTCACGATTGCGAATGTTAACGTCAGCGAAATCCAAGATTTGTTCGAAGCCGGCGAAGAAGTCACTATCGAGACGCTGCAAGCCAAGGGTTTGTTGAAGAAGACCTTTGACCTGCTCAAGATCCTGGGCAACGGCGAACTGAGCAAAAAGGTCAAGGTCTCAGCTCACCGCTTCAGTGAATCGGCGAAAGAGAAGATCGAAAAAGCTGGCGGCACGGCCACGGTCATTCCGGGTCGCACTCCAGTTGCCGAAAAGCAAGCTGCCACCCGCGCTGCCAAAGGCAAAAAGACCAGCGATAACAAGTCGGCGAAGGTTCGATAAACTTGTGTTACGACAGTACGACGCGTGATGAGCGAATCCTCACGCCCCACCCAAATTGACCGGTATTCAAGAGCAGCGGCATCGTGACGCTGCTCTTTTTTTGCTACCTTGCTTTCTGGTAATCTGGTGCACCATGAGTGGCTGCGCAAGCTGCCACTGTTAGCCGGTTTCCAGTTCGATCCTAGTTTGCTCGTGATCCTCAAATCTGGATGGATGCTATGTGGGAGAAATTCCGAGCCATCTTCACCATTCCTGAACTTCGTCAGAAGATCTTCTTCACGTTGATCCTGCTGGCGGTCTTTCGGATTGGCTACCAAATTCCCCTGCCGATCGTGGACCAGGAGAAGATGGCCGCCAAGTTGAAGTTGGAAGACAATTCCGCCTTCGGCAAGTTGTTGACAAAAGTGGCTGTGTTCAGCGCTGCTGATCTGCGAGTCATCACGATCCTGGGTCTCGGCATTATGCCGTACATCTCGGCCTCGATCATTCTGCAATTGCTTGGAAGCGTGTACAAACCGCTGGAAGACTTGCGGAAGGAAGGAGAAACGGGTCGCAAGAAAATTAACGAATATACGCGTTACCTGACGGTGGCGATCTGCATCGTGCAGAGCTTTGTTTATCTGCAGAGCATGACGAGATCGGACTCACCCACGGCCGTGCCGTTGTTCGACAGCTTTTTAGTGTCATCGGCAACGGGCGCTTACTTGCATCCCGCCTGGTTCGTTACCTGCTTATTCATCATGACCTGCGGCACGATGTTCGTGATGTGGCTGGGCGAGCAGATTGACGAGTTCGGCATCGGCAACGGCATTAGCTTGCTGATCATGGCGGGCATTCTTGCTCAAATGCCAAAGGCGATGATGGGTTTCTTCACCAACATGCAGTGGCAGTTGACCGGTTTCACGGGTGCGCCCGGCATCGAAACGTTGGTGATCTTGATCTTCCTGTTTGTCATCGTTGTCATGGGCGTGTGCTTCATCACGCTGGGGCAGCGACAAATTCCGACGCAAAGTGCCAAGCACGTGCGTGGTCGGCGGGTGTTTGGCGGTTCGCGACAATACTTGCCGCTGAAACTGAATCAGTCGGGTGTGATGCCGATCATTTTCGCCAGCAGCATGCTGATGTTGCCGGCGTTTTTGTTTCAGTATTTGGCGTCAGCGTTCTCGGGAAATCGCACGCTGCAGTCAATTGCCGATTCGCTCAGCCAGGGCAATTCGTTCATGTACAACGTGTTGTATGTCGCCCTGATTTACTTCTTCAGCTATTTTTGGATGGCGATTACGTTCAATCCCAAAGAGATGGCCGAGAACCTCAAAGACTTCGGCACGTTCATTCCAGGATATCGTCCGGGTCGTCGTACGGCAGAGCACTTGGAAAAAGTGATGATTCGCATCACCTATGTGGGTGCAGGCTTCCTGGCCTTGGTGGCGATTGTCCCCACCATTATTTCCGCCTCGCTTGCAGTAGATCCTGGCGTGGCCAGCTTCTACGGCGGTACGGGGTTGTTGATTGCGGTGAGCGTGGCCTTTGATTTGATTCAAAAGATCGACAGTCACCTCGTGATGCGGGACTACCGAGGTTTGCTCGAAGCGTAACGTTGACAGGCAGACAGCAACAGATTCAGGCAGGCGGTGGAGGTTTCAGCGATCATGGGGGCACCGGCCGCGAGGTTGCGATGTTGATTGTGTTCATCGGCCCGCCTGGCGCCGGCAAAGGTACGCAGTCGCGCAGGCTGCTCGATTATTTGCAGATCCCGCATCTGTCGACGGGCGAATTGCTTCGCGCTGCGAAGCAAAGTTCGCCGCTTGGTCGCCTCGCGGCTCAATATATGGACCGGGGGCAGCTAGTTCCCGATCCAATCGTTCTCAGCATGGTCGGCGAAGAGTTGGACAAGCCCGCTTTCAGCCGCGGCTGCATGTTCGATGGCTTCCCGCGCACGATTCAGCAAGCGAAGTCGCTGGATGATTCACTTCGCCAGCGCGGCACGCCGCTGAGCATTGTGATCGAACTCAAAGCCGACGAGGCCGAACTGATTACGCGCATGCTGCGCCGGGCCGCTGCTGAAAAGCGGGCCGACGACACGCCCGAGACGATCGGTCGGCGGATGGAGGTCTACCATCGGCAAACGTCGCCGCTGCTCGACTATTATCGCAAGCAGGGGCTGCTCGTTTCGATCGATGCGATGGGTTCACCGGACGCGGTGTTTGAAATGATCCGCGAAGCCGTCGATAAAAAAAAAGCTGAGCCCGCCAACAGCTAGGGATTTTGCGGCCGGAATGCTCGCGGAGCCGGCCCCTTTCGAGATATAATCCCGGTTTGGCAAATTTCTCACCGCAGGGTTTTGCTGCCGTCTGCTTATTCCGCCGCTTCGAAAGGGCCGGGAATGCTCCGCCAAATCTCCCTCCACTCGCTGCTGTTTGCGTTGTCCCTCTGGCCCGCGTTTGTGGGGGCGGACGACAAGCCCAATGCCGATGAATCGACGATCAAAAAGCTGATCGACCAATTAGGGGCCGATGAATTCGCCACGCGCGAATCAGCTACCGAGCAGTTGGCTCGCATCGGCTTGCCCGCCTATAAGGCGGTCGAGGGTGCGGTGCAACATCCTGATCGCGAGGTGCGTTACCGTGCCGAGCGTGTGCTAGGTCGCATCCGTCAAACGGATCTGCAGCGCCGGCTCGATGCGTTTGTCGCCGGCAAGGAAGCAACGGACGACTACCAGCTGCCGGGCTGGAAGCGCTTTAAAGCGGCGTTCGGCGATGGTGACTCTTCCCGCAAACTGTTTGTCGACCTGACGAAGTCAGATGCCGAGATGCTGCAAACGCTTGAAAGCAATCCCAAAGGGTTGACCGAATTGATTGGCGCCCGCATCACACAGAATCAGCAAATGATGCAGTTCGGCGGCGGCAACCAACTGGGGTTTGGGCAGATTGCAATGCTGGTGTTCGTTGCCGGCGAGGAAGATGTCGCGCTGAATCAGAATCATAACAGCGTCGTCTTCAGCTACTGCAATCAGGCCGGTTTCGCCGACGCGATCACTACGGGATCCAAAGGTGACGTTCCCAAAAAAATGCTGTCGCGGTTAATTCTGCGCAGCGAAGATTTCGCCGCGTATTCGGCGATGTCGCTGGCGAAGCGATTCAACATGAAAGAGGGGCTCACTTGCGCGGAAAAGATTCTCAAGGCCAACCGCCAGCCACACATGGCCAGCATGGCACTTATGACGATCGCCGCCATGGGCGACGCTTCGCATTTGCCACAAGTCGAAAAGTTGTTCACTGACACCAATCTCGTCACTCAAATGCAGGACCGTGAAAAGGTGTTGACCAAGGTGGAAGTGCGCGACTCGGCGCTCGCGGCTGCAATCTTTCTCTCGAAACAAGACCTCAAAGATTACTACACGATTCCCGCCAATCAGTCCGTGAGCGATCCGCAGTCGGTGCTTACTAACGCACGCATCATCGGCCATTCGAACGATGCCAAGCGAACCGAAGTTTTCAAGAAGTGGGCAGATTATCGGGCGAAGAATCCTCTCCCCGCAGCGGAGAAAAAGGAAGCACCGCCAGGCGAGAAGAAGGCCGAAGAAGCGCAGCCGGATGAAAAGAAGCCTGCTGCGCCGAATGCTCCGGAGTAGTTCATGGTCTTGCTTGAGTTTAGCATCGCACCACTCGAAAAAGGCGCAAGCGTGGGCAGCTATGTGGCCCGCAGCCTGGCGATCATCGAAGCCAGCGGCCTCGACTATCGCTTGCATGCAATGGGAACAATCATCGAAGGTGAAGTGGAACAAGTGCTCGCGGTCTTTCAGCAGTGCCTGGCCGCCATCGCAGCAGACTGCGACCGTGTGAGTTGCACGATGAAGCTCGACTACCGCAAAGATGCAACGGGTCGCCTGGAAACCAAAGTCAGCAGCGTGGAAGAAAAGCTCGGCAGGAAGTTGAAGACGATCTAACGCATGAACCAGGCAGATGTGGCAATCGTCGGTGGCGGAATCGTCGGCCTCGCTACGGCCTGGCAAATTGGCAATCGCTATCCGCAGTTGCGCGTTGTTGTTCTCGAAAAGGAACAGGAAGTCGGCAGCCATCAGACGGGGCACAACAGCGGCGTGCTGCACTCGGGCATCTATTACAAACCCGGATCGTTGCGGGCGCAGAACTGCCGTACCGGCAAAGCGGCGATGGAAGCGTTTTGCAAAGAGCACGGCGTTGCCTACGACATTTGCGGTAAGGTCATTGTCGCCGTCAATGACCAAGAGTTGCCGCGGCTTGATGCGATTTTGGAACGCGGGCAGCAGAATGGCGTCCGCTGTGAACTGATCGGCCGCGAACGGTTGTGTGAAATCGAACCGCACACCGCTGGTATCAAAGCGATCTATGTCCCCGAAGCGGGCATCGTCAATTACGCAGCTGTTACGCGCAAGTTAGCGGAGATACTCCAGCAGCGCGGCGGCGAAGTGCAAACCGGGTGGCGCGTCACCAAAATGCGCGAAGAAGCAACCGGAGTGGTCCTGGTATCGACCGCTGGCGAACTACAAGCGAAGCACGTGGTGACTACGGGCGGCCTGCACAGCGATCGCCTCGCCAAGCTCAGCGGCCATCCGACGCCGAACCGCATCGTCCCTTTTCGCGGCGAATACTACGATCTGAAGCCAGAAGCGGAACACTTCTGCCGCAACTTGATCTATCCTGTGCCCGATCCCGCGTTCCCTTTTCTCGGCGTGCACTTCACGCGGATGATTCAGGGTGGCGTCGAGTGCGGGCCTAATGCGGTGCTCGCCTTTGCTCGCGAGGGTTATCGCAAGCTTGACATCAACATTCCGGATCTCATCGGCACGCTGACCTACGGCGGCTTTCTGCGGCTCGCGGCCAAGTATTGGCGAACGGGGGCCGGTGAGATGTGGCGTTCGTGGAGCAAAGCCGCCTTCGTCCGCGCGCTACAGCACTTGATTCCCGAAGTTCGCAGCGAGCACCTGGTCGCCGCAAGAACAGGCGTGCGGGCTCAAGCGATTGCGCCCGACGGCTTGATGATCGATGACTTTTTGATCGAAAGCAACGGCCGGTTTGTCAACGTACTGAATGCACCATCGCCCGCGGCGACTTCGGCGCTGAACGTGGGCAAGTTGATTCTGGACAAGCTCGCTGAGCGACTTTAGTCTTCTTCGCGATACATCTCGGGCGATTCCCAAGTAAAGCGGCGCCGCTGTTCTTTCTTCACGACCGGCGCGGGTACTGGAATTGGCTCAGGCCGCGCGACGACGATGGGCGCAGGTGGCACTGGCGGCGCGACGTTGATCGGTTCGATGTACTGTGGCGCGGGTGGTGCGGGCGGGGGCGGCGCGGCGATGATAATCGGCCGGCGGGGTTCCATGGCTTCGGGCCGCGGCGGCGGGGGTGGCGCGGGAGCGACTCGTTCCGGTAAATAACGGAACGACACGACCTCGTAGCTTGGTTCCGGCGGCGGTGGCGGCTTCGGCGCCGGTGGTGCGGGGGGAGTCGCGAGGGCCCAGCTATCAGGCAAATCGCTTACGCCCCATTGATAGCCGCTCGCTCGCGGCTGCGGCGGAGGTTCCGGCGCCGCGACGGCGACAGGCCGCGAGGGGGCAGGCGCCGCCGCAACGGGCCAGTAGTCAATGAACTTCACCACCGGTTCTGGCGGAGGTGGTGGTGGCAACTTTTTCATGAGCCAGGCGTTGGTCGGATCGAACCATTGCTCTTCAACCGACGCTTTGTCGAACAGTTCGTTCGGATCGATGGTAATCCGCTCGCGCTTCGGTTCTGCGATTGGTTCTGGCGGCGGAGGTGGTGGCAGTTCGACCTTGGGCTCGATCTTCGGCGGTTCCTTCTTCTTTTTCTTCTTCACGGGTTCGGCTGGAATCACATCGACCGTGGTGCCGCGGTTCGGCAGGTTGCGAGCAACAAAGTTGGCCTCTTCGCAGATTTGCTGAATGTGCTCATGGCAGGTGAAGAGGATGACCTGATGGCCTTCTTTCGCAAACTCGTACATGACCTGCGCGGTGGCGCGAACGCGGCCAGCGTCGAAGTTGACGAGCACGTCGTCGAGCACGAGCGGCAGCTTGGCGCCTTTACGGCCGAACGAAGCGGCGAGTGCGAGACGCAGGCTGATGTAAACCGCTTCCCGAGTACCGCGGCTGAGAACTTCAAGCGGCAGCGATTGGTGGCGATGATCTTCGATCAGCAGCGCGCGACGATCGAGCGGCATCCAAACGCGGGTGTAATGTCCTTGCGTGATCTTGGCGAGGTAGATCGAAGCTTCTCGCAGTGTTTCGGGCTGGCGATCTGTTTCGTAGGCTTTGCGGACCGAATCCAAGATCCGGCTGATGGCGGCCAGCTGTTGCCAGCGTCGCGTCGCTTGGCGTAGTTGTTGTTCCACCATGCCGACTTCGAGCGTCGCTTCGCTCAAGCGGCGGTCGCTGGCCAGCGCTTGCATTTCCGCATTGATGACGCCGCGGCGTTCATGCATTTGAGCGAGCTTCTGGCGAATGTCTTGCGCCTTGGCAACACGTTCGTCCCAGCGTTGCTGCAAATCGCGACCTTCACGAGCAAACACACCGCTGATCGTTTCTTCCGCAAACTCGTCGTGCAGCTGATGCTTGATCTTGACCGAGATTTCGTCCCGTTGCTTCCGCAGATCGAGCAACTTGGCATAGTCGGCAGCCGCGGCTTTGAAGCCAGCCGCATCGACAACACCAGCGACGCTGAACAGCGAATGACGGCGGCGAATGGCATTGCGAATGCCGTTGGAAATCTTTTGCTTGGTTCGCTTCAGACCGCGAATCTTTTTCACCAGGGCTTCGCGCATCTCGAGCGTTTCTTTTTCGGAGGCGAGCGCCTGCGAGAGCTGCCGAATTTGCAGTTGCGGCTTGTCGCTCGACGGAGTAACGCGAACGTCGGCCATCAACTGCTGTACGCGGCTGCAAAAGACTAGAAGTTCGCGCTCCCGCTGTTCGAGTTCGTCCTTACGCGCTTCGCGGCGGCGGCGAGTGTCGGCGAGAGTATCGGTGCTCTTGGCAACCGTTCTCACTTTGTGCGGTTGAAAATCTTCCGGCAGCCCCGCATTGCGCAGTGCGTTCTTCCAGCGATTGCGGGCTTCTTTCAACGCTTCTTGAGCGGCAGCGTAACGGCGCTGCGCCACTTCGTTGCGGGCGGCACACGCTTCGAGTTCGGTCTTTTGCGGCGCCATCCGCTCAAGTTCGCGCAGCTCGTTTTCGGCTTCGCGCAGGCGGATATCCAGTGCACCGCCGCCGGTCGGCAGTTCCGCGTCGAGCTCGTCGCGCTGCTGCTTGAGTTCGGCGACCTGGTTGCGCGTTTGATCGAGATGCCGGCGAGCATCGACCGCGGTGTCTTCGCCGTTTCGTTCGAGCAACAGCTTCGCGGCGACCGATCCACCACCAACGAGCAGACCCATCATGATCAGTGGCCACTGCCCATCTTGCACCATCAGCAGGTAATCATTGAGGGCGCCGAACATGAACAGGCAGAAGCCGGCGGCGAAGCCCATGCCCAGCAGCATGGTGACGCGCACGGGCGTCTCTTGATATTCATGGGCTTCATCGGCTTCGAATTCGAGCTCCGACCGGCGATTGCCAAGCGCGTCGAGTCGCTCTTCGACTTGAATCCGCTTGCGAAGTATCGCGACGCGATTCCCGGCAGCCTGGATCGACTTATTCAGATCGGCCATCCGCATCCGGCTCACGCCATCGAGCTGGACGGTCAGTTGCTCAAGGTCGCGTTTGGTGTTTTCCGCTTCCACGCGGGCCTTTTCGACGGCTTCGCCTTCCTCGCGCAGTTGCTGTGCAGGCCGTTTGAGTAGCGCGACCGTGTCGCGCGGCAGTTCGTCGAGATTCTGCGCCCCGCTGTTCTTGGCCAGGCCGCCGAGTTGTCCATCGATCTCTTGATCGAGCCTCTTGAGCTCTTCCTTCAGGCGTGTAATTTGCCCTTCCAGCGTCACGAGCCACTGCGAATGTTCACCGAGAGCCTCGATGCGCGGAATGGCTGCAATCAGGCTTTTGTTGACTTCGATGCTGTCGAGATCTTTGTTCAACTGCTCGGCGCGCTGAGCCAATCGTTTGAGCTGCTTCTTCCCTTTGATGATTCGCCGCTTGATGAGTTCAAGCCGCTCGACGGCTTTCTCTGGCAACGCCTTCACTGTGGCCATCGAGGCGATCTGGCGATCAAGATCGACGCGCACATACCAGGGTTGTTGAATTTCGAGTGCGACTTCCATTAACCGCGACGCACTGTCGTTGCCGTCGATCGAACGTTCGAGCTCGCCCGCTTCTTCGGCAATCATCGCTCGTTCAGCGGCAAGTTCCGCCCAGCGGCGCGAAGCGGAGGAGAGGTCTGCGATCTCTGCGCGGAGCGTGTCGCGCTGTTGCATCAAGTTCGGAATGGTCGATGCGGTGTCGTCGGGCGACAGCAGACGATCACGTGAAGCGCCTAACTCGCGCATCACGTCGATGATCGAGACGCGATCGAGGCCGGTCGACAGTTTGTAGAGGAGGTCGGCGGCCGATGTGTCGTCGAGAACGGCGAGTTCCTGAATCTCGCGCAGGCCGATGGCGAAGACGTTGTTGAACGTCGGTTCGTCGACACCCGCAAGCATCGAGTCGAGGTGCGACAAATCCCGTGGCAGGCCTTGCGCATCGACGAGCGTCAGGTGGCCGCGCTCATCAGGCAGGTCGTCCATTTTCGCCGAACGCTGCACGCAGAATTGGCCGACGTTGCTGCCGAGCTTCAAGCGACCGCCAATTTTACCGCCGAAAACCGGGGGCAAATAGCGTTGTCGCCGCTGGACGGAAAAACCGTACAACACGGTGCGCACAAATTGCATCACCGTCGTCTTGCCGGCTTCGTTGGGGCCATAGATGACGGTGGCTTCGTCGGAAAGGTCCTGCAAGCGCAGGCCTGTCCAGGCGCCAAAGCCCTCGATATCGATTTCTTTAATCTTCATGCCGGCGACTCCCTGCCGATATGGTGGTCATCTCGCTCCGCGAGATGACAAATGCGGTTTCCGTCTCGTCGCAGTCAGGCAACGAAAATGGTCGATGTTCGCAAGCGATAACGTTAGTTGCGTCGCTGGCTGGACGCCAGCTCCGGGCATCTCGCAGAGCGAGATAAGTACTCTTCTTGTTCATGACAAAATCCTGGCGGGGCCGCGCTCGTCAGCGCCCAGCAGTTGTGCACCCAGCAGCGCGGCTTCACGGAGCAACGTTTGCTTGTCCATGCCCGTGCCGATCTGTGCGATGGTCGCGATGGACGATTGCTGATGCCGTGTCGGCACGAATGTCGTCAAATCAAGCGGCTGATCGTCATCGTGGCAGGCCTTTTCGATGGCCCGGAGAAATTCGCCGAGCATCGTGTCTTCCGACATCCAGCCGGGGTTCAGCATGCCGCTGGCGCATTCCACGCCGATCGACCACAGCGGCACCCGACTGCCGCCAAACTCATTCCGCAGCCAAGTGAGCAGATCCGCCGAGAGCTTTTCGCGCTGCGCCAGTGTCGGCGAACCACTCAAACGCAGTTCCCAGGAAACTAGCAGCGGGCGATCGTCACTTTCGGTGCGCAACTCTTTGACGCGTTCCAAAAACGGCCGCCGTTGATCAGCGACGGGCGCGGTGGGATCGAGCGAAATATCTTCGGTTTGAAAGCGAACGGCATCGGTGGGAATGAGTTGCACCCGGGTCTTGCCGTCGGATTCGACGTGCACAAGCGAGCAGCCATGGGCGCCGGCGTGCTGTGGCTTGCGCCCTTGTGGCGAGCCAGGGTAATGCACGGTGCGAATCGAATCGCCATGCGTCGTGCGATGAGGTGAACCGCCGAGCGCCCAGTAATTCACGGGCTTGTGCAGCAGCGGACTGATTTCGGTTTGTCCATAACTGACCGCGACGGTGAAGAGGCGATCAAAATCCGGCGCCAGCGGATCGAGTGGCGCTGTTGGGCCTTGCCAGCTGCGGCCGCGGACGGCAGCGATCGGCTTGTCGTCGCGAAAGTGGGTGAACTCTTCGACCTGATAAGCGGGAAACAAATTCACGCTTTTTGGCAAGCGCGCCGCGCCGGGCCATTGCTGCGGTGGATCGGTCACACCGCCAGCCCAATAGACGCCGATGTCGTTCTCGTCCATCCGCGTGAATTGTTCGATCAGAAACGAAACCGCGCGAGGCCCCGCTTGATCGATGTCGAGCAAGTTGCCGCTGAGGACGATGAAGTCGACGCGCTCACGAATGGCCACATCGAACACGCGTTGTGCTGCGGTGAACGGAGCGTCGACGAGGAGCGGCCGGAGCGCATCGGGAATGTCGGCGAGGCCTGTCAGCGGTTGCTGCAGGTCGAAGTCGCCCGAGTGCAGAAAGCGAAATGCGTGGCCCATTGGTCGTCCTCCATGCGACGATTGCGCGGCAACTTTTGCCGGCAATAAATTCCTTCACGTCGTAAACTAACACAACCGGCAGAAATTGCCTATGTCGTTTGGGAAGGGGCGAAAGGCGAGAGGCGGGCGGTGAGGGAAGGATGCGGAAGGCGGGCTAAGGCAAGTGTGCTCTTGCATGCGCTGCTAGCGAATGAATGCGCCAGCACTGTGGAACGGAACGATTGCAGCCAGGGTGCAGAATAGCCTGCGATATCCACCGTTGAGTACATCGTTCCAATCCATCACTGCTCAGTTTCTCGGAACGCCGAATTCATTGCCGTTCGGTAAGGCGACGGGCCGCCTCACATCCCGCCGACATCCGAATCAACGTAAGTAGGTTGAAAGTATGAAAAGTCACGTGGTGAATAATTTAACGCTGTTAAGTGCGCCGTTTACGGGTTTGGCGCTGGTTTTGGGTCGGCGAAGAGGCGACTTATTCACCAAACAGGCCCGGTTTCAGACGCAAATCCAGGCGAACTTACGTCGACACGGTATGGCAACCTATCCAGCGCCGGAGAATCGGAATTCTCCGGCCGATCCGGCGATCGACGCACCCTCTTTTCGCCGTTTTCAGTTTGTTTTCCGGATTCCCCTCGACTATTCTAAGAAGGAACCAGCCCGCCGCGAGGAGCCACTTTTCACCAGACGCGGCGGCTGAGGGGCAGTTCGAGTTCGGTCCAAAACACGCTGTGGCAGTGCTGCGCGTCTGTGGGCCGGGGAACTCGGAACAGTCAGCTTTTCCAAGAGGTTTTACGATGATATGCCGGATGTTGCTCGGTTGTTTTTTGGCCCTGGGTCTGATCGCGACGGCGGTCTCGGCTGCTGAACCCTCGCTGGCCGATAGCCCTGCGAAGGCCGGCGCTTTCAAAGCCGAAGGTGAAATGGTCGAGCTCTTTGCCGCTGCGGCCAAGGGCGACATCGAAGTGAAGTTGATTCCCAAAGATTCAACCACCGGCCAGGTCATCATCACGAACAAAACCAAGAAGCCGTTGACGATTCAATTGCCCGAAGCGTTTGCCGGCGTGCCGGTGCTCGCTCAAGGTTTGCAGGGTGGTGGCGGCTTTGGTGGCGGCAATCAAGGTGGCGGCGGCGGTCAGAACCAAGGCTTTGGTGGTGGTGGTCTGGGTGGTGGTGGCGGTGGTTTCGGTGGCGGTGGCGGTGGTTTCGGCGGTGGCGGCGGTGGCTTGTTCAACGTCGGTCCGGAAAAGGTTGGCAAGCTGAAATTCGTCGCGGTCTGCTTGGAACATGGCAAGCTCGACCCGAACCCGCGCGTGCCTTACGCAATGAAACCGATCGAATCTTTCGTCTCGAAGCCCGAAGTGATCGAAGTGGTGAAAATGCTCGGCAAGGGCGAACTCAATCAATCGTCGGCCCAAGCTGCGGCCTGGCACTTGAACAACGAGATGTCGTGGAACGAACTTGCCAGCAAAATTGGCAAGAAGCACCTCGACGGCAGCGTCGAACCTTACTTCAACGCGGCCACGCTTGAAGTAGCTGTCCGCGGCACTCGCGAAGCAGCCCATCGTGCCGAAGCAGCTGCGAAGAAGAATCCAGCCAAGCCTGTGGAATCGTTGGGCAAGCAACTCGGCAGCAAGTAATTTGCTGGTCCGTGGAGATTGCTGATTCGCTATATTGAGCGGGCGTTTGTCGTGGACAAACGCCCGTTGTTGTTTCTTGATTAGTTTGCCGCGCGGGTCAATGGATGACCGATGAAGAAAAGCAAAAGACCGCCATCTACACAACCATCGCAATCGTCGGCGGTGAACGAAGTCGATTCGCTTCCACCGTGGCATATCACGCCGATGGGGTGCTTGTATGCCAGCGCTGCATTGATCGCGTTGACGATCATCGCGCTCCCGTTTGATCTCGCAATTACGAACTGGATCAAGCAGAACCATATTCGTGGCGACCTCGAACGGTTGATCATGCTTGGCGAAGTTTTTGGCTACGGTTTGACAGTCTTGTTCGTGGTCATCACCGCCGCCTGGATCGATTCTCGCGGCTGGCGTGTTGCACCACGATTAATCCTCGGAGCTTTTGGTTCGGGGCTGGTAGCAGATATCGGCAAGATCGTCGTCGCCCGTTGGCGACCCAATGCCAACTTCGAACCAACTGGGGTGCGCGACACGTTTGTCACCTGGTTCCCTTGGGTCTGGCCGGACGGCTTGCCTAGCCCTTGGAATCGCGGCTTTGCTTCGTTCCCGTCGGGCCACTCGGCCACCGCAGTTGGCTTGGCGCTGTCGCTGAGCATCTTCTACCCCAAGGCAACCTGGTGGTTCATCTTTCTCGCCGGCATGGCGATGTTGCAGCGTGTGGAAAGCCGCGCGCATTACCTGAGCGATACGTTGGCGGGCGCTGCCGTCGCGTGTTTGGTTACTGCGCTGCTGTTGCACTCGAAATGGCTGGAAAGAAAGCTGCGAAAGGTGGAATCCAAGCAGTAACAATTGTCGTGACGCTAGCAGAACTGCTCTTGGTCAGAGTTGCCGATGAGCGGTACGATTCGCCGCATGAACGCGCCGCAGTTGCTTGCGAATATCTTCTCCCAGCTGGGCCCGAATTGGGCCTTGGCTGCTGCCTTGGCGGCCGCGTGTTTCCTGTTGCTCCGCGGCAACTGGCAGCGGCAAAAACGCGCGCTCGACTCGACGCCCGATCCCCAAACCATTCAGACATCGTTCGCGGCGAAGACACGCGAAACATCGGCCCATCACGCGCCCGAGGATCTGCTCCGCTGGCAAGTCGAAATGCACGAGCTGGCCCGCGACGTGAAAGGCGAGATCGATGCGAAGCTGCTCGCCCTGCAATCGCTGCTGGTGATTGCCAACGAACATGCGCTGCGGCTCGAGTTACTGCTCGCTCGCACCGAAAAAGTCACCGAACCACAAACTCCACTCGTCATCGACGGTCGAGAGATACTTACGCGGATTGAAAACGCTCGTGGGCCATTACCGGCACTCGATGCCCGCGCGCAAGGCAAAGAACTGCTGAACCCGGCGCAAGCGAAACTCGCCGCACAATTGGCTAGCGAAGAAGACTATACGCCAGCCCAAATCGCCCAGTACGTCGGCGCTGCGGAAGTAGATGTCGAAATGTTCTTGAGCATGCATCCGACATAGCCATCGTAAGCAGTCTCGCCTGCGTTACGTAATCTGCATCGGCCTCGCCGGTTGTTTGACAACGGCAGGTACGCTCACGGTGATCAGCACATTCTTGAACGCAGGCGTTTTGGAATACGGATCTGCTGTCCGTGGCACGAGCACATTTGCCTCGGGGTAATACATGAGTGCATTTCCCGCCCGAATTTCCGGAAACGGCCGCACGAGAATGTTCCGCATCTCACCCACTTCACTGGTGATGGTCACCGGTTGATCTTCCCGCAAGCCCAGCCGTTCGACGTCGTCCGGATGCAGTAGAATCACATCGCGGCGAGTTTGATTGCGGTACAGATCGTAATCCTCGTAGACAACTGTATTAAACTGCCCTTCGCTGCGGACCGTCATCAGCCGCAGTTGTTCGCCGCTGCCGCGCAGTTCCGGTAGGTGATGGCAATGAATTTTTGCGCGGCCTGATTTCGTGGGAAAACCGGGTTTGTGAAACGTTCGGCCGGCGATTTGAAATTCCTGCTTCGTTTTCTCGATGGTCGCCAGCTGTTCGAAGCCGGGCACAACCTTTGCAATGGCTTCGCGAATCTTGCCGGTGTTCTGCATCGACTGCCAATCGATGGGGCCAGCATCACCGAGCGTTTGCGAAGCGAGCGAGGCGATCACTTCCACTTCGCTGCGAGGCCCTTCGTGCCGTGCGGGGCCGCCGTCGCTCAAGCGGACATAGTTGAACATCGACTCTTGCGTCGTCGCCTGCGGCTCTTCGTCACGCGCGAGCACCGGCAGAATGATCGTTTCTTTCGCCAACCCGTGCGCATGGCCCGTATTTAGCGTGGTGTTGAGATAAACGAGCGTATCGAGTTTGCTGAGCGCTTCGCCGGCAAAAGTCGCTTCCGGATTGCTGCCATACAAATTGCCGCCGAGGCAGAAGCCAAACTTCAAGCTGCCGTCGTAAGCACCTTCCATGCAGCCCAGCGTATCAAGCCCGGTTGTCGTTGGTAGTTGTACCGCGAACTCTTCTTCGAGCGCGGCGAAGATGGTGTCCTTCAATTTCGGCGTGACACCCATGCTGCCGATGCCTTGCACATTCGAGTGCCCACGAATCGGCATCACTCCGGCCCCTTCCTTGCCGATCATCGCTCGCAGCAGCGCGAGATTCACAATGGCCTGCACATTTTCCACGCCATTCGCGTGGTGCGTGATGCCCATCGTCCAGGCAAAAATTACTCGCTTGGCTGCCGCATATTGCGCAGCCATATCGTCGATTTCCGCTTTGGTCACGCCGGACTTTCGCTCCACTTCCTCCCACGAAAGTTGCTGCAAACTGCCGAGCCATTCCTCTGCACCCTCGCTGTAATCGCGCAAAAATGCTTCGTCGTGCGCTTTCAACTCCAAAATTCGTTTGGCGATGCCATGCAGCAAAGCCAGATCGCCGCCGATGTGAGGCTGCACATACGTCGAAGAGATCTTCGTCCCGAAGAACAAACTCCACATGTTGCTCGGCACCCGGAAATTGACCATGCCCGTTTCGATCACCGGATTGATCGAAATTACCCTGCCACCCTGATTACGGACCTTCATCAGCGACGACATCAGCCGCGGATGATTGCTCGGGGGATTGCCACCGATGAGAAAGACCAGGTCCGCGTGCTCGACGTCCTCGAGTGTGACAGTAGCCGTGCCGGTCCCCAGCGCCGTGCTCAGTCCCACGCCGCTCGCTTGATGACAATAAAAGCTACAGTTGTTGACGTTGTTCGTGCCGTACATCCGCGCGAAAAGTTGCAGTAGAAAACCGGCTTCGTTCGAACTCCGGCCGCTGAAATACCAAAACGTTTCGTTCGCCGTGAGCTTCTTCAATTTGCTGACGATGCGCCCCAGTGCGTCGTCCCAACCGATCGGGCGATAGTACTGCGAACCCGCTTCGAGGACGACAGGCTGCGTCAGACGCCCGCAGGTTTCGAGATCGAGCGGCGAAAACTGCTGCAGCTGCGGAGTGCTGTACGTGGTCCAGAACTCCGGCTTGATCGCGCCTTGCATATCGGCCGCCATGGCCTGCAGCGACTTTTTGCAGAACTCCGGCCAACTCCCCGCTTCGTTGACCATGCCTCCTTTCTGACCACCCATGCCCAGTGCGCAGGTTTTGCAGGCGTTTTTGGTCCGCATGGCCTGGAACATTTTCCAAATGCCGCCGACCTCGCGGGCCTTTTTCAGGGTGTACCAGATGGCGCGCCAACCGCCACCACTTTTGACTTTGGACATGTCTTGAACGCGGGAAGGAGTGTGGAATGGGAGTTATCGATTATAACTCCTATGGCTGGTTCTGCTGGCTGCCGCTGCCAATTGACGACCTCGGCATGATCGGCGAAAACTGAGGTGGTCCGCAGTTCACCGGCGAACCATGGCTGCAGTTTTCGTCTCTTGGCGAGTGGCAGCAAAAAATACGCCGCGAACATATGCCCTGGTAGCTCAGTTGGATAGAGCAAGTCTTTCCTAAAGACTAGGTCGGAGGTTCGAGTCCTCTCCGGGGTATTAAGTAATTTTTCAATAAGTCGCAAAGAGCTTGACTGAGTGGCAAGTCGGCCCGTAATTCACGGGCCGCTTTTGTTTCTTGCCCAACCGTGCAAACCGCTGCGGACGATTGCTGCACCATTTTTTGCACCGCAGTTTCCCCAGTCACTGCACCGGATTCTGAACCGCTTTCTGTCGCGGCAGCCTCCACCTTCGCCGGCGTAGCCGTGGGCTTGGCGGTCGCCGTGTTGTAATCGCCATCGGTCACTCGCAAGTAATGCTTCAAGGCCACAGGCTGCGAGTTCCCGATCCATTCGCACACGACGTGCATCGGATACTGTTGAGCTAGTTCTGTTTCGCGAGTAGCTCGCAGGTTATGAAATAGCTTCGGCCAAGGTTTGAGCCCGGCCCGCATGACGATCTTCTCCATGCGGGTTCGGAGATTCGCGTCGCCATTGCGACGAATGCTTGGAATCGTGACGACGTATGTCGCGCGGTCCTCCGCAAGCTCCCAAGCATCGTTCAAGTAGGGGCGGAGCTCGGGGAAGATCGGCAGCACGCGGGATTCCTTCCCTTCGTGGTGTTCGGTCTTCGGGCTGTGAATGGTAATCCGGCCGCGCTCCCAATCCACATCGTTCCAAGTAAGCGCCAGGTGCTCGGAAGGGCAGCGCAGGCCACCATAGCGGGATAGAGCGAAGAGCAATCGCCATTGTGCATCGGGGCACGCCTCCAGCACCTTCTTCGCATCTTCGAGCGTCACGAAGTAGTCGCGAGAGCGATTCGCCTTGACGCTGCATCCCTTCATATCACCGAACGGGTTCGCTTCCATCAACCGCTTGCGAAGCGCCGCACGAAAATACTGTTTCGCTCGTCCACAATGGCGACGGGCCGTATTCTCGCCCACTTGGCTGAATAGCCAACGTCGAAACTCGTCAGCGTCGCCGGCCGTGATCTCAGCCAGCCGGCGATCTGCGCCGAAGTATTGAATTAGCCAGCGGCGCGATTGTTCCAGGTTGATTCTTGTCCGCGGCTTGATGTCGGTTCGTGTGATCAAATAGCCGTCGATGAACTCTTGCAGGCGCGCAACTTTCCGCTGGGGGATCAGGCCGACCGCGGCCAGCTTGTCGGCCAGCCGCTTGTCGATCGTCGTCAGCCAACGGGCCGTATCAGCTTCCACCGAATGGCCGGCGATGACCGCAGCATTTAGCTGCTCGATGCGAACCTTGATCGCTTCGGCGATCCGCTGCGACACCTTCCCCAGGCGAATACTTCGCCGGCGTTCGTCACCTCCGACGAATTGAATGATTCGTGTGCCGGTCTTCTTGTCGTGACTGATGCTTGCCATGGTTTGCCTTTCCAGATTCGTTTTCAACGGTTGGGAATGATACGGGGTGATGCAAGGGCTAGCAAGTGTTCGCAAGCCATTTGGTGATTCATTAGCGGGCCGTGGTGGAGGTTTGGGGGCGGATGTCTATTGACTCATCCGGACCGCTTTACGGGCCACAGCGGGTCGCTGGTGAGTTCGCTTTCATCCAGCACGGATACAATTGCCGCCAGTCAGCTCGCGGAGTTCACGCAGCACCGTGCCTTGATTGCAAATCGGGCAAACGACGCGCGGCTCCGCCACAATCGCAGCCGGCGGAACGGGCGTCGGTCGCGGCGGGAATTTGTTGCCGATGAGTCGCCGGGGTCGCGCTACGTCTTGCTTTGCAATGGGCGCTGCTTTGCCTGACTCTTGCTCGTCTCGCAGCTCCGCGAGCACTTCGCCTTTGTGGGCCAGGAGAATGTGGATTCTTTCCGCCATTCTGCGGGGGCCACGAACCACGAGTTCGTCGCCGTCAGCAATGACTTCCAGGCCGGCAGCACGGGCCTCTTCAAGCAATCCTAAGCACGCCATTCGGCCACCTCATCTTGATCGAGTTCAGCCTCAACAGCCGGCGGCAAATCGGGAATCGGGGCTGGGGGCGAACTGCCAAAACCGACAGAACTTTCCTTCTGGCTGCTTTTGTCAGTTTTGGCGGTACCAGCCTCTAACGAATCCCAGATTCTTGGGTTGATGAAGTGATGTGTGCCGGTGCGCCCTCCCGTTCTCACTTCCACGGGGTGAAGCCAATTTAGATCGATCAATAACTCGACAGCGTCCTTGGCGTCGTCGCGACTGGCTAGCGCGCTCCAGCCGTTGCGGTAGACGTCCCGGATTGCAAAGCCGTCAGCGAGTTCACCTTCCAGGATCTTCCTGCCCAGCGCCCTCGCGGCGGTCGCGGTCGGATTGATTGCCGCGGCATAGATTCGCCGAGCATGCGATTCGAGATATTCCCCCCAGGCAATCGCGCGCCTCAGCGCGTCAATCTCAACAGGACCACGCTGATCGTCGGCCAGATGAATCAACAGCGCCAGCGAGGGGATCAGACTCCGATATTTCGAAAGATGGCTTTCAAGCGAGGGATGAAGACTTTCATTTCGCAACCGCACTTCCAGCGGCTCGCGCCAAGCAACGAATTCTAGTTGGGCCGATTCACTAAACCGCAAATAAGGTATGCCCTCCAAATCGTCATCGTCTGTCGTTGCTTCGATGTCCGCCGGGACCAGTTCCTTCAATCGCTTAAAGACTCCAAACGCGACATTTTTAGCGGCGGAGTCTGGCCAGGAATCGACGTTGCGCCATTCCCGGGCAATGTCGGGCCAGACCGCCAATTGGAAACGCTGAATCAGACCATCGTCACCGCGGCCACCGCGGACTGCGGCGCAAAGGTAATCACGCAGGGGGCCCGGCTGAATCCCACCAAACGCAGAAACTATTGCCGCTTCAATGTCTAGCGTGCCGCGGGAAATGCGATCGTAGGAATAGCGTCCGGTGCCGTTCCAGGCTTCCAGGTAGAACGATCGCGCTCCTTCTTGGCCATCTTTGTCGAGAGAACGCAGTAACCCCACCAACTCATCGCGATAGACCAACACGCCGTTCGGATTCTCGCTGAGAATTTCGCCGATCTTCTCCACCGTGGAATCGTTGGTCATGTAGCGACGACGAGCGGGTTGCGGCCGATCACCAGCAACGAGATCGCTTGCGAGCGCCAGCGCACCCGATTGATCATTGCTCGCAACCAGTTTGCTGATTTTCTTCGCCGAGTCTTTGCGCGATGCCTCCGCAACCAATTGCTCGGCGGCATGCTGCAACTCTGCGTTCTCAAATTCTTGCTTGGCTTCGATCTCTAATCGCTTTAGTGGCTTGAGCGGTTCAGCAATCGCCGGTGTCTTCATCACGCCAGGCCGGCCAATGACAGCGCCCCATAGATTCGGCACTACGAGCCAGTCGGCGCGCCGGTTGGGGCGAATGCCGATCTTGCGACCAACGACACTTGCTATACCGATCATCACCGCCACCGCCGGGAAGTCGGGCGGGCATTGAATCCGCTCAGCAATGTCGTGAATCCACGGCCGCAAGGTCGCCGGCAACAAATTGAAGTCGAACTGCGTTACCGATGGCTTATCGTCCGGCAGCGGCTGGGGGACGGGCCAGCTGGTCGGAGCCGTCGCAGCTGTATCTTGCTGCCCCTTGGTTTGCTTCTGCTTCTCTCGCCGGCCAGGCTCGACGAGACCGCGCAAGGCTTGCCAATCCTTCCCCTTGCAGCTGTCGTGATGACAACCGGCTCCGATCTTGCCATTGGGCCAGCGGACGATGAACGCGCTGCCGTTGGTGTGGTCGCTGTTCCAGGGGCACACATTGAATACCCAACGCAGGCCACTCCCTTGCCATGGCTGGGGGCCGGTGACGTCCAAGCCGTGTCGGCCAATCCATTGGTCGAGGTCAAACTGCGATCCCGCTGGCGAGCGAGGCTTGTCGCTTGACTGGGCTTCACCAACTTGATCCGGGCCAGGGCCGGCGATTGCTTCCAACTGCTCCTTCGTGACGACGACCAACTCATCCGGCTCCGAAATGATTCGCGCCATCCGATGGGGCCGGCCGATGCTCGCGGCGTCCGCGTCCCCTTTGCCGGCCAGCGTGCCGTACAGCTTCCAGATTCGCGCGGGGTTGAAAACGCCGGTGTCGACCTTCACCAACTCGTCGTCGAAGCGCTCGGCCAGCGCTTCCAGAACACGCTTGATCAAGCCGCCATCATTGGCCGGAAGATCAACACGATACATGGAGTGCGCGCCGTTGCCGCTGTCAGCCGTGATCGGCGGTGCGAATCCCTGCGCGGTCAGCCAGGCGACGATATCCTCCAGGCGGGCCAGGGCCGCGTCGTGCTCGTCATCGCTCGACGCAATGCCAGCGGGCCGCATGGGGTCGCAGTCGATTAACAGCCACATCCGGCGAACTATATCGCCATCACCGGTTAACGGGTCTTTGCCAGCGGCACGGGCCTTATTCACAGACCGGCCCAGCAGCGACGGCTTGACCGGGTTGGGAATTACATAGATCCCCTTCGCCGACAATATCAGCTCGACAGCTTCGGCCAGTTTCCTGGTGTCGTTGAAATAGCCGCTAATCGTGTGCGGCCGGCGATCGCCCGCGGTGGTCGCTTCCAGGGCACGTAGTTCGGTCACTTGGCCGTCGAGCAACAGCAGCGAAGCCATTTTCAGAATCTCTGCGCGGTCGCAGATTGGTTTTCGGATAGAATTCATAGTAGCTGGTCCTTTCACCCGGTTCAGCGGTTGCAACGCTGGCCGGGTATTTCTCTGTAGGGGGTTGGGGATCGGTGCGCGCCGGCGGACTATTCGCTGGCAGAAGAAACGCCCGCAGCTGACTGCGGACAGCCGGCGTCGATCCAGGCCTTCAAGGCCACAGGCGAATACAGAACGCGCCGACCGACGCGGACCGAGGGAACTTGGCCCTCGTCCGTCAGTGTCCAGAGCGTGCGGGCCGAGATACTCAGTTGTTTTGCAGCAGCACGAGCATCGATCAGAAGCCGGTCGCTATCGGGGACCGGGGCCGTTTGAACGAAAGACATTGCAAAACTCCAAGCAAAGGTCGCAGCCAGCGAAGTGCCGACTGCACGCTTGGGAGTTTCAGGACTGTTTGGACGGAAGAATGGCTTCGGTCATTTCTTCCGCCCAAATCTCGAACGCAACAAGCTGCGACTCCACGACATCCACTGCAGGAATTTGCAGAGAATTTTGGACGGAAGAATGGAAGAAATGGCCGCCAGGGGTTTCTTCCGCTCAATCTGGAAGTTGTGGATCTGGTGTCTTCCGATAGGCTTCAATAAAGTTCTTCAGCTTGACCGGGTCGTCGCTCGGCATGTCGTCAAAATGCTCAACTGCCCAGGACGCGAAGAATTCTATGCTTCCCCTGGAATACCCGAGCGACCTGTAGTCCCTCTTGAAGGTCTCCCAGCGCTCGGTGATGACTTTCCGTTGCTCGTGTACCTCGCGGCTTACAACTCGGCCTCGTGGGACCGACGGTTGACTCGTCGCCATATGGTCCGATGAACCAGGAACCCCAAAGCACGTGCAAACCGTCTCCAGCCGTTGCTGTCCGCCAACCCAATGGATCGTTTGACCATCTCTCACCATTCCCACCCGCTTATAAACGCCGAGGATCGTAGGCAGCCATTCGTCGCCCACAGGCCAATCCGTCTTTGGACAAACCGTTGGAGAATCGCCGTTGATGATTTTGGCGTCGAAAGTGGAGATAGGAAACAGATTTCCTCCCCCAAGATGAATTTGGTCCAAAAGAAAACCGTGATCGATCTCCAGACTCGCTGGCATTCGAATTTCGCCGGCCTCGTTGATTTCGGGAGTGAACGGTTTTGATCTGGACGTGAGGAGAGCGAGATCGACCCAATCCGGAAGCGTCGCAACTGGAGCTTTCAGATAGAGTTCCGGATCAATACTGCCGCTATCCATCAAATCCTTGAACCGCTCCCAGAGCTCGCTGCTCGACAAATTCGAACCGAATCGCGCTCGCAGGCGGTGCCGAATCGCCGGCCATTCTGGGATCCGGTCTGGCGAATCCCCGCTTGCTCGGATCGCAATATCCAGGTCGGCGATTTTGCCGCGAGGCGACCGACACAAACTGCAGGTATCCCGGTCTCGGTCCCTGCCTTCCAAAAGAGTTCCACACAGAAAGCAACGGCGCTCGCTACAGGCCGGCGCAGGTTCATCCGCCATGACTTTTGCCTTTCAATATCCGGGCCGGCCGCGGCCGGTTGGGGTGAAAGGCAAATAACTCCCCAGTGCCGGCGCAGGCCGCTTGGCGTGCCAGGTGGCCACCCAGCGACGTCGTCCCGAGCGACCAATTCTAACGCAGCTCGCTTTTTGCGGCAGCCAGCCGGCGTGTCAAGCGTTCCAAGTCGGCTAAGGCAAGTTCGCTGCTGCCTTAAGTAAGGCCGTCGCAGTTGCGACAGGCGAAGTATTTCCCACCAGCGAATCCTTTCACCGTGGCATTCGTACCAAACCAGCTCGCAACCCCGCTTTCCATGCTGCCCATAGGCTCCCCCTGACCCCCGAGGGTTTTGCCAAAATCATTTGGGATTTGCCTAACCATCACCCAATTATCAGCGGCGACGATATTCATGATCGCCAGCGACTGGTGGAATATTTACAACTCAAGAATTGCAGTCTACAAGGAATCTCTTCTATGCCGTAGCACATCGCTGGTAGGGGCCGTACACTACTGTGCCTTTCGCCACCCGCAATCGTTTGTCTTCCTAAAATCAGAGCATGGAGCTATCGAACGAGACCGGGCGAAGCACTTGACGGCGCGCGATTCCTTAATCTGCCAGGAGCTGAAATGAGTTCACTCGAAAGCCAACTCGAAGAAGAACTCCTCGACAAGCTTCGCGGGCTGAAGTACGACCACCGCCCCGACATCCGCGACCGCGCCGGCCTGGAAGCCAATTTCCGCCAACACTTCCAGGCGCTCAATCAGGTCAAACTCACCGACGCCGAATTTGCTCGCCTGCTCGACGAGATCGTCACGCCCGACGTCTACGCGGCATCCAAGATGCTCCGCGGGATCAACAGCTTCACGCGCGACGACGGCACGCCGCTCAACTACACGCTGGTGAACATCAAAGACTGGTGCAAGAACACGTTCGAGGTCGTCAGCCAGCTCCGCATCAACACGGACTACAGCCACCACCGCTACGACGTTCTGCTGCTCATCAACGGCGTGCCGGTAATCCAGATCGAGCTCAAAACGCTCGGGATCAACCCCCGCCGGGCGATGGAGCAGATCGTCGACTACAAAAACGACCCCGGCAACGGTTATACTCGCACGCTCCTCTGCTTCCTTCAGCTCTTCATCGTCTCCAACCGTGACAGCACCTACTACTTCGCCAACAACAACGCTCGGCACTTCACATTCAACGCTGACGAGCGATTTTTGCCCGTCTACCAGCACGCCGACAAGGACAATAAGAAGGTCGTCCACCTGCACGACTTCGCGGATGTCTTCCTCGCCAAGTGCACACTCGGGCAGACGATCAGCCGGTACATGGTCCTTATCGCCAGCGAGCAAAAGCTCCTGATGATGCGGCCGTACCAGATCTACGCGGTCAAGGCGATCGTCGACTGCATCCAGCAGAACACCGGCAACGGCTACGTCTGGCACACTACCGGCAGCGGCAAGACGCTCACCAGCTTTAAGGCCTCCACGCTCCTGAAAGACAACCCCAACGTCGACAAGTGCCTCTTCGTCGTCGACCGCAAGGACCTCGACCGCCAGACCCGCGAAGAGTTCAACAAGTTCCAGGAAGGCTGCGTCGAGGAAAACACCAACACCGGCGCGCTGGTTCGTCGCCTGCAATCCGACGACTACGCCGACAAGGTGATCGTCACCACCATCCAGAAGCTCGGCCTCGCGCTGGATGAGAAGAGCGTGCGGAACACCCAGCGTAAGAATGACGGGAAACTGACCTACGCGAAGTTGCTCGAACCGCTGCGTGACAAGCGCATCGTCTTCATCTTCGACGAGTGCCACCGCTCGCAGTTCGGCGAAAACCACAAAGCCATCAAGGCGTTCTTTCCCCGCGCCCAGCTCTTTGGCTTCACTGGCACGCCCATCTTCGAGGCCAACGCCACTCAGAAGCAAGTGACGCAAACCAGCACCGACGCGAGCAAGGGAACTCAAACACTCAAGACTACGGTCGACTACTTCCAGCAGGAACTGCACGCCTACACCATCACCAACGCAATCGACGACGACAACGTCCTCAAGTTTCACATCGATTACTACAAGCCGGACGGGAAGGATGTCCCCAAGGCCGGCCAGACCTTGACGAAGAAGGCTGTCGTCGAGGCCATCCTCGCCAAGCACGATGCCGCCACCGGCCAGCGACGGTTCAACGCTCTCCTGGCCACATCGAGCATCAACGACGCCATCGAATACGTCGGAGTGTTCCAGGCCGCGCAGGCGGCGAAGCAACTGGCCGACCCGGATTACGTCCCGCTCAACATCGCCGCCGTCTTCTCTCCGCCGGGGAGCGTCAGCGCCGACGTCCGCCAGATTCAAGAAGACCTCCCACAGGAACAGGAAGACAACAAGGTCGACCCCGACGCCAAGAAGAAGGCTCTCGAAGCAATCATCGCCGACTACAACGCCCGCTTCGGCACCAACCACACCATCGACGAGTTCGACCTCTACTATCAGGACGTCCAACAGCGGATCAAAGACCAGCAGTACCCCAATGCCGACCTGCCGAAGAAGGGGCGAGAGAAGATCGACATCACAGTTGTCGTCGACATGCTCCTCACCGGGTTCGACAGCAAGTACCTCAACACGCTGTACGTCGACAAGAAGCTCCAGCACCACGGGCTGATCCAGGCGTTTAGCCGGACCAATCGGGTGCTCAACGCGACCAAGCCCTACGGCAACATTCTCGACTTCCGCGGCCAGCAGGAGGCCGTCGATGCGGCCGTCGCCCTCTTCTCCGGCGCGAGCATCGAGAAGTCGCGCGAGATCTGGCTCGTCGAGAAGGCCCCCAAAGTCATCGAAAAGCTCCAGACGGCTGTCACAGAGCTGGCTAAGTTCATGCAGTTGCAGAAGCTCGACCCCAAGCCTGCAGCCGTGCCGAATCTCAAGGGGGATGAAGCCCGCGCCCAGTTCATCAACCGCTTCAAGGAAGTCCAACGGCTGCAAACGCAACTCGACCAGTACACCGACCTCACCGAGGAAGACAAAACCAAGATCGAAACCATCTTGCCCAAGGACGATTTGAAAGGCTTCCGAGGCGCGTACCTCGAAACCGCCGAGAAACTTCGCAAAGGCCGCGGCAAGACTGGCGGCACTCCCAACCCCGTCGTCGATCAGCTTGAATTCGAGTTCGTCCTCTTCGCGTCGGCTGTCATCGATTACGACTACATCATGGGCCTGATCGCCAGGTTCTCCGGCCAGGCACCGGGGAAGGCGAAGATGAGCCGCGACCAGCTCATCGGATTGATCGAGTCCGATGCCAAGTTCATGGACGAGCGCGAGACGATCACCGACTACGTCCGCTCGCTCGAATCCGGCAAGAAGCTCGACGAGAAGGCCGTCCGCGATGGCTACGCGCGGTTCAAAGCCGAGAAACAGGCCGCCGAGCTCGCCGGCGTTGCGGGGACGCACGGACTGACGCCCGAGTCGCTGCAATCGTTTGTTGATACCATCCTCGCCCGGATGATCTTTGATGGTGAACACCTCACCGATCTGATGGAACCGCTCGGTCTGGGCTGGCGCGAGCGCCGCGAGAAAGAACTAGCGCTGATGGCCGAACTCGTCCCGCTCCTGAAGAAACGCGCCGCCGGCCGCGAAATTTCAGGACTCAACGCCTACGAGGGGTGACGCGTGGCGAAGCAGGACGACAAACAATCAACTCTCACGCCGAAGCTAAGGTTTCCGGAGTTCAGGGGTAACCCGACCGGAAGCGCAAAGCCAAATGGCAAGCAAGGCAATTCTCGAGCTTGGCAGATGGTGGAACTTGGCGATATTGCGGAGATCAAACTCGGGAAGATGCTCGATCGAGAGAAGCATACTACGGGGCACCTGCTCCCGTACCTCAACAACATCGCCCTGCGATGGAACGAAGTTGACACGTCGAACCTCCCGCAAATGTACTTCGACGACGATGAACTTGATCGATTCGATCTTAGGGCCGGCGATGTTGTCGTCTGCGAGGGAGGCGAACCCGGGCGTTCAGCAGTTTGGGATGGGCGATTGCCTAATCTTAAGTTCCAGAAGGCAATTCATCGCGTCCGTTTCAAAGTGCCGTTCGAGCAGCGGTTGCTGGTTCTTTATCTTGAAGCGATTGCTGGAACTTCAGCTTTCGAGAGCCTGTTCACCGGCGCGGGGATTCGACACCTAACGCGAGAGACGTTCGCGCGCCTCAAGATCCCGCAGCCGTCTCTCGCCGAGCAGCGGAAGATTGTCGAGTGTTTGGGGTCGCTGGATGAGTTGATCGTCGCCGAGGGCCGGAAGCTGGAGGCGTTGCGGACGCACAAGAGAGGGCTGATGCAGCACCTCTTCCCCCGCGAAGGCGAAACCCGCCCCCGCCTCCGCTTCCCCGAATTCCGCGACAGCGCGGAGTGGGAGTCGCGCGAACTTGGCCCCATGACCACGAAAGTCGGCAGCGGTATCACGCCGTTGGGTGGCGACAAGAACTACAAGACGACCGGGCGGCCGTTTGTGCGTAGCCAGAACGTCGGTTGGGGCGAGTTGCTGCTAGATGACGTGGCCTACATCGATGAAGAGACGCACGGATCATTCGACGCCACGGAGCTACGCGAATCAGACGTGTTACTGAACATCACGGGCGCATCCATTGGACGGAGTGCCGTCGCCGATGTGCGTATTGCGGGCGGGAACGTCAATCAGCATGTCTGCATCATCCGCGTGAAACCCGAGGAGTTGGTCCCTTCGCTGTTGAATCAGTATCTGATTTCAGAGTACGGGCAGAAACAGATTGATAGCTTCCAAGCAGGAGGCAACCGGCAGGGACTGAACTTCGCCCAAATCAGATCGCTTGCAATCGCTCTGCCGCCGACCCCCGCCGAGCAGCAGCGAATCGCCGGATGTCTTTCCGCGATGGACGCGGTTCTGGCCGGTCAGTCGCAACAACTGTCGGCGCTCAAGAAGCACAAGCAGGCCCTAATGCAGCAGCTCTTCCCGTCGCCAGATGGGGACTAACAAATGAGCGATCAGCCAAAGCTTCACCACTTTAAATCGCTGACCAAACTGGCCGATCGTCTCCGCGACGACTTCCATAGCGGTGGTCAGGATTTCGTGTTGCTGTACGCTTACAACGGCACGGGCAAGACTCGCCTCTCAATGGAGTTTAAGGATGCCGGCAAGCGAAAGAACTCCGGCAAGCCCGATACCCTGTATTTCAACGCTTTCACGCAGGACCTGTTTTTCTGGGACAACGACTTGGCGGCGGACAGTACGCGGGTGCTGCGAATCAACTCCGCATCTCGTTTCTTCTCGGGCCTCAAGGAACTGGCACTGGAAGAGAACATCCAATCGTACTGGGGACGCTACGCCGATCTCGATTTCGACATCGATTACTCGAATTGGACGATCAAGTTCAGCAGGGGCGACGAAGACCACATCAAAGTGTCTCGCGGGGAAGAGAATATCTTCGTCTGGTGTGTTTTCATGGCGATCTGCGAGCGCGTGATCGCCGGCCACGAGTCCTATGAGTGGGTCAAATTCTTCTTCATTGACGACCCTATTTCCTCGCTCGACGACAACAACACAATCGCCGTCGCCAGCGATCTGGCAAAGCTTCTGCGGAAGGCGAAGGGGCGGATCAAGATCGCAGTCGCATCGCATCACGCTCTGTTCTTCAATGTCGTATGCAACGAACTCAGAAAGCTGAGTCACAAGAAGTACTTCCTCTACCGGCCAAACCGCGGAACGGACTATACGCTGCGAGCGACTGACGACACCCCGTTCTTTCATCATGTCGCTATGCTGAGCGAAATGCAGAAGGCCGCCAACTCTGGTGTGCTTTACACATATCACTTCAACATGCTCCGAAGCATTCTCGAAAAGACAGCAACATTTTTCGGGCACAACGACTTTTCCGCGTGCATTCACGGTGTGGAGGACGAGGCGCTTTATTCCCGTGCACTGAACCTCCTGAGCCACGGGCGCTACTCTCTGTATGACCCGACAGAAATGCTCGACGACAACAAGGAACTATTCCGAAAGGTGTTGGATGCGTTCCTGGGCAAATACCAGTTCGACCTTCCTAAGCTGATGAAAGAGCAAACCGCATCGAGCGGCGATCCAACATGACCGACAGCGAGCAAAAACAACTCGGCAAGACCCTTTGGAACATCGCCGACCAGTTGCGCGGCGCGATGAACGCGGACGACTTCCGTGATTACATGCTCGCGTTTCTGTTCTTGCGCTACCTCTCTGACAACTACGAGGCGGCGGCAAAAAAGGAACTCGGCAAGGACTACCCGCAGGTCAGCACGACCGACGACGTGCGGCAGGTGCCGCTGGCGCTGTGGTACGCCAGCAACCCCAAAGACACTGCCGACTTTGAGAAGCAGATGCGCCGTAAGGTGCACTACGTCATCAAGCCCGAGCACCTCTGGGCCGCGATCAGCAACATGGCCCGCACGCAGAACGGCGAACTGCTCGACACGCTTCAGGCTGGGTTCAAGTACATCGAGAATGAGTCGTTCGAGAGCACGTTTCAAGGCTTGTTCTCGGAGATCAATCTCGGCTCGGACAAGCTGGGCCGAAGCTACGGCGAGCGAAACGCCAAGCTGTGCACGATCATCCAGAAGATTGCCGAGGGGCTGGCGGAGTTCTCGACCGATTCAGACACACTAGGGGACGCGTATGAATACCTGATCGGACAGTTCGCCGCCGGCAGTGGCAAGAAAGCGGGCGAGTTCTATACGCCGCAGCGGATCTCGGACATCCTCTCGGCAATCGTCACGCTCGACAGCCAGGAGCCGGCGACCGGGCCACGGAAGCGGCTGGACCGCGTGCTCGACTTCGCCTGCGGCTCGGGGTCGCTGCTGCTAAACATCCGCCACCGGGTTAAGAACGCGGGTGGGACCGTCGGCAAGATATTCGGGCAAGAGAAGAACATCACCACCTACAACCTGGCGCGCATGAACATGCTGCTGCACGGGGTGAAGGACACAGAGTTCGAGATCTACCACGGCGACACGCTGACCAACGACTGGGATCTGCTCCGCGAGACAAACCCCGCGAAGATGCTCAAGTTCGACGCGGTCGTGGCCAACCCGCCGTTCAGCTATCGTTGGGACTCGACCGAGGCGATGGGCGAGGACGTGCGGTTCAAAAGCCACGGGCTGGCCCCCAAGAGCGCGGCCGACTTCGCGTTTCTGCTGCACGGGTTTCACTACCTGAAGGATGAGGGGGTGATGGCGATCATCCTGCCCCACGGCGTGCTGTTCCGCGGCGGAGCCGAAGAACGCATCCGTACCAAGCTATTGAAGGACGGGCACATCGACACGGTAATCGGATTGCCGGCGAACCTGTTCTATTCGACCGGCATTCCGGTGTGCATTCTCGTGCTGAAGAAGTGCAAAAAGCCAGACGACGTGCTGTTCATCAACGCGGCGGAGCATTTCGACAAGGGCAAACGCCAGAACCAACTGAGCGATGCGCACATCGAGAAGATCATCCAGACGTACCAAAAGCGGCCGAAGCAGATCGACCGGTACGCCCGCCGGGTGGGGATGAAGGAGATCGCCGAGAACGATTTCAATTTGAACATCTCCCGATACGTGAGCACGGCCGAGGACGAGGAAGAAATCGACCTGGCCGCCACGCATGCAGAACTTGTGAAGATCGAGCAGGATGTCCGTGAGGCAACCGAACGACACAACGAGTTCCTGAAGGAACTGGGCCTGCCGCCACTGCCGTAAACCGCACGAATTCTGGGAGTATCCGAGGCGGTCGCGTCGGCTTGCAAAAAGCAACGAATCAACAAGCCAGCAAAACCAACGCAGCAACATAAATTTGGAGCTGGGGTGCATGCTGGACACTTGGCGGAATTTGACTACTGCTCCGGTTGCAGCGCGTTCCGCACAATGTCGAGCACCGCTTTTCGATCAGCAGCCGAGAGCGCCGTCCAGCCTTTGATAACCGCGCCGAGCCCAGCGTCAAAATGGGCGATTGCTGCACCAACTGCACCGGATTCTGCAGCGCTCAATCCTGGCAATTGTTGTAAGTCGTTGTCAGACAATCCACTTACCGCACCCGCTTCGAGTCCTCTCCGGGGTATTGCTGCTCAGCTGTTTGTCGCAGGTCCGAACTCTGGAGGTCCCTTCAACCATAGGCCCAAATGCCCTGTTTCATCTGCGTGTTGCTGGCGACGGGACGGAAACTGTCGATCACGGCGACGAATTGGCCATCGCCTCCTTGAGCACGTTCTCTTGCACGATTCCAGCCGGTCCCTGCACATCGGCCACTTTCGCCTTCGGATCGGTGGAAGTGGCAGTATTGCCGTAGATATGAGCGGCCTGCTGACTATCCCTCACAATGATTGCCGTACCTTGGAATTGCTTGATCGAATTCCCCGTGACGATTACGGTGGCTTTCGAGGAGTTCACTGCTGCCCGGTAGGCAATAAAAGAGTTATCGCTGATCGTTGCCGTTGAATTTTCCCAGACCCACACGGCGTTCCCTTGTTGGGGACCGATCCCTGTGAAGCTGTTGCCGCTGACCGTGGCCGTGCCTTGCACCAGAACGGCCGCCACGCCGCCGCCCGTGATGCGATTGTCTCGGATCGTCGCCGTAGAGCCATCCTTTACGGCAATGATCGGCGGCATTCCGCCAGTGCGTGAAACTTCGTTGTCAGTGATCGTCGCCGTCGATTCCTCGGTGATGCCGATGGCGACCAGCTTGTTGTCCAGGCATTTGTTCCCCTGAATCGTCGCCACTGCCTGCCTCTGCACACCGATGCCAACTAATTCGTTTTCCCGGCACTCGTTGCCGACAATCAGCGGCCTGGCGCCGTCTCGACAGCCAATGCCCGCCATCTTGTTCTGGCGGCAGACGTTGTTTCGCAAAATCGGGCTGGCTCCGTCACGGCACCCAATCCCGGCCATGTCGTTTTCGTAGCACTCGTTCCCTTCAACCACCGGCGCGGTCCCTTCCATGCGAATGCCAATCCCGGCGCGGCGGTTCTGGTAGCACTTATTGTCCCGCAGAACTGGCTTTGATCCTTCTCGACATCCAATGCCCGCACGAATATTTCGATAGCACAAGTTGTCGGCAATGATCGGATTCGCTTTCCGGCAACCAATGCCCGCCCGTAGATTTTCTTTACAGGCGTTGGACTGGATGATCGGCTCGGCCCCTTCCGCCACCCCAATGCCACCACCCATGTTGCGCAGGACAATGTTGCCAAAAATGAGGGGAGCCGTCCTGGTGTTTTCCTGACCAAGAATGCCGACTCCCACGTCTCCATTGTGATGGATCAGGCAGTTGCTGACGGTGCAACTGACTCCTTGGATGCGAATCGCCGGGTTGGTCCCTTCTGCCTGGACCGAACCTTCCTCATCGCCTAACTCTTCACCGTGCGAATCATAGTGCTTCTTCCAAATGGCCTCGTCGTAGACACCGACGTTGGTAATGGTGAATCCGTCGAGCGTGCTCCCCTCGGCCATGACAACTCCAGGTTGCTTACCACCGCCGTCGATGACCGTTGCTTCGGCCCGCTTGTGAGCATCGCCCAATTTTTTGTCCTCACCAACGCTGCGGAGTATGATTCGCGGCTTGAGCCGTATAGTTTCCTGATACTTACCTGAAGCGACGAGAATGGTGTCGCCGTCGCTGGAGGCTTCGATCGCAGATTGGATGGTCTTGTGGTCCTGTGGAACACGAAGTGTCGCAGCGAGGGCGGGTTGGGCCGCCACGATTGCCAATATTCCGAATAGGAGTGATCGTGTCATCGGAGAGTTCTCTCTTGATACTTGTGAGCATCGATACAGGTCATTTGAGCAGCACCAATAGCATCACCGCCGGTGTCTTCGCTTTGATGGAGTGCTTCAAGTTCGCTGGTATATGGACCCAGGTGCCAGCTTGAGCTTCCTGTAGGTCATCGCCCAGGCCGACGGTCACTTCACCTTTCACGAAATGCAACATGGCCGATTTGGCAGTGGCTCAGACGCCAGCAACGTTCCCTCTTGCGGAGCGAGAGGAGTACCAACTAAAACGTCTCATCCGTTCCCATACCCGCAGCGTTGAAGTCGACGAGGATGTCGCTGCCGATGACGACGCTGAAGTCGTCATTGCCGGTGCCTCCCGACAACGTGTCGACATCAGCGCCTTGCGTGATTGCGCCGAGGCCAGCACGGTTCGATCCGCTGCCGCCCCAGGTGCTAAGGAGCGCGATTAGCGCCAGATCATTGGCATCGTTCATCGTGCTGCTCAGTTCATTGGCTACGGAACCAGCCACCATCAGGTCATTGCCGTCGTTGCCATTGATCGTGTCAGCACCACCGCCGCCGAAGAGCACATCGTTGCCGCTGTCGCCAATCAGCATGTCGTTGTTATCGCCACCGCTGAGCAAATCATTGCCCGTGCCGCCCGCGAGCTGATCGACGCCGTTGCCGCCGTACAACCGGTCATCACCGTCGGCGCCTTGAAGCGAGTCGCTTCCTTCGCCGCCATAGGCATAGTCATTGCCGCCACCGGCGCTAACCAAATCGTTGCCGCCACCACCGTAGAATACATCGTTGCCGCCGAGGGCGCTCAGCTGGTCGTTGCCGCCGCTAACCAAATCCTGCTCGCCGATGTTGTCGCCCCAAATGATGTTGTCACCCGCAGCTCCGTTGATGCGATCGTTCCCCACGCCGCCAACGAGTAGATCGTTGGCCACAGCGCCGCTGATGTAGTCGTCGCCACCTTGGCCGTAGAGTTCTACCGGTAGCGTGAGATTGCTCGCGTTGATGTTGTCGACGCCATCACCGCCGTGCACGACCACTTTGCCCGTGGGCTGCAGCGGCGGTGACAAGTAGCCGCCGATTCGCACCTTGATGTCGTTCGGACCCGGCCCCCTGGTGAGCATGATGGGTTCGTTCGCTGCACTGCCGAGCGCGAAGACATCACCGATATTGATCAGCGGTACATCTGGAATTCCGGCAATGTCGATATCTTCAATGCTCTGCCATGCAACTGGCGCTCGACCGGCAACGCTCAGGTTGCCATTGGTCGTAGCATTCACAATCAGCGGCGGAGTCACACCCGCGAGATTCAACGTCAGCAAATCGCCGATCGCCGGCGAGACCGGATTGCCAGCCGAAATGTTGACGACCGTGTTCTCATCAGGCGTTACCGTGATGCTGTCCGAAACATCGGCCGCGGTTTGGAAGGCCGTCACGTTCAAGGTGCCGACCGTACCCGCATTGAAGGCCACGCTATTGAGTTTGTTGGTGCTGAAAGTTCCACCGGCCCCAGCGCCGTTAAAGTTCACGGTATCGGCAGCGTCGGTGGTCGTCAGGTTCACGGAGCCAACCGTACCAGCGATGCTGTTGCCGGTGCCGCCAGCAATATCGAATAGACTCAACATCCCCACGCCCGCACCGGCCGGCACACTCAATGCTCCGCCGCTGATGGTGAACTCACGCAAGGTAAGTCCCGGCAGCGCACCGCTGGTGGTCACGCTACCCTGAATGATCGTTGCGCCAGTGCCAGCGCCGTCGATGGTCAAGTTGCGGTTGATGACTACGTTTTCCACCACCGTACCCGCATTGGCGATGATCGTGCCATTCATTGCCAGGACTGCCATGGCTGGAGCGTAGTTGGCAAAGGCATCGAAGCCAACGCTCGTTGCCGGGCCAGCGCCATCTGGATCGACGCCAAAAGTCGTGAATGTCGGATCGACATGCACCACCGGCCGCGCTGGATTTAGCGTGACCGCGTAGTCTTCGACTTCACCATCCAGCGCCAAACCAGTCACAGCCAAGCCGCCCGCAGTACTCAAGCGGAAACGAGCATACGTCGTCGTCGCAACAGCGACCGACGCAGCGGCAGGAACCGGCACGTTGATCGTGTTTGCACCCGCAACGACCGCGAGGTTGGTGGCGATCTGCTCGCCGGCATCGCCGAAGTCGCCGTCATGATTCCAGTCGATCCAGGCATCGAGCCGCCCAGGGCCGCCATTCACCGTTGCCACGACAGCCGTGGTGCCGCCGGCCACGATGGGCGAAATGGTCACGCCGTCTTCATCAGCGCCATCGCCGGTTCCTCCCACCGACGGCGCACCGTCGGCTTCGCCATCGACCGTTGCTCCCAAGCGTAGCGCCGTCGAAACAGCATGCCGCGGACCATTGCTGGCGAGCAGCGTCGAGTACGAATCGGGCGCGTCGCCAAAATCCGGTTGGCTGGCCAGCGTCAGCTGAATGTCGTCGATGAATGTCGTTTCATCTTGCCCGGGGGTGTCGGGCGAATCGAACGTGAGGACATATGAGTCTTTGGTCGCCACAAACGTCGTTGCTTTGGCTGTGAACGATTGATTCGCGCCGCCAGCGTTCGACCACGTTTCGGTGAAGATCGGAGCACCATCGAGCAATACGGAATAGGTGTCGGTCGAGTTCGCAGCCGATGTTCGACGTGCAGCGAACCAGTTCAGGTTATAGGTATTCCCCGGCACAAAGCCAGAAACTGTTTGGCTGAACCTGGCGCCATCCTGCAGGATGGCGAACTGTTGACCTTCGGAAGCCGCAATTGCATTGTTGTGGAATGCGCTGATGTTGCGAGTGATACCGCCACCAACTTGGAATACCCACGGCGAGCCATTCAGCGTGCCACCATTCTGCGCGGTGCCATTCGCTTGCTTAAAGGCGTTATCTGGATTCACCGGTGTTTCGAAGCCGCCGTCAATCAACGTGGCCGTTGTCGTATTGGCAACCGGCCGGATCAAGACTCGGTCGATGAGCAGTGTGTTGTCGCTCACGCTATTCCCGGCTTGTAGCGGATCATTGTTGCCGATTACTACCGACATCGTCGTGGCTGTTGCAATGAATGGTTTGCTCACGACACGAATGAAGCCTTGCGCTGTGGAGCGCAGATCGTGCTCTGCCACCACAATCTGACCATCAACGCGCACATAAGGCCGGGCAACATCCACCGCAGCATTCTGCCCACGTTCAGCTTCGTAGTAGTCGACGACGTACGCCTGCCCAATCACAAATCCGCTGACGGTCTGGCTGATGTTGACCGAATCGCCACCGACTTGATTCTGCAGGAGCGCCGTTGAAATGCCGTGCGGCGTGGTTTTGCCGTTCAGAAACACGCCTGCGTTGGGACCAGTGAAAGCTGGCGTGATGCCGGTCCGGGCGGTATTCGAAGAGTTCCAGCCAGTGATCGGACCGTAGCCCGGCCAAGGATTGTTCGACAGATCTTCCGTCGGTGTTTCGAACGAGAAGTTGGCGGGTTGCATTACTTCAGTGATCTGTACGTTGTCGAACAAGATCGTGTTGTCACCTACCGTTGCCCCCGGCAGCGTCGGATCGTCATTGCCGAGCAACAGCGTCATGCTCGTGCTGGTCGCGATGAACGGCGCGCTGGTGACGCTCACCCAAGCAGGCAAGCGCACCTGACTGGCTTCGTCGACAACTAACTCGCCATTGACTCGTGCATATGGCCGCGCAACCGCACCGGGATTACCGCGCTCATTCTGTTGATAAGTCAGCTGATAGGCCTTGCCGACATCGAACCCGGACACGACTTGCGACATCGAGTTGCCGCCACCTTGAATGAATCCAACGCGAGCGCCATCCGGCACTGGCAGACCATTGAGAAACGGCGCGCTGCCGTTTCCCGCAGGATTAATGCCATGGCCGCCGCCATTGAGTGTCCAACCGGAGATTGGATTCTGATAGCCAGGAAACACAGGCGGAATCGGCGCATCTTCGAAACTGGGATTGGCCACCAGCGGCGCCATCATGTTGCGAGTTTCGAGGCCCTCCAAAAACAGGCGGCGGTTTTCTTGAGAACGAGCACGAAGGCGCGTAGCGGTGCGCCGCGGGGAGATGGCGGTCATGAACAACTTCTCACTAGATGATCAGGGGAAAAATGGCCCGCTTCGTCGCTTGGCCCGCGCAGTCAATCCACTGCGACCATCTAAAATGCTACAACCGGACCGGAGAATCCAAATGCTTTTTGCGCATCGCCGGCGCGGATTGAACAAAATGGCAAGATAACTTGCGCGTGTTCAACAACCCGAGCGCTGGCCTGTTTCGAGAATTGTTCAAAAGAAGGGGCCAGCGTTACAGAAATCACACATTCAAAGCACGACGAGTTCTATTGCGCAGCAAACTTCGCATACTCTTCTGCGACCTTGCCAACCTTTTCATCACCTTTGTGAAAGTAGACGCGGTACTTGAGCGCGAAGGATTCCCCCTTCTTCATCTTGTGCGAACCATCCTTGCCAGCGCCATCGGGGAAGTCGTGCAGACCAAATGGATTCGGAGCAAACAGACCATATGTCCGCACATGCCAGGTCGTGGGATGACGGAAGCTGGAGGGATGGTCGAAGATGGCGACGCCTAACGTATCGGTGCCGACCGGTCCTTGATAATCGACCCACTTCGCGGGCTTGCCCCAAGCCGCCTTATCCGTCAGCCCTTCGCTGGTCACGATTTTGCCACCCTTGTTCGCTTCGACCTTCATTGTCTCAGCGACGCGTACGCCGAAGGCACCTTCCTTGGTATCGCCCCATACCACTTCATCGGCGATGGCAGTGACTTTTGTCGCGAAATCGATCCAGCGGGCATCGGCATTCGCACCGAACTTGAGCGTCGGTTCATCTTGGCAGATCAACTTGCCATCGGGCCCCACCCATTCGTTGCGAGTCGAAATCGTAGCGACAGCGCCGCCTTCGGCCTTGATCAATTCTTTGTGAACGATTTGACCCTGCACCTTTGCGGTTTCCGCCCAGAAGTCGACGCCGTTGACATTGCCGTGTGTGAACCAGAACGAGCGATGATGAATGTGATCTTTCTTCTCTCCTTCAACGCCGTCCTTCATGGGCCAGGCGCGGGTCATTTCGGCGCCAGTGGGCCCGATGATCGGCCAGACAATCGGCTTGGCGCCGGATTTAAAGAGGTAAGTGGCAAACGGCTGGCCGTCGACCTTCACGGCGACTCCGCTATCGGATTTGTCGACGGTAAGTTTGGGTTCGGCGGCGCAGAGCGTGAGGGAGTAGCCAATCGCGAGCAGCAGAGATGGGAGCAGAGTCTTCATGGCGGGGCCTTTTGGAACCACAGAGGCACGGGGGGACACGGAGAGGAGCGTATGGTACTGCGCTCGGAATTGCATTTCCAGCATTACAGCCCGGCATTACAACCAAAATCGCTGCACACGGTGATTGTACGTATCAATAACGTACATCCGCCCGAGTGAGTCACGCGTGATGCCCCAAGGCTGGTCGAGTTCGCCGAACTTGCGACCGTTGCGGCCCCAACTGCCGAGGTACTGGCCGTCGAGCGTGAACTTCTGCACGCGGTGATTGCCGAACTCGCAGAGATAGATCACGCCCGCCTTTTCATCAAGATGCAGATCGTAAGGATAGCCGAGTTGTCCCGGCTGCTGTCCGAACTCACCCCAACTCTTCGCCAGTCTCGGCTCGGGGCCTGAAACATCAAAGACTTGAATGCGATGGTTGCAGGCGTCGGCAACCCACAGCAATCCCGCGCGATCGAACTCCATTTTCTGCGGACGGAGGAACTGGCCTGATTCGCTGCCATGGCCGCCCCATTGCAGCACGAACTTGCGGTCCGGCGAGAACTTTTGAATGCGGTCGAATTCGCCGTACTCGGCAATGTAGAAATCGCCGTTCTTGTTCTGCTGACAATCGGTGACGAAATGAAACTTGCCCGGGGTGAAGCCGCGCTCGCCGCCGATCGTGCGCTCGGCCAGCAGCTTGCCGGTCTTTTCGTACGTGAGAATTCGATAGTAATGCGTATCGGCAACCAGCAGATTCCCTTCGAGATCGAAGGAAAGGCCGCAGGGCTTGCCGTACTCGAAGTCGGGCGTCTGCCAGGAGCGAATCAATTCGCCATCGGTGCTGAAGACCTGAATCCGCGGGGTTTTGTCGACGATGTAAAGCTGATTTTGCTCATCGATCGTAATCGACCGCGGATGATTGAGCCTGCCTGGTGATGAACCAGCGCGGCCCCAAACGGCATCGAGTTCCCCTTGGATCGGACCCGATGCCACGCAACCGCTCAGCGCTGCGATGCTGGCAGAGCAAGCGGTCACGGTGAACGCGCGCCGGGAAAGGGAGGGGGATTCAGACATCCTTCGATTATAGCAGGACGCGTTGCGAGAAGCCCGCCGCGGGTAACCTAGTCCCATGCAATCTGCTTCGGACGATTGAGCAATCGCTACCTCCGAGTTAGCAACCTGGAGAGTCCGGCGAGAGTAAGCCAGAGCGCGCCAACTAAAAGCGTCCAGAAGCCAACCGTATTCAAGACTAACGATACTTGCGGATCGGTCGGGCGGATGGCGTCACGTTGGGCCGCGCCAATGGCTTCCTTGAGGACGACGCAGCAAATGCCTACCACGATGAGCAAGAGGCCAATGGGAAAATGGCGGGCTAGGAAACTCATCGAGCTAACCTAACAAGCAGAGTGATGCTGCTGCTCAGCCCCTCACCCCAGCCCTCTCCCCCGAGTACAGAGGAGAGGGAGTAATTCTTTGCGAACTAACCCTTGGCCAGTTCATCGCGGACTTTTTCGAGCAGCTTCTTCGTCGCCAGAATGCCTTCCTTTTCCGGCAGGCGGCTGCCTTCGTATTCGATGCCGCAGTAGCCGTGGTAGTTGTGCTTCTTGACGACGATTTCCAGCATCTTTTTATAGTCGGTCTTCGTTTCGTTGCCGTCCGAATCGAAGTCGTGGCTCTTGGCGCTGACGGCTTTGGCGAAGGGCATCAATTCGTCGACACCCTTGTAACGGTCATACGGGGGCTTGCCGCCGCCGATGTTGAAGTTGCCGAAGTCGGGCAGCGTGCCGCAGCGCTTGTGATCGGCCTTCTTCATCACCTTGGCCAGCCATTCGCCGTCGCTGCTGTTGCCGCCGTGATTTTCGACGATCACGTTAATGCCATGCTGATCGCCGAATTCGCTCAGCTTACGCAAGCCATCGGCTGCCCGCTCGATTTGTTCTTCGTAAGTGCCGCCCGATTGGGCATTCACGCGAATCGAATGGCAGCCGAGGAACTTCGCCGCCTCGACCCATTTGTAGTGATTCTCAACAGCGGTTTGCCGCTTCTTTTCATCGGCATCGCCAAGGGCCCCTTCGCCGTCGCACATGATCAGCAGCTGCTTCACGCCCAGATCGTCGGCCCGCTTCTTCAGTTCGGCGAGATAGTCTTTATCCCTGGCTTTGTCTTTGAAGAACTGATTGACGTATTCAATGGCTTCGATACCGAACTCTTCCTTCGCAACGCGAGCGAAGTCGAGGTTGGTAATCTTCCAATCGGTGCGACCGAACAGGCTCTTGTTGAGCGACCATTCGGCGAGCGAGATTTTGAACAGCGGCTCCTTCTTATCTTCAGCCCGCACAGCCTGAATTAACGCAGTGGCTGGCAAAGCAGCGGCCAGAGCACCGGCAGCAGAAAGTTTCAACACGTCACGGCGGGACAAAGGAGCGCGATTCATAGGAGCAAACTCGATAAAAACGAGGGAAAGGAGAAAATGCGGCGAACTTCCGCAATTCTTAACCAAGGCCCGACTCGCCGCAATGGGCGGGGGAGTTTAGGATAATCAGGCTGCAATCCCGTTGCCGAGATTTTTGATGACCACTTCGCCCCCCGCCAACCAACCTGCCAAACTGACATCGGTCGCACCCGGCGCCGGCACGACGCGCCTCGATGCCATCGCCCGCGGCGAACCGGTGCAGCCTGTCGTGCACAAATCGCTGCAGCACATCGATCCGGTGGTTGAGGTGCAGAACTTCAATCTTTGGTATGGCCCCAAGCAGGCGCTGTTCGATGTGAACATGTCGTTTCCTCGCGGTCAGGTGACTGCGATCATCGGCCCCAGCGGCTGCGGCAAAAGCACGCTGCTGCGGTGTATTAACCGGATGAACGACCTGATCGAAAGTGTCGACATCAAAGGGGAGATGCGGATCAACAAGCAGTCGATCTACGCACCCGGCGTCGATGTGATCGAACTCCGCAAGCAAATGGGGATGGTCTTTCAAAAGCCCAACCCGTTTCCGATGAGCATCTTTGAAAACGTCGTCTATCCGCTACGTATCGACGGCGAGCGCGATCGCAACATCATCCGCGACGTCGCCGCGCAAAGTTTGCGCGGCGCCGCGCTGTGGGATGAAGTGAAAGACCGGCTGCACGACAGCGCGCTTGGTCTTTCGGGCGGTCAGCAACAGCGATTGTGCATTGCCCGGGCGATTGCCGGTGAACCAGAAGTGCTGCTGCTCGACGAACCTTGCTCCGCGCTCGATCCGATCGCCACGGCTAAGGTCGAAGACTTGATTCAAGAACTCCGCGGCGATTATTCGATCGTTATCGTTACGCACAACATGCAGCAAGCCTCGCGGGTGAGCGACTTCACCGCCTTCATGTATCTTGGTCGCCTGATCGAATACGGCGAAACTTCGGAGATTTTCACTCGACCCAAGTTGAAAGAAACCGAGTCGTATGTGACCGGTCGGTTTGGCTAAGGTTTCTTTTATTGCATTGCCGCCGCAACCGCGTTCGACAAATGCACCAAACGCCACGGCGCTCGATCTCGCTCCATCGTCGTAAAGATCAAGCAGAACGCTTGCCGCTGCGGATCAATCCAAAACAGAGTGCCCGTCGCACCGAGATGGCCAAAAGCACTCGCGGGCAACAAATCGCCGAGTGTTCCTTCGGTCGCCGGATGATTCAACTGCCAACCGAGTCCCCACGGTTTGGTCCGGCGGATGCTTTCGGGCAGATCGGGAAAGTCGTCGAGGCGATTCGTCGTGATCTTGTCGATGGTCGCAGGCGACAGCAATCTCACTTTGCCATACGTGCCGCGGTTGAGCATAAGCTGACAGAGCACCGCATAATCATCGGGCGTGCTGAACATCCCGCCCCATGGTGCGCCCAGTTCCTGCCAGTAAGCACTGTTCCAGCCGAATTTTTCGACGCCCTCGTATTGCGGAGTCTGCAACTGCGCAATCCGTTGGCGCGGCAGCTTGCCGATGCCCAGGGACGTGGACTTCAAACCCAAGGGCTGCAGGATTTCCTGCGCAATGAATTCTGAAATCGTCAAGCCGCTCAACCGTTGCACGATCTCAGCGACGACGAGCGTTCCCATGCTTTGATAGCTGTAGTCAGTTCCCGCGCGAAACCTCGGCACCGTATCGCGAATCGCCCCCTCGATGAATTTTGACAACGGAGCATGCTGGCGGCGAAGGTCCATATTGTTCTCAAGCATGTCGGGCAACCCCGACGTGTGCGTAAACAAGTGCTGAACCTGGGTTTGATCCTTGTGGTGAGCGGCAAAATCGGGAATGTACTGCGTGACCGGATCGGAGAGTCCCAGCAAACCTCGCTCGACGAGAATCATAGCCGCGAGATAAGTGATTGGTTTGGTGAGCGACGCGATAAGGAACAGCGAGTCGCGGCGGATCGGCGGCGAGTCGATTTCCGGGCCTTGATGACCGAAGAACTTTGGCTCGACCGCTTTGCCATTTCGGCCGACGAGAATTGCCGCCGCGGGCATGATCGCCGGCTTGCCCGGCTCGCGCTTCGTCCACTCCGCAGCGAAATCATACGCTCGTTTCAGTTGTTGCGGATTGATTCCCAGGTCCGCAGGTTGAGCGTATTCCAGCATAACGTCTCTCCGCAGTTTTATTGCTCGCAGAAAAACACGCCTAACGGTTGCGGCGGTTTTGGATTATCGTATCTACTGCTGATCGCTGAGCCAACCGAAAGCCTTTCCCGCCATGCTGACGTTTGTCATTCCGGTTTACAACGAGTACGAAAGTCTTCGTTCGCTGCACAAGGAATTGTGCGAAGTCGCGGTTGCGAATAAGTACGACATCGAAATCCTGCTGATCGACGACGGCTCGAAGGATGGCTCGTGGGACATGATCCGCGAACTGGCCGGCGAAGACGAGCGTGTTCGCGGCATCCGCTTTCGCCGCAATTTCGGCAAGGCCGCGGCCCTCTCGGCGGGCTTCGCAGCAGCAAGTGGCGAGTTGGTGTTTACGCTCGATGCCGACTTGCAGGACGATCCGCACGAGATTCCGCGGTTCATCGAGGAACTCGACAAGGGCTTCGATGTCATCAGCGGCTGGAAACAAGTGCGGCATGATCCGTGGCATAAAGTGGGGCCGTCGCGGGTGTTCAACTGGCTCGTCGGGCAACTAACGGGCGTCAAACTGCACGATCACAACTGCGGCTTCAAGTGTTACCGCCGCGAGGTGCTGGAAGAAGTTCGCATCTACGGCGAATTGCATCGTTTTGTTCCAGTGCTCGCCGCGGCGAAAGGTTGGAATGTCAGCGAAGTGGTGGTGAATCACCGAGCCCGCAAGTTCGGCTATAGCAAATACGGTGTGTCGCGAATCGTGAAGGGCTTTCTCGATTTGATGACGGTCTATTTTCTCACCGGTTTCAAGGAACGGCCGCAGCACCTGCTGGGCACGCTTGGTATTTTGTCGTTCTTCATCGGCAGCATGGGTTTGCTGTATCTCGCGATCTACTGGGTCATCGATAAGATATTTCCCGAATGGAAGCTCGAGGATCTGCACAACCGCCCCGCGGTGATTTATTCGATGGGCGCGCTGTTGCTCGGCGCGCAGCTGATCTCGATGGGCTTTCTCGCGGAACTGATCACCGCGTACTACGGCAAGAATATCAATCAGTATTCGATCAAGGATCGCATCGGCATCGCGGCGACGCGGCAGGTGGATCGCGTCTAGCGCGAATTGGATGGAGCCCATGGCGGAAACAATCGAAACCACGCGCGACGATTGGCGAACGATTCGCTGGGGCGTGTATGCCATTCTAGTGGCCGCAGCGACGGCTTCGATGACTTCGCGGTTGATGCAGGTCCGCTCGACCAGCGTCGCCGATCCCTCGCCGTTTCTCAGTGCCAATGATCGCAGCCGGTGGTGCACCATTCGCTCACTGGGCGACTACGGCACGTACTCAATTGACGATGTGATCTTCAATGAGAAGGGAGAGCGGCAACGAGCCTGGCATACCATCGATCTGGTGAAACACCGCGGCCCTGATGGGAAAGAGCATTTTTACTCTAGCAAGCCAACGCTGCTGCCTACCTTACTCGCCGGCGAGTACTGGCTCGTGAAACAAGTGACCGGCACGTCGCTCAGCGATAAGCGCAAGACGTTTTACTTAGCCCGGCTGATGTTGTTGCTCAGCCAGGTGCTACCACTGGCGGGCGGCATGTGGCTGATTGCGGTGCTGGCGGAAAAACTCGGCGCCAGCAATTGGGGCCGCATTTTTGTTGTCGCGTGCGCGACGCAAGCGACTTTTCTATCGACATTTGCCGTCACGCTGAACAACCACGTATTCGCCGCGGTCGCCGTCGTGGTTGCCCTCGCCGCGCTATGGCCGATTTTTACCAAAGAGTCACAGTCCTGGTGGCGTTTTGCCGTCGGCGGACTGGCGAGTGCGTTTGCCGTGACTTGCGAACTGCCGGCGCTCGCGTTTTTCGCTTTGTTGTCGCTCGCCATTTTGTGGAAATCACCGTTGCGGACGCTCGTGGCCTTTGCGCCCACTGCAGCCATCGTTTTTGCCGCTGCCTTGGGAACGAACTACATCGCGCACGAAAGCTTGAAACCCGCCTATGCGCATCGCTACAAGGACGGGCCGATGATTGCCGGACTAGAAGAAATTTACGATGCGATCCAGGCCTTGAATGCTGGTAAGGTTCCGGAGGAAGCTCGCCAAAAGCTGGCCGCAAAAGGCATCGATTTGTCGCACCAAGCGGTCATCGAGCAGCGCCAGCCGGGGTTTCGCTGGGTGATTTGGGACGTCGATGGCCACGACCGATTTGCCGTTCAAAGGCTCGACGACGGTAAAATCCACAAGCTCCAGATCCGCGCCTGGGACGATTGGTATGACTACGAGGGCACCTATTGGACGGCCGATCGGCTGCAAGGCGTCGATAAAGGCGAACCCTCCATTGCGGTGTATGCCTTCAACTGTCTGATCGGGCATCACGGCCTATTTTCGCTCACACCGATTTGGCTCTTCAGTTTGTGGGGCCTGTTTCTGTGGCTGCAGCGGCCTCGCGATTTGCTTTGGTGTTTGGCCGCGGCGGTCTTGCTGCTCAGCATTGTAGTCCTGGCGTTCTATCTCAGCCGACCGCTGATCGATCGCAACTACGGCGGCGTGACGAGCGGTTTGCGCTGGTTATTCTGGTTAATCCCTTTGTGGCTGGTTGCGTTGATTCCCGCGGCGGATGCCGTCGCCCATTCTCGCTGGGGGCGATTCGTTGCCATCGTCTTTTTTGCTGTGAGCGTCTTTTCCGCGAATTACGCCACGCTCAATCCCTGGTCACAGCCTTGGCTGTTTGAATATTGGTACCAGTTGGGTTGGCTCAATTATTGAAAGGCAGAAGTGGGAAGGCTGAATGCGGAAGTAATGCCATCCACTCTCAACTTTCCATTGTCTTTCCAACCCCTGTCGTGCGCTGGGGATTCGCTACAGCACGCACAACCGTACTTTTGCACCGCGCGAATTTTGCGGAAGAGCATTGTGCTTTTTTAACATCAGGGCCCAATCGACCTATAGTTCAAGGAGCCGACATTACGTCTGCTGTCCTTAGGTGACACGATGAATCCCTCCGAACAACGCAGCGCATTCCGCATTCAGATGCCCGACGGGCAGAAGCGGGCGGCGCTGCGCATCGAAGGACGTAGCTTCGATGTCCAATTGGTCGACGCTTCGGCCACCGGCGTTGCCATCGCCTGCCCGCTGACCGTCGCGCTCGATATCGACGATCGTGCCGAACTGCACACCACCAGCGGCGGCGGCTTTATCCGCATCGTTCGCAAGGAAGTTTTCTCCGATGGCATTTTGCTCGGCGCCGTGCGCTTGGGCGACATGTCCGATGCCGGTGGCGGCCTCTTCGCACAGATCGGCGAATTGGCGATGTGGCCGCTCCGCACCTTCACCGCCAGCAACACGCCCACCAAAATCGGGCTGGTGACCACGGTGACGCTGTTGGTCGGCAGCGCAGCGGCCGTCGTCTATTGCTGGGATCGGATTTCCAAACCAGCGCCGGTCAACGTGCAAGCACCAATCGCAGCAACTCCAGCCGAACCCACGCAGGCCGACTTACAAAGCGTGCTGCGCAAAGTCGAAGCATTGCTTCCGGAAGTGACACCCGTTCTTTCCGAAAGCGACCTGCGAGCGCAGCGCATCATCGAACAGCAAAAAAATCTGCTGTCGCCTGAAACGATCCGTCGACTGCGACTGACTCCCTCGCAAGAGAGCCAGATCCAACGGGCCCTACAAGCCGCTGAAGCTGCGGCCAATGCAAACAGCCACGACGCTTGGGAAGCTGTTCGCCGCTGCGAAATGCAGATCCTGAAGATCCTCACGCCGACGCAGATCAAAATCTGGCGGCAACAAAGCGGCACTTAGTTGGAACTGCCGTTGCGGGAACGCGCGACTAACATTACAAAACTGTAATATTAAGTTTGCCCCGACGTTCTTCGGTGAGGACCAGCATGTCTCAGGATCGGCCCCGGTTGACGGTATTTCAGGAACCCCCGCGCAGGCATGTGTTGCTGCTGAGTTGCATGGATACGCGGCTGCTCGACAACATTGTCCACTTCATGGATTCGATGAATCTGCAGAACCGCTATGACCATTTAATCTTTGCTGGCGCGGCCATGGGTTGCCGCCAGTTGTCGAGCAATGCAGGCGATCCCAAAAAGTCGATCGGCTGGAAACACGTCTTTTTCGATCACCTGGTCGCTGCCATCGACAAGCTGCAGCGCGACATCCAAGACATTTTCTTGCTCGAGCATCTCGATTGCGGGGCCTACAAAGAACTTCACCCCGATGAGAAGATTCGCACCGCCTATCAAAAGGAAGAAGTCGCCGCCGACCTGGCCCACTTTCACTGGGACGAAGCTTGCGCATTTGCCAAAGAGATCGAAGAGTTCTGCGTCGCCCGGCAGATGCCTAAAAGCAGGAAGAAAAAGGAAAGGGATCCGTGGGAAGGGATTCGCGTGCATTGCCTGCTGATGAATCTGCGCGGCGATGTCAGTGAACGCGAGTGCAACTGAGCTCATGCAGCCGCAAGCCTGACGCGCAAGCGAACGAACCTTGCAATTACTTCGTGTGCGAGTCAAAACTTTTGCGAATCTTGCTGCCGCTGCAATCGAGCAATTCGACGAGTGTAAAGCCATGACGTTTTATACTGCCCCCTTTCTCCAGGTCCGCAAAAGAAGAGATGGCTGGCAGGCGGACATGTGTTTGTCGCCGAACGCAGGCTTCTTTAGCATCGCCAAAAAATGATATGAAATCACCGCAAGTCAACGGCGTAAACAAAGTCGGTTTCCAACGATGTCAAGGGGTGTGAATTCGCGCCACCTCCGATCGTATCAATGCCACCTTCGCCGTAGATCAAGTCATCGCCCGAGCCGCGTCGGCGACAAGCGAAGCCGCCCACCGACCTTGCTTGTTGCGCATCGAAAATGCCAACTCAAAGCTTGTTCTCTTCATCGTCTATCGTAGAATAACGATAAGAGAAGCAGGCTCCGACAATTCGGTGTGCAACCATGACTCGACGCCGTAATACCTTGAAGTGCGAATCGGTTCCGTCTGCCGGAGGCTGCGCGACAATGCGGCAGAAGGAAGAACGACTGGCGGCGCTCGCTTGGGGACTGGCACATCCATTGCGTATTCGAATCCTGCAACTACTCGCAAAACGTGAAATCTGTGTCTGCGGCGAGATCGTGGATGAGATGCCGGTTGCTCAGTCCACAGTATCGCAGCACCTGAAGATTCTGAAAGAAGCCGGACTGGTGCAAGGTGAAATCGATGGACCGCGAGTTTGTTATTGCATTAACCGCGAGTCGCTCGCTGAGTTGAAGGAGTTGATCGCCAAACTGTAGTCGCCCGTTTTTATTTGCTTTCAAAATCGCTTATCGGCGATAAACGAATCTCAATGAGAACCGAACATGAACGTGCAAGTCTTCGACAAACCAATGTGTTGCTCGACCGGAATTTGTGGGCTTCAGATCGACCAGACCCTGGTGCGCTTCGCAGGCGACCTGGACTGGCTTCGCAGTCAGGGAGTGAACGTCGAGCGTTTCAATTTGTCACAGCAGCCACAGGAGTTTGCCGCCGAGCCGGAAGTGCGAGCAGCGCTGCAAACCAAGGGCCTCGATGCCCTACCGATCATTCGCGTTGAGGGACGCATCGTCTGCCAAGGAACTTATCCGAGCCGAGAGTTATTGGCGTCGTGGGCACATGTCGCACGTGCGCCCGAAGCCGCACTCCCAGTAATAACCGCGGGTTGTTGCCCACCGGGAAGTGGTTGCTGCTAAGTTCCCGTCAAGGAAGGATGGTGCACCGTGGAAATGTTTGAAAACCCAACTCGCAACTTGCTCTTCACCGGCAAAGGGGGTGTCGGCAAAACATCCCTTGCGTGCGCAGCCGCAATTGCGCTGGCCGACGCCGGGAAACGTGTATTGCTGGTGAGTACCGATCCTGCCTCCAATCTGGACGAGGTGCTGGGAGTGCAATTGGCTCAGACGTCAACGCAGATTCCGGGTGTGAAGGGCCTGTTCGCTCTCAACATCGACCCAGAAGCCGCTGCGCGTGCCTATCGGGAGCGTATGGTCGAACCGTATCGCGGGATTCTGCCGGACACCGCGCTCAATAGCATGGAGGAACAACTGTCGGGCTCCTGCACCGTCGAGATTGCGGCCTTCGATGAGTTCGCGAAGTTACTCGGTGAACCAAAATCGACTACCGAGTTCGATCATGTGATCTTCGATACTGCACCCACGGGCCACACGCTTAGACTTCTGACACTGCCGTCGGCCTGGAGCGGCTTCCTGGCCAACAATACCTCGGGGACATCCTGCCTTGGTCCACTGGCCGGACTGCAGGCCCAACAGCAACTCTATCAACAAACAGTGCTTGCGCTGGGCGACCCCCTGGCGACGACGCTCGTGCTGGTAACGCGCGCCGACGCGGCGGCGTTTAGAGAAGCGGCACGGACTAGTGGTGAACTCGCGGCGCTGGGCGTGAAGAATCAACACCTGGTCATCAACGGTGTGTTCCATGCGACAGATGCCAGTGATTCCGTAGCGAAATCGATGGAAGATCGGGCGGCACGAGTTGTCTCTGAGATTCCCTCTGTACTCGTTGATTTGCCGCGCACCATGGTACCGCTGGCGCCGTTCGGATTAATCGGAGCCGATGCGCTGCGTACAGTAGCCGCCGGGAAGTTTTATGAAACGCTTGCTGTTGCGACAGAAGGCGTGCTCGTCGGCAATCTGAAACTCCATAGTTTGGCGGATCTGGTCGATGAGATCGCTCAAGCGGGGCGCGGCGTCGTCCTTACGATGGGCAAAGGAGGCGTCGGCAAAACCACCATTGCGGCGGCGGTCGCAGTGGCTCTGGCCGATCGCGGTTTCCCCGTCCACCTTTCTACGACCGATCCCGCCGCACACGTCGCCGCGACGATCAACGGAACGCTGGCCAATTTGCAGATCAGCCGGATCGATCCCAAGGCAGAAGTCGCGGCGTACTCGGCAGAGGTGATAGCCAGTGCAGGCGCTAATCTCGACGAGCACGGTCGCGCCCTTCTCGCAGAGGATTTGCGCTCGCCGTGCACCGAGGAAATTGCCGTCTTCCGCGCCTTCGCTGCAGTTGTGGACAAAGGGAAAGATGGCTTTGTTGTGCTCGACACGGCACCTACTGGCCACACTATTTTGCTGCTCGACGCCGCGCTCGCTTATCACCGCGAAATGAGCCGCCAGGCCAGCGAACTTCCTGAAAGTGTGCAGCAATTGCTGCCACGGCTGCGCGATCCTGACTTCTCCCATGTCCTGATCGTAACATTGCCCGAAGCAACGCCAGTTCACGAAGCAGCGCACTTGCAGAGGGATCTGCGTCGCGCCGGAATCGAGCCTTTCGGCTGGGTCATCAATCAAAGCCTTCATCAACTGGAAGTAAGCGATCCGGTGCTGGTCTCGCGGCAACGCCACGAGGGACAATTCCTGCGCGAGGTGGTCATGCAACATGCCTCGCGCGTTGGCCTCGTACCTTGGCAAGTCGTGGCCCCTGTTGGAGTCGAAGGGCTGCGAGCCATAGTCGCCGAACCGGCCGCGGAAGTCATTAAGAAGTAAAACATGGCCGCGCTGAAAGCATTGGGGATGGGTTGCCGCAGTTGCATCGGCTTGCTGAAGAACGCCGAAGAAGCAGTGCGCCAGGCTGGGCGCCCAGATATGGTCACTCAAGTCAACTCGACAACAAAAGGCAACCAATCTTCATAAGAAAGCTATCCCAAGATGGATGTCGAAAACTGTCCTGCCGCTTCGCAGCAAGGAATGAACTTCTTTGAGCGATACCTCACCGTCTGGGTCGCGCTCTGCATCATCTGCGGCATCGCGCTGGGAAAATTGGCGCCGGGGCTGGCGCGGTCGCTCGACGCAATGGCCCTTTACGTGAATGGCGCGCCAGTCGTCTCCATTCCGATCGCCCTCTGCCTGTTCTTCATGATGTATCCAATCATGGTGAAGATTGACTTCGCCGAAGTCTTGCAGGCCGGCCGGGCGTACAAACCAGTTGCGATTACGCTGTTCGTCAATTGGGCGATTAAACCGTTCACGATGTATTTCATCGCGTCGTGGTTTCTGGGAACGCTGTTGCTACCGCTGATCGGAACCGACGCCGTCGACCATGTGAAGCTCCCCTTGGGAACAGCGCTGGAAGTTGGTGAAGCGTATGGGGCTGGCGTTGTGGTGTTGCACGAGGGCGTCAAGATGCTGGAAGTCCCGCTCTGGCGGAGTTACCTCGCTGGCTGCATTCTGCTGGGGGTTGCTCCCTGCACGGCGATGGTCTTGGTCTGGAGTTACCTCGCTCGCGGAAATATCGGCCACACGCTGATCATGGTTGCCTTCAATTCGCTGACCATGCTGGTGTTGTATGGCGTGATCGGTGGCTATCTCCTGGGTGTCGGCAAACTCCCCGTTCCCTGGCAAGCACTGCTGCTCTCCATCGCTGTCTACGTAGCGCTGCCGTTAGTGGCTGGTTATCTCTCGCGTAAGTGGATTCTGGCGGCTAAAGGTGAGAGCTGGTTTCGCAAGAAGTTTCTGCATCTGCTAACGCCGGTCACGATCGGCGCACTGCTCGTGACTCTTGTGTTGCTGTTCTCGTTCAAAGGAGACTTCATCCTCGCCAATCCACTGATCATTCTGTGGATAGCGATTCCTTTGCTTATCCAAACCGTGCTGATCTTCGCACTCGGCTACGGCTTGGCGAAGATATTGGGACTCTCCTACGCCAACGCCGCACCCGCGGCCATGATTGGCGCATCGAATCACTTCGAGGTTGCTATCGCGACGGCCGTGATGTTGTTTGGGCTTTCCTCGGGGGCCGCTCTGGCGACGGTAGTGGGCGTGTTGATTGAAGTGCCGCTGATGCTTGCGCTGGTACGATTCTGCAATCGAACGAGTGGCTGGTTCGCCCAGTCTGTTAAGCCATGATGACGTTGTCGTTCAATACGGTGACAATCAGCAAAGCAGCAGAGTCGCGACTATCATTACTGGGAGGCCGCTTCGGCGCAAGCATTGCGATAGGGCGAATGGAAGATTCAAGGCAACTCGCTGGACATTCCCTTCAAGATTTACAACCTCGCCAGCGACCTCGGCGAAACTCGTGATGTGGCCGGACAGCACCGGGACATTGTCGAGCGGCTGGAGGCATTGATGTCGCGGGAACTCGGCGGAGTTCCCACTGGCTGGAAACAAACCTGAAAACAAGAAGTAATCCTAACGCGGCTGTCGGCGAGCCTTCCCGTCCGGCAGACATCATCACGAACTCCACTCCCAAGGCTGCCATGAAATCGATCCTCACCCTCCTCGCATTTTTTGTGCTCGGTTGCTGTCAATCAACTGCGACTGAAGCCAAACGCCCAAACATCCTGTTCATCCTCGTCGATGACCAATCGCCGTTTGATTTGAAGTGCTACAACCCTCGGTCGCCGTTAGAAACGCCGAACATCGACCGGCTCGCGCGCGAAGGAGTTGTCTTCGACGGTGCCTATCACATGGGGTCCTTCAGCGGCGCGGTCTGCACGCCGTCGCGACACATGATCATGAGCGGTCGCACTTTGTGGCATTTGCCGAATGCTCCGCAGGCAATGCAAAAGGGCCTCTGCCCAGCGAATGTGGAGCAGCAGACGATTCCCGCCGTCTTCAACCGCGCGGGGTACGCCACGATGAGAACCTGTAAGCAGGGGAACAGCTACGAGGCCGCGAACAAACTCTTTACCGTGCGACACGACGCCACCAAGCGTGGCGGCACCCCTGAAACCGGCAGCGCGTGGCACGGCGACCGTGTGATGGATTACCTCGCGCAGCGTGAGTCGGCCAAGGACACCCAGCCGTTTCTGATTTATTTCGGTTTCTCACACCCGCACGATGAACGAGACGGCACGCCGTCACTGCTCGCGAAATACGGCGCGGTCAATCACACCGACAAGTCCGCGCCGCCCCCCGCTCACCCGCAGCAGCCAAAGTTGCCGCCGAATTATCTGCCGACGCATCCATTCCACCACGGCCATCCGGGACTGCGCGACGAAGTGGCTGTCAGCGGCGTTTGGGAGCGGCGCGACGAACGGACTATCCGCAACGAACTGGGCCGCGAATTCGCGTGCAGTGAAAACATCGACATCCAGATCGGCCGCGTGCTGGCAAAGCTCGAAGCGCTGGGCGAGTTGGATAACACCTACATCTTCTATACCGCCGATCACGGCATGGCGATCGGCCGGCACGGCTTGCAGGGAAAACAGAATCTCTATCAACACACCTGGCGAGTGCCGTTCCTCGTCCGCGGTCCGGGAATCAAGGCGGGCTCGCGCGTCGAGGGGAACATTTATCTGCTCGATGTACTCCCCACGCTCTGCGATCTTGCTGGCATCACCCCGCCGGAAACGACCGAGGGGACGAGCTTCAAGCCCGTACTCACCGGCGCGAAGCCAACCATGCGCGACGTACTCTACGGAGTTTACAACGGCGGCACCAAGCCGGGCATGCGATCGGTGAAGCAGGGGGACTGGAAGCTCATCAAGTACGACGTGATGAACGGCTCGGTGCGCGAAACACAATTGTTCAACCTCAAGGACAATCCGCATGAGTTCATCGCCGAACATCACGATGCAAAGGTGATCGCGTTGACTGGCGCAACTCCCGAGAAATATCAGGTCAATCTCGCGACGGACCCGAAACATGCCGACAAGCTCGCCGAAATGGAAGCGCTGCTGCTCGCGGAGATGCGCCGCCTGCACGACCCGTGGCGATTGTGGAATCAACCTGCCGATGGGCTGACGCCGCCCACCGACGGTCCAGCCAGTGGCAAGGGCAAGGGCAAGGGAAAGAAAAAGTCGAAGTAACCACGTCTCAGCAACAGCAGGTCGGAGCAACCTCGCGATGTTTCGTCACACCGTAAAAATAATCCTCACCGTTTGCATTAAATCCGTATTCCTGATGTGCTCCGGCACCCAAGCCGCCGAACGCCCCAACATATTGCTGATCATCACGGACGATCACGGCTACGGCGACGTTTCCACTTACCACGAATCCGACGTGCGTACGCCGCAGATCGACCGCATCGCTGCTGAAGGAATGCTGTTTACTGCAATGCGCGCCAACTGTACGGTCTGCTCGCCGTCGCGAGCGGCGTTGCTCACGGGGCGCTACGCGGATCGCGTGGGTGTGCCGGGAGTGATTCGCACCAAGCCGGAAGATTCCTGGGGCTATTTCGATCCCCAAGTCCCAACGCTCGCGAGCGAGTTGAAGCAGGCCAAGTATCAAACGGCGATCATCGGCAAATGGCATCTCGGACTCGAAACGCCGAACACGCCGAACGAACGTGGCTTCGATTTTTTTCACGGGTTTCTCGGCGACATGATGGACAGCTACACGACGCACCTGCGTCATGGCAACAACTACATGCGCCGCAATGCTGAGGTCATCCAACCTCAAGGCCACGCTACGGAACTGTTTTCCGACTGGGCTGCCGACTACCTCCGCGAACGAGCCAAGAGAACTGACCAGCCGTTCTTTCTGTATCTCGCTTTCAACGCGCCGCACTTTCCCATCGAGCCGCCGGCAGCCTGGCTGGCAAAAGTCAAACAGCGAGCGCCACATTTGGACTACAAGCGGGCCCAGAACGTCGCGTTCGTCGAGCATCTCGATGACCGCATCGGCCGAGTGCTGGCTGTGTTGAAAGAGACAGGCCTCGACCAAAACACGCTGGTGGTGTTCACGGCAGACAACGGCGGTTCCCTGCCTCATGGTCAGAACAACGCACCGTGGCGCGACGGCAAGCAGAGCCACTATGACGGCGGCCTGCGTGTGCCGTTTATGGCCCGCTGGCCGGCGCACATCGCACCCGGCTCGCGCTGCGATTATGCAGGCTTAAACTTCGATCTGTTTCCGACATTCCTGGAACTGGCCGGCGCGACGCCCGCTGCCGATCTCGACGCCGTAAGCCTTGTCCCGTTGCTCAGCGGCAAAACGATTGCCACGTCCCGCGACCTGTACTTCGTACGTCGCGAAGGGGGGCCGGCCTACGGCGGCAAGAGCTACGAAGCCATCATCCGCGGCGACTGGAAGCTGATGCAGAACAACCCGTACAGCCCGCTCGAACTTTACAACCTCAAAGACGACCCGCACGAGCAGCACAACCTCGCTGCCATCCACAAAAAAGTGTTCAATGAACTCGCCACGGCCCTCCGCGCCCAAATCCAACGGGGCGGCGCGACGCCTTGGCAGAAACTCCACGAAGGCAAGTCAAGAGTGGCAAACGAATGAAGGCTTGAGCGCCCAACATTCCTGTTCTCCCGAGTACCCGCGGCTTGAAAGCCGGAACTGCTGACAGCCGAGAAAGTCCGCTTGGAGTTCTGACTCGCCGCGATCGCAAAGCTTGGAGGAGTGGCAAGCAAAGCCGGCGACTCGTCGCAGTCTGTGTGAAGAATTCACTTGGATTTGAGTTTACCGTGCAACGTTCTAAATCACGATTCCGACTCCGATGTGTTTTGCTGGCGCCATTGCACGATGGTTTCGCACAAAATTTATGCAGGCGCAATCTCTACTGCATGCCCACCTTCCCACAAAACCCTTTTTCGTTGAGCAATCCCATGATCTCAGGTCCGAGTCTACGAAATTTGTTCATCGCTGGTGCTCTGCTTGCAGTTCTGGCAATTAGCGGTTTTGCTGCCCCGCCCCGGCCCAACATCGTCGTGATTTTTGCGGACGATCTCGGTTATGGCGATCTTGGTTGCTATGGCTCGCCGACAATTCGGACTCCCCACCTCGATCGCATGGCGGCCGAAGGGTTGCGGTTCACCGATTTCTATTCGGCTTCCGAAGTTTGCACGCCTAGTCGGGCAGCGTTGCTGACAGGCCGTTACCCGATCCGCAACGGTATGTGCGGCAATCGCCGCGTGCTCTTCCCAAACTCGAAGGGTGGATTGCCGCCGGAGGAGATCACCATCGCCGAAACGTTAAGGGAACAGGGGTACGCCACCGCGCACATCGGCAAGTGGCATCTTGGCATCCATGAAGGTTCGCGGCCGCTCGAACAAGGATTTCAACACAGCTTTGGCTTGCCTTATTCCAACGACATGGATGCCCGGCCCGACCTGCCGCGGGGCGCGACGGGTTCGCCGAATCCACCGCAGGACGGCTGGAATGTGCCGCTAATTCGAGATGGCAAAATCATCGAGCAGCCCGCCGATCAAACTACATTGACAAAACGCTATACCGAAGAAGCCGTGAAGTTTATTCAGAAGAACAAAGAAGGTTCATTCTTCTTGTACTTCGCTCACACGTTTCCGCATGTGCCGATGTTCGCCTCGCCAGCGTTCAAGGGAAAGAGCCGCGCCGGCATCTATGGCGATGCGGTTGAAGAGCTCGACTGGAGCGTCGGCCAGGTGCTCGATGCGTTGCGCACTGAAGATATTGCCGAACGAACGCTGGTAGTCTTCACCAGCGACAACGGCCCCTGGCTCATTATGGGCGATCAAGGCGGCAGCGCGGGATTGTTGCGGGATGGTAAGGGAAGCACATTCGAGGGCGGCATGCGTGTGCCGGGCATTGCTTGGATGCCGGGACGCATCAAGCCGGGCGTCACGAGCCAACTTGCGAGCACGATGGATTTGCTTCCCACCGCGCTGGCATTGTCTGAAGCCAAGTTTGGAGGCAAAGTGACGCTCGACGGCGTTGATTTGGCGCCGCTCCTTTTCGCCGCGAAACCGCTCGCGGATCGTCCCTACTTTTACTATCGTGGCGATCAGCTCTTTGCTTGTCGTCTCGGCGAATGGAAGGCTCATTTCAAAACCCAAACGGGTTACGGTGCGGCCAAAGCCGAAGAGCACGATCCGCCCCAACTGTATCAACTTGGTCGTGACCCTTCCGAGAAACGGAACGTGGCCGCCGCCCACGCCGATGTCGTTGCCCAAATTCAAGAAGCGGTGAAGCTGCACCAGTCCTCGATCGTGCCCGGCAAATCGCAGCTTCAGTAAATTCCGCTTGTTTCCGCAGAGTTGACAGGCATGCAAACTTACTCGATCCAATCTTTGAGACGAACGAACGGCAACTGCTTGACCTCGGCCAGGAGAAAGTAACCGAACTCCACGCTAAATTGACCTCCTGGCGTAAGCAAATTAATGCGCGGATGCCCACGTCCAATCCCGCTTACGATCCCAATCGCTCCCGCGAATTGGCAGGAAAGAAGAAATGACGTTTCTCTATCTAGCTGACTCTCCCGAGATGTTTCCATGAGAATTGCAATCGTTCTGACTTGGGCTGTGTTCTGTTTGGTCACGAATCCAGTTTCGGCAGCCGACAAAAAGCGCCCCAACGTGCTCTTCCTGATTTCTGATGACCTCAATAACATGCTGGGCTGTTATGGCGATCCGCTGGCGAAGACGCCGCATCTGGATCGGTTGGCGGCGCGGGGTGTGCGATTCGAGCGGGCCTATTGCACGTTCCCACTCTGTGGGCCCAGCCGTAATTCGATGCTCACGGGACTCTATCCCAACAGCACCGGCATTCTGGCCAATCAGCAAGTTTTTCGGCAGACTATCCCGGCGCATCAGAGTCTGCCTCAGGCGTTTCGCAATGCGGGCTATTTCGCCGCGCGGATCGGCAAGCTGTATCACTACAACGTGCCGAAGTCGATCGGCACCAATGGCCACGATGATCCCGGCAGTTGGGAGCTGGAATTGAATTCGGCCGGCGTCGATCGACTCGCAGAAGAACCGCAAATTACGACATTGACTCCCGACCAGTTCGGCGGCACGCTCAGTTGGTTCGCATCGCCGAAGGGCGACCAGCATCATACCGACGGCCTGATGGCTGAGGATGCTGAATGGGTACTGGAACGCTGCGCGAAACGGCACGATCGTCCGTTCTTCCTGGCCGTCGGCTTTTTCCGGCCCCACACGCCCTACGTTTCTCCCAAGTCTTACTTCGAACTCTACAACGAAAGGGAAATGCCTGTTGTGCAGGGGGTGAAAGAAGACCAAGCAGACATCCCCGCCCCTGGTCTGGGAAGTCACAAGAAGGAGCAAGACAAGCTCACTGACGATTTACGCCGGCAGTGCCGGCAAGCTTATCTGGCCAGCATCAGCTTCATGGACGCGCAAGTTGGCCGAGTGGTCGCGGCACTCGACCGACTGGGACTGGCCGACAATACGATCATTGTGTTCACGAGCGACCACGGCTATCACATGGGCGAACACGGCCTATGGCAGAAGATGAGCCTGTTCGAGGAGAGCGCGCGGGTCCCGCTGTTGATCGTCGCTCCTGGCGCGAGCGCCAAAGGGGGGGTGGCGAAATCTCCGATGTCGCATCTGGATCTCTATCCCACGCTAGCGGAACTGTGTGGCGTGAAAGCTCCAGCCAATCTGCAAGGTCAGAGTCTGGTGCCCATGCTCAAGGATCCGAACGTGAAGGGTCGCGGGTGGGCCCTGACCCAAGTGATGCGCGGGGGCGGTCTGGGGCGAGCCTCCGTCACTACCAATGTTGGTTCCGATGGAGCCCGGTTCTTCGGCTACAGCTTGCGGACTCCGCGCTGGCGTTACACCGAATGGGACGAAGGCAAAAAGGGGCGTGAACTTTACGATCACGACGCGGACCCGCGCGAGTTGACCAATCTGGCGAGTTTGCCCGAGCATGCGCAAGCCGTAGCAGAGCTCACCAAGCAAGTGCGAGAGGCAACCAAGTCGACTTTTCCGCAATCAGGCGTGACGCCGGAGATTCAACCTGGAGTCTGGGCGCCGAATCTCACGGAACCGTAAATCGCCTTTGAACAAACTTTTGAGCATCCAGACAACCTCAGTACAATCACCATGAATCTGACTCGTCGATTCTTCTTGAAGCTCGCGGCCCTCTGTTGTTGGTGGCGGACAGCGCCGACCGATACGACTGCTGCCGAGGCTCCAGTCAATTCCGCGCAGCCTTTTGGCGCCGAGTTTCCGAATCTCGACTCCTGCGCGGTCGGCCAGTGGTGGAGCAAACCGAAACCGAAAGGGGCCAACCCACCGCCGACGATGGATGTGCCCCGCAGCGAAGTGGTCGCATTCGCACTTTACACGCATGATCGCGGCACGCTGAAGCTCACCGCGCAGCTTTTCCCGCTCAAGCCAGACGAAGTACGCGAAGCGCGCTTAGAGTTTCAACGTGATGGCAAGTGGAGAGAAGCCGCGAAGGTCCCGGTTTTGTTTCCCGGCTGGAGCGCCCATTTTCGGATCGAGAAGTGGGACGACACGCAGGACGTTCCCTACCGCGTGCGGCATGGCGAGGAAGCCGTCTTCGCGGGGCTGATTCGCCGCGATCCGCGCGACAAGCCCGTGATTGTGGTGGCGAATATGTCGTGCAATTCGAGCCGCACGACGGGGCTGCGACCGGAGATCATCGATAACCTGAAGCTGCAGGATCCCGATCTGCTCTTCTTCGCCGGCGATCAAACCTATCGGCATACGGAGCATACCGCCGGCTGGATCGAGTTTGGCTTGCAGTTTCGCGAGGTGATCCGCGATCGGCCGACGATCACCATTCCCGACGATCACGACGTGGGGCATCCCAACCTGTGGGGCGAGAATGGCAAACGCTCAACCCTTAGCGGCAATGCCGACGGCGGCTATTTCTATCCCGTCGAGTACGTCAATCTGGTCCAGCGGGCGCAAACATGGCATCTCCCGGACCCGGTCGATCCCGCTCCGGTGGAACGCGGTATCACCGTTTATTTCACGCGCCTTCGCGTCGGCGGCATCGACTTCGCAATCCTGGAAGACCGCAAATTCAAGTCTGGCCCCGCGGGGAAAATTCCCCAGATGGGTCCGCGCCCCGACCACATCAACGATCCCAAGTACGACCCGAAATCAATCGATCTCCCGGGCCTGGAGTTGCTAGGCGAACGGCAGCACAAGTTTTTAAAAGCGTGGAGCGAAGACTGGACTGGCGCGACGGTGAAGGCCGTTCTCTCACAAACCGCCTTTTGCGGCGCGGTCCACATGCATGGCAAGCGCTCCGATCGGCTCCTCGCTGACCTGGATTGCAATGGCTGGCCGCAGACCGCGCGGAACAAAGCTCTCGCAGAAATCCGCCGCGTCCAGGCCGTTCATCTCTGCGGCGATCAGCATCTGGCGGTGGTGGTCAAGCACGGTATTAACGAATTTGGTGATGGACCTTATGCGTTCACGAGTCCTGCCCTAGTCAACACCATCTATGGCCGCTGGTGGCATCCACTCGATGAACAGCCGGGGCCCAATCCGGTAGCGGGCAGTCCGCTCCCTTGGACAGGCGATTTTCACGATGGTCTCGGCAACAAGATTTCGATGCTCGCTTATGCAAATCCACCGAAGATTATGGAGGAACGCCAGCGCGCCGATGGCTACGGCATTGTCCGTTTTGACAAACGGAAACGCACGGTAACGTTCGAATGCTGGCCCCGCTTTGCCGATGCGAAAGAGGGCGACGCAGCTCAGTTTCCCGGCTGGCCCATCACGATCGCCGCAGCCGACAATGACGGTCGCAAACCAGTCGCTTGGTTACCAAAACTGGATTTTGAAGACGCACAAGATCCCGTAGTGCAAGTCATCGAAGAGAAAACGGGTGATGTACTGTACACCCTCCGCGTTCCTGGCAAGAGCTTTCAACCGCCGGTATTTGCGCCCGGGGAATACACGATCAAGGTTGGCCGCGACCGCCCCAACCAGTTCCTTTTAAAGGGCATTAAGGGCGATGCGCATGACGCGGCCAAGCCTTTATCGATCAAGCTCGGTTAAGGTGCGCGAACAGCGCGATCAGCAAGCGCCAGCGCACTCTAAAACGAATCGAAAGGCAAATCCATTTGGGAGTTCGTCGTTTACATCGCACTTTTGCCGGCGTTCGCTCGCGGAGCGCCCAACAACGTACGCCCTTTTGAAACAGCGATCTGACGCGAAATTGAATAATCAGAAATCAACAAAGCGAATCGTCCTAATCTAGTCACGATGGTGACATCTACACTGTTCGCCACCCCGGCCGATGTGACCGAAGTGGCTTGAGCTGTTCCAGTGCAATCGGCGGCATCGAATGCTTCGGGCCCCGGAATTGGTTCACGCCAAATCCTTCGGGTGCTCCCTTGTGATTCAGAGCCCGCAGCGCGCGGTAACTTGTGTCTCTTGGTCATTTATGGTTTGTCTTCAATCGACGCTGCATTCTCGATTGCTTCGGCCAACTGCTGTGCCAACGTTGAAAGCGATTGGTCGCGCAAGCGAATGATCCCCGACTGAGTAGTGAGTTCGGGTGCATCAACCGGCAAGGCGTGTATGGTTCCGTCCGCGATTTCCCGGCTTAATGTCTGCCGCAGCGCTGCGCTTATGCAGTTGCTATTCAATACGATTTGTTTCAAAAGGGTGTAGGACTCGCATTCAATGGCGGGAAAGGGCCGCGGTAAGCCAGCGACTCCCTCGTCCCCAATAGCTGCGGCGAACCATTCGGTTGCCCAGGCGGGCATTTTGGGTGTGGCGATTGAGAATTGCAGCAAGTCATTTCGCGAGACCCGCTTTCGCTTGCGGCCAGCAAGCGGATGGTTCGCTCGGCAAAACCAGATGAACTCTTGTTGGGGAAGACCTGTGTAGTGAAATCGCTGGTCAAGCCGCGCTTCGCCGACGTCGGCAACGTAAAAGTCAATTGCTCCAGCCAATAGCCATTCAGAAAGCTGCTGCCAGTGGTCGACTCGAATCAAAATTCGAGTCATCGGATGCCGTTGGGTGAGTTCCGCAACTGCGTCGGAGAAATAAGACTCCGCCATTGCCGGTCCGACCCCCACCGTGACTGAACCGATTTCCGCGCCGCTCATCAAATTCACCGTTCGCTTTAAGTCGTCGGCTTCGTCAACGAGTCGGCGCGCGCGGCTCAATACTTCCTTACCGATGGCCGTCGGCGTCACTCGCGCACGGGAACGCTCGAAAAGTTTTGCGCCTAACGCGAATTCGATCCGCTGCAGCGATTTTGTCAGCGAGGGCTGACTTAATCCGACAGCCTCGGCAGCCCGGCCGAAGTGACGAAACTCGTCGAGGCTTAACAAATGGCGAAGTTCTCGAATTTCAAACATCGTACGCTCAATAAACAGGGGGAATCGCTCGATTCTCTTTGGGAATCTGAAAAGCCACAACAATAACATGCGTGCATATTGCCGAGGAGCCCGTTGGACAACATAATTCCCCCAATCTTGTCTACTCCGCGCCTCTTCAGAGAAGGCACCATGCGCCCTGCCCTGCTGTTGCTGGTGATCACCACTGTTGGCTGGAACATTCGAACATCCTTGGCAAACGCCCAAGCAAAATCCGATCCCTTGCCATCGTGGAACAAAAGCAAGGCGAAGTTAGCGATTGTCGATTTCAGCGAAAGCGCGACGTCTGAGGGCCCACCGAGATTTACTCCAGGCGCCGAACGGATCGCGGTGTTCGACAACGACGGGTGCCTTTGGTCAAAGAACCCGGTTCCGTTTCAATTGGCGTTTGTCTTGGATCGCCTCCAACAGGAAGCTCCGAAGCGACCTGAATGGAAAGAGGATCAGTTCGTTCGAGATGCCCTGCAAGGTGATCTCGTCGCATTGCTTAAGGATAGTAACAAAGGATTGTTACATATCATTGGCTTGACGCACGCGGGCCTGACGAGCAAGGAGTTTGAAAAACAAGTCAACGATTGGATCAAGACCGCTCGGCATCCGCGATTCAACCGGCCATACGACCGGTGCATTTATCAGCCGATGATGGAAGTGCTCGAATTGTTGCGGGCAAAGGGGTTCAAGACCTATATCATTTCGCCTGGTGGCGCTGACTTTACGCGTGTGTTCGCCGAGCGTGTCTATGGCATTCCACCGGAGCAGGCGTTTGGATCGACAGCGGTCAAGAAGTACGACTTCCGCGAGGGTAAGCCGGTCCTGGTGAAGACGCTTGAGCATTTGTTCGTCGACGACAAGGCGGGCAAGCCAGTGGGCATTCATCAGTTTATAGGTCGGCAACCAGTGGCTGCGTTCGGCAACTCGGACGGCGATAAGGAAATGCTGGAATACACGACGATCGACGATTCGCGCCCGAGTTTCGGCCTGCTTGTGCATCACACGGATGCGGAACGTGAGTACGCCTACGATGCGAATCCGAAAAGCAATGGAAAGCTGGTCGATGCGTTAACCGACGCGCCGCAGCGTGGTTGAGTCGTCGTCGATATGAAGAAAGATTGGAAGGTTGTAGTTCCACCTTCTAATCAATGAATCGATCAATCTGTTGATAATTTGCAAATCGGCAACTCTGTTTTTTGCACCGTTTTTGGGGAGAGTAACAACATGCGGTACATAGCGTTCCTTGGATTGCTGCTGGCAACGGCTATTGCAGTCGTCAACCCAGTCATTGCACAGGAGAAAAAGCCGAATATTCTCGTCATCTGGGGAGATGACATCGGTACATGGAACATCAGTCATAACAATCGCGGCATGATGGGCTACAGGACTCCCAACATCGACCGCATTGCCAAAGAAGGTGTGTCATTTACCGATTACTACGCGCAGCAATCGTGTACTGCAGGCCGGGCTGCGTTTATCAGCGGCAGTGTGCCCGTTCGTTCTGGCATGACCAAGGTCGGAATGCCCGGCGCTAAAGAGGGCTGGCAGAAGACCGACGTCACCATGGCGACCGTGCTCAAGAGCCTCGGCTACGCGACGGGTCAATTCGGCAAGAACCACCAAGGTGACCGTGACGAACATTTGCCGACGATGCATGGCTTCGATGAATTCTTGGGCAGCCTCTATCACCTCAACGCCGAGGAAGAACCTGAGAACCGTGACTACCCCAAGGACATGAAGTTGCCCAACGGCAAAACGTTCTTGGAACAGTTTGGTCCGCGGGGTGTGCTCAAATGCAAAGCCGACGGCAAGGGAGGCCAGTCGATCGAGAACCTCGGCCCTCTGACCAAGAAGCGGATGGAAACCATCGACGAAGAGTCGCTGGCAGCAGCCAAAAACTTCATCACCCGTCAAGCCAAGGCGGGCCAGCCCTTCTTTTGTTGGTGGAACGGTACGCGGATGCACTTTCGCACGCATGTCAAAGAAGCGCACAAAGGGATCAGCGGCAAAAGCGGCGATGAGTATCACGACGGCATGGTCGAACACGATATGCACGTCGGCGAATTACTCAAGTTGATTGACGAACTCGGGTTGGCCGACAACACGATCGTGCAATACTCGACCGACAACGGGCCCCATTACAACACTTGGCCCGATGCCGGCACGACGCCTTTTCGCGGAGAAAAGAATTCGAATTGGGAGGGCGCGTTTCGCGTGCCGTGCTTCGTTCGCTGGCCGGGCAAGTACATGAAGGGCGAAACAGTCAATGGTATCGTCTCGCACGAAGACTGGCTGCCAACGTTTGCCGCTGCGGCGGGCGATCACAAGATCGTCGAGAAAGTCAAAGCGGGCGTTGAACTCAACGGCCGCAAGTACAAAAACCATATCGACGGTAAGAACCTGAACGATTATCTGATGGGCAAGGCCAAGGAATCGCCGCGCAAATCGTTTATTTATGTCAACGACGGCGGCCAGGTCGTCGCGATTCGTGTCGGCGACTGGAAGGCAACTTATTTGGAGAATCGTGCCCATCAGCTGGATGTCTGGCGCGAGCCGTTCGTTCATCTGCGCCTGCCGTTGTTGTTCAATCTGCGCCGCGATCCTTTTGAAAAGTCGCAGCACAACTCGAACACCTACCACGACTGGATGATTGACCGCGCATTTGTCTTGGTTCCCTTGCAAGCCGTGGCGAGCGAGTTTCTGATGACACTCAAGGAATTTCCACCTAGTCAAAAGCCGGGCGATTGGAGTCTCGATTCGCTTGAGAAACAAATTAAGGCAATGACAACAGCTGGGGAGTAAACGGTTTTTGCCGGCATCCACCCAGCCAATCCCCTGGCTCTTTCAATAGGGAGTGTCGGAAGACTCTTGGATCTCCGACCGGGTGAATAGCCGTTTGCCAACGTTTTTAGTAAGCCGGAACTCACTTGAGTCCCGGCGATGTCTGCCGCGAATAGGTCAGATCGATCGACTAGTTTGCCAGCTAGTCTTGCCTGTGGTGTTCAGAAAAACTGTCAAGACGATCAAATTCGTGAGATCAATATCGAAGAGGAACGAACGGGGCGAGTCATTTCCAGCGATCGCAACTTTACTCAAGACCTGAGATCGCCACGGACGACGCCTCAGATACGACATCGTGTAAGGAGGCGATCGATGACTCGATTCAATGCAATGCATCGGCTGGCATTTGCCTTACTGGCATCGCCAGCAGTGCTCGCGCAGTTTCCTGCTTCGCCCCTCACAACGAGTAGTGCTAGCGAGAACGAAACTGCTGAAGCCGGTGAGATGAAGGGTGAAGAAGGGGAAGAGGAAGACGAAATCGAAACGGACCGTGATTCGTTCACTCCGGCCACCACGGTCGTTGGTTGGCAACGATTAGTCGTCGAATCGGCGTATTCGTTCATCGATAATCGTCGTGTCCCAGAAACGCATAGCCTTCCCGAGATCGTTTTTCGCTACGGTATCTCTGACTGGATCGAATTGCGATTCGGGACGAACTACGAAGTCGGGGGCGCTGGCAATCCAATCTCTGGCAACGTCCCGGATGATCTTACCGAAGGGGCTGACATTGAAGATGAGGCCAACGTCTCGTACGGCGTGAAATTTCAAATCTCGAATCAACTCAACCAATTGCCTAGTAGCGCGCTATTGCTGCAGGCGTTCACACCCACCGCTGGTGAGGCCACTGATAAGCATTTTGTCGCGACCTACGTTAGTGGCTGGATCTTCGAGAGTGGCTGCGCATGGGATTCCGCCCTGCGATACAGCACTGGCAGTTTTGAAGAGGACCACTTCAACGTCTGGTCGCCATCGACAGTGCTAAAAGTTCCAGTGGGTGAAAGTTGGAAAGCGCACATCGAGTATTTCGGCGTGTTCAGCGAAGGACGCGAGACCGAATCAACACAACACTTCATCAGTCCCGGCATCCACTACCTGATCATCAGTGATTGGGAAATCGGCGTGCGGGTTGGGTGGGGGCTGAATGATCAGTCGCCCAATTTCTTTGCCAACGTTGGTGGTGGTTATCGGTTCTAAAGTCGCTTTTTGAACTCGAACGATCACGGTGATGCAATACATCGCAAGCATCCACCGTGGGAGCCTTGATATTGCGACCGTTGTTGGCATGGTAAGCACCGAGTGCGCCGTGATCGCTGGAATGACCGCCCGAACACATCCGACCCGACAGCCCCCGGCAAAATGGTGAGTTGGTCGCGAAATGCTTCCACGGGTTTCAACGCTATGGCAAGCCTGGCGTCGAGGAGTGAATGCTCGACGAACTTCGCGCGGTCCTGACGCTCGACAAAGGGAACCCATTCCAGACAGACTTGCTGCGGTGGGACGCTATTGCCTTCGAAAATAAACAGGAATCGCAGGGGCGGCGATTTGCCTTCTGCTCCCAGAGCGATGCGCCCGAGCAGCGGAGCAAGTACTGATACGCTGGTCCCGAGCATGAGATTCTTGAGGAAGTGACGGCGATTGAAAGTGGAAAACAAGTTCATCGTTATTCTTTCCCAATGGGTTGTTTCTTTGTGGAAGCACTGGTGTTCGCATGAGCACCCTGGGCCTCAACCGTTACTCGACGAAAAAGGAATGAATCGGAAGTGAGCAGTGAGGCGACTTGCGTTCGAAAACTGCCATCTTTTGCGCGATAGGCGCGATGTGCGTCACTCAGCGTCGGTACATCGTCGAGCGTTTCGTTGCGACGGCGCACGAATACTTGCTCGACGTGCTAGGACTTAGCAAGGCGCTGCATCATTTCAAACGGGTCAGCCACGGGACCGTCGATCTCGGGAACCCCCACAGCAATCTGGCCGGCGGTGGTTACTGGCCGGTCTAGCTCCCTTTCTCGCCAGCGTCCAAAGTCATCGAACTGTTCCAGGGGCAGGCCGAGTGGATCCATCCGCTGGTGGCAGTTCCAGCAATACTTGGCCGTCGTAACTTGCCCCATCTTTTCTCGCAACTTCTGGTGAGGATCGGTGGGCAATTTGGCATCCACTCCAATCGGCGTGTCGGGAACGGTGCCCCCAGCAACTTCGTCTGCACCCAGCGCCCGCGCTGAATTAATCATCACTTTTCTTAGCGGCCGCGGCAACGACTATCGTGTGCGGACGCGAGGAGCGGGTCGCGTCAGGGCCGATGGCCTTGACGATGATCGAGTGAATGCCCGGTGTGAGTGGCCCAACTTTAGTCTCCCAAGGCTCGGCCGAAATCGTCGCAAGTCGGATGTCGCCATTCCAGACTTCGACTGATCCCGGCTTGTCGCCTACGATCTTGGCGACAACTTTCAGCGGCCGATCCGCGGAGTGAGTCGAGAACTTCTGCCCATCGCCGAGGCCGGTCGGTTCGACGATCTGCACTTCGCGGCTGGCGGAGACGAACGCTTGCCAGACGGAGGCCACTCGTCCCGAAGGAAGCCAGACTGCTGAGGAACGCTCGCCGTCGAACCGGTCATAGGGCATGGCCGGCGGCGCGGTGAAGGTTGGCTTGTTCTTGACCCATTCAATGGGCCCGCTCAGCCAGCCGTTTGTCAGTGGGAAGGGCTTGAGTGGCGTTTCGACTGTGGTCTCCGCTTGATCCGGCAGACGCGCGCGAATCACGTCGTCCAAGAACACAAACGACAAATTGTTCGCCTGGCCGAACTCGTGCCCACGCCCCCACTGAACTGCGATCGCCCACCGTGCCTCTTCACGTCGCTCGGCAGGCAGCTTCTGTAGCAGTTTCTCCAGTTGGGATCCATCTTTGTCGCCGAACACGGTGAGCGTCGGGATCTGCCGGGTAGCTGGCGACGACGGCCCCACTTCCAGGCACACCGGCACGCAGGCGATTGTTCTCGTCGGCACCAGTCCCGCGAGCTCCATGCTCATGCCTCCGCCACGGGACATTCCCAGAAAACAGAGCGGCAGGGTGGCGAGTTCGGCGTGGCCCGTTTCAGTCGCGGCCTGTTTCAGGGCCGCTTCCAGCAGGATGAACTCGTCCTTCTTCACCGCGTCGAAATCAGCTTGCACGTAGGCGAAGCCCCAGTGGCGGCAGGCCGCCTGCCAATGCGGGCTGACATCTTCCATCTTTGAGAAAGGATTGCAGATCGCTGCGCGCACCGTTTTGATACCTGCGGGAATCCAAACCGTGAATTCCGCGCGATCCTGCGGACCACCTAGCACCGAGAGCCGGGAGCGCGGTGTCTTGAGCGGCAGATCGACTTTGATCTGCCGGTCGCTTGCCTCGGCCGCAGGTAACGTCACCAGCATCAGCAACACGAGCAGATACGACCATTTCATGATACATGCCTTTGGATATCGTCATGCCTTCTGGAACTTGTCCCAGCTTCCCCCGACCGCCCAGACGATACCGCGGAGAAAGATTTCGCGACACACTTCATTTTCAGCGATCTGTTTGGCATCGTAACGGGTATAGAAAACACGGTTGCCCGAGCCTTTGACAATTCGTGTCCACGTGTGCGGTTGCATGTCTCCCTGCAGGCCTGAGAAGAGGAGCACTTGAACGTCGCCTGCGAGCTCGCGGTAGTAATAAGAACCGCTCCGTGGAGCTGGTGGTTTCAGGTCTTTCAAAATCGGGTGCTCCGCGGCCTTAGGTGCGAGCTCGACAATCAGCTCGGGATCCTTGTTGAGCAAATGATGCCCGCCATACTTGGCGCCCCACACTGTTTGATCGACCTCGAGCCAATTTTGAAAAATATGGCTCGCGGCCCGGTAGCCAACGAATGGCTTGCCGGCTGCCAGGTAATCTTGAAAGTGACTGAGCTGAGCCGGGCCGGGAAAGTTTCGCTTGTTCGCCGAGCCGATCCACAAATCAGCTTCCTTCAGTTGCTCCAGGCCAATGACGTTGTCTTCCGCGTTTCCCTGCTTTTTGGGATCCTGCCCGGCCACGAGTACTTGCAGCTTCACGCGTTTTTCAAGTTCGCTCCTTACGCTCGGCAGCGAGCCGCCATAAAACATGACTCGCAGCGGCGATGGCTCAGCACCCATCAGCTTTGCCGAGGCGAGAGCAGAAAATCCGGCCGAGCATGCCGCCGACTGTATCAAAAAATCACGGCGAAGCATGGGAACTCCTCAACCAAACCAAGCATAGAAAAACGTCCCACCGGCTCGCGAACAGGTACATGGCCGGCGTCATGACTGCCACAGCATAGCCCATCTGCAACGCTGATGCGAAACGGTTCGCGGCGCGGGCAGTGAGGACGAGGGCTTTCAGGAGTTGCTAGAATTTGGCACTCTTGGTTCCACCGCAAACTGTTCACTCGCGAGCCTGCTGAAATGGACCTTTCTCTCGATGTTGGAATGCGTAGACGAAACTCGGTAGCAATCGCGAGGTGGATCGCGCGCCTGCTTGGTGCTGCGTTATCAGTTCTGATGTTTGCGGTGCTCTTGAGGGCACAGCAAATCGACCACGTCACGACCTCGCCCAAGGGCAAATACACCGTCGCACGACTGGAGTTGTCAGCCGGTTTGCAAGACGTTGACGATAAAACAGCGCCGGGCCCGCAGCGACTTTTCGTGGCACTGCGCGATGGCAAGCTGGCGAACGTGTGGTTCGTTCGACCGGTTGCTGGCGATCGCCGCTTAAGCGTCGAGCGTTCGACGCTGGTGCTTGAAAAGGACTCATTGAACGGCTCGATCGATCTGCGCACGGCTTTCAACCCCGGCAGCCTGGAGAAGGGGATCTCCCTAAAGTTCCAACTCAGCGTTCGCGCGAATGCGATCAGTGGCGCTTACGAGTTAGTTGCCGATGGAGCGCCCTACAAATCGGCGACGGGAACTGCCACCGGGACGCTAGTGACGGAGCCCGCGGCTGATGCGATCGTAGCGTCACAAGCGTCATGGAATTCGTTCTGGGGTAGCAGTGGTGACATGAGCGCCGGACCTCAGCCGCCTCTCGTGGCTGACCTCGCTCAGGCTCGACCGGTATGGCGAAGTGAGACTTACGTGCCGACCGGCTATGGCAACGCGCCGGACAGTCGTTATTTCACCCGGGCTCTCGTCAGCGGGAACGGCGGTGGCGGGAGCTCGCCGGTTGTCGCCAACGGCACCGTATACATGTATTTCTATGTGCCCAGCCCGCAGTCGGAGCCAGCCCTCATAGGCAACCCTTTCTGGGAGCGGACCTACAAAGACGAAGCAGACTTTCGGGCAAAGATGACCGAGGTCAATGCCACCGAGCGAGAAGCCGGGCTGGTGCTCAATCATTTTCGTCCACTAGCTGATGACATCGTCGTCGCGATCGACGCCGCCACCGGCGCTGAGAAGTGGCGTACGGTGCTTCCGCTGCGGTCGCCGAACCTGCAGACGCACAAGCACCGCGGGATCTCGGGCGTGCCGCTGGTTTCGGGAGATACGCTCTTTGTGCCCAATCTGATGTCGAGGTGCTATGCGCTCGATGCGAAGACTGGCGCCGTGAGATGGGAAACTCCTGCCTTCGCGCAATCCGATAAAGCGCCAGCGGTCAGTCCGCCGTTAAACCCATCCCCTTGGTTGGTGGCAGGCAGCCTGATTCTTGCCCGCGGAAGTAGTCATAGTGGCACTATTACTGCATTCGATCCTGCGACGGGCGCCGAGCGTTGGAGATCTCCGGGCGGGTATCTACTGCGCTGGCGAAGTGGTGAAAGGGACCGACTGATCACTCTAACGGGACTGGAGAAACGAACCCTCATTTGCCTCGATCCGGCAGACGGTACAACGCTGTGGAAGCAAGAGACGACGCTGTCGGCGATTGCGCCCTTGAGCGCAGTCGTCTCCGGTGACATGCTCCTGGCGTCGCAGCCCGCGCCGCGAGGCGGATCAAACCTGGTCCGCTACGAAGGCTGGAAGCTGTCTGAGGCAGGCACCATCCGCGTTTGGCAGGACGAGGAATTGGCTGCCGACGAAAACCTGCCTGTCACCGTGTCAGACGGCCGGGCATATTTGTTGGGCAAGCAATTGATTCGGGTGCTCGATGTAGCGACCGGCAGGCAACTTCTGGAGCGAAAGTTCGAGCAGCATGGTCCCGGCTCGAACGCCTGGTTAGGAGTGGTGGGCAATCAGTTGCTCTTTCTGCCCGAGGGTCAGCATGGTGTGGCTCGGCTAGTCCTCATGGACAAGCAACTGAATGAGCTTGGACCTTTGTGGTTGCCACCGAATGTCGAGACGACCGCCTACAACTCGCAGCCTATCGTCTATCCCGTGGTAGATGGACGACTCTTTGTCCGCGGCGGTGATGGCGTGTACTGTTACGACCTTCGGGCTCAGTAGCGCCTGATCCCGGCAGGCAGTTGGGCCCTGATGCCAGCGTTCTTAGCGAGTGTTTCTAATCCTAACATCAAAGCTGCCAGCTCACTTCAATCGCTTACGCGCTGTTTCGGAGATCGCGAGAACGCCAGGATGTTTAATTCGGCGTTCCGCGGAAATGGCGTAGAAGCGTTCCTTGATCGAAGGAATCTTTCCAACCAGTTCGACGCCGTACATCGCCTCCACTTCGCCGCGAATGGCGGCGACCGTGGCAAAGACGCCAACTCCTGCGCGTGCAGCGATCTTCAGCATCGCGCTGTCTTCAAACTCGCCGCGGATCTGCGGGTGATAGTTGTGATCGGCCAGCCAAAGGTCGAGCGAGCGGCGCAGGACGTTATTCTCAGTTGGCAGCAACCAGGGCGCGCCGTCGAGCGAATCGGGGAAGTTGGCTCGGAGTCGCTCTGCCAGTTTGCGCTCGGCGAGAATGACGATTTCCGATTCTCCCAACTGATGTGAAAACGCCTTCACTTTGAGGCTTGGATCGAGCGGCGTGTCAGAGAGGACCACGTCTAACTTGTGCACCGCGAGATCGGCCAGCAGCCCCGCTGACGTTCCTTCCCAGCAGACGAGCTTGATCTGTTCAGGCATCTTCAGCGTGGGCTCGATCAATTTGTAAGCCACCAGTTTCGGCATCACATCCTTGATGCCAACTCGAAGGAGCAAAGGCTGGCCCAGCGGCCGGCCGCGGACCATGTCGACCAGTTCCCGGCCCAGCGAGAAGATCTCCTGTGCATAACGATAAACCTCTTCGCCGGTTTCTGTGAGGGCCACGCCGCGGCCTGATTTCCGCAGCAGTTCCACGCCCCAGGAACGCTCCAGTTCCTTGATCTGAATGCTGACGGTGGCCGGTGTGACGTGCAGAATCTCCGCGGCTCGGCTGACGCTCCCCTCGTGAGCAACAACCCAGAAATACAGCAAGTGATGGTAATTGAGCCAATCCATCGAAGCCTCCCGACCCTTTTCAACCGTTTGAGAAAATCAACGCAATTGCATTGTAGTTTCAATTTTTCCGAACGGAAACCGACCGTATTATCTCCATGTCAAAGAGGTTTCTACACACTGCGAATCGGGAGGACAGCTATGAAGATTCTGCTGCACACAAACGGCCTCAAGCTGACGGGAGCGCAACGCGACTTCGTCGTATCACGCTTTGAAATGGAGCTGAGTGAGATGGCTCGGATCATCAATCGCGTCAACGTCTACTTCCAAGACAACAACGGCCCCAAAGGCGGGTGCGACAAGACCTGCCGGCTCGTGATTCATTTGCGGCGGCGGCCGCCGGTGGTGATTCAGGAGCAGGACTCGGAGCTGACGCCGCTGATTCACCGGCTGTTCGAACGAGCGGGCCAAGCGGTGCAACGCCGCAGCACCACGCGGCGGGAGCGGAGCAATTCCATCAGCATGTCGGGTGAGTGAGTTTCCAGCAACCATTCGAGAGGTAGTTACGGAATTCGATCCATGGTCAATCAAGTCAAAACCATCGTCTTATTGGGAAGCCTGTCGGCAATCCTGGTTGCTTGCGGGGCGGCGCTCGGTCCGTTTTGGTTGGTTACGTTGACAATCGTCGCCATCGCCTTGAACTTTGGCGCATACTTCTGGTCGGACCGCATCGTCCTGACCATGCACGGCGCGCGGGAAGCGTCGCGCGACGAATACCCCGCGCTGCATCACATGGTGCAGGACCTTTCGTACCGCGCGGGCCTGCCCGCGCCGCGGGTCTACATCATCGATGCGAATTACGCGAATGCCTTCGCCACGGGCCGCAACCCGCAGAAGGGTGTCGTGGCTGTCACGACCGGGCTGCTCGACATTCTGAGCGAGCGCGAAATGCGGGGCGTGATCGCACACGAGCTCGCTCACATCCGGAATCGCGACATCCTGATCGCTTCGGTCGCCGCGACGCTAACCGCTGCCGTCAGCTACATCGCACAGGCCTTGCAGTTCTCAGCGCTCTTCGGCGGCAGCGGGAGCAGTGAGGACGAGGAACAGCCCTCCCCGTGGGGCGGACTGTTGTTCGCGCTAGTCGCGCCGTTCGTGGCGACAATCGTGCAATTGGCGATTTCGCGCTCGCGGGAATACATCGCCGACGCGACCGCGGCAGAACTCACGGGTGACCCGGAGGGACTCGCGCTCGCACTGCAGAAGATCGCCCACGTTAGCGAGTTCACGCAGCAGGCCCAGCCCGGCGAGCCGGAACCTTCACCGGCAACGGCCAGCTTGTTCATCATCAACCCGCTCACCGGCAGCTGGCTCTCGGGTTGGTTCTCAACGCATCCACCTACGCAAGAACGCATTTATCGCCTGCTCGCGATGGAAGACGCTGTGTTTTCCATGCGGCAGCATGACACCCTGTTTCGCAGGAGTTTGCCCAATGAAATGTCCCGCATGTGAGACCCTGTTGTCGATGACCGAGCGGCAGGGAGTTGAAATCGATTACTGCCCCAGTTGCCGCGGAATCTGGCTGGACCGCGGCGAGCTCGACAAGTTGCTCGTACTCCGGGCGCCGGATGTCCGGCCGCCCGAGCGCAGTGAGTACTCGCGGGAACTGGAAGACTCGGATGATCGCCTCCCCGCTTATGGCCGCAATGATCGACAGCAGTATCCAAGAAAGAAGGAGTCGTTCTGGAGCAATTTATTCGACTTCGACTAATCGCCTGCTTGCTCGTTACGACCGGAGTTGAACCCTCACCCATCATTCCGTTAGGGGTCTGCACGAATGGAAGAATTGTTAGGAAAGCATTGGCATCACATGCAGGAGACCGAGGTGGTGGAGTTGCTCGGGGCTGACTCGCACCGCGGCCTTGAGCGGTTTGAGGTAGAGCAACGGCGAGAGCGCTTCGGCGACAACGAAATTCCCACCACCGCGGCAAACCCGGCTTGGAAATCGTTTCTGCTGCAGTTCCATCAGCCACTGGTTTACATCCTGCTGTTGGCGGCGACGGTGACATTGGTCTTCAAAGACTGGGTAGATGCCAGCGTGATCTTCGGGGTGGTGCTGATCAATGCGATTGTCGGCTTTCTTCATGAGACAAAGGCCATCCGCGCGATGGAGGCCCTGCGCCGCAGCCTGACGACGACGGCGGCCGTGCTGCGTGGCGGGCAATGGCAACAGATTCCCTCGTCGCAACTCGTCCCCGGCGATGTGGTGCAGGTCCAGTCCGGCGACAAGGTTCCCGCCGATCTGCGGCTGCTGCAGGTTCGCAATCTGCAGATCGCCGAGGCAGCGTTAACCGGCGAATCGATTCCGGTCGAAAAGCAGTCAGCCGCGCTGGCTCGTGAAGCGATTCTGGCGGAGCGAAGCAACATGGCTTGGTCGGGGACGCTGGTGACCGCTGGCCAAGCCCAGGGAGTGGTGGTTGCCACGGGCGGCAAGACCGAGCTGGGACGGATTTCCGACCTGATCGCGAAGTCACAGCCGCTGGAGACCCCGCTGACTCGCAAGATTGCCCAGTTCAGCCGCGTGCTGATGTATGCAATTCTGGCCTTTGCTGTGCTGGCGTTCGTTGTGGGTATTTTGCGCGGCGAGTCGGTGGTCGAGACCTTCAAGGCGGCGGTTGCGTTGGCGGTGGGAGCGATTCCCGAAGGGCTGCCCGCCGCGGTGACCATCCTGCTGGCGATTGGCATGCATCGGATGTCGGGCCGCAATGCCATCATTCGCAAACTTCCCGCGGTGGAGACCTTGGGGAGCACCACGGTCGTGTGTTCCGACAAAACGGGCACGCTGACGCAAAATCAGATGACTGTCCGCGAGATCCACGCCGGGAGCAGCACCTACAAAGTGACCGGGGAAGGCTACGATCCGCAGGGGCGAATTGTCTGCGTCGAAACCAAGAGCGGCGCGGCCAATTGTCCCGCGCTGCAGCAGACGCTGCTGGCCGGCCTGCTGTGCAACGATGCGAGGCTCGTTCCCGCGGAGTCCGGATTTGCGGTGGAGGGAGACCCGACCGAGGCCGCCCTGCTCGTGAGCGCGCGAAAGGCAGGCGTGGAGCGCGACCAGGAGTTCTTTCGTCGAATCGATACGCTCCCTTTCGAATCAGCGCATCAATACATGGCCACGCTGCACGAGGTGAACGGCGGGCAGGTGATCTTCGTCAAAGGCGCGGTGGAGCGGATCGTCGAGCGCTGCACGCGGGCCTGGGATGCGCCGGGCACCCGCGAGTGGAACCCGGAGCAAGTACTCCGCGATGCTGACGAAATGGCCGCTCAAGGATTGCGGGTGCTGGCGTTTGCGCGGGGTGTGCCGCCGGCGGGAGTCCAGCAACTGAACCACGATCATCTGCAGGGCCTGCAGTTTCTTGGTCTGCAGGGCATGATCGACCCGCCCCGGCCCGAGGCGCAACGGGCGATCGCAGCCTGCCAAACCGCGGGCGTGCAGGTGAAGATGATCACCGGCGACCACGCGCAAACCGCCGCAGCCATCGCGGGCCAGCTCGGCATCCAGAGCGGCGCCGTCACGACAGGCCAGCAACTCGCCGATATTTCAGACGAGCAATTGATCGAGCACGTGCAGCACACGTCTGTCTTCGCCCGCGTCTCGCCCGATCAGAAGCTGCGGCTCGTCAAGGCGCTGCAAGCGAGCAACCATGTGGTCGCCATGACGGGCGATGGCGTGAACGACGCTCCCGCGCTTCGCCAGGCCGACATCGGCGTCGCGATGGGCATCACCGGCACTGAAGTCTCTAAGGAAGCTGCCGATATGGTCCTGACGGACGACAACTTCGCCTCGATCGAGGCAGCCATCGAAGAGGGCCGGAGCGTATTCGACAACTTGACCAAGTTCATTGTCTGGACGCTGCCAACGAATCTGGGCGAGGGGTTGGTTATTCTCGTGGCCGTTCTGGCCGGAATCAACCTGCCGATTCTGCCAACGCAGATTCTTTGGATCAACATGACCACCGCTGTATTGCTCGGGATCATGCTGGCCTTCGAGCCAAGGGAGGCTGCGTTGATGAGCCGCTCGCCGCGGAATCCTGAAGATCCGATAATCACCGCACCCCTAATCCGCAGGATTGCGTTGGTGGGAATGTTGCTGCTGGCCGGTTCATTTGGCTTGTTTGAATGGGCGCTTTGGAAGGGGTTGACCGAGGACCAGGCTCGAACTGTCGCGGTGAATGTCTTCGTCTTCGCAGCTGCAGCCTTCCTCTGGAACTGCAGAAGCCTGCGGCAATCGTGCTTCTCTCTTGGCTTGATGTCCAATCCCTGGATTTGGATCGGCATCGGATTGACGATTGCCTCACAACTGGCGTTCACATACCTCCCGACGATGAATCTGTTCTTCCACTCCGTGGCGATCGGTTTCACTGAGTGGATTGCGGTACTGCTCGTAGCCGCGGGCATTGGCCTGGCAGTTGAGCTGGAGAAGGCGTTGCAACTCCGATTTGAACGAGTTCGGGTCCCTGAGCCAGCTGCTGAACAAACATAAACGCACTCAGCTTCGGTCTGACGCGCCGGAGTAAGAAACGACATGAGTCAAAACGCCGGGCGCTCACTCAGAATCGGGCATCAGGTCAGCCATACGGCATTTAAGCGCTCGGGCTAGTTTCTCGACGGTAGCAATTGTCACGTTGCGCTCGCCGCGTTCGACCGTGCTTACGAAGGTGCGATGGAGGTCGGCGTCCATGCCCAGGGCTTCTTGAGATAGCCCGGCCTTGGTTCGGACGGCACGCAGGCGTGCTCCGAATCTTGCTTTGATGTCGCTGGTGCCCTTGGCTTTGCCCACTCGGGGCAGGATTCAGTTTTGTAGGTGAAGGTTTAATTCGCTAGGGGGCCAGTAGGCG
>CAYMWL010000012.1:0-136641 GCA_964394305.1 uncultured Pirellulaceae bacterium
CAATTTTCGCCTCGGCGCGAAGAGCAATTCACGCCAGGCCGTGAACGGTTACCCGGCGCAGCGCTCGCTTACCTCATAACGGCTCGAATTCCACCCCACTCAATCGTTAGCAACGCACGAAAATGGTTGGTAGACATGGGTAGAACCCATGCCACCCGCCGATCATCGGCTTCAGGGCCTGATTATCCGCCCTTTTGCCCATTCTGCTTGTGCGCGACGGTTTCTTTGCGGACCTCTTCCCGGGTCTGCGTCTTTTCCCGCGTGACTTTCAAATCACCATCCTTCTTCGATTTCTTACCAGCATTCACTTCCGCTTCACCTTGCCGCTTGGTCATGACAGGGACTCCTTGACGATTTGCACAACGAGAGAATGTTCTCCGGCCAATGAGAGGCAATCCCTGTGCCGCGCAGGCGATAGATCCACAACAGCCGTGTTGCAACGACAGCTCGCCGTTGAAAGACAAAATATTGAATCTCATGTGATTTGATAATATAGTACAGCAATCGATCCGCACCTTAGGGGGTATTATGTCCATACTTACGGCTTACGCGATAACTTTTGGCTGGGCGATCATTGGATCGATTGCAATGGGCTTGGGAATCATCATTGCACTGAAGTTGTTTGACCTGTCCACACCCAAAGTGGACGAGTGGGAGCAAATCAAGCAAGGCAATATTGCGATGTCGATCGTTTTGGCCGCCGTCATCATTTCGGTAGGAATTGTCATCGCCGGAGCGATTCATCCATGAGAATAGCGATTGCGATCTTGGCGCTACTGCTATCGCCGACTTTGGGTATCGCAGGTGGCACCTGCTCGGGAGTGAAGGGCGGTTGCGGTCGAAGCGCTTACCGCAGCGAGCCGCGCAGCTCTGCGCCGAGTTCGGGGGGTGTTTATGTCAACGGCTATACGCGCAGTGATGGTACCTATGTACGGCCGCACATGCGAAGCGCACCAGGAAACGCAGGTATCTCTCAAAAGGCGCCAGAGCCTCCAGTAGTTCGTTTTCGCTCTTCCGCACGCACAACGGCAAGAACATCGGTTTGGACCGGTGGTGTCACAGATTCGATTGCCACCATGGCGCCTGTTGTGGAGCGGCGAACTCCGCAAAGTCACGCGATCCCTGAAGTAGCGAGGCCCAAGCTTTCGCGCCCCATTACAACTCCGGTCGACGATCCTCTTTTACGTGTCTGGACGGACCGAACCGGCAATTTTACATTGACAGCGCGCTTTGGTGGAATGTTAGGGACTACAGTTACCCTAAGAAAGCTAGATGGCACCCCGATAAAACTCGAATTCGACCGGCTATCGGAAGCCGATCAAGCATGGATCAACTCCCGAAAGCATCAATAGCACCAGTGCAGCGTCCGTGTTAGGCGAACAACCAAGCGACTGCTGCAATAAATGGAGCGAGCAGCATGAAAAAGGGGATGCAGCACCCCAGCATTCGCCCGATTTTTTGTTGGCGACCGCTTCTTGATAACGGAATTCCAATTTTGCGCGAGATCTTCGCTTTTGTGCCTGAGATGCCTAATGCGCGCTTCCAGGAAAGCGATACTCCAAATTTGCGTTTTCTTCCCATCGGACAATCCCACTAATAGAAACCCATTTACTTCTTTAGCCGGTTAACGAATTCCTGGTCAATTATCGAAAGACGCTCCATCGGAACATCTATTACCTTGCCGTCGGCTTTGCGCAATTTGACGACACCGTTTGTCATACTGACAAACGATGCGGTAACTCTAAATCCTCCTGAAGCATCGTTCCATTCTCGTGGTGAATGATAGTCGGTCGCGGAACGATCCGGCGATCCGGCGATCGTCAGCACAATTGTCAAATCGGAATTGGCAATCGCTTCAACCTTGTGTCCGTCAAACGTATCCGTCCGATTTTGACCGGCATTGTCAATCAACCATCTGGTGGTTAGTGGCCGCGCGAGTGTACCGGTAATCGGAGGTAGCAGTTGTTTCGCAAGCAGTTTCGCAGGCTTACCGTCGAGGGAAGTAACTTGGATTTCCATTAAACGCAAAGCGCCACGGTCGTCGCCAATAATGTCAACTTCTAGCGCGGCTGCAGGGAGCGATTTTGAGAGATGCCATGCCCGGGAAACCTTTGCTTCGGGAATATCAGGAAGGCCGTTTGGATGTAGCATCGGATCCGAACCGGCAAAGCCGAGTGCTCGTAGTCGGGCGACTACATCCGCACTGGCGATTTTTCCGATAGGGACACCGTAGGTCTTATCGAGGCGAGTATACAAGTCTTCGCTGGGCTGCTCGACGATGCTTGGGGTTGAACTTGAAGGCACCGCTTCAATTGCAGTATCTGCACGAGTTGGATTTGGTTTTGGAGTGGGAGCCTCCACTTCATGCTTGTCTGCAGGAACTTTGGCACTGACCTGTGATTTCGATCGATCGCTGATCGGCTTCTTTATCGCCTCAGGGGAACTGTTCGCAGAGAATAGGGCGATTCCACCACAACATACAAAAATCGCAACCACACTAATGCCCGCTAAAACAACTAGCCCAGTAAGAGCTTGAAGGCAACCGGTTGCAGGTGGTGTCGGTGCTTCGTGCAGCACAAATTTGTGGCCGCATCCTTGGCAACGGCGCATCGTACCAATCGAAGTGGTCCGTGCGTTGAATTTCAGGCCGCAATTTGGGCAACTACCCGTTCCGATCCCCATAAGAACGCTCGACGCAATGTTGACTAAAACGAAATGTTCCGTCCCGAAGTAATGCCTGATGAAAGTGGGTTTATTCTACCTACGCATCAAGCCTTTATCTAACATCAGTCTTGTAGATCAGGTCCGGTACTCCGGCCCTGACGAATGCGGTCCGGAGATGTGACCATCGTGCGGCAGCACTTATTGCGTGCTAAGGATCGCGAGTTAAATCACTTCCGCATTCTGAAGCCCGCGACCACGGGGCTTGCCCCCGTGGAGCGATCAAGGGTGAGCTACTTTGAAGAATTTCCACCGAAGTCTGGCGACCGCCGGCCTTGTGCCGGTGGGGCCCACTGATTGGCTAAGTAGCCGCTCACTGATCGCTCCACCGGCACAAGGCCGGGGGCGCGGCAATTCTCCAATCGGGAAGTTGATTCATTCGCGTGCTCACGCACGGTTGCTGGTGGGACGTCTTTTCGCGGCGTTCCCTCGGCTCACGCCTCGGGCTACCTGGGGATGGCGCGAATGCGCTGGTACCCGCTGCGCAACGAAGTACATGCTCTTGACTGCAGATAGTGAACAGAGGTATAGTTATGGTGGTTTTCTGCGCAGAAGGTCTGTGCGAAGTGCGTGGTTCCTTGTTAGGAGAAACGTCATGGGTGCTGCAAAAGTCGGTCATAGGTTGTCAGGAGAAAAACAGCCAGTCGTGATTAATGGCGGGTTTTCCGCCGGTGCGCAAAATGGGGCACGTGTTGCGAAAGTACCCCCGGTCGTAGCGCCCGAAACCGCGTTTTTGCCGGAAACGGCGCTGGTCGCCGGTCCGGCGGGCGGGGACTTTCACAACAAACAGGAGGGAAATCAGGCCTGTGAAAATGGGCATCAAGGGAAACCGGACGCCGCGGCCGAGTTGACCGAGCGAGCCGCCATCGCGTTGCCGCCCGAGGCGCCGCACAAGCTCAACGGTCGCCCGACCGTTCTCACGCCGGAGCGGCTCGAACAATTGTGTCAGCTGCTCGCGCTCGGCTTCTCTCGCGCGCAGGCAGCCGCTTATTTAGGGATCGATCGAAGTGCAGTGACCCGCGCGACGCAGCGCGATCCCGAGTTGAAGGCCGCGTTGCAACGGGCCGAAGAAGTGAGCGATTTACATCCTCAGTTGACCGTGATCGCCGAGGCTCGCAAGAACTGGCGAGCGGCGGCCTGGCTGTTGCAATTCAAGGCCAAGCATCATCCCCGCAAGCCGACGGAGGCGGACGTGGAAGAGGAGCACCAGAAACGGCTGGCGGATATTCGCCGCAACAACGAAGTGTTCGATGCGCTCGCCGAGGTGAAGTGATGGATCAAGAGCATCCCTATGGTACTCATCTCGCTCCGTCGAGATGATCGGAGCTGGCGTCCAGCCAGCGACGCAACCAGCGCCGACCTCTCGCTAAATTCGTCAACTCGCAGTGCCCGCCGCGACGCTGTCGCTCGCGGCGTTCATCTCGGCGGAGCGAGATGAGTACCGAGCTACGTCCACATCTGCCGGTCGAGCATCCGGTAGTTGATCGCTTCGCTGAGGTGGGCTTCGTCGATCTGTTCGCTGTTATCGAGATCGGCGATGGTGCGGGCGACGCGGAGGACCTTGTCATGGGCGCGAGCCGACAAACCGAGGTCGTTGACGCTGGCTTTGATCAGCTCCTGGCAGGGGGGCGTCAGTTTGCAGAACTGCCGCACCAGCCGGCTGCTCATGTGGGCGTTGTACCGCGTGTGAATGCCGGTGAAACGCTTGGCTTGAATCGCGCGGGCGGCGATCACCTGGGCTCGCATGTCGGCGGAACTGGTGCCGCCCCGCTCGGCCGCGAGTTCTTTGTACGGCACGGCCGGCACTTCCATGTGCAGATCGATGCGGTCGATGAGCGGCCCGGAAATTTTCGCCATGTAGCGTTCGATCTGCGGCACGCTGCAGTTGCAATCGCGGCGGGGATCATTCTTGTAGCCGCAGGGACACGGATTGAGCGCGGCAACGAGCATGAACTCGGCGGGGAATGTCGTCGAGTTGAGGGCCCGCGAAATGGTGACCACGCCGTCCTCGAGCGGCTGCCGCATCACTTCGAGCGTGCGGCGGTTGAACTCGGGCAACTCATCGAGGAACAACACGCCGTTGTGCGCTTGCGAGATTTCACCCGGTGCCGGTGGATTGCCGCCACCCACCAAACCGGCCTCCGATATGGTGTGATGTGGAGACCGAAAGGGCCGCCGCGCGAGGAGCGGTTGACCCGGCGTGAGTTTGCCGAGCGAACTGTAGATCCGCGTTGTTTCAATGGATTCCGAAGCAGTGAGCGACGGCAGAATCGTCGGCACGCGCTTGGCGAGCATTGTTTTGCCGGAACCAGGCGGGCCGATCATGAGCAAATTATGGGAACCGGCCGCAGCGACAATGACGGCGCGCTTGGCCATCTCTTGACCACGGACATCGGCGAAATCATCGTCGTATTTGCCGAGCGTATCGAACAGCTCGCCCATCCGCGAGGGGACCGGCGCGATGTCGATCACGCCGCCCAGGAAACCAACCGCTTGGGTCAAACTGCTGACGGGAATGACTTCGATGTCTTCGACGACCGCAGCTTCGGCAGCATTCTCGGCCGGCACGATCAGGCCGCGCAACTTCCGCTGCTTGGCCGTGGCCATTGCCATCGACAGCGCGCCCTTTACCGGGCGAGTCGCTCCTTCCAGAGACAATTCACCGACGACGGCATATTGTTCGAGCAACTCGGATTGCAACTGTCCGCTGCCGACAAGCATGCCGAGCGAAATCGGCAGGTCGAACGACGCGGCGCTCTTCGCGAGTTCGGCCGGGGCAAGGTTGATCACAACACGATCGTTCAGCCGCAAGAAGCCGCTGTTGGCCATCGCGCGTTCGATGCGATGCTGGCTTTCTTTGACGGCGGCTTCGCCGAGGCCGACGAGGATCGTTTTGGGAATGGCGCCGGGCGAAACGTCGACTTCCACTTCGACGGGGACGGCTTCGATTCCCAGCAGCGAGTACGTTTGCAGCTTCGCGAGCATGGCGGCAGGGAGGAAGAGAGGTGGAGGTCAGAGGTTAGGGATCAGGGGAGTTTAGCCCTTCCGCTCTCGTTACACTTTGGCGGCATATTGCTCGACGTATTCGAGCACCCAGGCGTCGACGAGTTGGCGGAATTTGTCGATGTCGACGTCTTCCAGCTTTTCAAAATAGTTGCGGGTGAAGACCTCGCGATTGCGGATCGTTCCTTTGGCGGCCAGATCGAGAACGTGGGCACTCGAATACGGCCGCACGGTCACTTCCAGTCGGCTGTATGTGCTCGAGCGACTCACGCCGGCTTGAAAGTCATCGCGAAAGCAGGCTCCGCCCCAACCGCGATCGCCAAAGACGTTTTCGTACTGAAAGCCGGGGAAAAAGTTCGGCAGCCGGCGGACGCAATCTTCGATGTAGTCGGAGAGAGTCAGCCGATGCTGCGAGTGCAGCCGACGGAACTCTTCCTCGGTCAGTTGCTTGGCCCGGGCTTCGGCCGCTTTATCCGCGCCGCGGCGGTGGCCCCGTTCAATCGCTTGTCGCAGTCGGTCGTCGAAACTCATGAGGATATTGTTGCCAGTGAGCGGGCGGGGGGGAAGAGGCAAAGGGAAAATGCAGAAGGAAGAAGACAGAGCGCAGCATGTAAAACGGGGAATGCAGAACCTGGAGACTCGCGAACGGTAGATTCTGCCGATAAACTCCAACCAATCTGCGATCTGCCCTCTTCCTTCTGCCTTTCTATGAATCGCCAGCCCTATCAAACTCCGCCGCGGTACTGGGAGCCCAAAATGACTCCTTGGATCGTCAAGCTGTGGCGGCCGCTGATCAATCGCGAGCTGCGTCGCGGGCAAAAGATCACCCACATTGATGTGCAAGGAATCGAGCACGCACAAGCAGCGTTGCGCGACAACTGCGGCGTGATGGTGACGCCGAACCACTCGTTTCATTACGACTCGTATGTGATGATCGAAACGGCCCATCGCGTGGGGCAGCCTTTTCATTTTCTGAGTGCCTGGCAAGTGTTTGCCATGAGCAAGCCCTTCGAGCAGCAGGTGCTGCAATGGCATGGCTGTTTCAGCATCAATCGCGAAGCGGCGGATTTGAAAGCGTTCAAACAGGCGGTAGAGATTGTTGCCAATTCGCCGCAGCCGCTGGTCGTGTTTCCCGAAGGAGACATTTATCACAGCAACGATCGAGTCACGCCGTTCCGCGATGGGGCGGCAGCGATCGCGATGTCGGCTGCGAAGAAGAGCGATCGCAAAGTCGTCTGCATTCCGGCAGCACTCAAATGCTTTTACGTAAAAGATCCCTCTGCCGAACTCGCGCAAGTGATGACGCGACTCGAAGAGCGGATGAACTGGCGGCCCCGTACCGATTGGCCACTCGACAAGCGGATTCTGAGTTACGCGGACGGTCTGCTGACCGTGAAAGAAGTCGAGTACATCGGCAAGCAGCAAAGCGGGACGATTCCCGATCGGATCCAAGGCCTTGCGAATCATGTGCTGGCGAAGCATGAGCAAACGTACGGCGTGACGAGCAACGGCGGCATCGTGCCGGAGCGAGTGAGGGACGTGCGCCGCGCGGTGATCAAGCGGCTGGAAGAGCCGGAGATTAAAGAAGAGGTGCGCCGACCGCTGATTGATGCGATGGACGATTTGTTCTTCGTCGTGCAGCTCTTCAGTTATCCGGGCAATTACCTTTCTGAAAAACCGACGATCGAGCGGACGGCAGAGACGCTCGATAAGTTCGAAGAAGACGTGCTGCAGCAGGATTTTCCCGGCATTCGCGGCGAACGGCATGCCGTCGTTCGTTTTGGTCCTGCGATTGAAGTTCCGAAAGAACGAACAGCCCGTGATGCGGTGCAGCAGCTCACTGATCAGTTGGAGAAATCAGTTCAAAAATTGCTGGACGAGATTAGCGCAGAAAGAACTGCGAACTTGAAATAGTATGGTCGAACTCAAAAGCGTATCGAAATCCTTCGGCGACCTGCAGGTCTTGCAGCCGACGTCGCTCGCTGTGACGCCGGGGCGTTGCACCGTGCTGATCGGGCCGAGCGGCTGCGGCAAGAGCACATTGCTGCGGCTGATGATCGGGCTGATCGAACCCGATGACGGCGAAGTATTGTTCGACGGCGAACGGATTACGCCGGCGAACATTTTGAAGGTCCGTCAGCGGATGGGGTATGTCATTCAAGACGGCGGGCTGTTCCCGCATCTTTCTGCACGCGACAACACGAGTCTGCTCGCCCGACATCTCGGTTGGTCGCGAAAAGAAGCAGACAACAAAGTCGCCGCGCTCGCCGATTTGACACGGCTACCGAAGATTGCGCTCGACAAATTCCCTGCGCAACTTTCTGGCGGACAGCGGCAACGTGTGGGGATCATGCGGGCGCTAATGCTTGATCCGAACGTGATCCTGCTCGATGAACCAATGGGCGCGCTCGATCCTCTGGTCCGTTACGACTTGCAAGAAGATCTCCGCGGCATTTTCAAATCGCTGAACAAGACCGTGGTGCTCGTCACGCACGACATGGGCGAAGCGGGTTTCTTCGGCGACGATGTGATCCTGCTGGGGAGTGGTCGGATCGTGCAGCGCGGCACGCTCGACGATCTGATTCGCCGCCCCGCCGATGAGTTTGTGGCAAAGTTTGTGCGCTCGCAACGTTTGCCGGAAGTAGCTGCGAATTGAATGGATTCAAGATGAAACAAAACCCTGCCGTACTTGTCATCTTGCTTTGTCTCTGCCCGGTGCAAGTATCCGCGGCCGAGCGGATCGTCATTGGCAGCAAGTCGTACAACGAACCGATCATCCTCGGCGAAATGGTGGCGCACCTCGCGCGGCACACAGGCGCCACGGCCACGCATCGCGCGGAACTCGGCGGCACGCGGATTGTCTATAACGCGCTGCTCAAAGGCGAACTCGATTTCTATTTCGACTACACCGGCACCTTGACCAAGGAGATTTTCGCCGGGCAGCCGATCAAAAACGACGACGAGCTCCGCGCTGCCTTGGAAACGAAGGGGGTGCGAATGGGGCAGCCCCTGGGCTTTAACAATTCATACGCGTTCGGTATGCGCGAAGTACGCGCCGCGGAACTCGAGATCAAAACCATTTCCGATCTGCGTCGCCGCGCTGCCGAATATCCTGAAGGTGCCAAGCTGAAATTCGGCGTGAGCGATGAGTTCATTCACCGCAACGACGGCTGGCCCGGACTTCAAGCGAGGTATCAGCTGCCGTTCGTCGTCCGCGGCATGGACCACAATCTGGCCTATCGCGGGCTGCAGAGCGGTCGGCTCGATGTGACCGATGTTTATTCCACCGATGCCGAGGTGCAATACTACAAGCTGCGCGTGCTGGAAGATGATCTCGGGTATTTTCCCGTTTACTTCTGCGTGCCCCTGTATCGCATTGATCTGGAAGAACGAGCACCAAGGGCCTTGGCAGAAATTAATAAGCTCACGGGCAAGATCGACAACGCCGCGATGACGGCGCTGAACGCCCGCGTGCAAATTGATCGCGTCAGCGAGTCGGTCGTTGCTGCCGAGTTCATCAATACGAACTTGGACGTTTCTGTGCCGGTTCCCAAGGACAATTACTGGGAGAAAGTGGCGAAGAACCTGGCACGCACCACATGGCAGCATTTGCTGTTGGTATCGGTGTCTCTCGCGGCGGCCATCGTGATTGCAGTGCCGCTGGGGATTGTTGCTTTTCGCCGTCCCGCGATCGGCCAGGTCATTTTGGGCGCGATTGGCATTGTGCAAACCATTCCCTCGCTGGCAGTGCTCGTGTTCATGGTGCCCCTGTTGGGCCTGGGCGCCATGCCGGCGATTGCGGCGCTGTTCTTGTATAGCCTGCTGCCGATCGTGCGGAACACGTATCAAGGCTTGAAAGACATCAGCGGCAATTTGCGTGAGTCAGCGACGGTGCTGGGACTCGATGATTACGCGAAGTTGCGACTCGTGGAAATTCCGCTGGCGTCGCGTTCGATTTTGAACGGCATCAAGACCGCCGCGGTGATCAATGTCGGTGCGGCGACGATTGGTGGCTTGATCGGCGCCGGCGGATACGGTCAGCCGATCATGACGGGGCTGCGACTGAACGACACCGCACTGTTGCTGCAAGGCGCGATTCCCGCCGCGCTCCTTGCAGTCGCCATCGACGGCTTCTTTGGCTATCTCGAACAGTTCTTTGTGCCGGCGGGATTGCGGATCAAAACGGGGGATTGATGTATCGTCGAGCTTCGCGGCGTAAGCCGACCAGAACGAAGCGACGACTATTGCCCCTTCGAAAAGATCGGCGGCAGCGTGGGCAGTTTCCAGTTGCTGAACGGCGATGCGGTTGCTGCGGCAGGCGCTGGACCAACCGTGGCGGCCGCGGGCATCGGTGTGCTCGGCGGCGCTTCGCCGGGAGGCGTGGTGCTTGGCTGCGGTGTTTCCGCTGCGGGTGCATCGGCCGGTTTGCTTGCGACGGCGATTGGCGTTGGCGGCGCCGGATCGATGGTCACGCCGAGCGCAAACTGCTCCGGCGCGGCTCCGTACAGTTTTTCTGCTTCTGGCACCAGCGCTGCGAGATCCGCAGCGCGCCGGGCATCGCTCGGATGCGTCGACATGAACTCCATCGGTTGATTGCCGTTCTTCAGTGAACCGAAGCGCTGCCAGAACCGCGGCGCTTCGCGCGGGTCATATCCCGCGCGGGCCATCATCATCAGGCCGATGTGATCGGCTTCGGATTCATGCGCACGGCTGTACGGGAGCAGCACGCCATATTGTGAACTGACACCATACGCCTGCATGACGATGTCTCTGCGGGCCTGATCTTGATTCTGCATCACGTACGACACGGCCTGTTTCACGCCATCGACGGCCATGTTCTGGCTCATCCGTTCGCCGCCATGCCGCGCGAGCGCGTGGGCGATTTCATGCGACATCACCACCGCGAGGCCGGCTTCGGTCGCACAGATCGGAATGATCCCTTCGTACACCGCCACTTTGCCGCCGGGCAAACAGAACGCGTTCTGCTGTTCGGACGCAATGACTTTGAATTCCCACTTGTAGTCGGGCTTGTTGGCGACGGCCGCGATCCGCTGACCGACGCGCTGCACCAGCTCGTTGTACTGTGCGTTCTGCGACAGCGGTTCCTTCTCGGTCACGTCATTAAACGCCGTCAGCCCCAGGCTCACTTCCTGCGACTCAGGCAGGAGCAGCATCTGCTTGCGACCGGTGATCGGCGCGCTTTTGCAACCGGCGCAAACAACAGTGGCGCTAAGGAGTGCAATGGCGACATATAAATTCACAAACTTCATCGCTGCCATCCGTGGCGGTGAAACAAGCATAGATCAATGTCGGCCGGGATGATCGCAGAAGTCCAGTTTTGGGGAAGAGCAACTGGTGCTGTGCCAGCGTTGCTGGCGGGGACTGAAAGCTAGGGGGTGGCTAACGCGGCAGCCAATCGGACTCATCTTCCTCTCTCAAAGTGGGAGCTTGTTCAAGGAGGATTGCTCTGATTATTCAGTACGATATCAATACAGGTCCCACGATGAGGCCAAAGCTCAGTGCTAATGCGCCCATCGGCGCGTGTCTTGCGAATGGAATACGCATCATGATGTACGGCGATGCAAACATCACCAAGAATATGCAGACGACTACCCAGGGACCAAGACGTTTGTCGATTGCTCGTTTGTCGACAACCCGAGGCTTCGATGGAGTTGCCGGCGATTCGTACGGATTTTCGCTCATACGCACATCCCGCTACATCCCGCTCCCGCCTCTCGTCCCCCGCCTCCGAATTTCGTAAACTGGCCGACTTCCCAAAGCACCAATCAACGACCTCTCCCAGGAGCAACTCACTATGGCCCCCAAACCTCTCAACATCGGCATGATCGGCTACGGCTTCATGGGCCGGGCGCACTCGAACGGCTACAAGCGGGTCAACGACTTTTTTGATCTGCCTTACCGCCCCGTGCTGAAGGCCGTGTGTGCTCGCGACGAAGCGAAGGCCAAAGCATTCGCCGAGCAGTGGGGCTATGAATCGATCGAAACCGATTGGAAGAAACTGCTCGCTCGCAAGGACATCGACGCCGTCGATATCTGCACGCCGAACAATCTGCACAAAGAAATCTCGATCGCCGCCGCACAGGCTGGCAAGATGATCCTCTGCGAAAAGCCCCTCGCCATGAACACGGCCGAGGGCGATGAGATGTGCGCGGCCGTCGAAAAGGCCGGCGTGGCGAACATCGTGTGGTACAACTATCGCCGCATTCCCGCGGTGACGTACGCCAAGCAAATCATTGATAGCGGCAAGCTCGGCCGCATCTTTCACTATCGCGCCAACTTCCTACAAGACTGGACGATCAATGCCGACCTGCCGCAAGGCGGCGCTGCTCTGTGGCGTCTCGATGCGGCTGCAGCTGGCAGCGGCGTGACGGGTGACTTGCTCGCGCACTGCATCGACACCGCGCTGTGGCTCAACGGCAGCATCAGCGATGTCACCGCGATGACCGAAACGTTCATCAAGGAACGGAAGCACAATCTCACCGGCAAGACCGAGAAGGTCACCATCGACGATGCGTGCGCCTTCCTTTGCCATTTCAAGAACGGCTCGCTCGGCCTGTTCGAATCAACGCGCTACGCCCGCGGTCACAAGGCTCTCTACACGTTCGAAGTGAACGGCGAAAACGGCTCGCTGAAGTGGGACCTGCACGATCTGCACCGCCTGCAATGGTTCGACTATCGCGTCGAAGGTCCGCTGCGAGGCTGGGCCAGCATTCACGTGACCGACGGCGATCATCCCTACATGGGCAAGTGGTGGGTGCCAGGTTTGGCGATCGGTTACGAACACAGCTTCGTGCACCAGGTGAAAGATTTCCTCGAAGGCGTCGGCAGCGGCAAGCCTGCAGGTCCAACGTTCCGCGATGCGCTCGAAACGCAAAAGGTCTGCGACGCGGTGCTGGACAGCGCGAAGAGTGGTGCTTGGAAAAAGGTTTAACGTAATCGGGTATCTCGACGCGTGATGCGCTCACGCGTCGAGTGCATCTTTTGGGCGCTGCTTCATAGCTCTATCCCCAGCCGGTTCGCAACTTGAACGCGGGTCGGCAGTCCTTCGATCGCTTTCCAGACGACATGCGGGCGGGGATCCTCTTTCACTTGGATCCGCCACAGATTGGGCATCAGCACCAGGTGTCGCGCACCGGCTTCATCCAGGTCGTAGACACGCAGTCTCCCGAGCGACGTGAGCTTCGCCAGCTTCTCGCAATCGCTGCCCTTCATGCGTATTGGCAAATGCAGGTCATGAACGCGATTCGCGGCAATCCAAGGTTCCAGTCCATTGATGTCCATTTTCGCATAATGGATGTACATCCTCTCGACGTTGGGTAGCGCGGCGAGCTCGCGCACTCCGACATTCGTGACGTTGACCGAGTAGAGGTCGATCCACTGCAGCGTGCGGCAATGACGCAGCGGGCGGACCTTTTCATCCGACAGATGCTTATTTTCTGCGTCGTGCAAACGGATCCGCGTCAGCGGCAGACGAGCGACGACCTCCATCGTCGCCGGCTCTTCCACTCCAAGGGTAAGACTCAGCTCTTGCAAAAACGGAAGTTCGCGCAGCAACTGTGCGTCGGCCGTGGTGAGCGGCCTGTAAGCGATACTCACTCCCATCACTTGCAGCGGCTCCACATCCACTAGTTTGCAGATCGGCTCCCACAGCCACGGCGATTTGATGGGGCCACCGCTGTAGCTCAGCATCTCCCGTTCGCCGTCCTTGATGGAGCGCAGAATGACTTGTTGACGCTGGACGGAGCGAACGCGGTTGACGACAAACCCGAGCAGTAAGGCGAACAGGATCTGCAATGCGACAAATGCTCGCAAGGAGAATCGCAGATCCCACCGCCAGCGTGAAACTCGCGCTGTCGACGGAGGGACTGGCGCTGGCCGCGGGCACCACGCCGGCGGCAGCAGGCAGTCAACGTCGCGGGAATTTTCGTGGGCCATTCGACATCCTCGAGGGCCGATTATAGGGCGCGATTGGCGGCTACGCATTTTTTCTCGCCGTCGGGCCGATGGAAGCTGTAGCGATCATGGAAGCTGGATGGCCTGCGGCAACAATGCCGCGGGGGCGCGATCGTAATGGAGCTTGCACGGACGGCCCCCCACCTTTGGCCGCTTTTCTTCTCTTAACACCGTGGCTCAAAATCCTTCCGCGCTCAAACTGCATGTCGAAGAACTTCCTACCGCCGGTCCGCGACTGGAGGGTGATCCTCAGTTCATGCAGCTGAGCGAAGCCTTCGCCCGAGCCACTGGTTGGCAGCTGCAATATCACGCAGGTTGCGTGGACGATTGCGGCGAACGCTGGAGCGCACCGATTTCCGGCGGCACCGATGGTCACCACGGTCGCCTCGCTCTCGTGCCGGCGAAATCGACGAACAAAATCGAACTTGAATCCGCTCGCCCGCTGGCCCTCGCGATTGCCAGCTTGCTCGGCGACTTGAATCAAACTCGCAATGCACTTTGGCAACGCGAAGCCGAACTCGCCGCGGGTGTGCCGGTCGCGCAGCGTGGCGACGAGCAACAACATCTGGCCCAGCGCCTGCAATCCGTGCTGCAAGGTGGAGCTGAAGCCATTCACTGCGAAGCTGCGGCGCTGTATCTTCTTGATGAAGCGACTTCGACGCTGAAATTGCGGGCCATGTGGGGCCTGCCGCAGAGCAAACTGCTGGAACCCGCCCGGCAGCTGCGCGGCGCTGTTGCCGATCTCGAAGCGCTCGTCGGTCATGCGGTGGTGCTCGAAGACACTTCATTGCTGCCGCATTGGCGTTGCCCTGAAGAAGATTTCGCCGCGGCAGTCTGCGTGCCGGTGTCGACGTCTTCGACACCGCTCGGCACCTTGTGGCTGTTCAGCAAGACACAACGCGACTTCAGCGATTCGCAAACCAACCTCGCCGAGATCATCGCGGGGCGGCTGGCCGCCGATCTGGAACGCGAGATGTTGCTAACCGTCGGCGCGACCGCGAAACAAAACGATCGGCAACTGGAAGTTGCCGCGCGGTGGCAGCAAGATCGCCTGCCCAGCGTGGTGCCGTTGCTCACGGAATTCGAAGTCTCGGGCTGGACGCAACAAGCGAAGAGCGTGGGAGGCGACTTTCACGATTGGACCGTACTGCCCGACGGCCGGTTGTCGCTCGCGGTCGGCGATGCTGAAGGGGCGCCGCTGCAAGCCAGCTTGAATGCGGCTGCGGTGCAAGCCGCTTTGCGTGCCCACACGGGTTATCGCCATACTGCGAAGGATTTGATTTCCCGACTGAATGACACGCTCTGGCAAGGTTCGGCCGGCGATCAGTTTGCTTCGTTCGCCTATGCGATTGTGAATCCGGAAACGGGCGAGATCGATCTCGCGCTCGCGGGCACCGTGGCCGCATTGCTCATTCGCGAAGAAGCGCGCGAGATCTTCGCCGCCGACGGCGCGCCGCTCGGCACGGGGATCGAACCACCGCTCAAGACGCTCATCACCACGCTCGAACCGGGCGAAAGCCTCGTGCTCCTGAGCAATGGTGTGCGAACCGCCACCGATCAAGCGGGCCTGCGAATCGGTGAAGCGGTGATGGCCGCGACGTTGCGACGTCATTGGTGCGAACCTGCCGAATCGCTCGCGGGTTGGCTGCGTCGATTGCTGGAGCGAGCTGGCTCAGTGCAACTCGAAGATGACCGCACGGTGCTTGTCTGCAAACGCCGCGGCCTGCCGGCGCCACCGCCAAAAAAATCTCGCCGCCGTTCGTAAGAGCGGGCCACGTAACAAGCAGAGCTAGCAGCGCAATCGTATTGCCCGGCATCTTGCACAAAGTCGGCAAGATTCGACTTTAGCGGGCGAACCTGCGGCGACGATGAAACGTATGGAACGCGCTGGCTGCTGCGCACATTTTTTGTCGTGGCAGCTGCGTTTTGAGCTTGCATGCCTGCAGCACAAGGAGGTGCCCGGTGAAAGTCCGTCCCCCATTCGCGAATGTTCATCTGTTGCGGATCGCTGCTGCCTGTGCGGTGCTGGCTTGTTCGTTCTCTACCGGCTGCAAGTCCCCTTGGGGCTGGTGGGGCGGCGGTAGCGGCGGCAGCATGTACGGCTCGGCTACGCCGGATGTCGGCAAACAGAAATATGACGGTTTGTCGCAAGACTTTTCCGGCGGCGCTGCTGGCGCTTACAAATCGCCCACAGCTGCGAACGATAACTATGTGACTTCGGCTTGGAAGAAGTCGACGGCGGCCGTTGGCTCGGCGTTCACCTGGAACAGCAAGCCGGCCCAGAACGAAGATCCGACTTCGCTCGATACCAAGCACAAACCGATCGGCCCTGACGTTTTCATCGCTGCTGGCCAAATGTATGAAACGCAAGGGAAGTATCCCGAAGCGTTGGGACAGTACGAGAAGGCATTGAAGGCCGCTCCCAACGACCTGCCGGCGATCATCAGCATCGCCCGCTTGCACGATCGCCAGGGGAATTTTCCGAAGGCCCTCGAAGCGTACAACCGCGCGGTGGCCTCGCACCCGAAGACGGGGCTGGTGTACAACGACTTGGGGCTGTGCTATGCCCGCCACAAAGAAAACAACAAAGCCATCGCCAGCTTAACGCAAGCTTGTACGTTAGCGCCGAAGACGGCGAAGTATCGCAACAATCTGGCGACGGTGCTCGTGGAAGCTGGCCAGACGGAAGAAGCCTATAAGCAATTGAAAGCGCTCAACTCCGAGGGTGTTGCGCACTACAATTTGGCGATCATGTTGACGGCCCGCGGCAAGCAAGCCGAAGCGGCCAATCACCTGCAACTGGCGCTGAACGCCGAACCTGACTTGCAAGCAGCCCGTGAATTGCTGGCGCAGGTCACCGGCCAGCCGCAACCAGGTGCGGCGCCACCAGGAGCCTATGCCCAAGTGGCCGCCCAGCCGCAAATGACTCAACAACAAGCTGTGAGCATGTTCCAAGCCGGGCCGGCCCAGCGGACGACTGCCTACTCGCAGCAACAGCCGCCGACCAGCCCATTCCAAACGGCTTCACAGTCGTCAGGCAACCCCGTGGAAATTGTCTTCCCGACCGGACCGGCCAACGCACGGCCACCGGCTGCACCGCAAGTGACAATTCCGCAAGGCCCGGAAGAGACTTCGTATCGGATTGGGGATGAAGAAGGGCCGCAATTGCTGCCGCCAGTGCAGGAGTAAGTCGTCGTTAGCTGGCACCCGATGAATGCGGATGGAATCGTACTTTGCGATTGGAACAAGCGGTACTCCGCGACCATCAGCATATGGTTTGCTCAACTCAGAAAACCGGAACATCGCGGAACGCTCGTTCCGGCCCTTCGCGGAGCTAAACGGCGACACTGCCCGACCTGCAGCCTTTGCGGTATGATGGAGTGGTTCATTTCCCACTCTGGCGAGTTTGCACCCGTGAGTTTCTCGGCCCAGCCCGGATCTCGGCTAACCATCAGCCCTAGCGACGTCACGCTCGATGCGCCGTCGGATCCTAGCTCCGATGCCAATTTGGGTGGCAGTCAAGAAGTTTGCCGCCTGCATTTGCGCGACGGCAACAGCACCGCAGTGCGTTCCGAAGTGTCGCACCTGCTCCGTTCGCGCCTGCGATCAGCGTCGCTGATTATCTTTGCCGGCCTCGCACTCTTTTTGATCTGGCACACGCTCTCGCTCGATCGAGTTGATCGCTGGATCTATGTCCTCAATTTTGCCGCGCATATCGCCGCAACATTTGTGATTGGCAGCATTGCCTTTGTGCTTTGTTCGAATCGCGATTTCTCGCTATCGCAATTGCGTTGGATCGAGATTCTGACGTTCTTTGTACCGGCGATGTTTTTCATGACGGTGCATTACAGCAAGACCACGTTCTTGATCGAAAGCTACGGCCAGCATCCGGATGTTGCCGCGGCATGGCTGTTGCCGATTTATATCTACGCGCTTTTCATTCCCAACACCTGGCAGCGAGCGGCGGCGTTCATCGGCTTGCTCGCCGCAATCCCGGTGATGCTGATCATCGTCAGCGCGCTCACCCATCGGCAAAGCGCTGAGTTACTGGTGGAACAATGGGACGTGATTATCACCACGGTGCTGGTCATGGGCCTGGCCGCCGCGAGCGCGGTGTGGGGCGTGCACACGATCAACACCTTGCGGAGTGAAGTCTATCAGGCCAAGCGGCTCGGTCAGTATCAACTGAAAAAGCTGATCGGCAGCGGCGGCATGGGCGAAGTTTATCTCGCCGAACATCAGCTGATGAAGCGACCGTGCGCGATCAAAGTCATCCGGCCTGAGAAAGCCGGCGACCCTCGAGTGCTTGCCCGCTTCGAACGCGAAGTGCAGGCTACCGCACGCTTGTCGCACTGGAACACGATCGATATTTTCGATTACGGCCGGGCTGATGATGGCACGTTTTATTATGTGATGGAATATCTGCCGGGGATGAACCTGAGTGAACTGGTGCGCAAGTACGGCCCGCTCCCTGCGGGCCGCGCGATTTACCTGGTGCGTCAAGCCTGCGATGCGCTGCAAGAAGCGCACGATCTCGGACTGGTGCATCGCGATATCAAACCGGCGAATATTTTTGCGGCGTCACGCGGCGGCGTGTGCGATGTGGTGAAGTTGCTGGATTTTGGTCTCGCCAAACCATTGACCGAACTCGACACTGCGCATTTGACCGCCGAAGGAACGATCACGGGTTCGCCGTTGTTCATGTCGCCCGAGCAGGCGACCGGGGACAGCGAACCCGATTCGCGCAGCGACGTCTATTCACTCGGCGCTGTGCTCTATTTTCTGCTCACCGGCAAGCCGCCGTTCGAAGACGACAAGCCGTTGAAAATCATGATCAAGCACGCCCACGAAACTCCGCCGCCACCTTCTTCCTTGCGGCCTGATCTGGCTGCAGATTTGGAAAGCGTGGTGCTGAAGTGTTTGGAAAAAGCCTCACAGCAGCGCTATCAATCGGCGACTGACCTGGCAGCGGCACTCGAGCAATGTTTGGACTCTGGCAGTTGGACACGCGATAACGCCCGTCACTGGTGGCAGGGCGTGGGACATGCATTCGATCTGCCGGAGTTAAATAAGCCGACGGCGCTTGCGGGTTAAGTCGGTACTCATCTCGCTCCGATGGGATGAGTACCTTAGGTGCGAATATCAATCCGCGCCGGTTTGTTGCACACGCTGGCAATCTTGATATCGATTCGTTCCCCGAAGGGATCATCGCCGAGCAGTTGATGAGCGAGTTGCCCGGCAACTGCCTGGCTTTCGCACGCGACGAACAGTGTTGGTCCCCACGAACTTTGCCCCAGCCCGATATGGCCTAGCGCCCGGATCTTGGCTGCTAGCGCAGCAACGTCAGGGCCGTTGTAAGGCCCGCCCTGCACATCTGCATAAAATTGCCCTGCAGTATCGCAGTAACGACCCAAGCTCGCGGCGAAGCCTGAGAAATCTCCTGTGGCGGCAGCGGGAATCAAGTGTTCGCGAGCTTCGGTGATAAGTTGTTCGGTCAGAGGCGCGAGGTTGCGATTCGCCTGATCCATCGCAGACTGCTCGCGTTCGCCGGCCAGCCCCGCACCAGTTAGCGGTCGCGCGAGGACAAAGTGCCAACCTGCGGGCAATTCCAAACGGCAATCAAGCGGCGACAAGAATTCTCCCGGCAGCTTGCCTCGATCAACAATCAACCCGCCGAGCGCAAACCCGTACGCGCCGACCGCTGAACGCAAGCCGCGACCAACGCTGCGGCAAAGTTCCTCCAGCGGCGGTGCCGGCATCCCGCAAAATGCTGCTAGTCCCGCGGCTATCGACAACCCTAACTGCGTTCCTGTGCCCAACCCAACATGGTCGGGAGCTTTCCCCGCAAGCTGTATCCGCATGCCGTCGAGTGGCTGCGAATAGAATTCCGCCCAACGACGTGCAAACGAACCGATTCGTTCAGCGAGAGTATCAGCGACAATTTCAAACCCTGCCGCCTCGCGAATGTGCAGCTCAATCCCCTGCCGCGAAACCATCACGCCTACTCCGCCGTAGCTGCGACGACCGGCGGACTCGGACGCCGAATTCTGCGCAGCATCTAGCGCGAACAGCCCAAAATGGAGGCGATTGGCAGCTTGAACAACAACGTGACGGGGCATCAGTGGCGATTTCAAACGAGCGGGTGGGCGTGAATTCTCCCGCAATGACTGGACGCAAATCGTTTCTGCCGTAATACTAACAGATTCTCAGCCCGTGTTTGTCGGACGCTCGTTGTCCATTCCAGATCGAAACCGGGAGACTGTTAACGCAGGAGTTTTGTGAATGGCGGAAAAAGAAGAAGCGCTGATCGTCCCCGGCGTGGTGACGCAAGCGCTGGCCAACACGCGGTTTCGCGTGCAGTTGGAAACCGGTGGCGAAGTGCTGGCCCACGTGGCTGGCCGGATGCGGAAAAATTTTATTCGTATCGTGCCAGGCGACAAAGTGAATGTCGAGCTCAGCCCCTATGACCTGGAAAAAGGTCGGATTGTCTATCGCGAACGGTAAACGATTCGTTGGATTCAGCTCGCGCGCGAAATACTCTGCGCCTACTTCCGCGCAATCACCCGATGAAAGTGCAATTGCACTTCGCGGTCGACCACCCGGCGGACCCCCTCGACCAGGCAGCGAGGTTCGTTGTCTTCCTGCCCGATGCGGATGATCTCGTCGAGCTTCATGCCATGCGGAACCGTGAACGTCGACTGATGGATCGTCTGATTTCCTGCGTCGAGTTCCGGCACAATGAAGTGGCACGTGCAACCGTAGGTAAGCATGCGGCCCGCATAAGCATCGTGATAAGGCCGCAGCCCCGGAAAGCTCGGCAGCAGGCCGTGATGCAAATTGATAATCCGCCCGCCCGCGTATTTCCAGCAGCTCGCTGCGGGCAGAATGCGCATGTACCGCGCGAGGATCACGTAGTCGATCGTATACCGATCGAGGATCTCAACCATCGCATCGTCATTCGCCCGGCCGTCGCTTTCGCCGATGCTTTCCCATGGCACGCCGAATTGCTCGGCAATGCCGCGGCAAGTCGAACGATTGCCAATCATTACGGCGGCTTCGGCTTTGATCACGCCATCACGAATTGCGCGCAATAAGGCGAGCGGCGGCTCGGTGCGGTAGGTGACGCAGATCGCCAGCCGCGGTTTTGAGGCTCGTTCTTCTGGTGACCAAACACGGACGCTGAGCTTGGTATCTTTGCCGATCTCCAGCAATGCGCTACGCACTTCGCCGAGTTTGGCCGATGGCAGATGCACGCGGACCATCATGGCGAAGAGGGCTTCTTCGTCGTGGTCGTACATCTGGATCTCGGCAATGTTCGCGCCTTGACCAGTCAGATAGTGAATGATGGGATCGGCCAGGCGCACATTATCGGGGCCGACCGCGGTAACGACAATTTGCATTGAATCTTCCGTTTCTATCTCTATGTGTGTCAAGTTTATCGGAGGAAACGTCCGCCGTTGATATCGAGGAGCGCGCCGTTCACAAAGCGGGCTGCATTGCTCACGAGGAACGCGACGACTGCGGCCACTTCGTCGGCCGTGCCATTGCGTCCGAGCGGCGTTTCGCGCCGGTACTGTTCCATTCGTTCGGCTCTCGTGAATTGTTCGTGATGCTTCGTTTCGATCACGCCGGGCATGACTGCATTCGTGCGCACCGCCGGGGCGAGTTCTTTGGCCAGCGTGCGGGTGAAAACTTGCAGTCCACCTTTGGCCGCTGCATAGGGTCCGGCGCCGTTCGCGCCGCCCGTTTGCACCGAGAGCGACAAGATGTTGACGATACTGCCGCGGCCCGTTTTGCGTAAGTGCGAAATCGCCCGCTGTGTGACGAGAAACGCTGACGTCAAATTGACCGACAGTGATTGTTGCCAAAGCTCGAGCGAACAATCTTCGATTTTAGCCCGCTCGATCACGGAACCGGCGTTATTGATCAAAATATCGAGGCCGCCAAAGTGCGTCGCTGCGCGGTCAACAAGCGATTTCGACGCATCGGCGTTGGACAGGTCAGCCTGTTCGATTTGCACCTGACCACCGTTCGCGCGAATGGCCTCCGCCGTTGCTTCGGCTTCGGTGCGGCTACTATTGAAATGAACAATGACATTCGCGCCCGCAGTCGCAAGCGTTTCAGCCGTTGCGCGGCCAATACCGGTGCCGCCCCCCGTGACGAGCGCGGTTAAACCATCCAAACGAAAGAGATTGCTACCAGCCGCCGGCATGAAATTCCTTTCCGTGCGTGCGACTAACGAGGAGCGGGCGGCATGTTCACGGTCGTGGTCCGCTCGCGAATGATCGGCTTGGGATTGCGCTTGCTCTGCAATTGCACTTGGAAAGTGTGCATGCCAGGCATGGTCCCTTCGACCTCAATCTGCAGCGTCGGCATATCTTCGCGAGCACGCACCAGTGCAATCGGCGTGAGCGTGACCGAGCCAGCGCCGGCATCTTGCAGTTGAAAGACCTGCTGCTCGGCGCTGACGATTCGTTTGAACTTCAGACCTTCCGGCAGCAACAGCGTGATCTGCAGATTCTCATCCGCTCCGCTGGCGTCGTTTTTGATGCGCACCAGATAGCGCGTCGTCCCCCCCTGCGGAATCGGATTGGCCGATTGACTGAGGGAGACATCCAAGTTGCCGCTGGGCAAGGTTGTGTCGCGTGCAGGAAGCGCAGCACGCGGGATATCTGCCCGCGGCATCGGTGGCGGAGACGCCATGGGATTCGCCATGGGTGTTGGCGGATTACGTTCAATCGGCGCCGGTGCCGGAGCAACTCGCGTTGCCGCAGCGATCGGAATATTAACTTGCCGCGTTTCGGGTTGGCCATTCTCTGGAGTAAGCGTGACCTGAGCGAAGGCCCGATCGTCAGCAGTTGAGCCGCGCAAATTCAACTGCTTGCTGATGACAGCGCCAGCTGCCAATTGATCAATGGTCCAAGTCAAGGTGCGGCGGCCTTCGTCGAGCTGATGTCCTTGTGTAGCACGATCGGCGGAGAAGCTCGGGCTGTAAGTGATGCTCAGCTTCGCGTTGCGGGCCAGCGAACCACCCACGTTCGTCACCTCCGCAATGATCTCTCCGGTTTCACCTGCCCGCACTTGCTGAGGCTGCGATAATCGCAGTTGCAACCGAGCAGGTTGAATCTGCGATTGAATGCCAGTAACAACGCCGCGGGCCGTCGCCGATTGATTGCCGTCCGCAGTCACATCGAGCCGGTGCGAATGTTGGCCCGGGCGCGTCACAATGAATGTGACTGCCGGTGAGTTGAGTTTCTGTCCGGGCTGCAAATCACCGATCGTTTTTACCATCGGGCTCTGCTGGCCATCGGCATGGACCAATTCCGGCGGAAAGCGATCGGTCAGCGTTACATTTCGCAACACTTCGTTGCCTGTATTCTGAATTTCAATTTGGAATGTCGCCCGCTTGCCGACTTCGACTGCATCGGGGCCGGTCATGCGAACGGCGAGAGCCTGGCGGAAGACTCGCGTCGCAGCAGTTCCTTCGGCCTTCAGCTCACCATCATTCGTTTGAGCCATAAAGGTCGACCGCAAATCGCCATCGACAGTGGCGCGGCAGTTCACTTTCACCGTCGCTTTACCGCGGGCCTGCAAATCGCCGAGACGCCATTCGAGACGGTTGCCGAACACTTCGGCCGACGGACTGCTGTTCAGCACCGTCACATTGCTCGGCGGAGTGAATTTCAATACCACTCCCGGCGTCGATTGATCGCCGGTGTTCATCACCGCGACTTCATAACTGAGCAAGCCATCACCAGGAATCGTCGTCGGACCGTTGGCCGAAACTTGCAAGCCGGGGACCGACCAGCTCACGCTCGTCGTCCCTTGACCGACAATCATTTCGGGCATATCGCCGCGTGCAGGGCGAATCACTTGCACTTTTACTGTGGTGATACCGGCCGCATTGGTTTGTGGGAAAAGATCTGCCAAGGCGACGCCGTTGGCATCGGTCTTTACTTCTACCGCACGAGCACGACCAGCGCCGAAAACTGCTTCGGGCCCTTCGAGTACTTCGTAACGAACCGTCCAACCGGCAACGGGGGCCCCACCGGAACGCTTGACGACGGTCAGCATGCGATGACCCGTGCGACTGCCAATCGGCGCCACGGCGCACGGCGGAAAGGTCCAGACAGCATCGACCCAATAGATTGTCGCCTGAGCACGGCGGCGATCCATGTTGTGCTCTTTCGGCGTCCACACCGTCACGTACGACACGCCTTCCTTGGGCGATGTCACGCTGATCCAGCTTTGTCCCTTTTGCAATTGAATGTCATCGCGCGGATCTTTCGTACCGCGGTCAACGCATTGCGAAATCGTCGAAGTGTGCGCGAGAGCATACTGCGGTGAAACTTTCTGCGGCGAATTTCGCAGGAAGTACGAGGTATGAAACGGGCCTTCTTGACCGACAGCTACAATCTGCCCAGCGCCATCTTGCGCCAGCATCCATTCGATCGGCTGCCGCATGATGAGGCGGCCATCAGTTCCGCAGAGCCCCGCGACGAGCACCACTTCGCCGCCCACGGGGGCAACAACGTGACTCGGCGTGATTTTTAAATTATGACTGTTATCGCAACTATCGGTTTTCACCGGCGCGGCGCATTGTTGCACAGGCAGCGGTGTCGGCTGAACCTGGCAAACGGCGGGCGCAATCGGTGGTGTCGTACAAGTAGCGGGGGTCATTGGCACCGCGATGATCGCGGGCGGCGGTGGCGGAGCAACGACTAGTGGCGCGGGTGGCGCACAACTGCTCGCTGGTCCCACGACCGGCCCCATCGCAGGCACGCCAACGGGAATTGCTGGCGGCGGGGGTTGGCGATGATGGGCCAGCAGCGGGCAATCCTTGATGCTGGCCAGCCGGGTTGTCCCGTTGAAAATCCGCTCGCCCGATTGATCGAACGCCGGCAATGCGCAACCACCGAGCGCCCAAAGCGCAGCGGCGGCCAACAAGCCGGCGAATTTCGAGTTGGCGGGGAAAGTGGTCATGACAGGCTACGGTGCAAGATCCGGACGGATTACGGCACACTAGAAACCTACCATGCAATTTGGCAACCTGAGGCGAAAAAGCAACCTGGTGCGATAACAAAAAGCGGCAGGGCAAAACTTTCGGCGGATGCACAGTTTGCCGATCATGCCGGCAAGTGCTGTCATTCACTTACTAGCGGCACGAATCGGCAGGGGATCGAACGCGTCACAACTGCCTTGCCGCGACGTTTCCGTAAGATCGTCATGGTCTGTTCTTCCGGACTGCCAAACGGCCCGATCAGCAAGCCATCTTCCGCCAGCTGTTCCCACAGCGCAGCGGGACACTCGGGGCTAGCTGCGGTGATGATAATCCGTTCGAAAGGCGCTGCTTCGGGCCAACCGAGGCTCCCATCGCCGATGCGCAACCGCACATTTGGATAGCCAAGCGCGCTCAATCGCTCACGGGCTGCACGCGACAGTTCCGCGTGGCGTTCGATGGAATAAACTTCAGCCGCCAACTCGGCAAGGATCGCCGTTTGATAGCCACTCCCGGTACCGATTTCTAAAACTTTCTCATCACCCGTTAAAGCGAGCGCTTCGCTCATCATGCCGACGATATAGGGCTGGCTGATGGTCTGCCCGCAGGCAATCGGCAACGCTGCGTCCGCGTAAGCTTCACCTGCTTCGTCCTCGGCGACGAAGCGTTCGCGCGGTACCCGCGCCATCGCGGACAACACGCGACTGTCGTGCACACCGCGCGCTTGCAGATGTTCCATGATCATCCGCTGCTTGGGATCAGAATTGCGATCTAACTTGGCGAAATTCATCACTTCGCTCCTCTGTAATCCACATCATCATAACTGACACCGCAAGTTGCGTTCCACGAATCTCCACGTAGTAACGGTTCAATCGACGAGCGTCGCGGCGTGAGCCTGACGTACTCAGTAGTCCAAGTAAACTACGCTGGGCTCACGCCGCTCACCTGGGTGACTGCCGAACTTAACGACATTTCCGGCAACTCTTGCCAGCGCGAAAAAGTTTGCCTCCGCGGCAGCGAACGTCGATTCAGAAAGGTATGACGACGCGCCCCCCCTCAACCGCCCTGTCGTCGCCGGAACGGAAGCCTGCGCCGGAACAATCCTTCACTTTGCCGCTAGGCTGGCGAATCGGCCTCAGCGCGCTCTTGCTGTTCCACCTGGTCGCCGTCTTCGCGCCGCCGTTCCAGTTCGCGTGCCGCGTGGGAAACGGCTCCTCGTCGCCGGTTGCGGATGGAATCGTGGGTTGGTTTCGGCCTTATATCGCGGCGCTGTATCTCGATCACGGCTATTTCTTCTTTGCTCCCAACCCTGGTCCAACGCATCTGGTCGACTACAAGGTGGAATTCGCCGATGGCCGCGCGCCGGTCACCGGGCGGTTTCCTGATTTGTCGCAGCATCAGCCTCGGCTGAAGTATCACCGTCACTTCATGATTGCCGAAGCGCTCAACAATCAATACGAACCGCCGACTCCGCCGCCGGAACCTTCGCCGCCGGCGCTCAACTCGCAGCAAACCGATCGCGATAAAAAAATTCAAGCGCAGCGAAAAGAAGCGCATGCGATCGCGCTGGCCGAATGGCAGCACCGCCGCAAGCAATACGAAGCAATGACCAAGTCGATCGAAGACCACCTGGTGAAAACGCACGGCGGCTCGAAAGCCACCATCACGCGTGTCGAACATCGCCTGCTCAATCCGTTTGAAGTGAGCGACCTCGGCATGGCCCCGAGCGATCCTTCGACCTATACGAACTTGCCGGAAGTACCCCCCGCGCCCGTTGCCGGAGCCAACCGATGAACGCTGTTGCCATGGCTACGCAAAATTGGTTCCTGGGTTGCTGGGACGCTTGGAACCGTTTCTGGTTCAAGCCCTCGCTGCCACATACACTCGCGCTGCTCCGCATCTTCGGCGGCGGCATGCTGTTTTATACGCAGTTGATCTGGACCATCAATCAAGGGATGTTCCTCGGCCGTGATAGCTGGGTGAACTCGCAAACCGCGATGCTACTGAACACCGCTAGCGACGGCCAGCGGTATGCGTGGAGCTATTTGTACTACGTCGATTCGCCGGTCCTGCTTGGGCTGCTGAATTTGATTGCGCTCGTTGTGTTTGCACTGCTGGTCGTTGGCTATCAGACACGCATCGTATCGGTCCTGTCGCTAATCATCACGCTGGCGCATTGCCATCGCCTGACGGGTGCGCTCTACGGCCTTGATCAAATCAACGCGGCAATCGCGATGTATCTCGCCATCGGCAGTTGCGGCGGAGTCTACTCCGTCGATCACTGGCTGGCGAGACGCCGCGGTTTGAACAACGTTACTCCGTCAGTCGATACGAACATTGCCACGCGCCTGTTGCAGTTGCACATGTGCGTGATTTATCTCTTCGGCGGCATCGGCAAAGCCCGCGGCGAACTCTGGTGGGACGGCAGCGCCTGCTGGTTTGCCGTGGCGTGCAAAGAATATCAATCGTTTGATCTGACGTTTCTCGTCCGCTATCCGTGGTTCCTCGCCACGTTGACGCATATCACGCTGTTTTGGGAAACTTTCTATTGCTTCTTTGTGTGGCCGAAACTGACGCGGCCGATCTGCCTCGGACTAGCCGTCGCGGTGCACTTGGGCATCGCCTTGTTCCTTGGCATGCCGACGTTCGGGTTGATGATGATCGTGGGAAACATGGTGTTTGTATATCCAGAAACGGTGGCCGCAGTCGTTAGTTTGAAGTGGCTGCGCGGGCACAGCGCTGAGCAGGTGACTGCAGCTTCGCTGGTTGAAAAATCAACTGCGCGAAAATCAAAACTAGCCAGCGATACGACGTTGGAACCGCAATCGCGTGTGAGGAACTCGCTGGCTTAGACTTAAGGAAGTTTGGGATTCTCCGCCGGTTGGCCGATTGGTTTCTTCGCATGTTTTTCATCCGCAGGCGTTCCTAGCAAGCGTTCCACTACGTAGAAGAACACCGGCGTCAAGAAGATGCCGAACAGCGTTACGCCAAGCATGCCGCTGAACACCGCAACTCCGAGCGTGCGGCGCATCTCGGCGCCGGCGCCAGTCGCAATGACCAGCGGCAACACGCCGAGGATGAAGGCGAACGACGTCATGACGATCGGTCGCAATCGTGTTTTGCTCGCTTCGAGCGTGGCTTCTCGCAGGCTCATGCCATCCTTTTCCATCCGCTCTTTGGCGAACTCGACGACGAGAATTGCGTTCTTGCATGCGAGACCGACGAGCACGACGAAACCGATCTGCACAAAAATATTCAAGTCCATCCGAGCAATAAACACGCCGATCAACGCGCAGAGGACGCACATGGGAACGACGAGCAAAATCGTCCACGGCAATGACCAGCTTTCGTATTGTGCGGCGAGAATCAAATAGACGAGCACCACCGCACCGACAAGAGCAGAGACGGGATTTTGAAGTACGTCGCGGAAGCTTTCGAGCTTCGACGATTGCCGCTGCAGGTAGGATATCTCCGTCCACTCCGGTACCATTGACGACGGCAACTGTCGCTGACCAAGCGACTCCATGTTGGCGAGGACTTGCCCTGTGCTGACCAGCGGCGAGTTCACACCATTGACGACGGCAGCGGGATACGTGTTGAAGCGGTTGATCAGCACGGGCCCGGTAGCATCTTGAATGTTGGCGACGGAACCAATGGGCACCGCCTTTCCCTCACGATTCAGAACTTTCAGCCGCCGTACGGTTTCGGCATCGACGCGGAACTCGGGATCGGCCTGCGTGTTCACTTGCCAGGTGCGGCCAAATTTGTTGATGTCGTTCACATACACGCCGCCCATGTAGATCTGCAGCGCATCGAAAACCTGTTTCAACTCAACACCCATCGATTTGCACTTCGTACGGTCGATGTCGATATAAAGCTGCGGCGTGTTCGCGCGAAAACTGTTAAAGACGACGATCATGCCGGGCATCTTGCGGGCATCTTCGGCCAGTTGATCGGCCTGGGCTTGGAGCGCTTCAAAGCCGTTATCACCGCGGTCTTCGACCATCAGTTTGAAGCCGCTGGCATTGCCAAGACCATCAACGGGCGGCGCGCCAAACACCGAGATCCGCGCATCGGCGATGGTACTCAACCGCTTGCGGAGTTCAAGCGCGACGGCTTCAGCCCCTTCCGCTTGCCCATGCCGATCGTGGAATGGCTTGAGAATGATGAAGCCGCCGCCGTAGTTCGAACTGATGGCGTTCAGGATGAACGACTGGCCACTGACATCGAGAATGTGTCCGACGCCGGGCGTTTCAAGCACGATCTTTTCGATCTGCTGCATTACCTCGTCTGTCCGCTCTAGTGATGCCGCGTCGGCAAGTTGCACATCGAGCAGCAAGTAACCTTTGTCTTGATTCGGAATAAAGCCCGTGGGAATCCGCGTGAAGCCAAAGGCCGTGAGCGCCAGCAAGCCGCCGTATACCACGAGCACAATGAAGCTCGTGCGAATCATTCCTTGTACAATACGACCATAACCGGCCGTGACCCAATCAAATGCCCTGTTAAAGCCGCCAAAGGCCACTTTCAAACTTTTGTTCACCGGCTGCGCCAGCGCAAAACCAATGATCAAACCGGGCACCAACAACATCGCCCGCAGCGCCCAATGTCGCAGCGAATTAGTGGCCGCACCGCCGTCGCCATGATCGGCGCCACCGAGGCCGAGCCAGCCGGCGAAGAAGGTTTCGCCGATCCATAGTGTCAGCAGACCAGCGAGGAACATGATTCCCCACCAGGGCAAGGCTTCGCGATGGTCGTGATGCTCACCGGGAACCGGATCGCGGAAGACGGACGTCGCTCGAGCCGGAGTCATTGTCATCGCGTTAATCGCCGAGATGACCATCGAAGCTGCGATCGTCAACGCGAACTGCCGGAAAAACTGCCCCGTGATGCCGCCGAGAAAAGCGCTGGGCAAGAACACACTGCTGAGAACTAACGTGATGGCGATGATCGGGCCCGTAATTTCGTCCATCGCCCGAATGGTTGCTTCCCGCACCTTGTAGCCCATGCCAATCCAGCGTTCGATATTCTCGAGCACGACGATCGCATCATCGACCACAATCCCAATCGCCAGTACGAGCCCAAAGAGCGTGAGATTGTTCAGCGAGAAGCCCATCAGCGCCAGCACTGCCAGGGTGCCGACCAGCGACACGCCGACATCGATCAGCGGCAGAACGAGCGCTTTCCAGTCCTGCAAAAAGAGCAGCACGACGATGGCCACGAGAATGACCGCATCGCGGAGCGTTTTAAAGACCTCGGCCACCGATTCGCGAATGAACGGCGTCGTGTCGTAGTCAATGCGGAACTTCAAGCCCGGCGGAAAACGCTTTTCGAGTTCATTCATGCGAGCACGTACCCGATCCGCGGTGTCGAGCGCGTTACTTCCAGGCAACTGCCAGACCGCGAGACTCGCGGCTGGCTGCCCATCCAGCCGGCAACTGGTGTTCATGTTCTTTGCGCCGAGTTCGACGCGGGCGACGTCTTTTAGCCGGGTGATGCTGCCATCAGTGCCGCTTTTGATGACAATTTCTTCGAATTGTGCTGGTTCCGTGAGTCGCCCCAGTGTCGTCATCGTCAGCTGAAAATCCAGCCCAGCCGGAACAGGCGGCTGGCCGACCGAACCGGCAGCGACTTGCACATTTTGCTCTTGCAACGCTTTCACCACATCGCCGGCGCTCAAGTCGCGCGCGGCGAGGGCATCGGGATTGAGCCATACGCGCATGCTGTAATCTTGCTGGCCGAGAATCGTCACGTCGCCGACTCCTTCGAGTCGCGCGAGTTCGTCGCGAACCTGAATCGTCGCATAGTTACTGATGTAGAGCTGATCGAACGCCGGCTTTTGCGTTGGGCCGGTGCTTTCCGCAAACAGCGCCACAGCGAGCAGAATGTTGGGCGATTTCTTCTTCGTCGTCACGCCCGTCTGCTGCACAATGTCGGGCAGCAGCGGCAGCGCCTGCGAAACGCGGTTCTGCACCAACACCTGAGCCATGTTCAAATCGGTGCCGAGTGCGAACGTGACCGTCAGCGTGTAGCTGCCGTCACTCGCCGATTGCGACGCCATATACAGCGAGTTCTCGACGCCGACGACCTGTTGCTCGATGGGCGCGGCGACGGTGTCTTGCACGACGACCGCGCTCGCGCCGGGATAAACACAAGTCACTTGCACCGTCGGCGGGGCAATTTCGGGATACTGCGCTATCGGCAAAATGTAGTTGCAGATCACCCCCGCAAGCACAATGACGATCGACAACACCCAGGCAAAGATCGGACGATCGATAAAGAAACGAGCCAGCACGGGGGAGTTCCTTGTTGCGCTTCAAGCAGAATCAGCGAACGAGAGGATTTAGCGATTGGCTGCGGGAGGAGATGGGCCTGGAGCAGCTGGATTAAAGCCAGGATTGAATCCAGACGCTGCGGGATCGGGCGGAGTCGGCTGGTCGATTTTCGATTCGCTTGCCTCCGATTCTTCCATCGACGGCAACTTCGGCAATTCGGGCAGGCTCGAGGTATCGATCTCCACTTTTTCAGCGGCAACCTCGGAGCCAGGTCGCACCAGCAAACCGCCGCTGATAATGACCGAGTCATTGGGCTCCAATCCTTGCTTAATCACCCGGAGATTTCCCTGCTTGGTTCCAAGCTTCACGTTGCGCCGCTCGGCTTTGTTCTCTCTGTTCACGACGTATACAAACTTATCGCTCTGGTCGGTATTGATGGCTCTTTCGGGAATCATCAAAGCTTGATAGGAATTTTCGGCCGCAAGGCGAAGTCGCACAAACAAACCGGGCGATAACGCTCGCTTGGGGTTTTTGAACGATGCCCGCACTTGAATCGTGCCGGTCGAGGGATCAACGCGGTTGGCAGCAAAATCAATCACGCCTGGTTCGGCATAGGTCGTGCCATCGGCCAGCACAATGGTCACCGGCAACCGCCGCATCCGCACATGTTGCGCTTCCATCTTGCCATCGGCCGCGACGCGGCGTTCGGTGTATCGCAAGAAGGCCAACTCGTCAGGATAGAAATAAACAAAGACTGGTTCGAGGGAAACAATCCGGGTGAGCAACGTCGCGCCCGGTCCGTTTTGCACCAGGTTGCCCCGCGTAACAAAGGTCCGATCGATGCGGCCGCTGATTTCGGCTTTGATTTCCGTGAACTCGACATTCAGACGATTCGTTTCGGTGTCGGCCTCGGCAGACGTCTTCGCGGCGAGCGATTCTTTTTCCGCTGCGTCTGCCTGATCAAATTCTTCTTGAGAGATGGCTCTGGATTTGAGCAGGGCCTCGTTGCGTGCGCGAACCGTGGTAGCAAGATTATGCTTGGCCTTGTAGAGTGCGACGCGGGCCTCGGCTTGTGCCAGTTCTGCTTTGTACGTGCGGGGATCGATTAAGAACAACGGTTGTCCCTTTTTGACAAAGTCGCCGTCTTTAAAATAGATGTCCTCCAGATAGCCACTGACTCGCGACCTGACTTCGACCGTTTCAGCTGCCTCGGTGCGTCCGGTGTATTCATCAATGTCGCGTACTTCCTGTGAAACAGGTTGGGCGACTGTCACGTGCGGAAGTTGTGGCGTGGGGAGATTTCCACTCGCTGAATAACAACCAGTTCCGGCAACCACCGCCAGGCCAGCAAGTAGCAGAAACGCGAAACGCATGCTAAAACCTCCGAAGACTCAGCTGTTCATCTGCAGTGAAATTCAGCATACCGAATGCCTTGCAGATGAACCATGCGGCGGCACATCCCACTTCGGCGGCGACGGATCGAATGCAACTTCTTATCGGCACCGACGAAGCCGGCTATGGGCCCAACTTGGGGCCGCTGCTGGTCGCGGCCAGCGTTTGGCAAACGTCCGTGACGCTGCTACCCGAGCAATTGTATGCTCAATTGGCGAAATGCATAGCTGCGGAACTGATCAAGGATGATCAACGCCTCGCCATTGCCGACTCCAAGTCGCTCTATTCACCAGGGAGTGGACTCGCCGCGATTGAATGCGGCGTGCTTAGCTGTTTAGCGTTGCTCGGCAGCCGACCTCGCTCGACGCGTGAACTATGGGAATCTCTCGCGGCGACGTGCCGGGCCGAGCGCACCGCGCTGGTCTGGCATGCAGCGGAGGAAGAATCGCTCCCCATCGACGCCTGTGGACTGCGCATTGGCGATTGCGTTGAACAACTAACCGCAGGGCTAAAGAGTGCGTCAGTGGAACTCAAGGCGTTACGCGCTACGGCTGTTTTTCCTGACAAATTCAACGCCGAAGTCGAACGGCATGAAAACAAAGCAATCGTGCTATCGCTCACCACGCTCGAACTGATTCAAAGTTTGCTCGATGATCATCCGTCGCTGCCGGCGACGATCACCTGCGATAAGCATGGCGGCCGCGATCGCTATGCCCATCTCATCCAGCACGTCTTTGGTGATGAGCCCGTGCGCGTTGTGCAAGAATCAAAAGCGCTGAGCGTTTATCGAATGCCCTATGGCGGCCGCAAAATTGAATTGCAGTTTCTCGCCAAAGGGGAACGAATGCTCGCAACAGCGCTGGCTTCGATGACGGCAAAATATCTGCGCGAAGTTTCGCTGCGGCCGTTCAATCGCTTCTGGCAGGAACAAGTGCCGGGCTTGAAACCGACCGCCGGGTATCCGAACGATGCGAAGCGCTTTAAAGCCGAAATCCTCGCCGCGCAGCAGCGGTTGGCGATCGAAGATCGCATACTCTGGCGAAATAGATAATGCAGCATTGAAGGGTGGGCCTTTCGGGGTGCCGCTCGACCCAACCTACGTCCGCCGTCTAACTAATTCCACTCTTTTGCAATCGGCGCCGGCGTAGGTTCGTACACGCAGCCCGTAACGCGCTCCATCAGCCACACATCCATGTCGTGCAACATCTGCGTGGTGACTTCATCGCCGCAAGGATACTGACGAATCGTGGCACCAATGCCAGCGGAGTGAAACAGCCCGAGTTCTTCGCACAAGCGTTCGGTAGGATACTTTTCTGAATCGCGGCAGTGAGCGATGAACAGCGGCAAGCGGCGGGCCGCGGCGAGCATCGACAGGGGTGATTGGCCGGTCGGAAAAGCGCCGCCGAGCGATAACGCCCCCGAAAAACGTTCTGGATTACGGAGCGCAAGGCGAGTGGCGAGCGTGCCGCCGATGCCGTTGCCCGCAAGAAAAATTCGTTGCGGATGAATGCGAAATTTGGTCGTGGCAAATTCGAGTGCATCGGCCAACTTATTTTCCGCAGCGACAATGCCCGCCGCGGTTTGCGACCAGCCCCAGCCTCGCCGTGGGCCGAGCGATTCGCCAGAAATCGCCACGCCAACATAGTTGCGCATGCTGATCAAGGGCATGACACGCTGCAGGTCGCGAGCTTCACCACCGTCATCGTGCAGCCAGACAAGCAGCGGATAGTCGTAGTTGGGTTCGTAGTGCAGAGGAGTGAAGGATTGAATCTCAGCCTGTTGCTGCGATGACGCAGTTAGCGTTCTCACCGTGGTCGGTTGCCTTCGTTTCGGAGTGAAAGGAACCGGCGGGGCAAGCAGGCTGGTAAGGCGATTCATACCATTCTCTTCGGGCTTGTGGGTCGGACCTGCAGGGACGCAGCAATAACTGCGAACTTGCAGCAAAAAACGTTACCGCCAGCAACTCGCCGCGGGAGGCGAATGCAGGGGAAACTGCTGACCAGATGGATCGAGCAGCAGCCAACTTCCATGGCAGATGGAATTGGTCGAAAGGGCTAGGGCGGATGCAAGGATGGGTGGTGAGGCGAACAAAGCAAGTACTCGCTGATACCACAACACGCGCCAACTTGTGTGAACCCTGCAAGCATCGCCGCGGTGGTAACACCATGATAGCGCTGCTGGCAGAATCCCTTGGCCTGCCAGCAGTTACGTGCTTGGTTGGCCACAAGGTGAGGGGTGTTTTAGGGGATGCTTCAGGGTCTGTCAACGCCATCCGTGGCGATGGCGGATTTCCGCCAGTCGCTAGCAAGTGCGACTCGCTTCACTTCCGCAGTAGGAAAATCGTGTGTGGACCACGATCTTCCCACAGCGGCACGGCAACGCCGCAGAACTATGCCTTGCTCATCAAGTCGTTCATCGTAGCGACGAGTGACTTGACCGCGTTCACGCTGTGATCGAACGCCTTCTTTTCCTCGGCATCGAGTTGCAACTCGATGATCTTCTCGACACCTTTCGAGCCGAGGATGGCTGGCACGCCGACGTAATAACCGCCGACACCATATTCCTTATCGCAATAAGCGGCCACCGGAATAATCCGCTTCTTGTCCTTGATGATGGCTTCGACCATTTGCGCGGTGGCCGCGGCCGGTGCGTAGTAAGCGCTGCCAGTCTTGAGCAAGCCGACGATCTCGGCGCCGCCGTCGCGGGCCCGTTGCACAATGGCTTGTAATTTTTCTTCCGACAGCAACCGGCGAATTGGGATGCCCCCCACACTCGTGCACGTCGGCATCGGCACCATGGTGTCGCCGTGGCCGCCCATCAGCAGTGCCGAAACATCCTCCACGCTCACGCCCAATTCCATCGCAAGAAACGTGCGATAACGGGCCGTATCGAGCACGCCGGCCTGGCCGAGCACGCGGGCCGGCGGAAAGCCAGTCACTTGCAACGCGCGCTGGACCATCGCATCGAGGGGATTGCTGACGACGATCACGATCGCGTTCGGGCTGGTCGCTTTCACTTGTTCGGCAACGGCGCCGACGATCTTCGCATTGGTCGCCAAAAGATCGTCGCGGCTCATGCCCGGTTTGCGGGGAATACCAGCCGTAATCACCACGACGTCGCTGTTCGCCGAATCGGCATAATCGCTCGTGCCGGTGATCTTCGAATCAAACCCCATGATCGGTGAAGATTGCATCAGGTCGAGGGCTTTCCCCTTTGGCATATCTCCGGCTTGCGGAATGTCCAACAGGACAATGTCGCCCAACTCGGCCGCAGCACACCAGTGAGCGCATGTCGCCCCTACATTTCCCGCCCCGACAATGGTGATCTTCGCGCGACCCATATTCGACTCCTGCTGAGATTATTTGAGAGAACGATGCCCTCGAATATCCGGTTCTACCCGACAACGTCAAGTGGGCGCGGGGAGAGGAGTGGCGATCAGGTGTTGAGTTCAACAGGGTAACCTTCGCTGGTGCTTTGGACTCTTGCTTCAGCACATAGTCGTTCATCGCCTTATAAACCAAACACCCCGCCGCAATGAACAAACCGATGGACGAGAGCCAGAGGAACAGATCCCAAGCCTTGCCCGGACGCACACGTTCATCGCCGCGGTGGTACCGAAAAAAGAGGGCCGCGACAGCCAACATCGGCAGCATCAGCGCCTGTACCATGCCGCTGATCAGCACCAACTGCTCGGGCTCTTCGGGTACCGCGAGATAAATTGCCAGGCAGATAAACGGCAAGATGCCGCTGAGCCAACGGACAACTTGCTTTTTGTGCGAGTCGTCTCGCACCCCCAAATTCATCACGCGAGCGACATCCGCCAGCACCCGCGCATGTCCGGCATTCGCGACAAAGTACGTGCTGTAGAGAACTGCCAATGCGCCGACCAAGAACAGCAGCGGCGCCCAGCTGCCGAAGACCGGTTCGTACATTGCTGTGAGCGTGCGCACCAGATCGAAGCCACCAGGGTTCAAACCCACACGCCCAAGAATGGCTGCCCCGAGCAAATAGAACGCCAGCGTGGCCACGGTATAAATCAACGCCGAGCACCAGGCATCCCACCGCAGCACATTCAGCCAGCCGCGAGCGCGCTGGCCCCACGCGGCAGAGTCATCACGGGGACCGGTGTAGCGGGCATATCCCTTCTCCAAACACCAATACGGATACGAAACCAATTCGCCGGCGCCGACGCCGATAATGCCGAACGTGGCTAGCGCCGTCGCGAGCGCGGTTCGACTGCCGGCCTGTGATGCAGGCGGCAGGCGGAACGAAAATCCATTTACCATGTCGGTCCAGGTAATCGCCCAAAAATCCGTGAACTGCAAAGCAAGCACCGTGCAGAGCGTGGTGAACGTGAAAGCCGCAACCAACGTGGTCGTCGACCATTCAATCAATGAGTATCTGCCAACGACCAGCCAGATCGAGGAAACAACCGCAGTGATCGTCGCCCAGATTTGCGGGTCGTAGAATTGTTTGGGTTTCTCGCCGAGCTTGCCGCGCTGGGCTGCGAGGTCCGCGATCCGAGATTGCAACTCGGCCCGCCGCTCGGGGCGAACATTGGGTTGAGTTGCCGCCAGTTCCGCGCGGGCGGTCTTTAACTCGGTCTCGACATTGGCAATCTCGTTGAACTGTTTCCCTTCCGCCGTTAGCGGCATGCTGATCGCCAATGCTTGCCCCACACTCCCCACAATGCCGCCGAGTTGCGCCGCGGACGCAAAGAACATGATCACGTAGTACCAGATCAGCCAGTTGCCGCGGCGGGCGATGCGCGGGCCAGGAACCTCGCTGAGCGCATCCATCGTGGTCTTGCCGCGGATGATCGCATCGCGGCCGAGCTCGACTTGCACGAAGACCTTGATCACGCAGCCGATCAAAATCAGCCAGAGCAACCAAAAGCCCGCTTCGGCGCCGGTTTTGGTCGTGGCAATCAATTCACCGGAACCCACAATCGAGCCGGCGATGATCAACCCCGGCCCCAATCGGCTAAGAATGCCCAGGATGTTCGTGGGCGGGTTCTCAAACATGGTCGAGCGGTGATCGTGGGGATTGAGCTCGGTCATGGGGAACCACGGCAGGAGGAATGGTCTGCTAGCAGCAACACCGTAACCCAAGCGGGCAGGGCGGTAAAGCGCCAAACTTGCCTTCTTGCCGCGGGCTGCTTCGCCTAATATCCGTAGGCCTGCAGTCGGTCGGAACCAGGTACTCAGCAGTTCCGGCGTAATTGGCTACGGAGCGTAAGACTGCAGCTCTTGCCGGAACCATGCGAGTACGCTTGCTCCGGCCTACAAGAACGATCAAGGAGGATCGATTGAAGGCTCCCTCGACATTGACGTGGCATTTGCTGGTGGTCGCTGCGCTCGCAGGCGTCGTGATGCTCACCAATCTCGGTGGCCCGCGGTTGTGGGACGACGATGAAGGCCGGAACGCCGGCGCTGCGCGCGAAATGTTTTTGCGCAGCGATTGGATCGTGCCGACCTTCAACTCCGAACTTCGCACACACAAACCAGTACTGCTGTATTGGTGCATGCTCGTGGCTTATCACGTCGGCGGCGCGAACGAATTCACCGCGCGGTTGCCTTCTGCCCTGGCGGCGATCGGCACCGTGCTTTTGACGTATGCCATTGGACGCCGGTTGTTCAATCCGCGCGTGGGACTGTGGTCAGCAATTGCTCTGTCATGCAGTGTTTCATTTGCGATGGTCGGCCGCGCGGCGACGCCCGACGGCGTGCTGATTTTCAGCACCACGCTGGCGCTCGCGCTTTTCGTCTTCGGCACGTTCGCGCGCCGTAAGTCGGTGACAGGCGACGAGACTGATAGCGATCAACCCGCGCCGCTGCAGCGCACCTCGGGCTACTGGTTTCCGACGCGACCTTCACTCATTGCCATCATGTATGCCGCGATGGGACTCGCGGTGCTGGCCAAAGGCCCGGTGGGCTTTGTCCTGCCGACCGCGATCATCGGCATGTTTCTGCTCATTCAACGATTGCCCGCCTTGAAAACTGATCTCGACACCAAAGACGAAGCCGGCGAACTGCGGCAGATGGTGTTGCCCGCGTGGCTGCACAACGCGCTGCGACCTTTTGGTCCGTTCCATTTTCTACGCACCTGCTTTGCGATGGCGCCGATCACCGCCGTGGTCATGGTGCTGCTCGTTGCAGGCCCGTGGTATGCGGCCGTCGGCGTGCAAACCGAAGGGGAATGGCTCCGCGGCTTTTTCGTCGAACACAATGTCGAGCGGGCCCTCGAAGCCAAGGAAAACCATCATGGCTTCATCGGGTTCTATCCAGTGATGTTGGTAGCGGGGTTCTTTCCCTTTTCAATCTTCGCGGTGCCGGTGCTAAGCGAAACGATTCGCCGCTTGACCGGCAAAGATCCGTGGCAGCCCGGTTATCTGCTCGCCGTGTGCTGGATTGGCGTGTATGTGTGCCTCTTCAGTGTGGCCCGCACCAAGTTGCTGAATTACATACTGCCTTGCTTTCCTGCCGCGGCATTGCTTGTCGGCGCGTTTGTCGATCGCTGGCTTGCCGGTAAATTGCTGATCGCGCGCTGGTGGCCGGCGGTTTCATTTGCAACGTTAATCTTGATCGGCTTGGGACTGACCGCCGGCGTGTACTACGTCGCGGATGTCTTTTTGCCGGGCGAACAGTTCCTCGCGCTCATCGGATTGGTTCCCGTGGTGGGAGGTTTGCTCGCGCTTCTGCGCCACTTCTTCAATTTCGAACGTCAATGGACCGCGGGAATTCTCGCGGCCAGTTTTGTGGTGCTGACCACCAGCATTTTCGCGCTCGGCGCGCAGAGGGTTGATGCCCATCGCAACGATCAAAAACTGATCAGCGCCGTTCTTGCACGCGACGCCAAACCGAAGATCGCGACATTCCATATTCTGGAACCGAGTTGGGTCTACTACTCAAACCAATCGATCGCTGAGTTGCCCAAGCGGGAAAAGAAAGTCAAAACCTCGACCGCGCCCGTCGTCCATGCCAAGATGCTCGATGACAAACAGGCGCTGCTGTTCGTGAACAAGAACCCGGATGGATACTTGATCACTACCCGTGAGCAGTTCGATAAGCTCAAAGCGAAGCTGCCCGCCGATGTGAAAGTAATCTCCGAACAGCCGCTGTTCGAATCGCAGTTCAAGATGGATGTGAAAAAGCTGTTCACTCCCGAGTTTCGTAAGCCGCCACGGCAACTGGTCGTCATCGGCCGCGAGAAAGCCAGCGTGATTGCGAACACACCAGCAGCGGCCACGAGTGAAGCAAAACGCTAACCGGCTACTCCACGTGCTCAAGTTCCTGCCCGAAGCGTTCAATCGCTTGTTCGGGATTTAAATTAAAAATGGCCCGGCCCGTAGTGCTCCACGATTCGCCATCGAGATAGAAGATGGCCGTCGCTGCGCGGAGGTTGCTGACGTTCGGATTGTCTTCCATGCCGCCGCCGACGATGGCTTCAAAACTAATCGTTACGCCGACAAGCGCGCGTAGGCGACCGGTGTTGCGATCGCGCGCAAACGAAACTTCGTCATCGAAATCGCAATCGACCCACTGCAATCCGCGCGGGCTGCCACTTTGCGCAGCAAGCGTGAGAAAGTTTGCTTCGAGCCATTCACGTCGCAAGTGAAATTGCTTGCGGGCGTGCTCGAGATTGATGGCCGGTTTGCGGCGTGGCCGCCAGGGATTCACCGGCACGACGCCAAACTTCCAGGCCAGCAGGCTACTTACCACGGCCAGCCCAGCGACCACCAAGCCGACGATGAGCCAGATGTTTTCAAACATTTCCCACGTGCCCCGTTTACCTCAGCCCGCCGCAAGCCATCCCGCATTCCCGCGAGATGCATTTTATAGCAACGCAGTGCCGCACGGCAAACTTTTTGATCGGTCACATCCCAATCTACTTTTCTTACACTCCGTCTTTTCTAGGAGAGCGTAAAAGCTGTCGGGAATGCCAGTATCAATTTTTCTTGATGGATTCCATTGACTTTGCCCAAATTGTCTCACACAATATCGCGCCTGTGCCGATAATTCCGGTTGGTTAAACTTTGCCTTCCAAATCGTCCCCGTTCTCGGAGTGCTCTCAATGAAGTCTCGCATGCTGATGGGTTTGGGTCTCGCGTTCGTGGCTCTCGCCGCAGTCGTCGCTGCCGAAGGCGTGAAGCTCGAAGGTGTGAAGTGCGTGGTTGCTGCTTCCAAGCCCGCCAAGGAAGGCAACGCCGTTGACTACAAGGGTGGCAAGGTCTTCTTCTGCTGCCAGAACTGCCCCAAGGCCTTTGCCGCTGACACGGCCAAGTTTGCCGCCAAGGCCAACGCTCAGTTGGTCGCTACCGGCCAAGCCAAACAAGAGAAGTGCCCGCTGAGCGGCGGTCCGGTCGACACCGCGACCAAGATCACCGTCGCCGGCGCCAATGTCTGCTTCTGCTGCGACAAGTGCCAAGCCAAGGCCAAGGACGCTGCTGACCAGGTTGAATTCCTGTTCAACGACAAGGCCTTTGAAAAGGCCGGCTTCAAGGTTAGCGCTGCCAAGTAGTAGCACTGCTGGCTAGTCAAAACATAAGAAGAGGTTGCTTCGTCAGAGGCAACCTCTTTTTTGTCGCTTGAATCCCGCCTGGACCCAAAATTTCCGTTCAGGTATGGTCCAACGGGATTCGATCAATCCGGCAGGCGGCGGAAACCGAAGCGATAGAAGCGACCAGTCAAGGATGACTTGTCCCCCCAAACAGATACTGAACCACAGAGGCAAGGAGGCCTGTCCGATGCAACTCAATCTTTTCACTTGGATTCGCGAAGGTGTGCGACAAAGCGTGCTGCTGGGCGTTTCGGACGCTGTCGAAGCCCTCGGCACACCGGCCCACGACAACGGCTTTCATCAGAACCTGGGCAAGCTGATCGAGCAGGCCCCGGCTGAAGAAGTCCGCGGCACGATTGGCGATGGCAAACGCAAACGCCTCGGCCGTTCGCTCAAGGACTTCGATGGCGCTGCGGGTTAGTTCGTCGCCCAGAAACGCCCATCGCATGGGGCGTCTGCACTAAAGTTGCACGAGCATGTTAGTCTCAACCTGCTCGTTATCAAGGGAATGTTCGCTCAACTCCCTACAGCTCTCTTCCTGGCCCTCTAGCGCGCAGGGCTTCCTGTCTCGGCTGCGACAACTTGTTGAAACGCCGCACTTGGCGAATGCTTTTCACCGGCGAGATGAAGCGCAATATTCGCGTCCACCACGGTTTCTGTCGTCGCTTGTGACAGCTGCGCTACAACTGGTGCGGAACCATCCGTACCTTCGGGCTTCTTCCGCAGGATGTACTTGTTCCACAACAACACAAAGTCATCCCAGAGCGAATAAGCAACGGGCGTGAGCAACAGCGTGAGCAACAGCGACAAGCTCTGGCCACCGATGATGACTTTGGCCATGCTCGCGCGACTGCCAGCGCCGGGACCTTGGCCCATCGCTACCGGCACCATCGCGGCGACGAGCATCAGCGTGGTCATCAAGATCGGGCGCAAGCGAGTTTGATTCGCATCGAGAATTGCTTTGTCCCGCGGCACGCCTTGGCCGCGCAGGACGTTTGTGTAGTCGATCTGCAAAATGCCGTTCTTCTTCACGATGCCAAAGAGCATGAACAGGCCGAACATCGCATAAATGTCCAGCGGCGTTTGCAGAAAATAAAGTGACAAAAACGCAAACGGCAGCGTCAGCGGCAGCGCGAGCAGAATCGTGATCGGGTGCACAAAGCTTTCGAACTGCGCGGCGAGCACCATGTACATAAACAGGAAGCTCAAACCGAACGCGATGAGAAAGCCGCCGTTCGACTCCTTCATCATCTTGGCCTGGCCGAGAAACTCGTGATGGTAACCGGCGGGCAAGTTAAGCGACTTCATGTAGGCGTCGATCTCGTCGACGGCAGGTCCGAGTGGGATCCCTTCGAGGTTCGCCACGACCACTACTTGCCGCTGCCGACTGTGACGTTCGATCGACGTCGGGCCTTGGGCGTTTTCGAGGCGAGCGAGGTTCGAGAGTTTCACGAGCCCCGCTTGCGGCGACGGCACCATGAGCGAATCGATGGTTTCCGGCGCATCGCGGAACGAGCGGTCAGCCCGCACCCACACATCGTATTGATCGGCGTTCTCTTTGTACTTGCCGATCAGTTCCCCGCCGACGAGCAGGTTGAGAGTGGAAGCAATCGTTTCGACCTTCACACCAAGGTTCGACGCCCGGTCGCGATCGATATGCACGCGAAGTTCCGGCTTGCGGAGCGATAGACTCGTATCGACGTCGACATACGTGCCACGTGTTTTCATCCAGGCAACGACTTTGTCGGCGATGACGCGCAGTTCTTCGAGATCGGTACCACGAATATTCAGATCGACGTCGACCTGCTTGAAACCGCTGGCCGAAATCGCGCCGACATCTTGCACCGCCGTGCGGATGTCGGGATACCGCTGCATCATTTCGCGAGCTTTGCGCATTACATCGAACTGCGAATACTCTCGTTCACCGACGTCGGGCAGCCGCACATAGATGCTGGCCTGAGTCACATCCCCCTGGCCCTTACCGACGCGGCCTGTCGTATCGCCGACGATCGTGAAGATGTGCTTCACATCGGGGAGCGTCTTAAGATCGCGTTCCATATCTCGCATCAGCTTGTCGGCCCGCTCGAGTGAATAGCCTTCGGGCAACGTCATGCTGACTTCGAATTCCCCCTGATCATCAACCGGCACGAAGTCGAAGCCAACCATGCCGGCAATCGTTGGAGTGGAGCAAAGTACCGCGATCGACGTGACCACAATCACCCAGCGATGCTTGAGGGACCAGGCCAAAATCCAGCGATAGGAGCCTTCGATCACGCGTGTCACCAAGCCGGATTTGCTCTTATTGTGAGCACCTTTTTCCAGCACCAAAAACCGCGAGCACAGCATCGGCGTGAGCGTGAACGAGACAAACATGCTCATCAAGATCGAGAAGCCGACTACAAAGCCGAAGCTGTTGAAGAACCGGCCCACCTGTCCTTGCATGAACGCAACCGGCACAAAGATGACGAGCAGCGATAACGTTGTGGCAACGACGGCCGTGGCAATTTCCGAAGTTGCCGATCGGGAAGCCTCCATCGCGGATCGCCCGAACTCTTCCATGTGGCGAAAGATGTTTTCGTGCACCACCACCGCGTCGTCGATCACGATTCCGATGGCGAGAATCAAGCCGAGCATCGTGATGTTGTTGAGAGAGTAGCCCATCGCCATCATGAAGGCAAATGTCGGCAACATCGACGCCGGAATTGCGACCGTAGCGATGATGGTCGTCCGCCAATCACGGATGAAAAGCAGAATGGTCAGGCTGACCAGCACTGCGGCCAGCACCAGGTGAAACTGCACCTCGTGAATGCTGCTTTCGATGAACCGCGATTGATCGCGGATGATCGCGTAATCAATATCCGGCGGCAGAGTCTCTTTGATCTCTTTGAGCCGGTCTTTCACACGGTGCACCACGGCGACGGTGTTCTGCCCCGATTGCTTTTGCACGACGAGGCTCACAGCGGATTCGTCATCAAGCCGGCTCAGGCCGCGTGGCTCTTCGTACGAATCTTCAACGCGGCCGACGTCTTTCAGCCGCACGGGATAGTCTTTGCGATCGGTGACGATCAGATCGGCGAAGTCGGTTACTTTTTCGATGCGTCCCATCGTCCGCAGTACGAGTTCTTGCGAACCTTGATCGACGCGACCGCCGGGCACTTCCAGATTTTGTCGCAGCATCGCTTGGCGGATGTCTTCGGCGGAAAGTTGGTAAGCGGCCAACTGGTCGACGTCGAGAATGATATTGATCGCGCGCTGCCGGCCACCGACCATTGTTACAGCGCCGACGCCATAGACCGTTTCCAGATTCTCTTTGACTTGCTTTTTCGCGAGTTCGGTAACCTCGCGCTCGTCACGTTTGCCGCTGACCGCGATGGTCAGCACGGGAGAAGCGTCTACGGCGAATTTGTCGACCAGCGGAGCATCGGTACCAGAGGGTAAGCGATTAAGTATCGTGGAGATCTTGTCGCGTACTTCTTGCGCAGCGACATCACCGTCCTTATCGAGCTTGAACGCAATAACGATTTGCGAAAAGCCTTCTTTGGTCGTCGACTTCAGTTCGTCGATGCCGCTGATCGTATTGACGGCTTCTTCGATTTCCTTGGTAACGCTCGATTCCATCTCTTCAACGCCGGCGCCCTTGAGAGTCGTTGTGACGACCACCGTGGGAATGTCGACGTTCGGAAACAAATCAACGCCGAGTCGTGGATACGCGGCGGCCCCGAGCACGACTGGCGCAAGGACCAGCATGCAGGTGAAGACCGGGCGGCGAATACAGAGGTCCCAAACGTTCATGGCGTGCCGAGGGATGAGAGTTGAGGGACGGGAGATGAGAGGAGTTGTTTAGCGTTGTTCGCTGGCGTTGCTCACGTTATGAACGGCATCGATCGCGCCTGCCGGAACAACTGCGCCAGGTGTTGCTTCGGGCAACATGGGCGGAACTGCCTGCGTTGGAATCGGCTGACGAATGCTGACCTTGGAGCCGGCGGCGAGTTGCGTTTGACCGCTGGTGACGACGGCGCCTTGCTGTGGCAAATCGCCGATCACTTCGACCCAACCGGCTTCGCGAACTCCGAGGCTGACCGGAATTTCGCGAACCGTTTCACCGTCGAGGCAAAAGAGTTTCGTAACACCGGCAAACGTCACGAGTGATTCGAGTGGTGCCATCACGGCTTGATCGGCGGCTCGCGTCAGAATCGACGCCTTCGCAAAACTGCCGTGCTGCAGGCGATGATCTTTGTTGGCGACGTGCGCTTCGATTTCGAAAGTGCGATTCTCGGAATCGATCGTCGGACTGACTCGCGCGATGCGAGCGTTGAACACATCGTTGGGATAGGCTTCGACTTTCAACTCGACCATTTGGCCGAGTTGCACTTCACTGGCGTAACGTTCGGGGACGGTGGCTTTCAATTTGAGTGCGTCGTCGATGACGAGTTCCAACAGTGGCGAGCCGCCGATGATCGTCAGTTCGCCAGCCGTCGCCATACGGCGGGCTACCACATAGCCGCAGCCTTGCAACTTCATTTCGGCAAGCGACGGAAAGTCCGTCGGTGGCGCGAAGATCGTTGTCTCCGCAAGTTGACGTTGTGCACTCTCGAGCACCGACTGCTGATACCGAACGGCCGCAAGCGTGGCCCGGATATCGAGCATCGTTTGCTGCAGCGCGGCTTCTTCTACTTGCAGATCGGTCGTGGCTTGCTCGAACTCCTGATCGGTGACTGCGTTCTTTTGATTGAGCCCTTTCAGACGCTCGAATTTGCGGCGGGCATTATCGACGAGCAAACGACCGCGAATCATCGCGGGGAGCACTTCGGCGTTGAACTTCTGCTTGGGAATCTCCGCGAGCCCCAGTTTCGCAAGTTCACGTTCAAGTGCTCGTTGAGCTTCATCGACAGCGAGTTTGAAATCGAGCTGATTGATTTCAATCAGCTTGGCGCCGGGTTGTAGCCGATCGCCGACATCGGCCATCACTTTTTCCAACCGGCCCGCAACCTTCGCGCTAATTTGAATCTTTTCGAGTCCATGCAACGTGCCGACGACCGCGATGCGCCGCTGCACCGGTCGCGTTTGCAATTCGGTGACGGTGACAACAACCGGCTTGGCCGCGATCGTCGTTGTTTCATAAGCCGCCGGCGTCTTGCCATGCGAGCCACAGCCTGCGAGCGTAAACAGCGTCGAGCCAATCACGCCCAAGGTGAACCGAGAAAGCTTTGATGAATTATTAGTCATGTGAATTACTTAGTAGGCAGGGCAATTCCATTCAGAATCAGATCCGCTACCCGCTGGCCATCGGCGGCCGTCGCGGGATCACGCTTGCCGAGAAAGTGCACGAGCACGGCGCCGAACAGCGACTGCTCGATGAAGTCCATCAGGTGCTCGACCGGCAGCGGCCGGAGCACGCCTTGGCGAATGAGTTCACTGAACTCCTCGCGCCAGCGGCAGGTCATTTCGTCATCCTTGCGACCAAAGAAAGTGGGAGATTGGCGATCGCGAAAGTGAGCCCGCTCCTGAATCATCAGGTCAACGAACTCCGGGTGCTCGCGAAAGAACTGCAGGAATGCCACCACACCGCCCCGCAGTCGGTCTAATGGAGTGACCAGGCCGTCGGCCGATTGGTTCACCGCGTCCTTCAATCGTCGCAGACCCAAATCGGCCGCCGCGAGAAAGAGCTTGTCCTTATTCACAAAGTGGCGATAGACGGTTCCCTTCCCCACGCCGGCCCGGTCGGCGATTTGCTGCACTTCGGTCGCCGCAAAGCCTTGCTTGGCAAAGAGTTCGACCGCGGCTGACAGTATTTCGTCCGACCGCCGTGAGTGGGCTTCGTCCACCCGGGTTTCGTCGATGGAAGGTATTGTTGCTAAATCAGTTACGTTCATCGCACCAAACAAAATATCAAACATTACTTAGAAGGCGGACGGACCAGTCCGCCCGGAGATTGCTATCATTCAAAAAAGCTCCTGACGCGTCAATGCCAAATCTTGGCGTCCACCGAAGGATTGCACGCTCCCGCAAAAAATCCTCGCCGTTTTAGCCCTCCCCTAAGGCGGAAGGCAGCCGTAAACTGACAGATTCCCGTTTGCTGGTCCGTGCTGCAGTGGTTCTTATGACTTCTTCGAAACCTTCCCTCAACAAAGTTCCCGAAGCCGATGCGCCGAAGGGGACCTATTCCTTCGTCAGCTTGGGCTGTCCCAAAAACCTGGTCGATAGCGAGCGGATGTTGGGGCTGCTGAAGATCGATGGCTATCAGCTCGTCAATGAGCCCGAAGGGGCGGACTTCGTCGTGGTGAACACCTGCGGCTTCATCGAACGGGCCCGCACGGAGTCGTTCGGCGCTATCGATGAAATGCTTGCGCTGAAGAAGGCCGGCAAAACGAAGGGCGTTATCGTTTCGGGCTGCCTGGCCGAACGCCAAAAAGAAGATCTGCTCACCGATCGGCCTGACATCGATTATCTAGTCGGCGTGTTTGGTCGCGAAGCGATTACGAAAGTGGCCGATCGTCTCGTCGGCAATTTGGAAGAGCAACGGACTGTGTTTCAACCCGCGCCGATCCGCGCACTCTCGGATCGCGATCGCCTGCGGATCACGCCGAAGCATTTTGCGTTTTTGAAAATTAGCGAAGGTTGCGATCGGCTCTGCACGTTCTGCGCGATCCCAAAGATGCGCGGCAAACACGCCAGCAAGCCGATGGACGAAATCATCGCCGAAGCGGAACAGCTCGCTGCTGACGGGGTGCGCGAGTTGATCATCGTCGCGCAAGACACCACGTACTACGGCATGGACATCTATGGTGAGCCGCGCTTAGCTGAGTTGCTCAAACGGCTCGATGAAGTGCAAGGGATCGACTGGATCCGCCTGATGTACTTCTATCCGATGTATATCAACGATGAACTGATTGACGTCCTCGCGAACAGCCAGCGGATCATCCCGTACATCGACATTCCGCTGCAACACGCCAGCGATCACATGCTGCGGCGCATGGCCCGCCGCGTCACGCGACTTGAAACCGAAGCGCTGCTGAACAAGCTCCGCAGTCGCATTCCCAATCTCACGCTGCGAACCACGTTTATCACCGGTTTTCCCGGCGAAACGGAAGAAGATTTCGAAGAACTGCTGGCCTTTGCCAAGGAACAGCACTTCGAACGAATGGGCGTCTTCACCTACTCCTTCGAACCCGATACGCCGGCCGCGAATTTGCCTGATCACATCTCTGAAGAAGTGAAAGAATCCCGCCGTGCTCGTTTGATGGAAGTGCAGCAAGCACATGCCTTCGCCTGGAACGAAGCGCAGCTCGGCAAGGTGATCAATGTGATTCTTGATCAACCGGTCGAGGGCGAGAAGAACGTCTGGATCGGCCGCAGTCAGGCCGATGCGCCGGATGTTGATGGCCTGATTTTTGTAACCGGCGATCGGATCAAACTGAAGGCCGGCGATATCGTGCCGGTGGAAATCGTCGCGATGCAGGATTATGACCTGGTGGGGCTGGCTGCCGATAAGCCGCTGAAGCGGCAACAGCCGGGGAAGATTCTGTCGCTGGCGAAACTGTAGAATCACCTACGAAGTCGCAATCACCGCAAGAACTTGCCCCACGGTTAAGCGTTCCTCCGGCCCTACGCAACGTTGAATCAAGCGGCCCGTGGCAGGTGCTTCGAGATCCACGCATACTTCGCCGGCAACCACTTCCAGCAGCCGATCGCCTTGCGTGACGCGGGCGCCTTGATCGGCGAGCCACGAACATGCGAGCACGGGGATTTCTCCCAGGTCGAGATCGGCGAGGACGAGCGGAACGTTGGCCATAGTCAGAGGCTTGTACCGGTGAGACCATGCTGCGGTCAAGAGCATTCGAACCACCCTACCATCCGCTGATCAGCCTTAGGGCCAAACACCATCAACAATCGGCTTCAATTTCAGCTTCGCTGGATCGAGCGTCACATGCTTCACGCGCTGCCGCTTCCAGGTATACGTGATATGCACCTGACCATTGGAAGTTTGAATGACGGCTGGATACGAATATTCGCCGGGCGTGTTCTCCAGCACTGCAGCCGCTTGCCAGGTGCGGCCGTCGTCGGTCGAAACGGCGACGTTCAGCGGGCTACGGCCTTTTTGCGTATGATTGTAAACGAGCAAGTGCCGGCCGTCGGTGAGCGTCACGCCATCGATGCCGGAGTTCGGATTCACGAGCTCGATCGGCTCGAGCTTACTCCAAGTCGCGCCCTGATCCGTCGATGTCGCTTGCAAAATCTGTCCCGGCTTACGCGTGCGGCAAAGAATCTGCAAACCAGCTTTCGTTTGCAATACGGTGGGCTGAATCGCGTGCTGCGTTTTGCCGTCGCAGAGCGGTTCCGTCTTCGTCCAGGTGCGGCCGCCGTCTTTCGTCAACTCTATGTGCACCTGCCAACCCGCATGTTCGGTGCTGCTGGGGCATAGCAATGTGCCGTTCTTCAGCAGCACGGGTTTGTCCTTGATCGGGCCGAGAATGCCGCTCGGAAGTTTTTCAGGTTCGCCCCATGTTTGACCGTTGTCGCTGCCGCGCAGAACCATACCCCACCAGGTGCTCGGGCTCGGGCCCACTTTGTAAAACAGCAGCAGTTCGCTTTTGCGGTCGCCGGTCGCTGGCATGTCGAAGAGGACCGGATTCCAACAAGGCAATTGTTTCTCTTCGTCATCTTTTCCATTGGCAACTTCGACCGGCTTGCTCCAGCCTTCTTTGGTCTGACGCGAGAACCAGATGCCGACGTCGCTCGCCCCTTCCTTCGTGCCGCCGAACCAGGCCGCGACGAGGCCTTCCTTGGTCTCTGCAATCGTCGAGGCGTGACACTGCGGATGCGGCGGCTCGGTGTAGATCAATTCTTCTGCAATTACACCCGCGGGCAGCTCTGCTGCAAAAGTGTTTGTGGTGACGAAGAGGCAAACGAGAAACGCCAACCCAATGCCGATGTCGCGCATGATGAAACTCCGCTGCTAAAGAGCCAGAACGAGAATGATTCTGGCCGATGGGGTGAACGATCGCAACGTCGTCGAACGATGGATGACGATGGTCGGTCTACTCACACTTCTCCCTCGGCTCTCGCTTCGGGCTTTCTGGCAGAGCTCTCAAGACTTCTGCTACATTGCGCTCGCTGGCTATCTGACTCCCGATCCCCGACTCCCGAGCCCCGGCCATGACGTTGCTCTACCACAGCCCTCTGTTTCAAACGCACAAGACTGGCGCTCATCCAGAGAAGCCCGAACGGCTCGCTACGATCGATCGCCATTTGAAAATGGTCGGCATGTACGACCGCGTGAAGTCGCCCGAGTGGAAACCGGCGACGGCCGAACAATCGCAGCGAATTCATGCGAAAGAATACATCGCCGAACTCGAAAAATATGCCCGCGAGGGCGGCGGGCGAATCGAAGCCGATACGGTGATGAGCGCCGAAAGTTTCACTGTCGCCCAGCAGGCGGCTGGCGCGGTGTGCGCCGCGGTTGGCGCCGTGCTGAAGAAAGAAGACAAGAATGCGATGTGCCTGGTCCGGCCGCCGGGGCATCATGCGCTCGAAAAAAGTGCGATGGGCTTTTGCTTGCTCAACAATGTCGCAATCGCGGCGAAGTGTGCGATCGCCGAACATCAACTCTACCGCGTGCTGATCGTCGATTGGGACGTACACCACGGCAACGGTACGCAAGATGTGTTTTATGCCGACGACCAGGTTGCGTTTTTTTCGATGCATCGCTGGCCGTTTTATCCCGGCACCGGTGATAAGGACGAAACGGGCAGCGGCAAGGGACTCGGATTCACCAAGAACGTGCCCGTTGCCTTCGGCACGCCGCGGGAAAAGATTCTCGCCAACTTCAAAAAGGAGCTTGAAGCCTTCGCGGGGAAGACCAAGCCGCAACTCGTGATCATCAGCGCTGGCTTTGACGCGCACATCCGTGATCCGATTGGTTCGCTGGAACTTGAAACGGAAGATTTCCGCACACTCACGAAGATGGTGCAAGAAATTGCTGATGTGCACGCCGGCGGCAAGATCGTCAGTGCGCTCGAAGGAGGCTACCATCCGCAACGCCTCGCCGAGTCGGTGGAGGTGCACTTGGATGAGTTGTTGAAGGCGAAGTGAGCGATATGGGCGGGCGAGCCGCCGCGGCGATTGGATAGAGTCCCACAGCGGAGGGCTGAACGCCGCGAAACGACAATCGCCCGCGGAACCTTTGTTAGCCAATGACGGCGCGTCGGCAGCGGCTCAGCAGGAGCTTCGCCCTCCCAGAGAAGAACGCCGCGCTACGCTGCTGTTGGTACGCGGCGATACGCGATCAGCCGCGCTGATTGGCCTTGCTTGCGGAGGCGGTCGAGGCAGATTTGCGCGAGCTGTTGATCGCTGAAGCTGGCGACCAGCTTCCACTCGGGTTGGGCATCGCCCGCGAGCACTTGCACGCGAAAGTGAGGGGCCATACTGCCGGGATAGCTGACTTCGAGCAGCGAACTTGTTGCAGTTAATGCAGCGGCGCCGAAGGAGGGAGAATATAGGGCGGGCATCCGTTCCACTCGTTCAATAAGGAAAGATCACAAAACTGCGGCCTGTGTCATCGCGGCAATCGTGGTCGTGCGTGCAGGCCGACTTCCAACTTCAGGTTGCTAGCTCAGTGGAACGTCGTCACGAACAGTAATGAAGAATGATCGGCGTTTGGCGGCAGGGAGATGAATGGGGGTGAAAATTGAAACGTTCTGGACGAATCGACCACTCGTGATATAATGAACAATTGTATAAATCGTGTCTTGATCTGGGAGCCGTCGCTTCCAAGGTTGTGCCGTGCTGCGCGCTTCCAACCCCGCGAATAATCGGCGCGACAGCCGTAATCTGCACGAGCTAAACCTGAAATAAAGGGCGACAGAATGGGTTATCGAATGTGAAAAGTGTTATCAGCCGAGAGCGTCGGTTTTTTGCAACACCCGTAATGGCAATTACTTGCGGATTCGCCATCCCCCTCCTTGGGTTGTTATCGAAACGGGCGAGTCGGGAATAGGACGGCGGCGTTTGGGCGAAATAGCTTGATGCTAGGAATTTGGCAGGTGGGGAACTATACTCAAACACTGCAAAACGGGCTGCGTGGTGCGGCGTTATCCGTGCGTGTGCAAGGACGGTCTTTTCTGCTTTGGCTCGTGCCCGCGTTGATGGCCGACACTATGAACAACGTTTTCTTTTCGCCGCTGATTCTTGGTTTGGCGATCGTCGCTGGTCTGGCCAGCGTTGCTCCAGCTCAGCAACGGCGGCTCGCCCCGGGCGTGCTCACGACGATTCCCTCAGCGCCGACGGACGAAGAGATGTTCAGCGGGCCTCGGCCCCTTAATGAAATTCCGATTGCGATTCCCGGCCTCGACTACAAGCCGAATTTGCATCCCAAGCAGGAGACGGTTTTCGAACGGGCCAAAGTCGCGACGCTGCGGCGCACCATTTGGAATTTGGAGTTCTCGTTCAAGCCCTTCCGCATGGTCGAAGTCGAAATGCCGCAGGCCAATGGCCGAATTCAGCGGAAGCTGATTTGGTACATGGTGTATAAGGTGAAGAACAACGGCATGCACTGGAAGGAAACGACGAAGGAGTTCGAGACCAAGCTCAAAGAGAAGGACGAAGTTTATACCAAGGTGCTGACGAACTCCGTCACGATTTTTGGCAAGGAAACGGAAGAACTGCGGTTCTTTCCGCATTTTGTGCTGGATGCGGTGGAGTTCAACAAGACTTATCTCGACCGCGTGTTGCCCGCAGCAATTGGTACGATTCGGGCTCGCGAGTTTCCCGGCGATAACAAGACTCCGCTGTACGATTCGCAGTCGATCAGCGAAGTACCCATTCCGGTGAGCACTCCCGAATCGGACAAGAGCGTGTGGGGCGTGGTGACCTGGGAAGATGTCGATCCACGGACCGACTATTTCAGCGTCTACATCCAAGGCCTGACGAATGCCTATCGCTACACCGATCCGCCGGGCGCGTTTAAGGCGAACGATGCACCTGGCACCGGCCGGCAGATCACCACGAAGACACTCCGCCTGAACTTTTGGCGGCCCGGTGATGCGATTGCCGAGAACGAAGGGGAAGTTCGCTACGGCATGCGGATCGACGCCGATGCGGCCGAGCAAGCCAAGGTCTTTGGGCTGTTCAAAGCCAACGAGCGAGTTGACTCGGAATGGCTCTATCGGCCTCTTTTAGGCCATAAAGAGCCTTGATTACTGACCCCTTGCCCTGTAAAATTTGGGATTCCCGGCTAACCTCTGCTCAATCGTCATGCTGCAGGCATGTCAGTTGAGCTCGCGGTTTGGCTGACGTATTTTGATACAAATCCCACTGGCTTCATGATTTACGGGTTTTGAAATGGCACATAAGAAGGGTCAGGGTTCTACCAGCAACGGCCGCGATTCAAATCCGCAAATGCGTGGTGTGAAGAAGTTCGGCGGTGAAAAAGTGATCGCCGGAAACATTCTCGTCCGCCAATGCGGCACGGTGTTTCGCCCCGGTCGCAATGTCGGTCAAGGCAAGGACTACACCTTGTTCGCACTGGTCGACGGCGTGGTGAAGTTCGACCAGAACAGCAAGCGGATCAACGTGGATGTGGCTGCGAACTAACTTCGCACCGGGTATTTCCGGTAAAAAGCCGGGATGAGCTAAGTCTGATCCCAACATCCGCACAAGTTACTGAAAAGGCTCGCGCTGGTCTTAGCGCGGGCCTTTGCTATTTTTAAGAAGAGTAAGTTCCTCGTTTGATCTACTCACCCCTTTCTACTCTCGACTTTCTCGGCTTCGGTTGCAGGGAAAGAAAGTAGTCGGTGGCGAGTGGAAAGTAGATGATCCCATGTTCGTCGATCGCGTTCAGATCGAAATTCAAGCCGGCAAAGGCGGGAACGGCTGCATGAGTTTTCGCCGCGAAAAGTACGTTCCCAAAGGGGGCCCCGACGGCGGCGATGGCGGCAAGGGTGGCAGCGTCATTATTGTGGCCAAAGACGGTGTAAATAACCTCGCCGGTTTTTCGCATCAGAAGTTTTGGAAGGCCAGCAACGGCGCGCACGGCAGCGGTTCGAACAAAGCGGGCAAGGACGGTCACGATTTGATCCTGGAAGTGCCGACCGGCACGCTGGTGATCGATGCCAAGAACGATTTCATTATCCGCGACATGACGCATGACGGCGACACGATTGTCGCGGCCCGCGGCGGGGAAGCTGGCAAAGGAAACACTCGGTTCAAGACCTCGACCAATCGCGCGCCCCGCGATCATACGCCCGGCGGCGAAGGTGAGAAGCGCGAACTGCTGCTCGAATTGAAAGTGATCGCCGACGTCGGCATCATCGGCATGCCCAACGCCGGCAAGAGCACCCTGCTTAGTCGCTTGACCAAGGCCCGCCCGGCGATCGCCGACTATCCGTTCACCACGAAGTTCCCCAACCTGGGCATGGTGCAGGTCAGCATCGACCGACACTTTGTGATGGCCGACATTCCGGGACTGATCGAAGGTGCTCACACCGGCGCGGGCCTGGGTCATGAGTTTTTGCGACACATCGAACGGGCAGGCATTTTAGTCCATCTGGTCGAACCCTTTCCTGCGGATGGGAGCGATCCGGTTTCAAACTATCGAGCCATCCGAGAAGAGCTGGTGCAATACGACGATAAGCTTGGCGAACGTCCAGAGATTCTCGCAGTTACCAAATCGGAATTGCCTGACGCTGCGGCAGTTCGGGATCGACTCGCTGCCGAGATTGGCCAGCCAGTGCTGCTGATGTCCGCAGTAACCGGAGAAGGTTTGAATCATTTGATGCGGGCAGTGACCGAAGCGTTGGATGCTCGTAACCTGGCCGCCGTCGCTGCCGAAGCGCGGAGCCCCGCATGAGCTCGGAGTTGATGGCCGTCGACATCGGCAACAGCTACGCCAAGCTGGGGCTCTTCATGCCGACGTCAGCTGCACGCGGTTCTTTGCCGCTGCCGATTCAAACGTTTGATTTCGTCACGTCCGATGGCCCTGCGGACGAACTGCTGGCGATGTTGCCGCAGGAAACGTTGCGTTGGCGGATTTGCAGCGTGAACCGCGCGGGGCAACAAAAGCTGCAGCAATGGGTGCGCTACCATCGCCCTGCCGATGAGTTGCAGTTACTCACGCACCACGATTTGCGGATTGAAGTCGATGTCGATGAACCAACGAAAGTTGGTCTCGATCGGCTGGCTGCCGCGGTGGCTGCGAATGTGCTGCGACCTGCACATACGCCGGCCATTGTCGTCGGCGCGGGAACCGCTGTGACGGTGAACCTGATCAGCGGTGAAGGTTCGTTCCTCGGCGGCACGATTCTGCCGGGCTTTCGCATCTCGGCCGAAGCGCTATTCGGCGGCGCCGATCTGTTACCATTGGCGCGTTTGCAGCCGAATGATGAGCCGCCCCCAGTCGTCGGCAAAAACACCGAAGCCGCGATTTGCAGCGGCCTCTTCTGGGGCGCTGTCGGCAGCGTGCGCGAAATCATCACGCGAATGAAACAGGACCTGAGCACCGAGCCAGCGCTCTTTATCACCGGTGGAGATCTGCGGCGTCTATCACCGCTCGTCGCCGATAACGCGCAATACCTGCCGCATTTAGTGCTCAGCGGTATTGCCTTGTCCTCGTAAGCTGGACCAAGCGGCAGCTTGATCCAGCCTAATTTCCAATCAGCAGCGCCCGCCGCTCGTGGCCCGCGCGCAGATTGCTGCTGATCACCGCTTCGCCGTTTGCCGCTGCTTCGCTTTGATCCGCAAGGCCGAACTTGGCATGAATCGAGCGCGCCACTCCTTGGAACTTCTCGGTTTGCTTGAACTCACTCAACGAAAAGAGGAGCACAAACATCACCAGCAGCAGCGTCATCAAATCGCTGTAGGTAATTAGCCAAACGGGTGTTTGATGTTCGCTGTTTTCATTCATCGCAGCGCAGTCCTTTGGCTCGGTGCGAGATAGACTTGCAATCGCTGCGCGATCAGCCGCGGGTGTTCGCCTGCTTGAATCGCCAGGATGCCGCGGACGATGATTTCGCGAGCGAGCATTTCCTGCCGGCTGTAGTACGCGAGCTTCTCTGCCATCGGCAACAACGATGCGGTCGATAGCACCGCGCCATAAAGTGTGGTGATCAGCGCTATGGCCATGCCGCCGGCGATACTCGAAGGATCGCTGATGTTGCCGAGCATGACGATCAGGCCCAGCAGCGTGCCGATGAGTCCGAAGGCGGGAGCAGAGCGGCCGAGTTGATCGAGCATTCCCTTTCCTTCGCGATGACGTCGCGCCAGAGAATCGATTTCGCTGCGCAATACCTCTTCAAGCATTTCGGGCCGCGTGCCGTCGACGGCGAGTTCGACACCGAGGCGAATGAACGGATGTGAAATGTCGTCCTTGCGATGTTCGATCGCCAGCAATCCTTCGCGCCGGGCGATTTCCGCGATGCGTGTTAGCTCATTGACCAGTTCGGTGGTGTTCGTTGTTTGGGGAAAGAGCAAGCGAAACAGCACGGCCGGCAGTTTCATTACCGTGCTGATCGGAAAGCAAATCAACAGCGCTGCGAGCATGCCGCCGCAAACGGTAGCAATCGCCGCGGAATCGTAGAACGCGGTGGGCGTGCCACCGCTCATTACGATCGACGCGCCGATCATACCCACTGCTAAGGCCAACCCTAGCACCGTCGCCAGATCCATCAGACCGCCTCCTGCCGCTGCAGTGTGCGAGTTGCAGTGGGCTGTGGCGGCAGCAGAAACTTCGTTTGCTGATAGCGCACGGCCCGCTGCATGACTTCGTCCATCGGCTCGCGCACGATCATCCGTTCGCCGGAAGTAAGCGTTACGAACGTATCAGGCCGCGATTCGATATAGCGAATCAACTCGGCGTTCAGGATGAACGGTTCGCCGTCGAGGCGGGTGAGTTTGATCATGGTGCGTCCTTGCGTTTTCGCGTTAACTCGTCTCTTACCGCCGCAGGTTCAACAATTCGTCCAGCAACTGCTGAGCAGTGGTGATTACGCGGGCGTTGCCTCGATACTGAGTCGTCGCGAGGACCAGATCGATCAAGTTCTTGCCGATGTCGGTGTTCGAAAGTTCGACCGCACCAGCGATGATCTTGCCCGTACCGTCGTCGCCGGGGTTCCCTTCCACCGGCAAACCGGAGTTCACACCTTGGCTGAACGTGTTCTGCCCCTTCTGCTCCAAACCCGCCGGGTTCGCGAAACGAGCGAGACGGATTTGCCCCAGGTCGCGCGTCACACCGCTGCTGAACACACCGCGAATCGTGCCGTCTTCGCCGATGATAAAGCTGCTCAGCGTACCAGCCGACGAACCATCCTGCCGAGCAGCAGCCAGCGAGCTATTCGCTTGAGCCAGGCCCGACACGGCTGAAAAATCGAGCGAGAATTCCAGCGGATCGGACGACGGAATGTTGCGGCGTTGCACGGTAACGCGGTCGTTCGTCGTGTTGACGAAGCTACCTTTACCATCGAACGTCACAAGGCCCGTGCCGACGGAAATCTCAGAGCCACTGGTCGGACTGTTCTGCGAAGCATCGGCAAACCAGCGATACGTCGTAGCCGAGTCGCTAACCGATTCGAGCACCGCTGTTACACGCACGTTGAGCGGAATACCGAGCGAGTCGTACACCACAAAGTCGGCTACGGTGCTTTGCCCTTTGGGCTGCTGAATCGTACCGAACCCCGCGTTCGGCGTGAGAATGTCGCCGGTCGGTGTGGTGATGCGGAAGCTGGAGATGTCGATTTCCACTTCATTGTTCACACCGTTGTTCGAGACGACTCGAATCTGCCCATCTTTGATGACAATGCCTGGCGACAACTGGGTCGTCTCGCCGGGAATGGTGTTGAGCGAGCCCGGGATCGGGTGCTGCGGATCATCGAGAGCGGTTTGAATGCCGACCGCATCCTGCATGAAGTCAATCAAGTCCTGCACGGTCGAAGTCGCGGTGATTTCGAATGACTTCGGCGTGAGCGTGCGACCACCTTTGCGGGCAGTGAAATCGAGTGTGCCAACTTGAAACAACTGTTCATAATCCAGATCGTCGCGCTTGATCACGTTCACGAGCAGCGTGTTGCTGTCGAGCTTCGGACCATCGAGATCGATTTCCTTGTTGGTCAGAATCGACAGATCAGAGATCGACGCATCGGACGCATGGTCGGTGAAATCTTCGCCCGGAGCAACTTCGCCCACGAGGTAGTAACGACTCGTATCGCTGGCCAGGTTACGATAGATCCGCACGCGATCGTAAGCAGGAAAACCACCTCCCGGACCAGGGGTCGGAGGCGTGGGCAAGTTGCTCAATTGCACGCGGCCATTCACGATGTTTTGCGGACCGAGCAATTGCGACGGCCGGCTCTCCTCTTCACCCAGGCGATAGTAGGTGACGAGGTAGCTGTAGTTGCCATTGATGGAACCATTGTCCAGCGGCGTGGCCGACAACGGCGTGGAGTTGTCGTCGACATACGTGCCACCAGCTGTCGCCGTGTCGAGCGCAAAGAAGTCCGATCCGCCAGCAGCGGTGCGATAGATGCGCACCTGCGGGTAACCGGGCAACGCTGCCGGCAAAGCGCCGAGATCGACGGTGTTGTTCGCCAGCGTGTCGCCCGCTGGAATGGTGTAGCTCACTTCATTCGAGGCCAGCGACTCAGCGCCGCTGTCATCGACGTAGGTGAATCGATAACGATAGGTCACGCCCTCCGGATGCGTACCGCCGCCGTCGGTTGTGGTTCGTGTAACCGTGCTTGAATCTGGCACCGAGGCAACATTCAAACCCACGCCCGTCAAATCGGGCCGAGGAATCGCAGTGTCGCCTAACGTGGCACTCTGAATCACACCGGCTGTGTTGGCAATGTCGCCCGACGGCGACAACACACCCTGCATGAACACGTTTTGCGTGGCTTGCGCCACCGCGGCCGAGCCGAGGGGAATGTTAATCGGAGTCAGCGTCGTCGTCTGAATTTCAAACTGATCGTCAACGCCAAAGCCCAAAACGCGGTTACCGGTAACGGTGACGAGCTCGTTGTCGGAGTTAGTTTTGAACTGGCCGTTGCGGGTATAAAGTTGCTCGCCCTGCGAACCTTCGACGATGAAAAATCCATCGCCTTGAATCGCGAGATCCGAAGAATTGGCACTGACTTCGATCGTCCCTTGCGTGAAGTCGGGGGTGATTTCGGCGACGCGAGTACCGAGACCTGTTTGCCGTGGATTGGTACCACCTTGGCCCGGCGTGGGCGAAGAACCCAAACTTTGGGTCTGCAAAAATTGTGTGGCGAACACTGACGTGGACGCCTTAAAGCCCACCGTCTGCGAGTTGGCCAGGTTATTGCCGACTACGTCGACCTGCGTTTCCGCGGCGGTCATGCCCGTAAGTGCAGTGGTGAGTGCTGATGCTAGACCCATTTGAAAATCCTCCGGGAGGAGAGCGTTTAAGATTTAAAATTTAAAATTTCAGGTTCGTCTAAGCCGAAGGGAGAACTTCGCGCACATTACGCAAGTCAATGTCCTTGCCGTCGACGTGCACGCGATAGGTACGTTTGTCGTTGTTGTCTTCATCCACTTCGATCGAGACTCGCTCGACGACCCCTTCGATGTTCTCATTATCGTCGGTCAGGGCTTTGATGTTCTTGCCGATCAAGCTGCTGGCCGTCGTCAAGCTTTGGCCCGATTGCACGAGCTCGAGCGACGACGACAGCTTGTCGGTGGCGGCAATGTTGCGAATCGAGCCGATCTGTTGCACCAGCTCGTTGTTGTCCATCGGATTGAGCGGATCCTGGTTGGTCAATTCCGCAATCATGATCTGCAGGAACTGGTTGATATCCAGGTCTTTCAGGTCTTTTGGTTTTTTGGTGGTGTCGGTGGGGCTGTTCGTAGAACTGCCGGCAGGATTGATCGCTGTAGTGGCCATCGTGACTTCCTTATCCGTGGAAATTTGTTTCGCTTAAACGATCACGTTCAGCTGGCGATCTTGCCAACCGGTGGTCGGTGTAATTTCTGCTGGAGTATTGGTTGCGGTGTTTGGGCGTGGAATGGTGTTGCGCATGGTCCGCGCTTCGGGCTGCGATTGCCGTTCGCGCGATTGCTCCGGAAAATTGCCGCCCTGCTGCTCGGCATCGCGACGTGACAGGTCGACGTCAAATCGCTCGAGCTTCAAGCCCTGTTCCGCAAGTCGTTCACGCAGCGCGGGGAGATTTTCGAGCAGTATCGTGCGGGCATCGTTGGTTTCGACTTCCACGCGGGCCGCAAGGCCTTGTTCGCTCATGTTTACTTCGACCCGCAACGCGCCGAGTTCCGGTGGGCTGAGCCGCAAGCGGATTTCGCCACCGCGTTCGCGGGCTGATTCAAATGCTTTGGTTACCCGTTGGAGGAACCGCGCTGCATCGACATGCAATGGCGGTGGTGGCTGCTCTTGCCGGACGCCGCGTACGAGTGCTTCTGCCGGCAGACGACCAGCAATCGCGGAAACAGCCGGTGGCTGCGTTGTTGTCAGCTTTGTTGGGTCGTGTGTGGGATGCTGCGTTGAATGCAGTTCAGCAACAACGGGAGCTTCGGTTGCCGCTGCGGCTGGTGCTTCCACTTTCACATCCAAGGGGTTCAGAATGTCGACAGGCTGCTGCAATGTTGGAGCAACAGACTTGTCGGCAGCGAAAGCAAACGGGTCGCTCTTGTTCGTCGTTCGAGCGAAATCGTCGTCGGGATTGGTCATTTGGCCAGCGGCGATCGAGTCGGTGGATAGCACGGGAGCGGTCTCCAGCGCAATTGCACTATCTGTCGCCTGAGTGACGTTCTTCGCCGGCTGAATCTTGTCACCAACCGCTGCAGTTGCTTTCGGCGCTGGTCGCGCGGATACGTTGCGGGTCGCGTTGTTCACGGCTGGTGGCGCGATCGCACTCGGCAAGACGCCAATGCCGGCCGGTGGTTGACTTGAATCAGCAGCAACAGCATCCGGTGGAAGCTCAGAAGCGACGTCATCCGCAACAACGGCTACTTCTGGCGTCGCAACGGTGATCTCGCCGACCGGTTGTTCGGTTGGAAGTGTCGCTAGTGGGGCCGCATCGATCGTCGGTTGCACGTTGGCGGCGGCTTGTGCCTCTTCAGCGTCGGTTACATTCTCTGCACCGGACTGCTGTGCAATGGATTCGTCGGAAGTAACCGCAACAGGTTGCTGCTCCGGCAAGGTTTGCTCAGCGATGACAATGGCGGCAGCCACGAGCGATTCCGCGGCGACATCCTGATCCTCAATTCGTTCTTCGTCGACGGGAGCTTTCGCTACGGCTTCGGTGGGGACTTCGTCAGTGACGGACGATTGCTCCACAGCATTTTCGGCAGCAGGTGACTCGGCTGCAGGTTCCTCGGATCGGCAGACTTCACGCTTACTGGAAGATGCTTCGTCCGCGGGTGTGGCAGGCTCTTTCCGCGGAGGGGTGTTTGAATCCTGACGAGTCGCCGAATTCGGTGCTGCCTCAAAGGGACGCGGCGGCTGCAACGCTTGCTGAAAACCTCCCGCCCCGCCATCGCGCGGCGGCGTGGGCGCGACGAACAAGTCGGTCACGGCAGCGAGCGCGGTGGAATCGGTTCCGCGAATGTTCATGGCGTGCCTGTTTTCTTTGGATTTAGCTGTTGTTGCAATTGTTTGCGGGTGTCGCGAAGGAGTTCAGTTTCTGGTGAGCCGAGGCGAATCACGCGGAGGATTTCACTGAGTTTTTCGGTTTCTTCCGGTGCCTTGAACTCTGCGAAAATCTTCTTCCGTTTATCGAGCGGCATGTTCTTCAGCAGGTTGACCACATCGAACAGCGGCTGATCCTCCGGCGACTTCGGCGGCGTGGTCATGATCTGCATCAGCTGATCTTTGGCTTGCTTGGGCTGCATGGCCTCGATGGCTTGTTGCAACTCGACAATCGCTTGATCGGTGCGCCCGGTTTCGAGCGTGGCGATGCGGCTATCGAACGACTGTTTCCATAGATCGAGTCGTTGCCGTTCGGTCTTGATTTGCGATTCAAGGCTCCGCATATCTTGCAGAGACTTGTCGAGCGCACTCTCCCGCAGATCTAAGTCGAGACTCGCGAGCGCGCGGCGTTCCACTACCGATTCGAGCGAAGGCTGCTCTGGATTCTTTTCCTTTTCAACATCTGCCTTTGCCTGTGAACCATCCTGCGGAATGCCATAAACGGCCGCGAGGATCGCCAGGTAACGATCACCACTGAGCGCACCTTTCATCCACAGCATGCCCGTGAGCACGCCGAGCGAAATGACGGTGGCGACACAGAACGCGACGACGGCAGCGCCGAGCCAACCTACGATCTTCATGTGGTGGCCTCCCGTTGGCGGAAGGCGCGAACGATGGCGATTTCATCGAGCTCGCGTTGTTCGATGGCGAGCTCGCGCAACTCGTGCTCCTGTTGCCCTTTTTCTTGCAGCTTTTCGAGCACGCGGACGTCGCGATCGGCTTCCACAAGGGCTGCTTGCCGCTTGGCGATTTCCAAGGCGATCTGTTTCTGTTGCTGGGTGAGCTGTGCACTCTGAGCGCGGAGCATCAGCAGTTGTCGGTTAGCGTTCAGCAAGCGGTCGACATTCATGCCGCTTGTGGAATTGGCCTGCTTGATCATCATTGATCGCGTGTCGTCTTGATTCTCACTGATTTCTGAGGCAATTTTAGCTTGCTGCTCGCGCAGCACTTCGGCTGCGCGTTGTGCGCGACCAAGTTCCGCGCGGCGTTCATCGCGCGCGACGGTACGCAGGCGGAGTACGGTCTGCAGTCGAAAGCGGAAGTTGCTCATGAATTATCAGCCGACAGGCTGCCCCGCTTTCCGAATGTTGGCCGCATTCACCTGCGCGGTGGGCGCAGGCTTTTTGCTGGCGAGGCACTTCTGCGCGAGTTGCACGAGCGCTGCTCGCGACAGCTCGACGCTAGAGCGATCGTCCACGGCCTGGCGGAGATACTTCTGCACTTCGTCGCGCATCGCGATGGCCATGTCGACCATCGGGTTCGCGCCGTTGCGGTAAGCGCCGATCGAAATCAGATCTTCGTGTTCGCGATAAGCGGACAGCAGCTCGCGCACGGTTTGGGCCGCGGCGCGTTGGTCCGGAGGTGTGATATCCGTGAACAACCGGCTGATGCTGCCGAGCACGTCGATCGCAGGGAAGTGTGCCTGCGCGGCGAGTCGTCGCGAGAGAATGACGTGACCGTCGAGCAAACCGCGGACGGTGTCGCTCACCGGCTCGTTGGTATCATCCCCTTCGACCAGCACCGAGTAAAACGCGGTGATGCTGCCGAGTTCATTGCGGCCGGCGCGCTCGACAAGCCGTGGCAGCATCGCGAAGACCGATGGCGGATAGCCTTTCGTCGTCGGCGGTTCACCGGCCGCGAGGCCGATTTCACGCTGGGCCATGGCGAAACGTGTGAGTGAATCCATGATCAACAGCACGCTCTTGCCTTGATCGCGAAAAAACTCCGCGATGGCGGTGGCGGTCATCGCCGCTTGTACGCGTACGAGCGCGGGCTCGTCGCTCGTGGCGACAATCACCACACTGCGTGCAAGCCCAGCGGCGCCAAGATCACGTTCGAGAAACTCGTTTACTTCGCGGCCACGTTCGCCAATTAGGGCGATGACATTCACGTCGGCCGACGTGTATTTCGACATCATCCCGAGCAAGACGCTTTTGCCGACGCCGGATCCCGCGAATATTCCCAAGCGTTGCCCAACGCCGCAGGTGAGCAAACCATCGATCGCGCGCACGCCCGTCGACAGCGGTTCATGCACGCGCGGACGATTGAGGGCCGGCGGCGGTTTGCGGCCGAGTGGTACGCGCTCGGTGAGAATCGGTTGCGGCAAGTTGTCGAGCCACTGCCCACGGGCATCGAGTACGCGGCCCAGCAGTTCGTTCCCCACGCCAATCATGCGGCTGGTGCGATGCAGCGTCACGCGACTGCCGGGCCGTACGCCGTTCATTTCGCCGAGTGGATAGAGCAACGTGTGGCCATCGCGAAAGCCGATCACTTCAGCTTCGACATCTTCAGCCGCTTGGCGCTGAATTCGCGCAAGCGCACCGACCGGCGCCGGAAAGCCACCGGCGGCAGCCACGAGCCCTTCGGTGCGCAGGATGCTGCCGGTCATGCCGATCGGCAAGATGTTGGCCAGTTGTGATAAGTGATCAGGCATGTTGATTAGTGCTTAGGTGCCACCGAGTTCTTGAGCGATGCGTTCGAGTTGGGTTTCGATCCGCTGATCGACGTTGCCGAATTCCGTTTCAATGCGACAACCGCCGGCAGTGATCTGCGGATCGGGCAAAACTTGCACTTTGCCGAGTTGGGCGAGTGGCTGCGAAACCTTGAGCACGCGATCGCCTAGGGCCGCATGATCGGCGGGGTTCAGTCGCAGCGTGATCCGTTCCTGACCATGGGCAAGTTCCAAGCCTTCGCGAATCAGTTCAAGCGTGATTGCAGGTTGCTGCGAGATTTGATGCCGCGTGATTTTCTCAGCGATGCCGATGGCAAGACGCAGGGCATGTTCTTCCCAGTGACGTTGCCAGGCGAGTCGCGACTGCTGCACTTGTTGCACGGCCTGCGTGAGTGTCGGCAGGAGCGTTTGTAGCTGCTGATCGATGCGTGTGCGGAGCGTGGTTTCGGCGGCGGCGATGGCGGCTTTTTTCCCTTCTTCCATCGCGGCAGCTTTCACTTTGGCCGCTTCATCGCGAGCTTGTTTGATAATGGCGGCCGCTTCGGTGCGGACCTTCTGCAGGTAGTCGTTCCCCATGTCGCCGAATTGAAACGGCATGGCCGGGCCGCCGCTGTCGCCGGTTTGATTCGCCGCTGCTTTGATAACGCCTGCCATGGCTGACTTGTTTCGTTAGGATTGCAAACTGAGGTGTTGGGAACGTTACGGAAAGGGAAGCTGCACGACGCCCATCTCATGCATGTCGGCCGCGAGTTGAGCGAGTTGTTCTTGAGCGGAGTCGACGTCGCGCAGTCGCAGCGGACCGGGATGATTCAATCGCTGCCGCAGCGCCGCGGCATCGGCGGCTGGAAGTTGCTTGAGGATACGTTGCACCAGGCGTTCGTCGGCGCCTGTCAGAGCCAGGATCAATAACTGCGGGTCGGCCGCAGCGAATACCCGTTTCAGCGCGGCATCGCTCATTTCAGTCAATTGACTGAAGCGAATCGCGGAACGAGCTGGCTTGGCTGCGGGTTTGGGACTTGGCGGATTGGCAGTGAGCCTGGCCGCTTGGGTCGCGGCCACCGGATCCGCCCGCGAAGTGGTCGCTTCGAGATACCCCAGTTGCCGCACCAGTGCTCGATCACGGTGAGCGAGTTGGCCGAGCATTCGCTTACGTAATGGATCATTCAATGCGGAAAGAACTGCGCTCGCGCCGGCCAGTCCCTGGGGACGATGCTCAGCTTCGATCTGTGGCAACAACTGCAGGCGAATCTCGCTTTCGAGGTCGGCGAGAACCTCAGGCGACAACTGATGCAGCCGCGCCATCCGCGCGAGCGACTCGGTGCTGAGTTCCGCAGGCAGGCGTTCCATCACGCGGGCGGCCTGATCGGGATCGAGATGAGCCAAAATCACTGCGACTGTTTGTGGATGTTCCTGGCGAAGGAACTCGGCCAGCAAACCAGCGCTGGCATCGCGCAGGAAGGCAAATGGTGCTTGCGGAACGTACGGCGCATCGCTCGCGGCCAGTGCGGCAGGAATGGCAGCGTCGCTCAATTCCAGTTCCACCTCGTCGGCTGGTTGAGTATTCAGTTGTGGCAGCTTGCCACCGCTTTGCAAAAACTGAGCAATGACTTGTTCTTGAAGATCTGCGGGAATCTCGTCAAGTTGCACGAGTTCCGCCCGCACGCGATCGGCTTGCTCAGGCGGCATCTGCTCGAGCAGCACATCGGCAGAACGCATGTCGAGTGCATTGATCAACACCGCGGCTTTTTGCAGCGGGGTGAGCGTCGAAGTTGGTGGTTGCTTGTTCAAAGTTTCAGTTTTCAAGTGCTTGTTTGTAAGGAAATTTCAAACTAGGCAGCGTCGCCAATCCAAGTGCGGAGGATATTGGCCGCGGCGTCCGGATCATCCTTCACCAGGCTTTGGAGTTCGTTCTTCAGGTCACCTCCAGCGGCTTGGAATCGCTTCAGCCGCGGCGCTTTCGATGATTCATTCGATTCTTCGGCTTCGTCACCCGCGTCAGCGACGGCCAGCGATGGACCACTGGCACTATGGTTCGAGGCCTCAGCAACACTCGCCGCAATGCCAGCGGTCGCGGTCGAGTTGAGCATGCTCCGCATCATCAGAAAGCAAAAAAGCCCCGCTCCAATCATGGCCAGCGTGCGCCAGTTTTCACCGAGCCAAGCCGTGGCGTTGTCGGCAAAGGCGGGTGGAGTGATTGGAGTCGCCGCGAGATCGGTGAACGTCGAAACCGAAATGTGGGGGTAAGGGTTGGTCCCCTGGGCGACCGGCGGCAGCAAATTGCGAACGGTCTCTTCGATCCGTTTGCGAGTTTCGTTTTCGATCAGTGCTAAGGCTGCCGCATCGGGTTCGCCAGTCTGGCCAGCAGGGCGACGTTCTTTCCAAACCTTGCTGTAATAACTGGCGGGAATCTCGATCGAAGCCGTCACTTGCGACGGCGCGAGTGGCACTTTGCTGATCACCGTTTGTTCGTGACCGGGGATGTTTTTGGTTTCGGAACTCGATTCAGTCGTTTGCGACTGACCACCACCGGCCGTGGGGTTCACTGCAATCGCGCGATTGCCAGCAACGCCATTTGATTCAGCGCCAGGCCGGCCACCAGGGCCCGGCTGTGTCGCAGTCATTTCCTTGCTGTTTTCACGCGTCGATACGGTCGTCGGTTTGGGATCGAGCTTGATGGTTTGCGTGCTGTGCTGCAGTTCCGGATTGAGTTCGACATTCACACCAACTATCACGCCCGGAATCATCGCCAGCTGATCGTAGATTTTGCGTTGCCACTCCCGTTCGAACTTGGCTTTGTGAGCGGCGTACAAACTGTCGTCTTCGCTGATGCCGCCGGCACCACTGCCGCCGCCATAGGTGTGATGACTGACAATGTCGGTGATCGTCACGTTCTGCCGATCAAGTCCGACGTACGCGGACGACACTACATTGCGAATCGCTTTCACCTGGCTTTCGTCAAGCGGCGCGCCGGCGGTTTGTACGGCGACCATCGCGGTCTTTTTCTTCTGCCGCGAGAGCCCACCCTGCTGCTCTTCATCGAACTGCACGGTCGCCGACTCGATGCCGCGCATCCGCGAGATGATCAAGGAAAGTTCTCTGGTCTTGGCATGCGAGCGGCGGAGTTCCAGCGAGCGCGTCGACGAGAAGGGATTATCACCCTTCAGATCGTCGGTCATGTACTTGTGGAAGTCGGCCGGCAGCGCTTGCTCTTCGGCCATTGCGGCCAGGTATTGCTGCTTTTGGCCGCGGGGAATGCGAATTTGATTGCCAACGACTTCGCTCTTGCCGAGACCGGCCTTGGCGAAGGCGGCTTCGATGGCAGTCAGTTCAGCGCCCGAAAAAGCGCGACCGTTGAGTAAATACTCGTCACCACTACCGACCTGATACTGAAACAAGTAAGTGAGGCTGATGACGATCAACGCGAGCAACAAACCCACAGCCAAGCGCGAACCGGCCGACAGCGAGCGAAAGATGTCGCTGAGCTGAGCGTAGAGTCGATTGACAAAGTCCATGGCGTGCGTCCTGCGGTGTCTCTCTCGTAGGACGGAGCACTACTCCGTCCCGAGTCCAGGTCAACCAGGACGGAGGAGTGCTCCGTCCAACCACATCAAATCCGGATGTTATTCACTTCCTGCCAGGCCGAAACGAGTTTGTTCCGAATCTGCATCATCAACTTGAACGACATGTCAGCCTTTTGCAGTGAGGTGAGCACTTCGGCAGGATTCACGTCATCGCCCGTGACGAGTTGTTGCACAGCGTGGTCGGCTTCTTGTTGCATGTTGTTCACCTGATCAAGGGCTTCGAGCAACATGTTCTTGAAAGGCTGTTGCGTGCCGGCCGCTGCGCCTAGTTCATTCGTTTGCGGCGCGAAACCTGCCTTCTGGCCGAGCTGACTGATGTTCAGCGGAAAAGCGGGAAACGGGTTGGATGCGGAGATCGGGGTCATGGCCGGCTCACTTACTCAGTTCACTTTTCAATCGACTAGCCGAGGATTCGCAACGTTTGCTGACTCATGTTCTTCGTGATTTCCATCACACCGAGGTTCGCTTCATAAGCTCGCGAGGCCACGAGCGCGTCGACCATTTCGGTTTGCATGTTGATCTTGGGATAAGCGACGTAGCCCTTCTTGGCGCCTTCTTTGATCGCGTACGGATGATCTGGTTGCCAACGATAATTAGGCTCATGCTTTTCGGTTTCGACAGACGATACCTTCACGCCTTGCGCGCCATAGGGAGTGACTTTGTCGGGATCGACTTGAAACATCACGTAACGGCCTTCGTAGGGACCCATCTCGCCGTCGGGGCCGCGCGTTTGCGAGTTCAGATTAGCGAGGTTGCCCGAGACGGCATCGAGCCGCATCCGCTGCGCGACGAGAGCGCTGGTGCTGATGTCGATGGCAGAAATCATGGCTGGTCCTCCGTGACCGTGAATCGATTAGTACTAAACGCGTTCGCTGATGGCGGCCTGCAGCAGTTCCATTTGGTTTGTCATGATCGACAAGGCCATGCTGTGCAGGTATTGGTTCTTGTTGATCTCGGTGATCTGTTGTTCGAGGTCGATGTTCGTGTCGTCGTGATACAGCAGGTTGGTCATCGCTTCGCTCACCTTCCGCATCGGGTCTTCCGGATTCGTCGGCAAGTCGCCCGCCGAGATCGGTCGGCCGCCGCTGCCGGGGCTGTTCGCGGCGGCGATCGCGGCTTTCAAGCGTTCTTCGAAAACCTCCACCGATAGATCGCGAGTCTTGTAACCGGGAGTGTTGATGTTGGCGATGTTCCCCGCGAGCACGCCGTGTCGCGCCTGCGCGAAGTTGACCACTTGTTGCAGGACGGGAATATTCGTGGAACTGAGCAAGCCTGGCAACATCAGTTGTCCCTCCTTGGGCTGTTGCTGCGAGAAATCAGGTGGGCCATGGTGCCTGGAATGCAATCGCTGTTCCGGAGCAGTGATAGCAGGGCGTGCCGGCGAATCGCAGGAACTGCGTAAGTAAGTTGCCCGGAGGCAGAACGGTGATTCTTGCAAACCTGCGCAAACGAGTGAAACTCGTTGCACGTGGAGGATGCTGTCGGCAAGGGTTGCCGATTGACTGCGGCAGGATTTGCTGCTTTTGCACTCATGCAACCCTCGCGAAAACCTTGGCCCGCGGTGCATAGCCATACAGCCGCAACTTGTTCGTCAGCGTCCGAATGCCGATGCCGAGCGCTTGAGCCGCCCGCGCACGATGGCCGTCGTAGTGATCGAGTGTCGCTTCGATCAACTTGCGTTCCATGTCTTCCAGCTTCATGCCGGCGCTCAAGGCACCTTCGCCCGTAGCAGCTTTCGCGGCAGTCGCGTTTTCGTCTTCGATTAGCCAGCCACGCAAATCATCAGCGGTGATCGCGTCTTCGCCAGCCAGAACGCTGGCGCGGGTGACCAGATTTTCGAGTTCACGCACATTGCCGGGCCAGTGATAGTGACTGAGCAAATCGAGGGCGGAAGCAGAAAACGTCGCGGGCTGGCGGTTCATGCGCGTGGCTACTTGTTGGGCGACATGCGTGATCAGCAGCGGCACATCGCCCAGCCGATGACGCAGCGGCGGCACTTCGAGCAGCACTACCGCAAGGCGGTAGTACAAGTCTTGGCGGAACCGTCCCTGCGAAACTTCCTGCCGCAGATCGCGGTTCGTCGAAGCAATCACACGGACATTCGTCGTCCGCGATTGGCTGCTCCCCACGCGTTCGTAAGTCTTTTCCTGCAGCACTCGCAGCAACTTGGCTTGCAGCGGCAATTCGATTTCAGTGATTTCATCGAGCAGAATCGTGCCGCGATCGGCCAATTCAAAGCGACCGACGCGAGGCGAATCGGCACTCGTGAAAGCTCCCTTTTCATGGCCGAAGAGTTCACTTTCCATCAACTGCGGCGATAGCGCGGGGCAATTCAAACCCACAAAGGCACCAGTGGCGCGTTTGCTCGCGGCGTGGAGACAACGGGCGACAAGTTCTTTGCCGGTACCACTTTCGCCAGTGATCAGCACCGTTTCGTCAGTCGGGGCCACTTGCGCGATGCGGCGGCGAAGCTTCGCCAGCGGTTCGCTGTCGCCGATCATCAAGTTGTGCCAATCAGGCGTGGCCGCCAGAATCGCCGAGCGATTTTCGTTCCGCAGCGATTGCCTCAGCGCGCGGCCGACGAGTTGTTCAAGCTGTTCCGCATCAAAGGGCTTCTCGATGAAATCGAATGCGCCGTGGCGCATCGCATCAACCGCAGCTTCGACTGTGGCGAACGCGGTCACCATGACGACCTGACCGTCGAACTTCCGCGCTTCGAGGGCGCGAATCAGTTCGAGACCCGTCATCCCCGGCATCTGCAAATCGGTAACGACGATATCGAGCGATTCTTTGTCGAGCAATTGCAAGGCTTCGCGGCCACTCGAGCACGTGAAGACGTCATGCCCCGCGGCCTTGAGCACATCAGCCATCGATTGGCGAGCGCGGGCGTTATCGTCGACCACGCAGACGCGGCCGGTCAGTTTTTCTACAGTCGTATCGGTCATGCGGCGTTCTCCTGTTCCAGGGGCTGATGCGGCAGGCACAAGGTGAACGCGGCGCCGCCCAGCGGGCAGTTCATCGCGAGGACCTGGCCGCCGTGGGCTTCGGCGATGCGTTCGACAATCGCCAAGCCCAAGCCTGTGCCATTACTTTTGGTCGTAAAGAAAGGTTCGAAGAGTCGAGTGAGGGGAGCGTCGGGAAGGCCCGGGCCGCTGTCGGCGACTTCAATTTCCACACCGAGAGGCGTGGCGCAAGTCGTGACATCAAGCGATCCGCCATGCGGCATTGCGTCGACGGCGTTCAATATCAAGTTGAGAAGTGCGCGGCGGAGCATGTCGGCATCGGCGTACGCTCGCAAATCCAGCGGTGCATCGCAGGAGACTTTGATCCCTTGAGCAGCAAACTGCGGCTGCAGCGATTGGCACAAGTCATGAACGAGCGCGCCGGGCGAAATCATTTGCAGCTTGGGATCGCGATGAGCGCTGAAGTGCAACAAATCGCTGACGATCACTTCGAGGGCTGCAAAACCCGACTCAACATTACCAACGATCTCACTGCTGGCGGCATCCTCTCGCACGCGACGTTTCAGCAGGCTGAGGTAAAGCTTTAAGGGCACCAGGCCATTGCGAACTTCGTGGGCGACATGCGACGCCATCTGCCCCAGATCGGCCAGACGATTGCGGCGGGCGAGTTCGCGGTTTTTCGCTTCGAGTTCATCGCTGAGGCGGCGCACTTCGGCTTGCAGTGCCTCGTGCGTCCGTTGTAAGCGATCGGTCGCTTCGTTCCACGCGGCGAGGATGATCTGCAAGTCGGCAGCATCCGGCACGATGGGTTCGGTTGAATTCGCTAGTACGGTTGTCATTCGGTTTAGCCTTCCATGCTCAGATCGAAGGACGAAGAGAGCGAAGCCGGCGCGGCAACGTAGGCTCCTTGCGCTTCTTGCGAACCGTACATGCCCTGCAATTGCGCGGCAGTCGCATCGCGGCGCAGAGACATTTCAGCTTCCGATTGCTTATCGAGTGCAACGATCTCCGCAAGCAGTTGTGCACAGCGATCAGCATCGCGGCGACAAGCTTGTCGCAGTTCGGGCGAGGCCCAACGGCGACGTTCGGGATCTTCATCACGGAATGGATCGATCTCGCGTTCGATCATTTGCAACTGCTGCAGCAGCGAGTCCTTTGAAGCCAACACTTGCATCAGCCGTGACATGTCCCCCTCGCCCACGAGCGAAAATTGCGCGGCGCCGAGCTTGCGCAACAACTCCAGGAGTTGCGCTTTGCGGGCGATCGCGTTGGCTAGTAGTGTCGAGTCGTTCATGTGGAAAAATTTTGCGATTGAATTACAGGCCGCTGTACCACTCCAGCAGTTGCACCCACTGCTGGCGGTCGAAGCGGGTGGTGGCAGCGAAGTTGGCGTCTTGTTTGATGCGTTCCAATACCACACGGGCTTGCTCGAGCGTGCCGCGGGCTTCGGCGTAACGTTGCAAGCGGCGATAGCAGGTCGCGATCTGCACGTAAGCTTCGAGGGCTTCGGGCTCGTGCTGATAGCGATTGGTCGCGGCGGAATAGGCTTGAATGGCTTCTTCGAAACGGCCGAGGTCGAAGAGAGCGTCGGCGCGATTGAAGTAGCAATTGCGGAGAATTTTCAAGTCGACGGCGGCCCGCTGGCTCTCTTTGTCGTCGGCGAGTTTTTCGATCAAGCGTGTGTACTCGGCGACGGCGGAGGTCAAATCGCTTTGCAATTGGCGATTGAGAGCCTGCCGCGTGGAATCGATCGTCACTACATCCAAGCGGAAACGCGGCCAACGAGCAGCGCGGCGATAAGCATCGGCCACCTCGTACGACGCGATGATCGTCTGCGACGCGGTCGGAAAACGCTGGGCGGCCTCGCTCAGCGTTTTGATGGCTTCTTCGAAATGACCCGAGGCGAGTTCCATTTGCCGCAGCACTTCGTTCATTCGCTTCTCTTCGGTTTCCTGCGGCGGCACATTCCGGCTGCGGGCGTCATGCACGAGGCCTTGTTGGAATTGAATGCGGCCGAGCAGGAACAAGGAATCGCGCCATTCGGCGCTCTGCGGGGTGAGTGCGGAGCCGAACAGGTTTGCACTCAGCATTTCGCGGGCATCGGCCAAATCGCCTTGCTCTTGTAACGCGGCAGCGGCGTACAGTCGCGCTTGATAACTGGCTGGATGTTTGTCGTAGAGAGATTGCACTTGCTGGAGAACTGGCAGCGCTTCGCTGGTACGGCCGAGCGCGACCAGCGCTTGCCCCAAACCAACCAGCGCTTCGGGTTGACCAGCCTTGGTTTGTTGCTGCAGGAATTCGCGAAACGTTTCTTCGGCTTGCTGGTAGCCGTGCCCTTGCAAATAAGTGGTTGCGGCGCGGAGGAGATCATCGGGATAGAACCGAGTGGCGATTCGTTCGGTGGCGAGTGCTCGATCGTGGGCGGCAGCTTCTCGCAAATGAGCACGCGACTGAGCTTGCAATAGTTCCTGATCGGCACGGCTGCGTCCAGCCATTTGCATCAGCACGTCTGCGGACCAGTTACGCTCGATGTCGGCTCGCCAAATCAAGGTTTGTGCAATCGGCAGAACAGTTGCCGAAGCAGTGGCGAGTTCGAGCGCTTCTTCAAACGACTTCAAATCCTGATAGCGGCGAATCGAGACGCCAATTCGTTCTTGCAGTTCGACCTTGCTGAGCCAGCGATTGTCGTAGGCTTCAGCTGCGCCCGCCTCTTGCAAACCGCGGCGATAGAGCGTGAGCGATTCTTCGACTTGTCCGCCGCTGGCGAGCCAATCGGCTTCGAAGAATGTCGCGGCGAGTGCTTCCGGCGAACCGTGATGGATCTTACGCAACTTGGCAAAGAGGGCGGTGGCTTCGCGCGTTTTCCCCAAACGCTCGTGGCATTCGGCCAGCAGCAAATTCAATTGCGCGGCGACGGCGGGTTCCAAGCCTTTTCGCTCCGAAAACGGCTGAATGGCAGCGACGAGCGCTTGCAGCGGTTGTTGTTCAGCGGGTGTGAGTTTTTGTCCGGGCTGCGGCATCGGCAGGCGTTGCAGTTGCAGACGAGCCGCCAGCGCTTGCGCTTCGGGAAATGCAGATGAAGTCTCGACAATCTGTTGCAACGTTCGCTCGCATGCAGCGAGATCGCTTGCAGTGAAATGAATATTCGCTGCCAGCAAGTGAGCAGCGTCACGTTCGCGTGGCGACAAGTTTGGCAGCTGCAGCAAGCGGCCATTGTGCACGAGAGCCTGTTTGGGTTGCGGAGGTTGCAATTTCAGATAGCAATCGGTGAGCGCTTGTTGGATTTCGATTGCCGCATCGGGATTTTTCGCAAGCGCTTCTGTCAGGATTGGCAACGCCTGCGGAAATCGTCCCGCGCGATACAAACAGCGGCCGAGCGTGAGCAAGCCTTGTGCTTCGCGTCCCGGCGGAAATTCGATGTGCTTCGATTGCTCCAGATAGCGGGCGGCAATCAGGTTCAGCAGCCGGCGTTGCGTGGGTTGCGTCGAAGCCTGAGCTTCATCGGCGACGATGCTGCCGAGCACAAACAGACACGCGGCCTGCAGTGGTTCAGCCAGCTCCGGATCTCGGCGAAGTTTGGTTGCTTGTTCGCGGGCAGCATCGAAATCTTCTTCATCAAGCGGCGCCAGGATGGTCGCTGCGGTGAGTTTGTCTTCGTTGCCGCCCAAAAAGAATAAACTTGCGACACCGATCCCGCCGATAATGGCCACCACACCAAGTGCGATCGGCAGACCAACCTTGAGTGGGCTGTGACGAGCTGCTGACAGCAGTCGGCTCGGCGCGCTCAGCAATCGCCGCAGCATGCCGGGTTTAGCGGCAGCGTCGTTGTGCGACGGGCTGGCTTGCGCGTGCGCTGTCACGGGACGTCCTTGTCCTTCACGCCGGCTTCCTGCCAGCGAACGTAGTTTGCGGAACGATACGCAGGCAGTTTGTACCGCGAATGCTGCTGGCGAGTCAATCGAGAATCGCTGCAGTGCTAGCAATCGCGCAAGAACCTAGGCGGTTGTGCTACATGTTCGTTGCATCATCGAGCGACGGGCCGCCGATGAGCTGATCGAGCGCGGCCGAGATGATTGCCGCGTACTCTTGTGACTTTGCATACACGCGGCAGAGTCGATGACTGATCGGCAGCCGGCGATACAGCTCTTCTGCAGTTAACAGCCGGACGGCGTTGCGAGCCGAGTCGAAGAGAAAATTCTGCCCCGGCACGGGACCGGAAGTGTTCGGCCGCAAGATGGTGCGGGCGATATCGACCTGCAGCGGGATATTGCGAATCTCTACCGGCAGCAACTGTCGCAGTTTCATCTCGACGAGATCTTTGTCGCTGAAGATGCTCGCTTGCTCCGGATCGTTCGGTTCGTACACCTGACTTCGCTGGCAGACCATTTGCCAATCGATCTTCCGCGCCAGCAGGGCCCGCCAGCGCTGCCCCAGTTCGGCGAGTTGCGGGTTCTGCGATTTTGCCCACCTCTGCACGTCGGACCAGAGCGTGGCCTCGGTGAAATACAGATAGTCGTCGAGATGTTCCAGCGGATTGCCGGGAAACAGCCACTGTTTGCTTTCGAGAAACAAATCGCGCAGCGAGAAGTCGATCGCCCGCACGGTGCGATGGTAATAGATGTTGCGAAAGAGTTCGGCGCGGACGGTCATGAAGCGGACCAGCGCGTCGCTGCCGCGGTCATGAATCGTCAGGCCCCGTTCGCTGAAAAAACTGTAGTGCAGCAGTCGATCGAGATCGAAGGCTTGCTTGCTGTAGCCGGAAAGGGCCGCATCGCGCAGGACGAAGTCCATGTTGTCGATGGTATAGATGCCGCTGAGCAGGCCGCGGAGAAACTGCAGCCATTTCGGTTTGTCGGCGAGATCGTTCGCCCCCTTCGGCCTTTGAATCAACCAGGCGATGTATGCCGGGTTGATCTCTTCGCCGGCTTGCAATTCTGAATACGGATTGCGGCGGATGCCGCGGATCAAGTTGCCTAATTCGCGCTCAATGATCGCCGCGCCGAGCGACTCGTGCGTCAGACCAAAGCCTTTCAAGAAATGCTCGTCAAAAAAATGACCGAAAGGGCCATGGCCAACGTCGTGCAACAAGCCCGCGAGTCGCACGGTGCACTCGACCAGACCGCGGCTGGGCGTATCGCTACAGGCAATTTGCAAACTTTCGTACAGGCCGCTGATGGCGCGGCTGCCGAGATGCATCGCACCGAGCACGTGCGGAAAGCGAGTGTGTTCAGCAGCGGGAAAGACCCACCAAGCCGTTTGCAACTGATGAATCTGCCGCATCCGCTGCAGCCAGGGATGATCGATTAACTGCCGCTCAGCAATTTCACCGGCGGGCAGATCGGCGCCGGAGACAAACGGCAGATAGCCATGAATCGGATCGTAAGTCAGGTTCTCGCGGGCGAAGTTATGCATGGCCGCGATTATTCACCCAAGGAGCCGGTTTTGCCCAGGGGGTGCTAACGACGCAGGCTTCGTTGGGAGAAATAAGGCTTGCGGTTACCAGCTTTCCTGCACGATGCTGCGGATAATCCCGCTGCTCCGAACTGCGATTCTATGGAAAGTGAAATTGATGCAGATCCTCACACGACGCAGATTTTTCAAGACAGGTGGATCAATCATCGGTGCAGCAGTTTTGGCGCTTACCAACTCGCTTCGTGCGGAAGAATTGCCCGCCAAGAGCAAGCCAGATCGTCTGAACGGCTCGCCGTTTGTCTCGGCCAAAGGATGGGCGATTGTCGAAGGAGCAACGGGAAAGTTTCTCTGGGGTGATCACGAGAACGAACCGCTCGTCATGGCCAGCACGACCAAAATCATGACGGCCTGGCTCGTGATCGATCTGCAGCGGAAAGTTCCCGATCTGTTCGAGCAAACGGTCGTTGTTTCCGAAGCGGCGGCAAAAACCACGGGCTCGTCCGCGAAGATTCAAGCCGGCGACCGGATTCTGGTTCGGGATTTATTGCACGGCTTGTTGCCGCCGTCCGGCAACGATGTCGCGGCCGCGTTTGAGGATCACTGTGGCATGCATTATCACCAAGAAGGTGATCCGGAATCTGCCGCGGAAACGTTTGTGGCTCAGATGAATCGCCAGGCCGCGGAGTGGAAACTTAAGAAAACTCGCTACTTCGATCCGCATGGTTTGGGAAAGAATCATGCCAGTCCACGCGACTTGGCGCACATCGCGCGGACGGCGATGCAGCACGAACTGTTTCGCAAGATCGTGCAGACGCGCCGTTATGAGTGCGAAGTCGAAGACGCCGAGGGTGCGAAGCGGCAACATGTTTGGAACAACACCAACCGATTGCTGGAGATCGAGGGCTACGACGGCATCAAAACGGGCACGACGAAAGCGGCCGGCAGTTGCCTCGTCTCGAGTGGCCAGCGCGGCAACGATCACTTGATCGTGGTGGTCCTCGGCAGCACGAGCAGTGACGGGGTTATGTCGACAGCCGAAATCTGTACCGCTGGGCATGGCGGGAACGAGGACACGTTGATGAATAACAAAATCTGGATCAGCAAGTTCACTTGTAATGTTCGAAAGCTTGACTCCCATGCAAATTGTGGTAGAACCCCCCGCAATACGGCATCGGCAAGCGCACCCTGACATGATTACTAAGCGACTTAGCAAAGGAACTGATTCATGGCCCAAACTGCACATCAGTGTCAAATTGTCAACAACACAAATACCACGGTCATTTTGAAAATCGTAGGGCACGAGCCAACGTCGAACTACACTCCCGATTTGCCCGGAGTGAATACAGGACTCTTGTTTGCCCTCCCGCCGCTGAACCAGGATCTTCGCAGCCTGGCGGCAGGAAAGCGCGTCGTAATCCTGTGGTCGAGTGATGGCAGCAGACTCCTGCGCACACACAACATCGACCTCACCGCGCCTGCCACCATCGTCATCAACCTCAATTCGGCGACGCAAACATATAGCGTGGACGCGACGGGCGCTGGCGGCCAAGACTTGTCCATTTAGCTTGATTCCCTCACGATGTTTAAAAAGTGACTTGCCATGGCGACCATCGAAGAAGTTCTCGGTACTGTTGACTCAAACGTCGAATTTATTAAGGGATTTTTCAACGATCCGGCAAGTGCAGCCGGTATTTTCAGCAAAGAGTCGCTCAAAAAACTCGCCAAGCTCGTTGGCGAGATATTAAAGGATTTGATTGCAGCCTTTGTCGACGCTATCAACGGCGCCGCTGAAGGGATTGGCGAGGCGTTGAGAAAAGCCGCGGAAACGCTGGCTGATTTTTGGGAGAAGATCGTCAAGTTCTTCCAGGATGCGCTAGGCAATAGCTTTCCTTCGCCCCTGAAACTGGGACCAGTCGCGGCCATTAATTCGGCGGTTGAGCTCACTTCCTTGATTGGCACGCTTGGCCCATCCACGAATGTGTCTGACCGAATCGACATCGTGGCTGACTCCATTTTCGAACTTATCGAACTCGCGGGGAAAAAGGGCGACCTCAACATCATCAGTGAAGCCATCGGCACGATGAAAAAATTGTTGCGCAGTCTCACATCTGCAGGTAGCGCGGAAACGAAAGTTAAGGATTTACTCGTTAACCTGCTGGTGCCTCAAAAGACGCAACTCGTCAAGCTCTTGAAGAGCATTGGCGGCCGCAAATGGTGGGCTTGGGCCGAAATGCCCGGCGGTTTGGTGCCGGGTAAACTGCATGAATGGGTAAACGATCGGAGCAGCTACCGAAAGTTCGACGACAATAACCAAAATCCTTCGCCCATGGATCCCAAGTTGATCCCGTTGGCTCGTCAATTTCGGTGTCAGGTCGTGATGGTGCTCGACGGTTACTTGCGTTCGCAGGTGTCGCAAACCAACATTGCCAATCCGTTGACCAACTCCGACGGCCGCATGAGCTTTCAATCGTTGACCGATTTAATCTGCGGCCTGGTCGACAAAACCGTGGGCTTTGTCTTTGAGCCGGAAGACTTTCCGGCTCGTGAAGACGATCTCGATGGCTTTGAAGACATTGGCTTGGGCTTTGCCGTTTCATTCGCGCGGCAGATTCGCGTGGCCATTCGCGGCACGATTGGGCTACTGTTTCGCGGCGTATGGGAATACTCACTGCATAGTGATGCGCTGATTGAGCTGTTTGCCTCGGTGGTTGGTGTCACGTTGTCGTCGATTTTTGAATCGGTGCTGCGCAATCTCACCTGGTCTTTGCGACTTGTCTCTCGTTACAAAGGCGACCCCCACGGAGGCCAAGCTGGCTTTGCGATTCCGACCCTGGACCGCAGTTCGCCCGTCACCGGCAGCGGAACCGTTGCACAGGAGGTCGAATATGTGGCGTTCATTCGGTCCAAGGGGTTAATTGCCACTCCCTTTGCCTTGGGCGGATTTCTGCAGGGCTTGATGCGCGATCTCGCGGCTTACACAGATGCGTGCTACCTGCAGTTTCGCACGGAGCGGAAGTTTCCCGGTCTCAGCACGGATAATGTGGGTGGCCTTACACCGACCATCAGCGGAAAGAAATTCACGCTGTTTGCTAACGTCAACGCGTCCGGTGATGAGTTTGGTGATTTACCCAGGCCAGTCTTGCGGGCTTATTTTGGCAACCAAATGGTCGTGATGGCCCCAGGTCCCAGCCCCACCGACAACTACGAAATGGAATTCGAATTCAAGCGGCCGCCGCGCCGCAACTTTGAAGTGACCGTTCTTTCCAGCCGCGGCGGCCTGGCAACCCAAATTGTGACCGTTTGAACTCTCGCCACTGGTGAAAGATGGGCAGCAACTGCTTTTCGGAATAACCGGACAAACGAAAAAAGCGACTCGCGAAGGAGTCGCTTTAGTGGGCGGCACAGGATTCGAACCTGCGACCCCCACGGTGTGAGCATGGTGCTCTAACCAACTGAGCTAGCCGCCCGAAGAGGTACGGGTAAGTGTACAACATTTTCACGAGTTGGCAATTGGCGGTCCGCGGGCGAATCGCGCAAGCGCGATTCGTGGGAGCAGACGGGAGCAGACGCCCGCCCTATCGAAATTTCGCCGTTTTGCTAGGCTACGAGTTGTGCAATTTCCATGGTTCCTTGGTAAGGAAGGTCGATGGCCACGCCGCGCGTTTTGATTCTGCGGGCTCCCGGGAGCAACTGCGATCAGGAAACTGCCTTTGCCTTTCAAACAGCGGGGGCCCGGCCGGAAGTGGTGCATCTAAACCGCCTGCTGGAACGGCCTGCGCTAGCGGCCGACTTTCAAATCCTGGCGCTGCCGGGCGGCTTTAGCTACGGCGACGATATTTCGGCGGGACGGATTTTCGGCAACCAGATTCGCCATCACCTGCGCGACACGTTGCAGGAATTCCGCGCCGCGGGCAAATTGATTCTGGGCATTTGCAACGGCTTTCAGATCCTGATCAAGTCGGGCATTTTGTTGCCCGATCGCGCCGATGAGCCGCAGGCGACGTTGACGCTGAACGACAGTGGCAAGTTCGAAGACCGCTGGATCTGGTTGCGGACCGCCAGCTCCAAATGTGTGTTCTTACAAGGCATCGAGTCGATGTATCTGCCGATCGCACATGCCGAAGGAAAGTTCATTGCCCGCGATGCGGCCACGCTCGATGCGCTTGATGCGGCTGGACAACTGACGTTGCGGTACGATCAGCCGCGCGACGGCAGTTTGCAAAACATTTTCCGCACGGCAGAAGGTTTGCTACCGTATCCGTTGAATCCGAACGGAGCTCAGCGCGATGTGGCTGGCCTGTGCGATGATACGGGCCGCGTTTTCGGTTTGATGCCACATCCGGAACGGCACATCGATCCGACACATCATCCGCGCTGGACGCGCGAACAGCACGAACGTGGTGATGGTTTGGCGGTGTTTGAAAACGCGGTTCGCTATTTCGTGTGACACGAGTCTCGGAAAATCACCTGTACCAAAACAAGCAGTTGATCGCGTATGGACTTTCGGACGAAGATTTAAATCGCATCGTGCCCGCATTTGGTGGCGACGCTCAACATCATGTGCAGGTGAGATCAGAGAGCGTCTTGTTTTCGCAGGACGCGTTTGGCACTGGTCAAAACACGGCGGTCATTCTTTCCAAGCCAAGACCCACTGGGGTTGCCGCGAATTGCGGGCAGCAATGGTTCGCTGATTTCAACGCCCTGGCGTGTCGAATGGGACTCAGGCAAGCGAAGAGCCTCGCGAAGAATCAGTTTCTTCATCGGCCAGCAGTTGACAAACACTCGCCTCGCACGATAATGAACAAACGATCACACAGACACGTGGTGCGACCGTTAGTTACAGTGTGACAGGTCCACCAAATCAACAACTCACCCTAGAGCTATGCAGTTCTAGAGGTGATCGATGCTGCGCGCTCGGTAATGTGCCTCGCGGCGCCGCAGTAGGTGTTATCACTGGTTATCAAGGTACGATCCTATGGTTATCAGCAGGCTATTCACTGGCGCTTCAGCTGTTATACAGAGCGCTCAGGCCTGTTATACGGCGTTTTCAACGGCTTTCGCGCTGGTCACTCGTAAAGTCTTTTATGCAAGGGACCTGCCGCGATTTTCGTCGATCGAAATTCAGGACGAGTCGTTATCAAACTTTTTGACAATCTTGTCGCAAGGTTATTCCTGAATAGGACTTACTCACTGCATACACGGGCCCGAAAGTGTTATCAAATCACCCTGCGCGGCGACGCTGCCGGGTGGCAATCGAGGTGGCGGCGGTTCACAATGACAGCGCGTTATCTTCGTACTTGAGGCGGGGTGTTCGATGAGTTGGCGATTCCTCTTCATTCTGGCCCTGATGGTGCACCTGATCGAGCGCGCTGGCGCTGAAGCCCAAGCAGCCAATCGGCCGAACGTGTTGTTCATCGCCATCGACGACCTCAACCATTGGGTGGGGCATCTCGGCCGTAACAAGCAAACCAAAACGCCGCACATCGACAAACTCGCGGCTCAGGGAGTCACTTTCACGAAGGCATATTGCTTGGCGCCGGCCTGCAATCCTTCGCGGGCTGCGCTCATGTCGGGGCAGCGGCCGAGCACCACAGGCTGTTATCTCAACGGCCAAAATTGGCGGCCGGGCATTAGAGAAGAGATCCTCCTCAATTCGCACCTGGCCAAGAACGGCTATCGCATTTTTGGCTGCGGTAAGATCTATCATGGTCCCAACGATCGCGGCGGGCATTGGGATGATTACTTTGCTGGTAGCGGCAATCTGCGGAAACATCCGGATGCCAAGGACACAGGCGTCGGCGGTATTCAGTTTTATCCGCTGGCGAGTAGCGACGAGGAAATGCCCGACTATCAAGTGGTCAGCTACGGCTTGGAGCAATTGAACAAGAAGCACGACAAGCCATTTTTTCTCGCGGTCGGTCTCGTCAAGCCACATATGCCATTCAGCGTGCCGAAGAAATGGTATGACCAATTTCCGCTCGAATCGATCGAGTTGCCGCCGCATGCCGCCGACGACTTAAGCGATGTGCCGCCTGCAGGCGTCAAGATGGCGGGTCCGCAAGGCGATCATGCGAAGATCGTCGAATCAGGACGCTGGAAGGAAGCGGTTCAGGCATATCTCGCCACAATCGCGTTTTGCGATTCGCAAGTCGGCCGCCTGCTCGCTGGCTTGGAGAAATCCGCTTATCGTGACAATACCATCGTGGTTCTCTGGAGCGATCATGGTTGGAGCCTCGGTGAAAAATCGCACTGGCGGAAATTCGCTCTGTGGGAGGAGCCGACGCGCACGGTGTTGGTCTGGCGCGTGCCGGGCGTTACAAAGGCTGGCAGCGTGTGTGGGCGAACCGTTGATTACAGTTGCATTTATCCCACCATCTGTTCGCTGACGGGCTTGCCGTTGCCAGCACATCTCGATGGTCGCGAGATTACCTCGCTGCTCAAGAATCCTGCCGCGGAATGGAAGCATCCGGCCATCACCACACATGGCCTGCAAAACCATACCGTGCGCACTGAGGGATGGCGTTACATTCAATATCAGAACGGCGAAGAGGAACTATACGACAGCGCGAGCGATCCGCTGGAATACAAAAACCTCGCGGGAGTTGCTGAACATGCTACCCAGAAAAAGGAACTGGCCGCGATGTTGCCTAAGACGAACGCTGCCAACTTGCCGATGGCCGGTGGCGAAGGAAAAAAGAAGAATAAAAAGAAACAGGACGAATAGCGGCACGATTTGTTGGTTTCCTCTCGACAACCATCAGGGCGACGATCATGTTTCCACTCACTCGACGCGAAGTATTGCAGCGAAGCGGTTTGGGGCTCGGCGCTCTCGGTCTGGCTGGTCTGCTGAGCGATACGTGTGAACAAGCGCACGCTGCCGAAGCTTCCGGCCCGCTCGCGCCAAAGCCGCCACACTTTGCCGGCAAGGCGAAGCGTGTTATTCATTTCTTTCTGAATGGCGGTCCGTCTCACGTCGATACGTTTGATCCGAAACCGGCCTTGGCGAAGTACGCCGGTCAGACGCTGCCCGAAACCTTGCGTACCGAACGGAAGACCGGCGCGGCATTTCCTTCGCCGTTCAAGTTTCTGAAGTCGGGCGACAGCGGCCTGGAAATCAGCGAGATATTCTCCCAAACGGCGCAGCATGCCGACGATATCGCAGTGATTCGTTCGATGTATGCGCAGGTTCCAAATCACGAGCCGTCGCTGATGCTCATGAACTGCGGCGACTCGGTGCAGCCGCGGCCCAGTGTTGGTTCGTGGGTGCTGTATGGTCTCGGCACAGAGAATCAGAATCTGCCGGGATTCGTGGCAATGTGCCCGGGCGGCTTTCCGATCAAGGATGCCGAAAACTGGCAGAGTGCGTTTTTGCCTGGTGCTTTTCAAGGAACGTTCATCGACAGCAAACACCAGCAACTAGCGAAACTGATCGAAAACATCGCCCATCCGCATGCGACGACCGCAACGCAGCGGCGACAACTTGACCTGCTCGCACAATTGAACGCCGAGCACCGCGCGCAGCGGCTCGATGCTCGTCTCGATGCACGGATCCAAACGTTCGAACTCGCCTTTCGCATGCAGACTGAAGCCGCCGATGCGTTTGACTTGAATAGAGAAACTGCGGAGACCCGTGCGGCGTATGGCGACCATGTGCACGGCCGGCAGACATTGATTGCGCGTCGGCTGCTCGAGCGCGGCGTCCGCTATGTGCAGTTGTGGCATGGCGCTGGTCAACCTTGGGACAATCACGACAACATCGAAGGAGCTCATCGCAAACTGGCCGGTGAGATCGACAAGCCGATCGCCGCGCTCATGACCGATCTCAAACGACTCGGCATGTTCGACGAAACACTGATCATCTGGGGCGGCGAATTCGGCCGTACACCGACAGTCGAATTAACCGGCGACGGGAAATCTAAGCTTGGTCGCGATCATAATCACTACGGCTTCAGCGTGTGGCTCGCTGGCGGCGGCATCAAGGGTGGTCAGGCCTACGGTGTTACTGACGAGTTTGGTTTCAAAGCAGTCGACAAGCCGACGAGCGCCCATGACTTGCATGCAACCATTCTGCACCTGCTTGGTTTTGATCACGAAAAACTCACTTATCGATATGCGGGGCGAGACTTTCGGCTAACCGATGTGGCTGGCAAGGTGATTCGGGAAATTGTGGCTTAGCAACTGCGATTTGATTTTTCGTAGCTCTGGGGGGTAGAATATCGCACTTCGGGTTGTCGAGCCGCTCGTTTGTGGTGCTGAGATGAATCGAGTCTTTCTGCTGTTGGCGTTACCCTCGCTCGGATTTCTAGCAGGCTGCGGCGGCTCTTCGCCGCCGGCATCGAACGCGACCACCGTGCTTAAACCGGTGGCGGACACGCCGCCCGTTATTAAGCCTGGCACGGTCCGAACGAAGCGGATGATTCCGGCCTACGTCACGCCCTACGATCTAATGACAACGGAAGATGAGTTTTACTTTCATCATCTCGACAATCTGACCCCGGGCGGCGATGTCGCGAAATGGCCGCTCTTAAAATCGCTGATCGGTTTGGGGCAGAATCTGGTCGACGCGCCGATGGTCGCGCGACTCGCCAATGAGTCGATCGACATTTCCGATCAACTGCGCGGCGCTCCCATTCTTGCCATGGTGAAGGAGTGTGCTGCTGCGTTGCAAGTCGAGCCGCCGAAAGTACATATCCAGGGAAGTTCGGAGCCGAATGCTTACGTCGCCGGGCTGCGTGAACCACACACACTAGTTTTCACCTCGGGCTTGCTCGATTTGTACGAGAAGCGGCCTGAAGAACTGAGGTTCATTGTCGGTCACGAGCTCGGGCATCTGAAATGCAAGCATCTAAAGACACACTTGCTCGGTCGGGCGTTAGTTGGTTCGATTGTCGGCAACCGTGGCGAAAGCGCAAGCTTCAAAGAACAATTTGTCGCGCACGCTGCGGTCGGGACCTTATTGCATTGGTTTCGCGAATCGGAGTTTTCAGCGGACCGCGCCGGCCTGTTGTGCGTGGGCGGCGACTTGGCCGTTGCTAAGCAAGCGCTGCTTCGTTTAATCCACCAAACGAAGCCTGACAATTCGTTATTCGACCCGTCACACCCCGATTTTGACGCCGATCTGGTTTTGAAGAATCAATTCAAATTGCGGGAAGAACCATTTGTCAAAATCATGAGCCACATTCGCCAATCGGGCGCCACGCATCCGTTCATTCCCGATCGCTGTGCGGCGTTGCACCAATGGTCGATCTCGTCAGAGTATTTGGCGATTGTCGAACGGCAACGGCCGCAGTTCACCAATGGCAAGTTGATCGTGAAGTCGGTAGTGATCAAGCAGCTTCCAGCGGTCGACACGACTGTGCCCTATGTCAGCGGCAATCGCGCCAACCCGGACCCCTACATTCAAATCAGCCACGCGGGCCGTTCGCACAAGACCCTACACGGCAGCAACATGACCGCTGTGGCGTGGGAGAAACGCGACTATGAGTTCGACTACTCCGAAGGGGCTGGGCTGATTGTGGAAGTGTACGACCACAACGGAGCAATGCCGGATAAGTTTATCGGCTCCTGCCTGGTGCCCGTCGCCGCGAGCAAATCCGGCGGCAAGCACACGCAGAACATCCGCTTGGATGTTCTGGAAAATTCGACGATCGTCGATCTGCCGACAATGACCATCGAGTACGCGTTGCAGAAAAAATGAGTTGGGCTGGCGAAGATTTAGTCGAGAAAGTCTTCTTCTTCAAGCCGCGCCGGCACGAACTCTTCCGTGACGTAGCTAATGTCTTTGCTGATCAATGATTCAACTTCCAACTTGAAGCCGTTCTTCAGCATCAGGTCGATTTCCTTCTGCCAGGCTGGTTTATGCTTGAACCATGGATAGTCAGCAATCTGCTTGGCGCGTTTGATGTCTTGATCATTGAGCTTGATCTGCACATCGCTCGACAGATCGCAGCGCTCATAGTCGCGGCTACGTAATCCTAAGTAACGGCAATCGGGAATGGCCATGCGGGCCGATTCGTGGGCCAGATTGATCGAGCCCTGCTTGATCACACTGTAGATGTAGTATCCCCAGGGATCGTTATCGAGCACGCAGTACACCGGCAAGTTAAGTTCGTTGTGCAGTCGGTGCAACATCCGCCGCACACCGCGGGGCGGTTGACCGCCACCGTGCGTCAGGATGCAGTTGTGCTTGACCCAGAATTTATCTTCGTTGAAGCGGCGCCAAACCGTGTCCTTTTCAACGTGCAGGATGAACTCGGCTTTGCATTTCTTGAACTGCACGATTTCTGGTTCGACGATCGACGGAATCGAGTAGCCGCCGCTCCCCATGCGTGTGCAATCGATTTCATCGCCGCTGTCAACCAATGTGATATTGCCGACCATCGCGCCGGCGTTTTTGGCATAGAGATGCAACTCTTCGCGCATCGCGGCGAGGATGATTTCCATGTCCTCAATCATCGCGTCGGATTCGCTCTGATCATCAAAGGTCTTTTCGTCCTTCGTTCCTTTAATGGTGTGCAGCAGCATGTAGTACAAACCCCGGAGGCTCGTCGTTTTTCCCTGTTCGAGCAACCGCTTGCAGCCGCTGCCCACAAGCAGCGTTTGCATGTACGCCTTGGCTTGCGAGAGGTTGAACAACTCACGCTGCGTGGTCGACTTGCCAAGCTCGAGAATCTTCCGCGACTTGTTGAACGACACGTTCGATAGCGACCGAGAACGAATATCGAGAAACGGCGGCTTGCTCCGCTCAGCAAACGCTTCGACCTTCGTCGCGAGTTCCCGCAACGAGCCGAGTGTCTTTTTGTCCTTGGCGGAAAGAACGACGGGGGCAGAGGGTTTTTCGTTTGCGCGGGAGGAAGTTTTCTTGGCCATCGTAGATTGTTATGCGAAATGTTGAATCGTTGGAGAATTGCCGGGATACAGACCTATTTGGCCGCATCATCCTGCGGCACGATCAGCACTTTATCGTCGCCCGCGAGCGGGTCTTCTTCGGCCATGATCTTTTTGCCTCGGTTGTCGAGCTTCATATCGGCCTCCGAAGTTTTCTTCTTCGCCACGCCGAGGAGCCGCTCATAAAGCTCGGTCTTCTTCTTGTCGTTCAAGTCTTGAATCTCGCCGACAGCGCCAGCGACTTCACCCAAGTAACGCAAAAAGATGCTGCGGCGTTCGCCCTCTTGTTTCACCTTGTTGCGAGCGTTGAGATACATCTGCAGCCGTCGGCCAACCGCTTGCAGGCCGAGGCGAAGTTCCTTTTGAATTTCCGGATAGCCGGCAATCGCTTCTTTCGATTCACTCGTGAACGGCACCCAGACGCTGGCCATGTGCACCATTACGCTCACCGGGCCGGTAGGCAAACCGCCGCGGCTCTGCGCGAGGCCATAGGCTCGCCAGTTCGTGCTCATCACCGCCTGGGTAATCGCGCAGGCACTCATCGAAAATTGCAGTGGCACGCGGTTGGCGTAACGCATGACCTGCATCGTCTGGCCTTCGCTCAGATTCACGTTCCTCATCGCCGCGTGCAACTGAACAATCTCTTTTTTGTCGAGCTTGCCGGGGCTCTGTCGCGTGCCGATCTTGGCTTCTTCGATGATCTTATCCGCGCCGTCGCCGCCGACTCCGTCAAAGGTGTTCATCAGGAACTGCCGGATCGTGCGCGCATCGCTTTCAGCCAAGAAAGTTTGCAAAGCGTCGAGCGAAACCTTTTGCGCGCTCGAAACACCTCCAAAGGCCAGCCCCACTTCAATTTGAAATGGATTGCCGCGATACACAGCCGGCGGCCTCGTGTCGGCGGTGTAGAATTCGCCGGGCACCACATGCGCCAGACCCTTCAAAATCAATGGCTCGCCGATGGGACACAAGCAATCGGTCGCCGGCGCACTGATCTTCGTGTTTTGAATTGCCTGATAAAGTGCATCAGCTTCTTGACGGCCGATCCGCTTGGGATGTGCCCGCGAGCTGATCTTGGCCGTTTCGCAAATATTGCTAGCCACCGCGCTGCTGACGCGGGAAAACGATTCCGTCAAAAACTGCGTGATCGTACTGTAACTATTGTCCTGAAGCATCGTCATCAGCCGGCCCAATTCGACGCCGTACGGATGCGGCTTGATTTCCTTCGGCTCGGCGGGGAGTTCGGTGGTTGATCGCTTGTAGTGCGTCTCTTGCCCCTCGGCGTCTTTGTAATGGATGGTGACGTGCGGGTTGGCAATGGCCGTTTGCTCAAGATATTCATCAACGCTGCCGCGACCCCGCACGTATTTCGCTTCGAGTTCAATCGTGACGCGCGTGCCGTTCTTCACTTCCTGCGGCTCTTTGCCTTCTTCCGCCGGATAATGTGTGGCCCAGTCGATCCCTTGTTCTTCGAGTTGCTTGTGTCCCTTTTCGCCGGCTTCGATGTCGACCCCTTCCCCCTTGCCGTTGATGATCTCGGGATGATTGCGCTTGGTGTCGATCTGCAGTTCGAAATAGTGGGCCGGTTTTTTCGCGCCGGTTTTCGAAATGATCTTCACCGGCTTGCCGGTCGTAAGCACGCCGTACATGCCGGCCGCGCTGATGCCGATACCCTGCTGTCCGCGGCTCATCCGCAGGCGGTGAAACTTTGAGCCATAGAGAAGTTTGCCGAAGATCAGCGGGATCTGTTTTTTGACGATGCCCGGGCCGTTGTCCTGGATGCTGACCTTGTAGCGACTGTTGGTCGTCGGTTCGATGGTCACCCAAATTTCGGGGACAATGCCGGCCTCTTCACAGGCGTCGAGTGAGTTGTCGACAGCTTCCTTAACCGTAGTGAGCAATGCTTTGCGCGGATTGTCGAAGCCCAGCAAGTGGCGGTTCTTGGCAAAGAATTCGCTGACCGAGATCTCTTTCTGCTTAGTCGCCATCGCCTCGGCGGTCGAGCGGCGTTTGCCCTTCGACTCGGTGGGATGGTCCTCGCCATGGCCGTTTTCGGCGCCATTGACCTCGCCGTTTTTCGCGGCCCGTTTGTTGACGAAGTCTTCCGATTCAGTCGCGTCGAAATCGAGCGACTTCTGAGCGCTCGCAGCAGCCTTGGCGGTCAATTCGTACTCCTTTACTTCGTCAAACCGGGAGAGTTATTGTCTTATCAGTTCGAATCCTACTCCCGCTCCTCTGTACTCAGGGGAGAGGGCTGGGTGAGGGGCCGACAGCGTCGAGCGACTTGGAAAATCGCTTCGCGGGGCCTCCCTCGCTTACGCGTCGGGCTAGTGTTCCGCTCACCTTTAAACTGCGTTGAGTATAGCGACTTTGCGGGCGCGCTTGAAGTCTGGATTTGACGATGTTGCGGGCGCTGCCTACCCCCACAATTGCAGTTGTTTCGCATGGCGCATAATGATTCATCGTTGCGTTGCGTCCTCGCCGAGAAATTCCCTACGGACTGGTTCCCCGCTCTGTTTGCCACTCGCTCCGCTGGCGTCGAATTGAGGACTCTCCTCGTAATTTGACGCCGGCAAAGCCAGTGGCACGCAGCCCGCAGGCCAACTCCGTCCCGCCTGAACACCGCACCGTTCCCACCCCACTGCCGCCGGCGGCAACATGAAGTTGCCCACCGGCTCCAGCAGTTCGCATTTGCTGTCGGAAGGAGTCGACGATGTTGCGCTCTCTCACCACGCTTGCCCTGGCTGTGGCCGGGCTGTCGCTCGCAGCGGCCGCCGCTCACGCCGAGGCGTTTCACTTTGGCGGCAGCTGCGGCCCTGATGGATGTAGCCCGCATGGCGTGCACCTGCACGGCAAACATGGCGGCGGTCACGGCGCGCCCCATCACCCCATCGGCCATCACTATTATGCAGGCTACGGTGGCTGCCGCACTTGCAGCAACGGCGATTGCCAATATCGTTGGTACGGCCAGCCCGATCTGTTTTACAACTACTACGTACCGCCAACTTGCGGCGGCGTCGGCGCGGAATTGTATGTTTCTCCCCGGCCAGTTCCGCCCCACGTCGGTCACACGTACATCACGTACCAACCACTCATGCCCCATGAGTTCATGCACCACCACCACCGGACCTATCACCGCTACTACAACGGCGGCCAAGGTCTAACCCGCACGCACGTGAAGTACGGCACTAGCATCCTGCCGAATTGGTCTTGGTAAATCAAATTCAAAGTTCGCAGTTTGAAGCTTGAAGTTCGTAGCAAACTGCTGCGAACGACAAACGACAAACTTTGAACAGTCAACTAGCAACTGACCTTCGTCCCCCCGGAGGATATTCCCGTGAAAGTACTGTCGCTGCAGCCTTGGCTGCTGCTGCTCGCCGTCGGCATTGCCTTGCTTACGACCAGCGGCCAATGTGAAGCCGCTGGCCCCCACCTGCGCGCCGATCGCATCGCGCGTTATTACTCGGCCCAACGCCCCTGGCATGGACCATACGCGAACACGTCGTATGGCCAGCCCGTCGCGCTTGTCGTGCCGCCCACCGCGGTGATGCACAACAGCTGGAGCTGGGGTGTCGCGCAATCGGAAATGGTGCCCATCTATCACCAATTCCATCGAGACTACATGCCCGGCGCCGGCTACGGCGGTTCGCCAATCCTGCCGACCCCGCTGTGGCCCAGCCACACCGACCAGCTCGGCGTCTACCCGATCCGCGGACCGTGGTAGTACGCACCCGTTGCCTGAAGTTGCGTCGGCAATTCCCAAGCAGCGGAACAAGCGACAGCAAATTCCGCTGCCCAACGCGCCTGCAGTATCAAGCATCCAACGGCACATCCTGATCGGTGCCGTCGCCCCCATTGCGGCGGATGGGGCGATAACATTTTCTGCGCGATAACAAAAGTCATAAGTCGCAAGTGTGAAGTAACTTGCTGCAAATCGAGCGAAAACCTTGATAACACTTTCGGCCATCTGATAACGGCCTGATTGCCTAGTTATTTCAGCCGTCGAGCGCGCTGATAACAGCCATTCTCTTTTACAGCCTCTCTCGCGAACCGCGCAGCAGCGACCAGCCACACGATGCCTCCCAAGCGTCAGTGGTTGTGATGAAAAGATTTTTCGGCAGTGAAGCCTTGCTCGGGCTGCTTGGGCTTTGCACACCAAGTGGCGCAGCATACAAGATTGGGAAACTGGCGCTGTCCCGCAATCGCAACGTCTTGTGCATGCAGATGACTTGGTGGGCAAAAGCCGATCTACTTGTGTAATATTGTACACTATCGCCGGCTTGGTTGTCAAGTCGGCGGTGACGGGAACTCTCGGTCCCAGTTGAATTTTTTCTCGCCGAAAGAAGCGTCGCTGCTACTTGAGACGCCACAAACGCACGGTCGTATCCTTGGGGTCAACCTTCTGACGTAAGGCCGCAAATCCTGGGACGAGTCCGTAGCCAGCAGTCGCCAGGCGAGAATCGTCCGGCGAAAAGCAAACCGCGTGCACCGCGCTACCGTTTTTCAAAGCTTTCATCGACGCTACTTGCTTCTGAGTCTTTGAATCCCACAACGCTACCGTGCCGTCACGATGGCCGGTTGCAAACCACGCTCCATCATGGGACACGGCAACCGTGCAGGCAGCATTCTTCCGGTCAAAGTCGAGTGTCCCTACCTTCTTGAGTGATGGAAACTCATACAGCCCTGATCCGCAGAGGGCAAGCGTTCCGTCCGCTGTGAACGCGAGTCCACTGCGCGCTTCGGAAAACCAGCCAAGAAGCATGCGCTGCTGATCGATCACTTCGCCGCTCACGGCAATCGGCGTTCCGTCTTTCAAGTCCCACGATCGATAGGTTCCGTCCTTTGCCTGTGACAAGAGACTCAACTCGCTGGGGTGAATCTTCAAGCTGATGACGTGCCCCCGATGTCCTTGCAAAACAAATGCTCGTTGCCAGTCCGGATCTCGTTTCCACACCTCAATGTCCCACGCTGACGGTCGGTCCCCCGCAGCTGAGGGTTTCTCACAAAATGCGGCGACAGCGATTGTTGCTGACGGAGAGATGTCTGCGACAACTCGCCTCGAACTGCACGCGACAATAGGCTCCGAGCTTTGGTTACGTCGATCCCAAAGAATCAATCCCTCGCTCGTGTCTGCAATAAACACGTGGTTATCGTCGACAAACTGGACACGCTCCGTGCAAAATCCACGCGACGCCAACTCCTTCCCGTCGCGGAGGGACCACAGCCGCATTCCATCGGTTCCACCCGACACAAGCACTTCGGATTGGGGAGCGAAGGCGAGAGTGTTCACTGCGGCGGAATGCCCCTTCAACTCATGGGGGCCTCAGCGAGTTTCTCAAGGAGTGCGCTCATCGCGCAGCAAAACAATATTCCGCACGCAGCGAAGGCGATAATCCGCACTTTCCAACTCATGGAGATTACTTACTGCCGCATTACCAAGGAGAGTTCGCCCAGAACAGTTCGCCACTGCGTGGCAGATATTTGATTACGGGCCGAGTTTTCAGCACCTTTGGTGCTTACTTTAACGGCTTCTCCATTAATCGCGTACTTGCTCTGCGGTTCTGCGCAAAAGTTCCGGCGAACCCGCTGCCCCAAATTTTGTCGTAAGAAGTAGCCGGCTCGCCGGTATGACTTGGGATATGAGCGCGTCACGGATGGACTCGCCTTTGTTTTCGCTGTCGTTTGCGTAGAATCGCAGAGAGAAGTGACTAGGATGTCGGGAGTTGTGATGCCGCGTGCGTTGTCGTCCGCTGAAATGAGCCCCGCGGACGCCGCTGCGGCCAAAAGCCGCCTGGAATGGGTCGTGCTGCTAGTGCTAGCCTCGGTGCAGTTTACCGCGATCGTCGACTTTGTCGTCGTGATGCCGCTAGGCCCCGAGCTGATGAAGGCCCTCCATGTCGGTCCGTGGGAATACGGCCTGATTGTTGAGTCGTATACCTTTGCCGCGGGCATCGCGGGCCTGGTTGCGTCGGCCCTCATTGATCGCTTTTCGCGGCGGACTGCGTTTCTCACACTCTTCGCCGGATTTCTGCTCGGCACACTTTGTTGTGCGCTCGCGCCGAATTATCAACTGCTGATCGCCGCTCGCGCGGTGACTGGATTCTTCGGCGGCATTCTCGGCGGCATGGCGATGGCGATCGTCGGCGACGTCTTTCCCGAAGAACGCCGCGGTCGCGCAACAGGTGCGCTGATGTCGGCCTTTGCGCTGGCCTCGACCTTCGGCGTGCCGTTTGGTTTGTTCCTCGGGCAGAACTTCGGCTGGCACGTGCCGTTCCTCGCGCTCGTGGCTCTCGGCATTCCGGTGTTCATTGTCGGTGCGCTCACGCTGCCGGAACTGCGCGGGCACTTAACGGAAAAGAAAGTGCATCCGCTGCGATCGCTGCTCACTACTTTTCAAAGCGTGAATAACTGGCGAGCCTTCGCACTAATGGGCGCACTGATGATGGGCGGCTTCGCCGTGATTCCTTTCATCAACCCGTATCTGGTGGCGAACGTCGGCGTGCCGAAGGCCTATTTGCCGCTGGTCTACTTCGTCGGCGGCGTGCTTACGCTGATCATTTCGCCCATCGTTGGTCGCCTGGCCGATCGCTATGGCAAGTTGCTGATGTTTCGCATCATCGCACCGATTTCGGCGTTGATGTTGATTCTGGTGACGACGTTGCCAGCAGTGTCGCCCCTACTTGCGGTGCTGGTGGTGTCGACGCTCATCGTGACCAACTCAGGCCGCATGATTGCCGCGATGGCGATGATCACCGGCACCGTGCCGCCGCAACAACGAGGCGCGTTCCTGAGCGCAAATGCTTCGATTCAGCACATTGCGAGCGGACTGGGAACGATGCTGGCGAGCGTGGTCATCACCGAAGCGACCGACGGTAAACTGCAGCACTTCGGCACGGTCGGCATCATTGCCTGCGGCATCACCTTGCTCAGCGTGTGGTTGGCCGGACAAATTCAAACGCTGGTTGCAGCGAAACCGGTTTCGCTGGAAACCGAACTCGCTGCAGTAACCGCAGCAGAGCACGGCTAACCTAAACGCATTATTTGTCGAACACTTGCACCCACAGGCCGAACATCGTCACGCCGTTGAGCAACATGTGGGCAAAGATGCCGGGCCAGAGTCGATGCGTGCGCTGGTAGACGAACCCCAGCGCCGCGCCGAAGATCAGCAGCGGAATCCAGGCGGGGCCGTGCGAATAATGGAGCAGCGAAAAGACGAGCGTGCTCAAAATCACCGCCAGCCACTCGTAACCATTCAGGCCGTGGGTGACCGCGAGCAAGTTTGACTTGGAAGGCGAATGGTGCGAAGCAGACGGATTGAAATCGGCCGTTGGTTTCGGTTCAGCAGCGTGCAGTTCGGCCGCGGCTTCGGCATCGAATACCGGAACGTCAAAGTCGTCGCGGCCGCCGGTCACAATCTGCTCGCCCGTTGCTCGGCCGGCGAACAGCTTCTCCAGCCAACCTTGCAACAGGCCGCGGAACACAAGTTCTTCGAACAGCGGCGCAACAACGGCGGCCGCTAATCCAGCGAGCGTGAAGAGAAGCAAGTCTTTGGTCTCGGTGACACTCTTGATCAGCGGGTGGTCGTACTTCCACTCGAGGCCATGGACGAGCGCTGCCTGCAGCGCGATCATGGGCAAATAAATGCCGAGAAACGTGAGGCCGCCGATTCGCAGATCTTCGACGAAATTGGTTAGCGTCAAGCCGAAATCCACGGCAGTCGCTCGCGAACGAACCGCGATGACGATGATGACCAAAACCATCACCAGCAACTTGATGCCGCTGTCGAGCGCGATCATGGTCCGCCAACCGTGCAGCGTCAGTTCCTTTTCGAAGTGGACGCCGTTAACTTCGTCAACGATTTTGTCTTTTGTCTCCTTCACGGGTTCGCGTTCGATTCGCACCACCCCCACAGCCGCAAACGACAGCAACAGATAAAGTGCAAACGCCAACAACAGATCGACGAGTCCCCAGGGGACGTCGTAACGTGGTTCGCGCGGCAGAATGGGCAGCCGAAAAAAGAGCCGCCAACTGAGCCAGCCCCAAACCGCTACGCCGCCGATGAAGAGCGTGAGGAGCAGCGATCCGTAAACTTGGAGCATCATGAATCAATTCAGCGGGAGCGAAGCGACGAACGAGCCCGACGCGTATGCGAGCGGGAAGTGTGAGGGAACGAACCATTTTCGAACGAATTGGCGATCACTCGCGGGGCTCCCTGGCTTACGCATCGGGCTAGTAGCAGCCTCGCTGACGCTCGTTAGAGTTTTTTCGCAGCGATCATCACGTATTCGAGGCCGCTATAAATCGTAATCAAAATCGCCCCCCAGGCCGAAATCAGCAGCGTGTACTTCAGCCAATCTTCGATGGGCAACGTGTCCTGGTAGATGGCCAGGTGCCGCAACACGAGCAAGCTGGCGACGACGGCGATGCATTGCACAACCATCTTCACTTTGCCGGCCCATTTCGCCGAAAAATCGCCGCCGCTTCCTTCGATCACGCTACGGAGCGCAGTGACCAGCATCTCGCGACCCATAATGACGGTGGCCATCCAGGCGGTGATGCCGGAATTCGCTTCGGCGGCGAGGAAGATGTACGTGCCGCAGATGATAATCTTGTCGACGAACGGATCGAGCACGCGGCCCAGCTTTGTCACTTCGCCGTACTTCCGAGCCCAGTAACCATCGGCCCAATCGGTGCTGGCCGCGATGACAAACACCACGAGCGCCGCAGTGAACTGCTGTAGTGGGATGAGGACGAAGACTGCGATCGACAGCACCAGCCGGACCATCGTGATGACGTTTGGCACATTCCAGATGACGTCTTCCTTGGCCAGCGGATGGGTGCGGACGGCGGGAGAGGAATTTTTCTTGGTGGACATGGTTACGTATCGCGTTCTTCAAAATTCGGCAGCACGATTCGTTTGCCCGTGTAATAACTTTCGCGGGCCGCGATGGTGACCGACAGTGCGCGATAAGCGTCCTCCAGATCGTTCACCTTTCGCAGCAAGCTGGTCACGCCGCGATAAAACTGCATCAGCAGATGTTCGCCAACGGGGCGTTCGCTGTCGAGTGATTCCAAATGCCGGCCGGCTTCGTCGAACCAGGTGAGTCCCGACGGCAGATCGATGAACGCCATACCCCGCTCGCAGCAAACCTGCAACGCAGCGGGCGTGCGGAACGAAACGGCTTCGGGCCAGGAAGACGGGAAATATCGGCCGCAACTGATTTGCGCGACAGGGCCGGCGCCGACCTGGCCGTGCGGCGAAAAATCGAGGCTCATCATTTGATAGTCATCACCGTCAGGCTGGCCGGTCAAGCTGTGCCGGATGCCAATCACAGACGTTGGCTCCATCCCCGCGACATAGCGGCACCAGTCGACTTGCTCGATCATTTCGCGCTGCATGGTCGGGCAGTTGCGCGTCGGCCGGCGGGTGCCGCCCGCGGGTTCGACGGAGGAGCGCCGATGACAAAACAGCAGCCGCGGTTTGCCGAGGCGCGTGGCAATGAGTTCCTTCAATCGCAACGTGGCAGGCGCGAGTCGCCGCGGAAACTCGGCCATGAAGGCGATGCCCGCTTCTTCGACTCGCTTTTTCAGCATTGCCGCTTCTTCGGGCGAATCGATATCGAGAGCAGCGCCACAGTAGACGCTTTTGCCATGATCGCAGGCCGCTAGAATCGGCAGCGTGCCATACCAGGCTGGTGAGAGGATGAGCACGACGTCTACGTCGCTGCGGGCACAGAGGGCCCGAAAGCCGTCCATTTCTTCCGCGCGAAAGTCCTTCGCGGCCTGTTCGGCGAGGTGGGCCACTTCGCAGCAGACAGCCCGGACTTCAAAGCGATCGGAAAGGGCTCGCAGGGCGTGCCGATGCCGGCTTTCCCAAGCGTCACCCAGTCCGACAATCCCTGCACGCAGTTTCATGCTCGCTCAACAGCCCTGGTTCGTCCTGGTTGGTCATCAAAAGGGCCAGTATAAGACGGCGGGGGGCGTTTGTCTTGCGTGTTCTTGTGGCGGGAGTCGGGGATCGTGCGTCTGGGGCGAAAAAGTTTCTTCTGACCCCCGAATCCTGTGACTATTCCGCCGGTTCACACTTCTCAAACACCAGCGGCTCGTGATCAAGGGGATCGGCAATGCGAATGGCAAGATTGCCCTTGAGCAGATCGTCGATCACGCTGCCCACGACTTCGGCCCGCCAACCGGTGGCCAGGAGTGGTTTTTCGCCTGGTTCAAAGCCGCCAAGATCCAGACGATAAGCGACCAGATCACGCACATCTTGCGCGGTGCCAGCGAGATTTGGCGCCACTTGGGCTGAACGGCAGATGCTGCCCAGCGCGGTGCTCAGGAATTGGCCCAGCAAGTTGAGTTGCGGCCGGCTGCTGCGGCGTTCGGTGACGGGGAGTTCGTCGTCGCGCATGGCGAGGGCTTTGTCGACGCACGCGCCGATCTTCGGCAGATGACGGACGATTTCACCCCGCTCCATGCCGCGGACTGCCCGCATGCGCTTGGGATCGGACGTTTGCCGTTTCGCGAGTTCCAGCAGCAGATCATCACGCAGAATACGTCGCGTGGGAATGTTTCGCCGTTCGCCTTCGGCATCGCGCCAGAGCCAAAGTTCGCGGACAATCGCGAGGGCTCGCGGCGACATGCCGGACAATCCACCGACGCGGCGCCATTTCTCGCCCGACTCCGACTGTTCCATGTCGTCCTGCCAGGCCAGCAATTCCGACTTTGCCCACTCGAGCCGCCCCAATTCGTTCAGCCGTTTATGGAGCACGCCGCGGATCGCTTGCAAATCGACAACGTCTTGCAAGCCATATTCGATTTGCCGCGGCGACAACGGCCGACGGCGCCAATCGGTGCGGGTTTCGTCTTTCGACAAGCTTTTGCCAAGCAGCTTTTGCACCAGCGTGCCGTACGAAGCGGGATACTCCAGGCCGATCAACCCCGCCGCGAGTTGCACATCGAACCAATTCGTGGGCCGACGACCAAGAGCTCGCAGAATAAAACGAAATTCTTCGCGGCCGGCATGGACGAGTGTTTCTTTGCCCGCCTGCGTAAGCAATTCCCAAAAGGGGCTTAGATCGCTGAATTCGAGAGGATCGATGATGCCCAGATGCCCATCCGCGGCGACTTGCACCAAGCAGAGCTCGGGCAGATAGGTGTCTTCGGAGACGAACTCCGTATCGAAGGCGATGATTTCGGCGTTCGCAATGACCTGGCAAAAGTCGCGCAGGTGTTGCTGGGAAGTGATGTATTCGTACCGCACGCGAACTCGCTGCTTACCAATGCCGCCTGCCTCTGAAGAATCCTACATCCGCTTAGGAGAATATAGCTTACGAACGGGAAGGGGGGTAGGTCAGGAAAAGTATGGAGTTCAATGTTTTAGAGTTGGTAATTCGCAGCTGGGTGCATCTCACCAGCCTGAAACGCAAGCGTAGTAACTACGCCGATTCCTTCGCTTGCGCTCGAGGCTCATGATGCCCACTTGAAACAATACCCAGCCCTGACGACCGACATGCTCCGCAAGCAGGCGCTCATGTCAGCAGTTTTTGAAACACCTGCTGAGAGCGATTGATTAGATCACGATAGTCGCTGGTCTCGATTTCTTCGCCCATCAGTTCCACCTCGTAGCAGCCTCGATAGCCGGCAGCGTTGAGCTGCTCGGTGATGGCATGTAGCGGAATGTTGCCGTCGCCGAGAGGGCAGCGGTTGGGTTCGAGTTGCGGCGGCTGATGCGAGTCGGCGAGTTGCACCAGGGCCAGTTTGGGCGCGAGTTCCGGCAGACGAGCGAGGGTTTGTTCGTCGTGCCCCCAGTAGTAGAGATCGAGGACGGCGCGGAGATGGTCGCTGCTGATGTCGTTGATCAGTTTGAGGGTTTCATCCCAGTCATGCAAAAAGGTCCAGTCGGTTCCCGCTTCGCGGGGCATGGGTTCGACCGCTAGCACCACTTGCAAGGCTTCGGCCAGTGGCACTAACTGATCGATGGCGCTACGGAGCAACCGGCGAGCATGCTTGTGGGTGTGCACGCCTCGGGAACCGCTGTGCATGATCAGGCACGAAGCGCCGAGCGAGTGGGCGAGGCGGATCGCTTCGAAGGCATCGTCGATGCTTTCGTCGTGCGTGCCGCCATCACTGCCGGTGAAGCCGCCGGCCCATTGCAGACTACTGATGCGCCAGCCGCGATGCTTCAGCAGTTCGATGCCACGGGCTTCGCCGAAGTCGGAGAGCTTTTGCCGCCAGATGCCGATGGCCGAGAGTCCGGCCTCGCCGTAGTGCAGCAAGTCCTCTTCAAACGACCAGCGGAAGGTCGTGATTTCGCTGACGGCCAGGCGATTCATGGTCAAACCGGTATCGGACAAAACTCGGCCGCGTCACTGGGTTGGTGCCACGTGCGAGCCAGTGGTCAAAGTGGAAGGCCAAGTATGCAAAATGCCCCGCGCGCTGTAAAGCAACCTGCCGCGAAATCGCAAAAGGGTGCTAGCAGTTCTATTGATTCTGGATCGAGTTCCAGGCCCTATGGCGATTGGTTGGCTTGCTCACGAAGATCAGCGAGCTCTTTCTGCCGGCCAAGCGTCGCGACGCTCTGGCTGCCCGTGAGCGCTGTTGAGATTCGGAGAGCAGCTTCTTTCAACAGAATCACCTGATCCCATTGCCCCTTTGCCATGTGCGTCGCGGCATGGCGGTCGAGTGTTGTGAGCGGATCGGTGACATCAAGTTCAATGGTCGATTGTTCCGCATGTCGATCGAGTTCGGCATGCAACTCGGCCGCTGCTTGGGAACTCGGCGAAGAGGCAGCGGGCTGGGGTGGCTGCGGCTTGAACGCGACAGGGGTGACGTCCTGCGGTTTATACTGTGCATGATGTTCCAAAACCGCAATCGCTTCCGCCGAGCGGCCGGCAGCGAGATAAGCATTGGCCAGATCGTTGACACAATCCTTCATCTTGGGATCGTGCATGTTGCAATGTTTGGCCAACTGCTGCAACTCACGATGATGCATGGCGATTGCTTCTTCGGCCAAGCCGAGACCTTGCATGGCGGTGGTCAAGATTTCGGAGACGCGCGATTTGACCACGTGATCATTAGCGAACTCGGAATCGGCCTGCTGCATGGCTCGCGCAAGTAACGTTGCTGCGGGAATTTGTTGGCCGTTCTCTCCGGCGTTGAGTTTGCCTAACTCCGTCGACAGGAAGCGGATCGTTTGACGGCTTCGTTCGCGCTCTTGATTGGCTTCCTGCATGCTGACATAAGCGCGCCGGCAAGCTTCCTCGAGTTCGCCGTTGCTCTGAGCGAGGCGATTGTTCATGTTGCGCATCACGATCGCACCGCCACACAAGCCGAGAATGCCGATGATGAGCGCGGCCCGCACACCACTGATCAAGTTCGGGTTCTTCCGCCGCCAACGATGCATTCGTTCCGAAAATGTTTCCCGGTGGGCAACGACCTGTTCTTCAGCCAACCAGCGTTCGACATCTTGCAAAAGCTCCCCCGCCGATGCGTAGCGAGTAGCAGGATCCGCGGCGAGTGCACGCAAGCAGATCGATTCGAGCGGCGGAGCAATGCACTTTTTAATTTGTCGCGGCGGCGGAAACCGACCCTCGCGCACGGCGGAAACAAGTTCTTCGCGCGAGGTGGCTTGATAGGGCGCCTGGCCAGTCAGCAAGTGATAGAGCGTGGCGCCGAGCGCGAACACATCGGTCGCCGGCCCTATCAAATCCATTCGGCCGATCGCTTGTTCAGGGCTCATGTACTGCAGCGTGCCGACCATCGTCCCCATTTGTGTCGGTTCCACTTCGCTCCCCGACGCGGGGACGAGTTGCGATTCTTCATGCAACGACGGCGTTTCCGTGCTTTTTCCTTCGGCCTTGGCCAGGCCCCAATCGACAACGAGCGTTTCGCCGTACTTACCGAGCATCACGTTGGCCGGCTTCAGGTCGCGATGCAGCACGCCGCGATCGTGGGCATATTGCACAGCCTGGCAAACGTCGATGAACCGCGCTAGCAACTGCCGCAGTTCAACGGTCCGTTCACTGGCAGTGACGCTCCGAGTGCGATCGGCAGCGTGATAACGATTTATCGCCTCCTTCAAACTTTCGCCACGAATGAATCGCATCGCGTAATAGGGGCGGCCGTCGGCATACGATCCCAAACCGTAAACGGGGACGATGCCCGGATGCTCCAAGCGGCCCGTGATCTCAGCTTCGAGTGTGAAGCGAGCGCGAGCACAGGCATCGTGCGAGTAGTGCGGCTGAATTTCTTTGAGGGCCACTTCACGATTGAGTTCCGCGTCGCGGGCGACGAAGACTTTGCCGAGACCACCTTCGGCGTGCGGACGCAAGATTTGAAAGCGGCCCTCGGTGGCCGGTTTGGCGTCAGTTGTGGCGAAGGGATCTTGGGGCGGTGTAGATTCCGCGAGTGGTTCCGAAAGCCGCGTTGCTTCTTGCGGGATCGCGGTTGCCTGCGGATCGTGATGGTTGTGCAAGTGGCGAGCAACCACTGCTTCGAGTTCCACGCGTTCGTCCGGCGAGAGTGCGCCAGTGCGCGCCAAGATATCGGCCAGCGGCTGATCTTTAGCGAGCACCCAACTCTGCATGCCGGCGATCAACTCTTCGCGCGAAACGAAGTCGAGTTGCAGTGCAAGAATGCCAAACAACAAATTGCGATCAGCGGCGGCCGACATGATGCACCTGTTCGCAATTGGATTCGTGGCGGAGTGCGGGAAGTTAACTTCTCCGCAAGTTTAGGGTGTAAACCTGCGCCTGCTCGCGCAGTGCTGGCGACATCGTGGTTTGCGATATTCCAATGACCGTTGCAATCGGCACGATCGCTTTAAACCGGAAACGGATTCCGTTCCGCAAAGCCCTTTTGATGCCAATACGGATACGCCGGCGTTGTGGCAGAAGCGTCGTCGAGTTGCTTCACTTGCGCGGGTGTCAGGTTCCAGCCAATGGCGCCGAGGTTCTGCCGCAATTGCTCTTCGTTGCGAGCACCGACAATGACGGTGGCCACGGTTGGTCGTTGTAGCAGCCAATTCAGCGCGATTTGCGGGACCGTCTTGCCGGTTTCCTTCGCAATAGCATCAATGGCATCGACCACTTTGAAAACATGTTCATCGGGCACGGGCGGGCCGATGTCTTTCACCAGTTTGCTCTGCAGGCGACTTTGATCCGGCAGCGGTTGACCGCGGCGAATCTTGCCCGTGAGCCGTCCCCAGCCCAGCGGACTCCACACCACCGCGCCGACCTTTTGATCGGTAGCGAGTGGCATGAGTTCGAGCTCGTAGTCGCGACCGACGAGCGAGTAATAGGCCTGATGAGCCACATAGCGCGACCAACCGAACTTGTCACTCGTGGCTAGCGATTTCATCAAATGCCAGCCGGAAAAATTCGAACAGCCGAGGTAGCGGATTTTCCCCGCACAAACGAGATCGTTGAGCGTGCTGAGCGTTTCTTCAACTGGCGTCACCGCATCGAAGCCATGTAGTTGAAAGAGATCGATATAATCGGTTTGCAGACGCCGGAGACTGGCATCGACACTTTTCAGCAGATGAAATCGCGACGAGCCCACGTCGTTGGGACCTTCTCCCGCGCGGAAGGTGGCCTTGGTCGAGATCAGGACACGGTCGCGGCGGCCCTTGATCGATTGGCCCAGAATTTCTTCGGCCATGCCGTGCGAATAGATGTCGGCCGAGTCAAACATGTTAAGGCCGGAATCAAGGCAGATATCGACGAGACGCGTGGCTTCGGCGACATCGCTAGCGCCCCAGGCTTTGAAGAAATCGCCACCGCCACCGAACGTGCCCGTGCCAAGGCTCAGAGCGGGAACTTTCAGACCCGAACCGCCCAACTGTCGAAATTCCATGAGACCGACTCCTGTAATCAACCGACTTGCTGCAGAATCAGCATGTCAGTATCTCACTGAGCCTCGCGAGCTGGCAATGCGGCAGCAGCCACTGGGGCGGGCTGCGCCTTGAAGGGGTGCTGGGCCTCGGTGGGGATCGCTGCATCGGTTAATTCAGCGGCATGATAAAAACCGTGGCTGGCTTCGAGCTGTAGGTTTGCTGGCGAGGCAAAGGGAGTGACATTGGCCGTTGAATTGGCTCTTGTTTGCTCGCCGGTGAGCAGTTCGATGAGATCATCGTTAACCGGGGCAATGGCTTCATCTAGCTGCGTCTCACTCAGCCAAGGTTCGGCGGGCTGCAGAGCGGGTGCTCGTAGCGAACTTCGCTCGAGAGGATAGCTTGATTCGCGCGCCGGCGATGATTCGATGTTCTTCGTCGCAGCAACTCGCGCACTCTTGCGTTTGCTCCGCTTGAGAAGCTCTTCAGGATCGATTTCGATCAGTTCGGCATCCTCGTCGGCTTCGGCTGTCTGCAACACTGCTGCAGGCGTTTCTGGCCGAATGGATTGCTGCGCTTCCTGGTCGTCACGAACGGGTTGATCGTCATCTTGCGAGGCTTGTGCTGTGGTTTCCGTGCTGGTCGCATCCTGCGAATCGGTTCCCGTAATTCGCTTCAGTGACAGATCGGAGAAGACTGACAACGAGTTCACCGAAGAAGCGGAAGAACTGGCGGAGCGGTTAGCGGTGGCTGCCGACGACGATTGCAAATTACTGGCAGGTGGATTGTTGAACGAGGAAGCACGTTGCGACTGCGGCGGGTTGTCGCGCACCGCGCTCGTCAGAGCGTTCGAAGATTGCGGCGTCGAAATCGGCGGCGGCAAGGTCACGATGATCAGCACGGGCGCTGTCGGAATGATGACAATCGTCGGCGTTGATTCGAAGATCGTGTGTGAATTGTAGGCGCCACTGCTGACAGAGTCACTGAAACCGCGACTCCGTGAGTTGAAGTCGCCGCGGAATCCGCCATCATCACGCGTGCCGCGCGTGCCGCCAAATGAAGCGCCTTCTCGAGCCTCAATACTGCGCGAATGCAGTTCCATGCGCGGGCCGCGATGAAAATCGGTGAACTGCTGGTCCGCGTGCATATCGAATGACATACCCTGCGCCAGGCCGGCTTGGGCGAGCAGCTCGCGGGATTCGAGCAACTCGAACGAGCCCAGGCGGAGTGTTGGGCGATGGTTTTTCATAACTTACGGCTCTCTTGAGGTGGTCGATTGGGCCGCAGAATTCAACAAGGCGATCTTCTGCTGAGTGGAAGTCAGCGACGAGCGATGCTTGGTCAGCAAGGCGCTGGCTCGATCAAAATCAGGCGACAACTGCAAAGCTCGCTCTTGTGCCGCAATTGCCCGAGCAAACTTGTCGACGGCAGAAGTCAACTCACCCGTTTGTGACAGAGCCACGCCCCAGTTGCTGAGCGTACTGCCGAGATTGCTGTGTAATTTGGCATCGGCGGCAGATGTGGCGAGCAATTGTTCTTGCAAGCGAGCCGCTTGCTGGAGTGCTTCGACCGCCGCAACGGACTCCTTCTGCCGGCTGAGTGCGAGGCCGAGGTTGTTGTAGCTCACTGCAAGTTCGCGGCGGTAAGCTTGCTTCGTCGGCGAACGCTGGGCGAGTGCTGATTGCAGCTCGATCGCTGCGCGATACTCAGAGACCGCGTCACTGAAGCGCTGCAACCTTGCCCAGGTGGCGGCCAGGTTGTAATGCGTCAGCGCGAGTTCGTGCTGCACGTCGTCGTCGGTAGGAGTCGCTTTCGCAACTTGCTGCTGCAATGCAATCGCCTGCTGGTACAGCTGTACCGTACGGCGTGGATGGTCTTTCGCCGGCACGCTGGCGAGATTGTTGTAGGCCGCCGCCAGACGCAACTGATACAACCGTGAGTCAGATTCGGCTGCCAGCAAGCTCAACCATTGGTCGATGGCCTTTTGAAATGATGTGGCGGCAGCTTCATCGCCAGCCGCTTGTTGCACCAGGCCCAAGTTGCTGTAGGAAGTTGCTAACTCCGCCGCGAATTGTCGATTTCCAGCAGATTGAGAACCCAATTCCTGCTGCAAGTCGATGGCGAGTTGCAGTTGTTCGGCAGCTGCGGCAAATTCACCGGCGTGACGCAAGGCCAAGGCAAGGTTGTTCTGCGCGACGGCTAGTCGCTGGCGCGCTTCAGTCGTGAAATTGTCTGCAGCCAGCTTTTGCAAATAGCTGACTGCTTGTCGATGTGCGGTGATCGACTCTTCAGTAGTTCCGACCTCGTCGAGTAGCGACGCCAGGCGGCCGTACGCCACGGCGAGTTCCGTTTGCAAGGACGGATCATGCTGGCTCTCGTCGATAAAGCGGCGGTAGTAATCGCTGGCCGCGAGGAGCAGTTCGCGACGAACTTCTTCGGCGCCGGCGACATGAGCGAGCCGCTCGGAAAGTTGCCGGCCGAAGCGGTCGAGCACTTCGCGGGCAGCGCGGGCGGATTGTTGTGCTTGGGCGAGATTTTGATTTGCACGGTGTTGCTCGCGTACGACGAGCAGCGTACCGATGAACAGACCAACGAATGCGATGAAAATCAAACTCATCGCAACTGCCACGAGGCGGGCATGCCGCTGTCCCCAGCGTATGGCCTGATCGACAAAGGAGTGAGCTCGCGCGGAAGTTGGCTCACCGGCCAGGTATCGGCGCAGGTCGGCAGCGAAGTCGGCGGCCGTGGCGTAGCGATCCTCACGGTTGCGGCTCATCGCGGTGTGGATAATGTTTGCCAGATCGGCCGGCATCTCCGGCCGGAGTTGTTGCAGCGGTGTGGGGTCGCGCGTTTCAATCTGCCGGATAATGGCCGCGGAGTTCTCATCGCTGTAGGCGGGTGACAACGTCGTCAGTTCGTACAGCGTCGCTCCGAGCGAGTAGACATCGGTCCGATGATCGACCAGCGTACTGCGGCCAGCAGCTTGTTCCGGACTCATGTAGCGGAGCGTGCCGACCAGATCGCCGGTACGCGTGAGCGAGACTTCACGCTGCATTCGGGCGAGGCCGAAATCGGTGACCCAAAGTTTGCTGTGTTGGGCCGCTGGTTCGATGAGGAGGTTTGAAGGTTTGATGTCGCGATGGACGACTCCATATTCATGCGCGGCATGCAACGCCTCTGCTGCTTGCAACCCGAGGCGAGCGACATTGGCGAAGTGCTCGCTCGACAACCGCCGGCTGCGATCGGAAGCTCGTTGTTGTTTCTTGGCAGCAATCCACTGGTCGAGAGATTGGCCGTTAACCAACTGCATCGCGTAAAAGTGCACACCCCGCTCGACGCCGACCGCAAACACCGGCACGATGTTTTCATGATGTATCTGGGCAGCCGCTTGGGCTTCATGCTTGAAGCGGGCGATTTGCCGAGAGTCGAGCACCGCGGCGAACGGCAGGATTTTGATCGCCACGAGTCGATCGAGCGAGATCTGCCGCGCTTCGTACACGACTCCCATGCCGCCGCGACCGAGTTCGCGACGCAGTTCAAAATCGCCGATTTGCTTTTTGGCGTTATCTTGCGTCGCAGCCACTTCGCCGCCACCGCCGAAGCCCGCGGCCATTTCGTGCAGATCGGCCAGGCTGTGAAAATATTTTTGTAGCGCCGTGGCAAGATCGGGGTGGTCCGCGAGCAGTTTATCTTGTGCAAGCGGCGTCCCTTGTTCGAGCGCCGAGAGCCAACGATCGAGCACATCGGTCAGCCGCAGTTGCTGGTCGTCGGTCAGTTCGCTCACGGAATCGAGCGATTGATCGACGGACCAGAGCGGATTCGACATCAGCGCTGAAGACTTCATTCGCTGGCCTCGTATCGGTCGCGGAATTGTTCAATCGCGCGTAACCAGAGCATGCGAACGGCGCCCGGCTTACGTTCCATGCGCTCGGCGACTTCTTCGAACGACAAACCTTGCAAATTGCGGAGGACGATCACTTCGCGATAATCGGGCCGCAACTTGGCCAGCTGATCGGCGATCTCGACGGCCCGTTCACGTGCATGCGCTGGGGCGCTGGGGGAGTGACCACGATCGGCCAGGCACTGACCCAAGCGAAGTGCGCTGCGATCGAGGGCCTGGCCCACATCATCGAGCGAAACTTCGCGGCGGAGATCGCGACGGCCGGCTTTGATGTGTGTTTCGTACGCATGATGCAGGCAGTTGATCAAGATCTGCCGCAGCCAGGCGAGCAACTCGCGTTCGCTGCCGCCGCGGAATTGTCCAAAGTCGCGATAGGCGCCAAGCAACGCGTCTTGAACAAGATCGCTGGGGCTCAATCGTCGCCGCAAGCGCGCATCGAGCTGGGCCGTTGCGAGGATCGTCAAGTAGTTGCGATACAGCTGCAGCAATTGCCCCAGCTCAGGTCCACCCGTTTGGCGAGCGGCCGTCAGCAACAGCTGTGGATTGGGGTCGCTCGCTGATGCCGAGCCCGAGCGATCTGCCGAAGAATCCGGCCATGAAGCGGTAGTAGACAAGCGCTGATCCCTCAAAGCAGTGCAGCACCTAGACCTGGTTGCACGCTTCATTGTAGTGAGCGCTGCAATTTCGGCCAGCAAACTGCGGGTTGCCGTCGTGCTTCTGAATAGAAATCAATGATGAGATGAGAGCGCAACGTCGCAGCGATGCATTTATTGCATCGCTAGCGGAAGAAAATTTGAGCACCGGTTTTTTACCTGCATTGGCTACCGAGCCACGCACCGCCACAGCGGACGGGAATGGGCTGAGCTATGAATCCCATCCTTGGTGTGCCCTAGTAGCTCGATTTGCGAAAAGCGGTGCTCGTTCAACAAAAAGCTGTAGTCGGCCTGCCCCGTGCCGGCATGCCCTTCGAAGTACAGCACACTGCCGAGGGATCGGTCGATGGTGCGGACAAACATTTTTTTGTCGCGCACGTGATTCATAATCGAGAAGCAGAAGACCGTGTCGAACTTGTCAACAGCCAGCGCTTGGCTCAAATCGTGCTGCCGAAAAAAGCAGGGGGCGGCAAAGATGGCGTTCAAGCGGATTGCCGCGGAAGTGATGTTGCGACTCCCTTCAACGCCTTCCACATAGCTGGCGCCGAGTTCAGCAGCCCCGTAACAGCTCATCCCCAGATTGCAGCCGAAATCGATGACTCGTTTACCCTGCAAATCGCCAGGCAGGATCATTTGCATCCGTTGAGCGACGTCCTTGCGGCGACCTTCCAGCAGTTCCTGGCCGCGATAGACGATGCTTTGATACGGCTTGTCGAGCCGCTTGGACCCATAGAACTCATCGGGGATGGTGGAAACTTGACGCAGATGGTTCTCGAGCGGCACCAGTTCGGCCTGCAGCGGCAAGCCAAGCTGATCGGCAATCGAAGCCCGATGATTGCCGTCGATGACAATCAGCCGGCCATCGGGGCGACGGCAAACACGGATCGGCGGAATCTGCCCTGTCTTTATCAGTAACTGAAACTGCTCCCGAAAGCGGCGAACTCGTTCGACTCGCTGCTCGGGAGTGTTCTCTCGGGGCCCGTGATAGTGGCACCAACTACTTTCCAAGTAAGTGAGGTACGGCAGTTCGGGCTGCGGTTCCCCCGCAGCAAGGCCGCGGAGAAATTGACGATGGGGAAACTCGCTGAGCGGAATGGTGTGATATTGCCCGAATCGTTGGGCAAAATAACTTTGCGTGCATAGGTGCTGCTGGCCAAACAGCAGGTGCTGCACCTCGCGAGCGGCAACCTCGATCAGCGGATAGACCGGTTCGGGAAGCGGTTTGGCGGGGAGTATTTGGGAAGTCCAGCGGCGCAAGGGCTTGAGGAACTTACTCAGCAGGCTCATGGTTCAAGTCAGTGCTAGCGGGGTGAGAGAAAGTTAGGCGGCAATGGGCAAACGTTGCGTTGCAGCCGTCGGCCGCGTGAGCAAGGTTTGTAAGGCGGCATCGAGTTGATGCAGCGGAAACGTTCGCGGAGCAAATTCGGCAGGGGGCTGCTCTGGGCTGAGCAGCAAATCGGCTTGGCGATAGCTGCGAAGCGACTGCGGCAAGAACCTGGTTACGACAAGCAACTTGACGCTCGCCGCGCGGGTGAAGCGGCCGGCTGAATCCGCGATGCGGATCTCCACGTCGGCATCATCGGCGTTCGTCAGCACTTGATAACTCTGTAGCGACTTGGCGACTCCCGGCGCTGCGAGCAGCAAGGCGGCGGAATCGAGCAGATGTACGCGTAAGTCACCTTGTGCACGTTTCACCAAGCCAGCAGCACAGCGGACCAGTTTGCCGCGGCGATCCAAATAGGCGACGTTTGCACCTTCGCGCCACGTTTGCGGCACGGACGGCGATTTCGGATGCCACAAGTGATACGTGTGGGTCTGATGCAGAATTGAAGCGACGCGAACTCCCGCAGCCCGCAAGCGCTGACCGAGGTCGTCGTCCTCGCAACCCCACCCCACAAAGGCTTCGTCGAAGCCGTTGACTCGCTCAAAATCAGCCCGCGCGATGCCCACATTTCCCGAAAGCAATTTCGGCTTCGTGCGATGATTCAGCCCCGAGTAGCAGCGCGCCTTTTGGGCTCGGATCCAAAGTTTGAAGCGTTCCTGCCAGCTCGTTAAGCGCGTGAACTTGCCAGCCTGCACATCGGCGACGCTCAGCGCCTCACTGACCGCTTGATTTAAATGAATGCAGTAGCCTGTCCAAGCGGTTCCACTGCGGTGCGCGGCGAGATGTTTGGCAACGTGATTGGGCGGAATCAGGCAATCGCCGTCAAGCAACAGCAAATACGGCGCTGAACTGGCTGCGACACCGCGATTACGATTGGCTGCAGCGCGGAAACCTTGATGCGGCGCGGTGGTGAAATGGACCGGAAACGGCGCGGTCTTGGCAAATTCGTCGACAATGGTGGGAGTGTTGTCGGCCGAGCCATCGTCGGCGACGACCACCTCCAAACGAGCATTATGACCTCGTTGAGCTGCAATTGAAGCCAGCACACGGCGCAAATGCTCTGGCCGCTGGTAGGTCGATACAATGATCGATAAATCAACCTGCGCATTTCGCGCTCGCGTTTGGCTTGCCGTTGAAGGTTGATAATTTCGCACGGCAGGTCCATCCTGGACACCAAAACTGACTTCCGTAACGCATTTTATATCCTCCGTGCAGCCTGCCAACCAAGGCCAATCAGGCACCGGCGCCCCTGAAAAACAAATCCGGCAGCTACTGTGACAATGCTGGCGACAATTCGTCCTGGCAAAGATGTCGCAGGCAGTTTTTCTGCAGGGGCGAAGCCTGAGCCTGCTGACTTCTTTCAACGCGGCCGGAATCGCAGAGAGGCAAACATGAAACGCAGCGTGGTAGGGTTGGCTTGTCTATTGATGGCAGGCTGGGTAATGACAAGTTGGGTGGCAACGGCCCAGGCACAGTGCCAGGGTGGTGGTAGTCGCGGAGGTGCAGCCGCGTCTTCGGCTGGGATGATGGCGAGCGGCGCTCGCTCGATGGGTTCTTCGGCCTCGATGCTTACGAGCCCTGGTTCGTGGGCGTATGACCAAATGCTCGGGCAAGCGCTCGCTCGGCAGTTGGCTCAGCAGGCGTATCAAAAGCAGTTGGCCGATCAAGCCCGTCGCGCGGAAAGCCTGGCCAAACGACAGTACTGGGCCGCGCAACGAAGAGCGCAAAAAGCTTCGACTGTGACTTCGCCTGGTAATTTGCTCGCCGTGAACAGCCGTTCGCTGAGTTCGACGAGTTCCAGCGCTTCGCTCGACATCTTGCCGAGCCGCCGCTGATTTTTATGTGACAAATTCTTCGTTGCCTCGTCCTAAACGACCTGGGTTCGAATCTTTTCTGGAACAGTCAGGGCGAGGCAAGAGCAATGAAGAAACACAAACCAACTGTGGAAGCACTGGAACGGCGATATGCAATGACCGTCGCGGCAGCTCTCGACGACGGCGATTTGATCGTCTCGGGCGATGCAACCGCGGCCGTTACGATCACCGCGGTCGATGCCGACACGTACGAAGTTCGCGAAGGAGGCGAGCTAGTCAGTACAGTCGATGGCGTGACCGACGACATCCGCATCAAGATTGATGCCAGCGGTGAAGCAAACGATCAAGTCACGCTCGATCTCAACGGCCAGACGGTCGACAAGGTGATGGTCGACATGGGCGATGGAGACAATGATTTTACGGTGCAAGGCGGTACGATCGGCAGCTTGCAGTATTCGGGCGGCGACGGCGATGACGTGCTGACGATTGCCGAGGATGCGAGCGTGCAGCAATCGGTACTCGCGCGGTTGGGGAATGGAGATAACAGCGTCACGGTGAATGGCGACATCGGTCGCGATTTGCAAATCTTAGCCGGTTCGGGCGATGACACCGTCACGGTCGCGACGGACGTGGCCATTGGTCGGATGTTTGGCGCTTATCTCGGCAACGGCGACAATGAGATTTCACTCGACGGCGATGTAGCGCGCGACGTCGCCATCTTCAGCGGCAGTGGCGACGATGTGGTCAGCATTCTTGCGGCGGCGTCGGTCGGCCGTTCGGTGGTGACGAATGTGGGCAGTGGCGACAACAGCGTCAGCATTGCTGGCGATGTCACTGGCAACGTGAATGTCTGCGGCGGTCAAGGCAACGACTCGGTGGGCGTTACTGCCGACGCAACGATCGAAGGGAACGTGAATGCGTTGCTCAGTGGCGGCGACAACACAGTGACCGTCGATGGCACGATCGACGGCGATTTGCGCGTCACGACAGCGAATGCAGACGATGTTGTGACCGTCGCCGACACCGCGACCGTCGGAGGCGAACAGCTGATCAATCTGGGCGTGACGATGGGTGGCGGACCGGGTGGTCATCGTGGTCATGGCCCACGCGGTGGTCGTGGTCCAGGCGGCTTTGGTGGCAGCGGCAGCGCTGGCACTGCGGGCAGCTTGCGCCGTTAAAGCTGGTGCGACAACAGTGCGGGGGCAAGCAGGGGCTTTTGCCCCCGCACCAGAGAAAAGGCAAATTCTTTTCCTATCTGCTGTCCGTATTTTCGGGGCCGATCGATATACTCCGCCCCAAACGCAGGGACGCGTTGAAGAATTTCCGATGACGTTGGAATCGCGACTTCGTTCGCGATCTAGATTTCGAGCGCTGTCAAAAAAATTCTTTCTGATGAATCTGACCGGAACAGGTATCAGCATGAACAAGGATGTTGCGGAGCGCAAGGATCGCGTGAAACGCCAACCACTTTTCGCCCGACGATTGCAGCTTGAAGCGCTGGAACATCGCAATCTTTGTGCGGCGGACCTCAGTTCGCTCGCGACAGCACTTGCCGATGATAGTTACGAGCAGAATGACACGCGGGCGACGGCTTACAATCTGGGCACGTTGACGACGAGCCGCACGATCAACAACCTGGTGCAAGCCGATGCCAACGATTGGTACAAGTTCACGACGAACTCGACCACCGCGGCTGGTTCGTTGATCTCGACGGTCTTTACGCACGCAAGCGGCGATCTTGATTTGGAGTTGTACAACTCCGCCGGCACGCGGATCAAAGTCTCACAGGGCATCACCAACGGCGAGTCGTTTTCGATCGCCGGGCTGGCGAAAGGGACTTACTACATCCGGATCTATGGCTATCGCGGTGTGACAAATCCCAACTACAGCTTGGGCATCACGCTCGGCGGCGCCGTTCAAGCAGCGACCGACGATGCTTATGAAAACAACGACACGCTGGCGACGGCTGCGAACTTGGGAACGCTGACCACCAACGCCAGTTTGCCGAATCTCAAACTTCTCGACTCGGCCGATTGGTTCCGCTTCACGACAACGGCAACCGGCACTGCGGCAAACACCGCGACGATCACCTTTCAAAACGCGCAAGGCAATCTCGCGCTGCAGCTGGTGAATGCGAGCGGCACGGTCCTCGCGACGTCGAACGGCAGCGGCAACAGCGAGACTGTATCTTTGCTCGGTCGAGCGGCTGACACTTACTATGTACGTGTTTATAGTGCGACGGGCGCGACGAATCCGAATTACTCACTGCAAATCGTCAATCCGGACCCTGTTGTCGTCACGCCGACGACACCTTCCATCGGCGCTTTCAATATCCAGATCAATTACTCGGGCTTCACGGCCAATCAGCGAGCAATTTTCGAACTCGCTGCGACGGAATGGGAATCGATCATCGTGGGCGATCTACCCAACGCGATTTACAACGGCACGATTGTCGATGATCTGCTGATCAATGCCACCTCGACGGCCATCGATGGGGAAGGTGGCACGCTGGGCCAGGCGGGCTACGATCGAACTCGCACGAGTGGCACGCGGCTGCCGTATCACGGCAGCATGGAATTTGATTCCGCCGATCTCGCCGCGATGGAAGCTGATGGCTCGCTGTTGAATGTGATCGTGCACGAGATCGGCCACGTGCTGGGCATCGGCACGCTGTGGCAAGCCAAGGGTCTGCTCGTCGGCGCTGGCACCAGCAATCCCCTGTTCACGGGGCGGCAAGCGGTGGCGGCGTACAATGCCATCTTTGCGACCAACGCCTCGGGTGTGCCGGTGGAAAATGGCGGCGGCGGCGGCACGCGCGATTCGCATTGGCGCGAAAGTACCTTCAACAACGAGATCATGACGGGCTACATAAACGCCGGCACGAATCCCACCAGCCGGATCACAGTCGCCTCGCTGGCCGACCTTGGTTACACCGTCAACATGGCCGCGGCAGATACTTTCCTGCGCCCCAGCACCGCCACCCTGGTTTCGGGGGGCAACACAAGCGGAAATGGTACCAGTGTCCGCGCTGTTACGCCGATCACGCTGGATTTTTCTGCGCTGGGAACCCTCAACGCTGCAATATCTCAGCATGCCGAGCGTTCTCCTTCGCAGGCAAACTGCCTGCCGAGAAACCTTTCGCCGGCGACGGTGTTTGCTGTGTTGGATCAATTCCTCACTCAGTTGCATTCGCGGGCAGCAGACGGCGTCGTGGTGTCGACGCCCACGAGCGACGATTGGGCAGAATTGGTCGATTGGATCTTTGCCGGCGACGCGGAACTCAGCAGCGATTTCAGCTGAGCAAGCCGCTGAGCCGATCGTTATTTAAAAATGAGGCTCAGCGTGAGATTCGTGGCTGCAACGGTTGGTATGCTCGGGATTGGCTGCCTGGTTACTCTCGCCACCTTGGCTCAGCCTCCCGAAGGCGCGCCGCCACCTCGGCAGCCGGGCGGTCCTGGTGGTCCGAATTTCTTCTTCCGTGGCCCTGGTTTTTTGCCCGGAGTACCGGGCGGTCAGCCGCAAAACCCGAACGCCGGTTTGCTCGGCATGCCCGACGTACAATCTGAGTTAAAGCTCTCCGCGTCCCAAAAAGAAGCCATCACCAAAGCCATCGCGGACCTGCAAAAGTCTTCGCAAGATGCCATGGCCGGCTTCGATCCTCGCCGCGTGGGCGAAATGAGCGATGAAGAACGGAACAAGCTTTTCGCCGATATGCGTTCGAAATCCGAAGCGGCGAACAAGCAGGCCGATGAAGCTTTTCGCACGATCCTTTCGACCGAACAAACAACGCGACTCGAGCAACTCCGCCTACAGCGCGAAGGAGCTGCGGCGATCGTGCGGCCGGAGAATGTCGACAAGCTGAAGCTCAGCGAAAAGCAAATCAAGCAACTCACCGAAGTTCAAGCGCGCAGTTTCTCCGGCATGGGGCCAGTTGTGGTCTCGCCCCAAGCGCAGACGGATCTGCTCGCGGTCCTCTCGACCGATCAACAAAAGCAGTGGGTCGAGATGACCGGCGCTACGTTTCAATTCCCCGCGCCACTGCCGGGAAACATGGGACGCGGTCCCGGTGGCCCGGGTGGTGGTCCACCCGGCTTTGGGCCGCCCGGTGGTGGTCCTGGTGGTCCTCCCGGAGGCGGTCCGTTTGGTGGCGCTGAACGGCAACTCCTCAAGCAATACGACAGAGACGAAAACGGATTCCTCGATAATGATGAACGCAAGCAAGCTCGCGAGTTCTTGAAGACGCAACCGCAACGCGGCGGCTTTGGTCCTCCGGCCTTCGGTCCGCCCGGTGGTGGAGCAGGCGGCGGTCGAGGTCCCGGCGGCCCTGGTGGCGGACCGCCCGGCTTTGGTCGTCGTGAGCCCAGCAAACCGGGTCCGAAAGTCGACCCGGCCAGCGTCAAGCCGCTTGCCGATGCAAACCTCTACGCACTCAATGTTCTGCGGACCATTTTCATCGATTTCGAGCACAGCGACTGGGAAGAAGAGCTCGAAGCGTTTCACAACAGCGATGTCGAAGTTCCCGCGACGTTGACAGTCGATGGCAAGAAGTACCCGCTAGTCGGCATCCACTTTCGCGGTGCATCGTCCTACGGCGGCGTGCCGCGCGGCTCGAAGCGTTCGCTCAATCTCTCGCTCGATCTCGTGCAGCGCGACCAACGGTTGTATGGCTATAAGTCGCTAAACCTGCTCAACGCCAACGATGATCCGACGTTCCTCCACACGGTTCTCTATTCGCACATCAGCCGCCAGTACATCCCGGCGCCCAAGGCCAACCTGGTGAAAGTCGTGATCAACGGCGAAAGCTGGGGAGTGTATGTGAATGCCCAGCAGTTCGACAAAATCTTTCTCACCGAGAATTATCCGTCGAAGGCGAAAGGAACCCGCTGGAAGGTCGGCGGCAGTCCCGGTGGCGGCGGCTCGCTCGCTTATCGCGGCGACAACATTGCCGAATATGAACGGCTGTACGAAATGAAATCGAACGACGGCGAGAAGGCCTGGAAAGCCCTGATTCAACTTTGCAAAACCCTGAACGAAACGCCTGCCGAGCAGTTGCCGGAAGCCATCGAACCGATCCTCGATGTCGAAGGAGCGCTCTGGTTCCTCGCGCTCGATAACGCACTGGTCAACAGTGATGGCTATTGGATTCGCGCCAGTGACTACAGTTTGTTCCGTGACAGCGACGGCAAGTTCCACGTGATCGCCCATGACATGAACGAAACGCTGATGCCCGGCATGGGACCAGGTATGGGCGGACCAGGTGGTCCCAGCGGTGGACCGCTTGGGCGTGGCCCTGGCGGACCTCCGGGAGGTGGTGGTGCCGTCGGCAACAGCGGTTACAAAGTGGATCCACTCATCGGCTTGTACGACACCAGCAAACCGCTCCGCAGCAAGTTGCTCGCAGTGCCGAAGTATCGCGTGAAGTATCTAGCCAATGTTCGCACCATCGCCGAGCAATGGCTCGATTGGAACAAGCTGCAGCCAATTGTCGCCGAGCAAGTGAAGCTGATTGAAAAGGAAGTCCAAGCTGATACGCGCAAACTGTCGTCATTCGCCGATTTTCAAGCAGCGACGGGATCGGCTGGCGTGGCCAATCGCGGCCCGAGTCGTCACAATTTGGAGCTCTTCGCTCGCGAACGCCGCGCGTATTTGCTCGACCACTCGGCTCTAGCCAATTGACCAAGTAGCCAAGTAAACCTCGACGCAATTGCCGTCGCATCCAAAGTGCATCCCTGCTATAGGTCCCGGTGAAAAGTTCTCGGGATTTGTTGGCAGGGGTGGTTCGATGTGGATGGTCGATTTTCGGCGTGGTTTATCGTGCATTTTCGGTTTGCTGCTCGCCTGCGCCGCGCCGGCGCAGGACGCCGACTTGCCGCCTCCTCCCCCTGCCGAACCAACAAGTAAGGCCCCCGCTGCGCCGATGGCGCTGACCGAAGCAGAGCAGATCACGCGCTTGCAGCGGACACTTGCTAGCGACGCCAAACGCATCGATGAACTAAAATGCGAAGTCGCTGATCCGAGCAGTGAGTACTTCCAAGCCGAAATGGAATTTCGCACGCTCGATGACCGCGCAGCGCAAGAAAAGACGGAGTTGGCAAAACTAACCGATCCTGCTCAAGCCGACGCAGCAACCGTACTCAAAGCCAATTTGGCCGAAACAGAAAAGAAGCGGCAGCTCGCGCGGGCGCGGTTCGACCTCGCCATTCAAACGCGAAAAACGTTGCAGGAGCAAATCGCCGTTCTCGAAAGCAAGTTGCAACAAGATCAACTTGCGCTCGATCGGCTGACCGGCGTCGAACCCAAGTTGCCGCCCGCGAAACCTGCAGTCGATACAGCAGCGAAACAAACATCAAACCCAGCTGAGTCCACTTCCGTTCCGGCCACGTCAAACAGCGCGCCGCCAGCAACCACAGCAACTGCCGACGCGACCGGTTTGTCGTCACTCGTCAAACCCGAAGCGCCGCCGGCGCCCAGCCGCGAGTTGATCGCAGCGAAGCAATCGGTCGATGTCAAAAAGCAGGCAGCCGACGAAGCGGAGCAAGAGGTGCGCAGCGTCACCGAACGACTCGCCGCTTTGGAGAAGAGCGTTGTCATCGAGCAGAAACTGCTCACGGCCGCGCGACAGAAATCCGAACTCGCACGCCAAACCCGCCAGGCTGCAGAACTGGAGTACGAACAGAAATCTGCGCAAGGTTTGATGGGCACCGAACTCGCCGACATTGCCTCGCGTCGCGCCGACAGCGAACGGCTGTCGCAAGAGGCGGAAGGCGAAGTTCGCACCCGCATGGAACGGTTACAAGAGTTGCAAGCCGAACGCGTCGACCTGCAGCGAGAACAATTGGCTGCTCTGCAAGAAGCGAAGGAGAAGCAAGATGAAGCCGCGCTCGCGAATGCCAAACTCGGCCAGTTGAAGAATCCTCTTTCGCTGCAAAACATCTTTCAATGGCTGTTGAATCATGGGCCGACGCTAGCGCTCATTCTTTCGGTGATGGTAGGCCTCTACAAAGTGATGCAGCTCTTCACGCGGCGCGTTGTCGAGCTGATGGTGCAAAGCAGCTCGCGTAGTCCACCCGAGGAAAACGAAGCCCGGGTGCGAACGCTGGTCGGCGTTTTTCAAAACGCGGCCACCATGACCATCATCATTGGTGGTGGCATCATGCTGTGCGAAGAAGTGGGCGTCGCCGTCGCTCCCCTGATGGGAGGTGCTGCGGTTCTCGGTTTGGCCGTCGCCTTTGGTGCGCAGAACCTGATCCGAGATTACTTCTACGGTTTTGTGATCTTGCTCGAGAATCAATACAAAATCAACGACGTACTCAAGATTGGCGATGTCAGCGGTCAGGTTGAACGGATCACCCTCCGCATGACGGTGCTCCGCGATCTCGAAGGGTGCGTTCACTTCATTCCGAACGGCAAGATCGATTGCGTCACCAACATGACGCATGGCTGGTCGCGGGCGGTCTTCGACATCGGCGTGTCGCACAAGGAAAACGCCGACCATGTCATGAACGTGCTGATGACACTCGCCGGCGATCTACGTCATGAACCGGAGTTCGCCCGGCTGATTATCGACGATCCCGAAATGCTCGGCGTTGACAAGCTCGACAGCAGTGGCGTGTCGATCAAGTTTCTGATCAAAACCCGCCCGCTGAAGCAATGGGCGGTGAAACGCGAATTGCTCCGCCGCATTCAACGCCGCTTTCATGAGTTGGGAATCGAAACGTCGATGCCAACACAACTGGTACTGCGCGCCGATCGCCCCTCGACGGAAACGTTGCCGGAAGAAACAACGATCAATTTACCGCGGCGAGCTGCTTAGCGATTGCAGGTGCTCCCAATCGACGGGCTGATTCTTATCCAGTCGCGGCAAGTTCATTTCGATGGCTTCGACGTACTTTTGCGCAGCGCCCGTGTTAAAAATCACCACCAGCTCGTCGCGCTGGATCCAACCGCGCGCGAGGAGTTGTTCCGCTGCGAGCACGCACGCGGCCGACTCGGGACAAATGGGAATCCCCTCTGCGGCAACGGATTGGTGCATTGCGCGTTGAATCTGTGCTTCGTCGACGGCGATCGCGCATCCATTGCTTTGATGCACTGCATCGAGAATCAAAAAATCACCTACTGCCACCGGCACACGGATGCCGCTGGCTTGCGTCGCTGCATTTGGAAACGGCTCGGCAAAGCGCTCGCCGTTGTCAAACGCCCGGACGATTGGCGCGCAACCCGTCGATTGCACGCTAACCATCCGCGGCATCTTGTCGGTTTCGAGCCAGCCAAGTTCTCGCAGCTCTTGAAAGGCTTTCCACATGCCGATCAACCCCGTGCCGCCGCCAGTCGGATAGAGAATCACATCGGGCAGTTGCCAACTGAATTGCTCGGCCAGTTCCAAACCCATCGTCTTTTTGCCTTCGATGCGATAAGGCTCTTTGAGCGTCGAGAGATCGAACCAGTCGAGCGCGCTCTTTCCTTCGCGAACCAGACGGCCACAGTCGTTGATCAGGCCGTTGACGAGAAACGTCTTCGCGCCGGCGAGCGCGCATTCGTATTGATTGATCGCCGGTGTGTCTTCCGGCATGAAGACAAAGCACTCCATCCCCGCGCGAGCGGCATACGCAGCGGCGGCTCCACCCGCGTTGCCAGCCGTCGGCAGCGCAACGCGCTGCACGCCGAACTGCTTCGCCAGGGTGATGGCCATCGCCAGGCCGCGACTCTTGAAGCTGCCCGTTGGCAACTGCGATTCGTCTTTGATCCACAAGTTTGTCAGACCAAGCATTGCTCCTAAGCGCGGGCATGCCAGCAGCGGCGACATCCGTTCGCCGAGTGAGACGACGCTGTTTTCATCCGCGTAGGGAAGCAACTCGCGATACCTCCACATGGTTTCCGGGCGGCTCTTTAATTTCTCTTTCGTCAGCACTCGGCCGACCATAGAAAGATCATAGCGCACTAAAATCGGACGATCTTTGTGCAGTGTGTGAAGTTCGTCGACGGGCAATTGCGCACCGTCGATGCCGCCTTCGAGATGGGAAACGTAACGTGGCATAGGAATTTTGAATTGAGAAGCTGTTGTATGCTAAGTCGCTTAGCAGCTTGATTCAGCGCTGGGTTGTCACACGTAAAAACGAGTAAGCGTCGAATCCAACGGACGCTTACGCCAATTCTCATCGGAACTGCAGAATAAAATAGCCTCCCTTGTATCTCGGCGAAACCGATAAGCTATCCAGCCATGATTTTCCCTTGGCCCTTCGGCCGGACCGCCCGCCGCAAGAAGTTGCTCAGCACCCCGGTCCCCGAACTGTGGGAAGAGACGCTGCGCGAACATGTGCCTCTGTATGCGCTGCTGCCCGAGCAGCTTCGCGCGAATTTGATCGACAAGGCGCGGATCATGGTTGCCGAAAAAATCTGGGCCGGCAGCAACGGTCTGCAACTGACCGAAGAAATGAAAATTGTCGTCGCCGCCCAAGCCGTCGTGCTGCTCGCTGGCGATGACGGCTACCTGTACGAACGTCTGCCAGCAATTCAGCTCTATCCGGAATTCATCTCCGCGCGGCCCAGCCGAAAAAGAGAGGGACACCACGGCCACACCCAACTCCTGGGAGAAGCCTGGCAGCATGGCAATATCCGTTTCTCCTGGCCCGCAGTGCTCGCAGGAGCTGAAGATCCACGGGATGGCGACAACGTCGTCTTTCATGAGATGGCTCATCATCTCGACGGGCTCGATGGACAGATGGGAGGCCAACCGCCGCTCGCTACCGAATCGCTGCAGCGCCGTTGGCCGCTGGTCACACAGGAATATCGCGCGCTCGTGCAAGACCTGGTTCACGATCGTTGGACCTGGCTCGATCCCTATGCCGCCGAAAAACCCGAAGAGTTTTTCGCCGTCGTCACCGAAGCGTTCTTCGAAGAGCCTGCCGAGCTCCACGAGCATCACCCCGAACTCTTCAGCATCTTTGCCGAGTTATACCGCGTCGATCCGCGCGAGTGGTTTGCTTAGTCCAAGTCGCAACGAAGCAGCAACAACCCGGCAACCGCGTTACGTGGCAGTCGATGCCGCCAGCGTATGCATGTCTTCTTCGTCATCGTAATGACGATCTTCCATGGTCGCTGGCGTCGGTGGAGCCGCCAGCGAATAGCGCGACAAAACTTGCGACATCAGGCTGCCAATGGCCTGCGGTTGTCGCGTTGCATCCAGTTCCAAATAGTTGGCCCGCTGCCAGGTTGCCTCGTGATTTGCTTTCGTCACCATGATTTTCAGCCTCCGTGTCGCCGATGAACAAGTGAACACAGTCAAGTCTATGTGCGTGTGTACAATTGTCAATAATCGCCCGGCCGGATTTTCGAATGTCATGTCTGTCCCCGGCGTTCATCCCCTCACGCGTCGCAGCACCACCGCGCCCTTAAGACCGTTTTTCCAGCTCCCAATTTCCATCCTGTTTGGTGAATAAATACCCGTCAAAACGACGCTCATTCAGGTGGACAACCAGTAAAATCCTAGGCATCGGCGCGCGTTCGCCGACCGATTTATTCACCACGTGCCCCATTTCGCGTACCGGCAAAGTCGACGCCATTAGGGATTTCCCCAACTGGTGCAGGGTCCGCTGTGCGGACCACAACACGCGTGGTTCAGCACGTCGTCGACGCTGATCTGAAAGGTTACTTCGACTCGATCCCGCATGGCCCACTAGTGTCGCGTCTGCAAACGAAGATCGCCGATGGCCGCGTGCTGTCGCTGATGGAATCGTTCTTGCAGGCCGGTGTTTTAGATGGCATGCAGGAGTGGACACCAACGGCAGGCGCGCCCCAAGGCGCGGTGCTCAGTCCACTCAATCCGACACTTCGTGAATGACAACTTCGGTCCGCCGAACTCACTTACCACTTACCCACTTACCTGTTTCGCATTTTATCCGACCCAAGTTGTCCCGCTTCTCGCGATACGAATCTCAGCAGCGGACGCCTGGGCGTCGATGCCGTCGCCTCAGCTTTCAGCAAAAGGATGAAATCATGCCTCGCTATCACTCGACTTCGGTGGAATCGCCCGCTTCTTCGGCAGGGAATGCAAACTCGCAGCGAACCATTTCGCACCTGCTGCGTAGAATCCTTGCCGAGAGTCGGGTTGCCAGGATGCATGGTCAGCAGTGTGATTTGGAAACGGAGTTTCCAATCGGGGTCGGACCCCTGCCGCTGCTAGCACACCAAAGCTGCGATTGTAAGAAATTCAGCCGGTGCGCTATATTGATTGCCACAAGGATTGAGGAAGACTTCTCGGTTGCGTTTTGCCCGCATAGGAATCTGAGGGACGAGGCCATGAGACGGATCGCCATGGTGGCTGCAGTGGTTCTTTTCGCTGCGATTATTTTCTGCTCGACAACAACCCAATTGCTGGCGCAAGTGGTGCCTGCCTTTGGGCAGTCGTCAGTCGCGCAACCGATTTACGCTCATCAAGCGGTCCAGCCGCAGCGGAGCGCCGAAGCCGAACAAGTGCGGATGTGGTATCGGGACTACTTGGGCCGCGAACCAGGTCCGGAGTTAACTGCCTGGGTCGAGCTGCTCCGCGGTGGCATGTCTCCCGTCGATCTGCAGGCCACGATCCTCGGCAGCGACGAGTTCTTCAACTCCAAGGGTCGCGATCCGCAAACCTTTGTGCTGGAAACACTGCAAGCCGTGACCTGGCAACAACCAACCAACACCGATCTTCGCCGCTGGACTGATCGCCTCACGCAACTGCGTGGCGATCGCTTCGCACTGGTGCGCGAGATTCTGATGACCAACACGACGAACCAGCCGAGCGTTGCGGCCGGCACGATCATCGATCTGTCGACGCGTCTGGTTTCGGCTGTTCGTTTGCTTAGCGACACCGCCGCTTTCGAACTCAGCGGCACGCTGCAAGGTCAACAAGTGACGCTCCGCAGCCAGGCCATGCTCGACTCGGCCGAGTCGTTCCGCCGCGTCGTTGCACAGCGGAACTATCGCCCCGAATCGCTGCAGCAAGAACTGCTGAACGTCGAACGGTCGTTCGATGCGGTGCAAAATGCCTTGAGCAATCCGCCGGGCACGGCCCCTTCGACAGCTTCGATCGCTCGCCGCGTCTCGACGCTGCTCAGCGACACGCGGGCCTCACTCCGCTTGCCGACCGATCCGATCTACGGCGATTATCCCACTCCGTTGCCTGGCACGCCTGGCACCGGAACTATCGAAACGCAACGCATTCTCGCTCAGATCGATTCGATCTCGCGCGGCACGCAGTCGATCATTCAGCTGTACCAAACGCGCGGCAACATGGACTACACCTACAACACCACCCTGCGTGACCTCGACACCTTCGCCGGTCAGCTCGACAACTTCCGATTGTCGGTGCAACGAACGTCATCGCCGCAACGGTTGCAGTGGGAATTCACGCAGTTGAACGATCAAGCCGCCCGCATTCGCCCGCAATTGTTGCAAGGCACGCCTCCGACCTTCACTCGCCTCTACTGGCAGAGTGTGGAAAGTGGCTTGCTGCAACTGAACGACACGCTGGCCCGCAGTACGGGTGGCATCAGCTCGAACCCCACAGGTCCGATCAGCCCTGGCCCGGTCTATCGTCCCAATCAAGAGCTATTGATCGCCATCGATCAAGCTATGGCTCAGAGCGACGCGTTCCTCGCTGGCCTCGCCCCATTCGTCTTCGGTATTCCGGAAGTGCCGCGCCTGCAACGCGACATCCGCACGCTGAAGGGTCACCTGGCCGAGCTGCGTCAGAGCGCCGTGCAAGGCAACTCGCAGTTCAATTCGACCGAACAAATTCGCCTGCTGAAGCTCGACTTCGACACCGCTTACACTCGCTGGAGCACGATCGTCGAAGGCTACAAGTTGATCAACTACACCAAGCTCTCGCCCGTGGGCCGCAGCATCGATCAAATCGATCTGCTCCTGTCGCAAGACAAGACCTACATCGATGTCGCCCGCCCCGTGTATGGCTCGCGGGCCGAATCGCTGATCCTCGCCATCGGCCAAGACACCGCTGCGATGCAAACGAGCCTGCAAGCCCTAGGCAGTTATGCCGAGTCGCGCACGATTTCGCAGTCGCTCGGCCAACTCGACGGTTACACTCGCACGCTGACGAACCTGCAACGCGATCGCTTACGAACGTATGACGAACAGCGCCGCACCGTGGCGCTGATGCAACGCATTGTGCAGAACGTTGATGCGAACATGCTGCGGCTTGAAGATCGCGCGCTCGCCTTGCGAGATCGCGATGCTCAGCTGCGGGCTGCCGACTTGCGGCGGTACACCGAACGCCTGGTGGGCGCGCTCAACGACCTGGAGCGCGAAGTGAATCAATAGGTTGTCGTTTTGCTGTGCGTTCTTGATTGTTTGTGAAAGATGTTTTTCACCCAAGTCTCAATTGCTTTGTTCATTGCTGATTCATCAGTATTCCAGGGATGTGGATCCACTGCTGATCGGCCGCGGGAAGGAGCTCGACCGATGCGTCGTTTATTGCTGATTGCGTGTGCTGGCATCTGTGTACTAGCCTCAGTTGCTCAGGCCCAGGGCCCCGCCCCCGCTGCTGCCCAAACCATGGCACAAGCCTCCGTCGATCAGGCGAAGTTTGACGAAGTGCTTGCCGAATGCGTCCGCTTTTTGCGGACTGCGGCCATTTACAAGCTCGACGTCACCAACGAATGGAAGACCGCTCGCGGTGCTGAAGGCAAAAATCATTACTCCATGGTTCATCAGCGGCCCGATCTCTATCGCATTGAAGTGCAATCGGGATTTTCGAAGTCACCCGATTTGATCTGCGCCAACGACGGGACTCAAGTGACGACATTGCACGATTCGCAACTACTCTATTCACAACATCCAGCCGGCGCCGAAGGCGAACTGACCCACAACGTCATGCTGGCTCAGAGTCTCGCGGGTTCCGGTATTGAAATTCTGCTGCAACCCAATTTGGTGGAATTTGTGCACGCTCACGCCACCGGCGTGAAGTACATCGGTCTCGAAATGCTCGACAATGTCCGCTGCCATCACTTCCACATGCAGTGGGGACAGCAACAAGTGGAACTTTGGATCGGCGCTCAAGGGGCTCCGCTGCTGAAGCAGTTCTCGCGAACCACTTCCGTCAACATTGCGGTCGACAATCAGTTTCAAATGGTCGCCACTTCGAAGCTCAACTGGAAAATTGGCGGCACCATTCCTGAGGGGACGTTCCAAATCAATCTGCCGCGCGAAGCTCGCCGCGTGCATTGTATTTATGAAGCACTCTCCTGCGATGAAGCCATCGATCTCGTTGGTCAGCAGATGCCAGCCATCGAACTCCTTCAGCTTGACGGCAGCCGCTTGAAACTTAAACCAGCGCCCGACAAGCTCGCTACTGTGCTCATCTTCTGGGCTTCGTGGTGTGCTCCGAGCACGAACGAAATGCCGAAGGTCACCGGTTTTGTCAAAGACACCGCCTCGCAGGGAGTGAATTTTTATGCGGTGAATGTGGGCGAAGATGTCAGCGCCGTGCGGCGTTTTGCCACCAAGCATGAGTTCACGTCGGCGGCCGTGTGTGACCCTGCCGGCGCGGTCAGCCATGCCTTTCGCCTCGGTGAATTGCCCGCCGTGGTAATCATCGATCGCGATGGCAAGATTCGTTCGGTCATGCATGGTGGAGCGAAGGACTTGCAAGCGAATGTGCTGAAAGAGTTGCAACAGATTGCAACAACACCGGCCCCCACTCGACCACCGGTAACCGGATTGAAACAATAGGAAGAATCATTTCTTCCTTCGTTAGAGTCCAACCCACATGCCCGCTCCCAAAATCCTGGCCTTCGCCGGCAGCACACGCAAAGATTCCTTCAATCGCAAGCTGCTGCCAATCGCAGTCGCCGGTGCTCGTGAAGCAGGAGCGGAAGTCACCGTCGTCGAACTCAGCGACTTCGAAATGCCTCTGTTCAACCAGGATTTGGAAGCGAGCGGCGGTGCTCCACCGACCGTTGCCAAACTCAAGCAGCTCTTTCTCGATCATCACGGGCTGCTGATTGCCTCGCCCGAGTACAACAGTTCCATCACGCCGCTGCTGAAAAACACACTCGACTGGGTTTCGCGGCCCGCGCCGGGCGAACAAGGGCTCGTGGCCTTTCGCGGTAAAGCTGCAGGACTAATCAGCACTTCGCCGGGTGCGCTCGGCGGAATGCGTGGACTGGTGCATTTGCGTTCGATTCTAGGAAATATCGATGTGCTAGTGATTCCGACGCAAACGGTGGTCTCGAACGCAAATGAAGCGTTTGCTGCCGATGGCTCCCTGAAAGATGCCAAACAAACGGCCAGCGTGAAACTTGTTGGGCAGAAGCTGGCCGAATTGCTGAAGAATTTGCATCAGTAAGTTGATGTTCGCTCTGAAAAGGTGGCCCGCGCCTCGGGCTTCTTAGGCGAGCAATTCTTTAATGACTTTCCCTTGGCTAAGCGCCATCGGTCGGCCGATCGGCGTTTGAATTTCCTTTAGCCGATCGATGCCAAAAGCGTGCAGAATCGTGGCGTGCACATCCTCGACTGCCCGTGGATCGGCGATGTCTTGCAGACGATTCTTGTCGTCCAGCTTTGGCTCTGGCGCGGTTTCACCAATCACGCGACCGCCGGCGATACCAGCTCCAGCGAGCGCCATGCTGAAGCCATGCGGCCAATGATCGCGGCCGCCGAGCGGATTGATCTTTGGCGTGCGGCCGAACTCGCCGGCCCACAAGATCATCGTCTGGTCGAACAGCCGTCGTTCTTTCAGATTCTTGATCAACGCAGCAAAGGCAGGATCCAGTGTGCCATTGAGGTCTTTGCAGAACTCGTGGTTGTTGGCATGGGAGTCCCAGCTTTCAAGTCGCAGTTCGACGCAACGCACTCCGACACCGATAAGCTGGAGCGCTGCTAGGCAACAGCGACCGAACGGCGTATCGCCGAATTCTTTTCTCAAAGGCTCGGGCGCTTTGCTCACGTCGAAGGCGGCGAGTTGATCGGACGACATCATTTTTCGCGCGGCTTCTACGCTGCTGCGATGCAGCGTGCGGCCGTCGTCGAGATTCTTCAATCGGCCGCGAGCGAATTGTCCTTCGACAATCGACAGATCCTTCAATCGCTGATCAAACCGAGGTTGCGCGACGCGCGCTTTCACATCGGGCACGGGGCCGAGTGGATCTTGCGACTTAAACGCATCAAATTGATCACCCAAATAACCACCGCGAGCCGCCCAGATATTCGGCAGCAACGAAATGTGACGTGGAATCTCGAGGTTGTCTTGCGTTTGATGGCAGAGAATGGCGCCGAGCGACGGATGAATCAGCGTCGGATCAGGCCGATAACCATTCTTCACATAATAAGTCGCACGCTCGTGATCACCTTCCTTGCTGATGATCGATCGGACCAGCGAAATCGATTCCATCTGCTCTGCGACCAGCGGCAACCCATCGCCGATGAAGATATCTTTCGCGGCTGTTTTGATGCACTTGCTGCCGCCCGCGATGTCGGTGTTTGGATGTGGATCAAACGTTTCGAGTTGACTGGGGCCACCTTGCATCCAGAGCACAATCAGCGATTGCGGCGTACTTCCTCTCGGTTCTCTCTCCGCTGCGCGAGCCAGTTTTTCGGCCAGCGGCGTGAGAAAGGAAATGCCGGACAAACCCATGGCCTGCAACAAACCACGACGAGAAAAGTGGGCAGCCGAATTGCAATTGCCAGGATTGTCGTGCATCGCTCGGTCCTAGGAATCAAGTTTCAAATTGCGAATTACAAATTCTTCTCAATGGTTCCACGAAAATTCGGTGCTATTCACCAGCACCCAGTACAAATCTTCGAGCACGCGGCGTCGTTCTTCGCCCCGGGCGGCAGCCAGTCGCGGCACAAAATACTCTTTCTCATCGTCGCTGGGCCGACGCGTGAGGACCGCGAGATACGCCGCATTGATCGCTGCTTCGGCATCAGGGGTGACCGTCACGATCCGTGTGGCTGCATTGGCCACGAGGTTCTCGCTGGTTCGTTCTTGCACCAGTTCGCCATTCATCAGCAACAACCGCTGCGGAATGGTGCCGCCGCGATCGGTAAATTCGTCTTCGCCCAGATCACCGTAGCGGCGAACGAACTGCTGCGTTTGATCGCGCTTGGCGAGCAGCCAAATGATATGAGCGTTTTGTTCATCGAGCGTATTGAGCGACGCCGACTGGATCATCGCGCCCGCCATTTGCTGCGGCTGCAAGCGCGACAGCGGAAACGCAGCCCACGACTTTTCGTGCTGCTGCGTGATTTCAAACTCCGCAGTGCTCGCCCGCAGAAAAGGTTCGCTGGCAGCAATCAAGCGAATCAATCGCTGCAAATCGTGTCCATGCGCGACGAAGTCTTCGGCGAGCACTTCAAGCCCCGGCGGATAGGGTCCATGCAACGGAATTTCATCAATGGGTTCAACCAGCGGCCGGCCGCAGACGATGGCCCACATACGATTGACGATCGCCCTCGCGAAGGGCTTGTTCTGCGGATGTGTGGTCCAACGAGCCAGTTGCTGCCGACGAGTGCCGCCGGGCGTGAGCAGATCGGCGCGATAAGGCGCTACCGCGGGGACCGTGACATCCTTCTCAGCTTTCAGATATTTGAACTTGTATTCGTCTTCAGATTCATAAATGCCCGAAAGTCCCAATTTGGCCGGCGCGAAGAACGCGGCCAGTTGATGAAAATCTTCTTGCTTGCTTTCGCGCGGCCTACCATCGTCGCCGAGGTTGTTGGTCCCCAAGTTGTCGTCGTGGCATTGCAGGCAATCGATGCGGAGCGCGAGAAACGCCCGCACGGTGCGAGCAGCCAGGCGAACTTCGTCTGGCTGTCCGTCGTTGGCGTCGGTGCAAGTGAGCGTGATGTAGTTGAGCGCCGGCTTGGAAGTCCAGACGCCGTTTTCACCGATCATTTGCTGCGCTATTTCGTTGTACGGAGTGCGATCGAGCAATTGATCGCTCAGCCAGGCGACAAATCGACTGCGGCGAAATCGCAGGAAAGGCCCGTCTTCTGTGCCGACATACACGCGCGCCAGCCGTTCGCCGACGTAATCGCCAAACCGGCGGTCTTCGAGCAGTCGCGAAGTCCACCACTCCAACCGCTGACCTTCCGGAAGTCGTTCGATTTCGCGAATCTCTTCAAGCGAAGGTATGGTGCCGGTGAGTCCCAGCGACAGCCGCCGAGCCAGCGTTAAATCATCGGCGCGCGGCGTGATTTGCAGGCCTTCTTTTTCCCACTTGGCATGAAACTCGGCGTTTAGTTGGGAGACCGTACGCTGCCAGTCGTTTGTTGGAGCAGGGGCCGGAGTCGAGTTCGCGCTCACATTCGTCAACCTGCCAAAGCGGCCCGGCTCAAAGCTGCGGGGTGTGGCAATGCGATCCTGCAGCAAAATATTTGACGCCAGTGCAAGAACGCCGCAAAGGCAGACGACGCCAAAAAGAAGATTGCGTGCCCACATAGGATTGCCCAGGATTTTTCGAGCCGAAACTCCGGCCAGTGAAACGGAATTCGTTTTCTGCTGGTATTTCTTGGTGACTGCATGCCCGCTGCAATAAACTGTATTTATCGTGACGGTAATTGAAGCGATCGACAACAGCGATACCTAACCCGAACAGACAAAGTTTCGTTTGGACTTCATTCCGGCATGACGACACAACCCACTTTGCCGCCCGAACCGGTGTTGTATACCGCCGAGGCCGTTTCGTCCGACGTAACCCCGGAAAAGCAGGGGCATGAGCTGATTCTTGCCGAGTCGGTGCCTGCATCGCTGCCGGAAATGGCGAATCACCCGTCCGACATGATTGTCGCCGAAATGATCAACGAGTGGTCGAATCTGCCGCCAGCCAAGAGTTGGCCGGTAAAAGTCTGGCGGGGACTCTGCTTCAGCTTGGCCTGGCTGTTTGGATTGGTCAGCTTGATCGGCTGCCTGGCTGCGGTGAGCGTAGTGCCGCTGCTGCAGTTTGCGATGCTGGGCTACTTACTAGAAGCAGGCGCCCGCGTGACACGCAGTGGTCGGTTGCGCGATGGCTTTATCGATCTGCCGCGCTTTGCTCGCATCGGCAGTTTGGTCGCCGGCACCTGGCTGATGCTATTGCCCATTCGTTTTCTCGCAGGACTCACGCGCGATGCAGAAGCAATCCCGGGCAATCCAGCCGTCGGCGCATGGCGACTGGGACTATTTATCGCCACGGTGCTAATGGTGGCGCACATCTTGCTTGCCTGGTATTGCGGTGGCAAGTTGCGGTATTTCTTTTGGCCCCTGCTCGCGCCGTTTCAACTGGGTCAGCGGTTGCTCAATAGCGCGCTGGCCGCGCCGATCATGAAACATCTGCTCAAGCCCTGGTGGCCGTCCCTCTTTGACGATTTGTTTGTGCCTCTGCCGTGGACGAGTTGGTTTCCTCCTGCCATTTTGTGGCAAGGTTTGCGCAGCGGGCGGATGTATGTCGAAGCCCGCGATGCGGTCTGGGATTTTGCCATGAAACTGCGCCTGCCGCATTATTTCTGGCTCGGATTGCGAGGTTTCATTGGTGCGCTGCTGTGGCTCGGTATTCCCACGGCACTACTATCGGTCGGCACAGCTCAAGGTAGTGGCGGCGTGATTCTGATTGGTTATCTCGGCGCGTTCTTACTGGCGTTTGTGCTGTTGTACCTGCCGTTCTTACAAGCTCACTTCGCGGCCGAGAATCGCTTTGCTGCGATGTTTGCTTGGGGCGAAGTGCGCAAGCAATTTCGCCACGCACCAGTGATGTTTTGGGTTTCGCTACTGGTCACTTTGGCCTTTGCGGTGCCACTGTATCTGTTGAAGATTGAACTCACCGCACGGCCGTTGCTCTGGACTCTTAGTGTGTTCTTTATTTTCTTTATCTATCCGGCTCGATTACTGACGGGCTGGACGCTGGGCTATGCGCGGCGGCGGCAAAAACCGGGCTGGTTCATGGTGCGGCAACTATCGCGTCTGGCCGCGATTCCCATCGTGCTAATGTTTGTGCTGATCGTCTTTTTCACGCAGTACACGAGTTGGAACGGTGTGGCCAGCCTGTTTGAACAGCACGCGTTTTTGGTGCCGGTGCCGTTCCTAGGCAGATAGTCCGAACCGACGATCGGCAGAATTACCGCGCCCGCATGCCTGTGATGCTGGCCTGTGGTTCGCGAATCACGGTTGCTTGCGGTTGCGAATAAACGGGCTGTTGATACTGCGACATGTACTGCGGTTCGCTGGTATAAGACGCCGGGCGTTCGTTGTAGATGCTGGCTGCTGTCGGCAGTGGTTGCACGATAGGGCGTTGCGGCTGTTGGCTGACGGGTTGCACCGGTTGAATTCCGGTTGGCCGCAAGGCCGGAGTGGGGGCAAGTTGAGTAGCCCGCGCGCCCAAATCTGGTGTGGGTGTAGGTACCCGACCGCCGGCTTCCGCTTGTTGCAATTGGCGGCGGAGCGATTCCATGCGGTGGAGCAACTGCTGTTCGGCCATTTCGAGCTGACGGATCTTATCTTCGGCGGCATTCATCGCCATACCCGGGCCGCGGGCATCGCACGAAGGCGTGGGATTTCGCTGCTGAGTCGGATTGTTATCCGGTTCAGGCTGAGGCGGGTTCATCTGTTGAACCGGATTCTGCTGCGGCGCTGTCTGGGGAATGTAATACTGTTGCTGCGGCGCCATTTGCATGGGCACCATCATCATTTGCATTTGGGGAGCGGCTGCGGGCGCCATCATCATTTGCATCTGCGGGGCGGCCGCAACCATCGGCTGCGCGGGAGCCGCTGGCGGTGCGGCTTGGGCGGGCATGGCCGCGATGGGTGGAGATTCGATGTAGGGCGCATATTGTTGATCGAGCAACATCCGCGCATTTTGACGCGAGCGCGACTTCGCCGGAAAGCGAATCGACGGCATCCGCAGGCTGAGTTCCGGAAACGTGACCGTCGCACCCTCAATGCCGGATTGCTCAATTGGCCCTTGCACTGTGCCACTTGCCGGCGGCTGGACGAACACGCCCGGCTGTTGAATCATCATGGGCATCTGCTGCTGTGGCGGCGGATTGCAGGGGGGCTTGCACGGCGGCGGCGCTTCGCACGTTGGTTGCTGCGGTAAGGCTTCACAAGTTGGACAGGGTTGATAACCACGAGGCTGATATCGACCCTGCGCGACTGCCACCAGAGGGGCCATCGCAAGGCAAACGACCATCAGAGGAAAGTGCCGGGTCATGGGTATTTCCGCTACGAGGACTACTAACCACCCCTAGTTGTCAGGGGCCTCGGTCTTCCCTAATGCATCGGCGCAACGACAGGCGCATCTAAACAATTTGGTACAGCCAGCAGGATAGACTTAGCGAAATAATGCGGTGCGACTGATATATCCGTTAAACGTCACCTTCTTTCATTCGCACAAGCATCTCACTGGCAAAAAGCAAAAAAACCGTGGAGCAATAATTGCTCCACGGTCTGCGGATGATCTACATGAATAAAAGAGGATCAAGACATTGATCCTGTTTGCCTATTTGTTTTGCATTCCCTTCATCACTTCTACAATGTCTTCGGTGTTTTTCTCCAGTCGGGACAATCGTCGTTCTAGATCTGCCAGCCGGTCGTCGGCCGAGCGTCCTGCAGATCGCAACCCGGAATTGGCAGACTGTGAATCGTTGGCCAGAATTGATAAGGCCTTCAAAACCTGCTCTTGAGTCAGGCCAGACGAAGCACAAGTCGACTGCTGAGGCAAGCTGAGTTGCAGGGTCGGCTGCTGAGTGAGTGTGAAGCTCGGCGCGGGCGCGAGTGCCACAACGGGAGCCGCAAAACTTGCGGGAGCCGCCATCATCGGCGCTGCCGTAAACGGTGCAGCCATCATGGGTGCCGCCATGATAGGTGCCGACTGTACTACCATCCCAACCGGCGGATAGTTGCGGCAGCAGTGGTGATGGCAACGTTGGTGGACGTGATAAACCGTTTGCGACGGAGCCTCACAACCGCATCCACCGGCCTTTGCGGGCAGTCCATTTAGTGTGAGAGTCGCGACTGCCGCGAACGCGGCGGCCAATCTTGCAAAATAGCGCGAAGACATGTGACACTCCAAGGGGAAGCGGTGGATCGCGCGGAGTGAGTTGCGGAAATGCTCATCCGTGTGATTGAGCTTATCTTCGGCATGCCCTAAGGATGGACTTGCCTTTGCTCCCCAACCGGGGCGGAATTGCTGCAATCGTTAGGACTTACCAATAAAGATGCTCGCGATATGCTACTGACATGATATGAAACGCACTTTAAATCACAAATCCTAAGAACTTCGATTCGGAGACGTCAATGGTGCGCTAAACGTGCCCGACTTCGCCTGCACCTTGAACGTGCCACCGCCTCGCGGCGAGGGATGCACCACCATTATTTTGTATTCCCCGGCCGGAAGACTGATATTGATTACTTCGTTCATAAAATCCGGCGAGCCATGGCCAGGGCGCTCAGCGGGAGTTAACTCCCTGCCCGTGTTATCAGTCAACGTGAGCATTACCACCGTCGTGCCTGTGGTAAGAATCGAGATGTTTTTGTTGCTTTGATCAGCTGGCACTGTCAGCTTCACTCCCACCTTGCCGCCAGCGACGAGCTTTCCTGTGACGGGGTCGCTGCCGACAATAATTGCCAATTCCTTGTCTGGTTCGGTCACGACAGGCTTCGTGCCGCTATCAAGTGGATAGAGTTTGTTGGCATATTCCTTATCGACCGCGGAAAGTTCCAGATTGTGCTTGGTACCGGAAAAACCGGGCGCCATTACTTTGTCAGGAATGGCATAGGTCATGATGGAGTGTGGGTCGAAATCGCTGAAACGTTCAATGTCCTCTCCATAACGTTGCAGGATATTGACTTGAATCTTTTCGGGTGTGTCTAATCCCAACGGGCCAAAATGGGCAAGCAATGCATTCATGCTGCCAAATTGCAATCGGGCGGCCGGATTCTGATGCTCGTGAAGCATGCCAATCGCATGACCAAACTCGTGCAAAATCACAGCTAAATGATAGGGATCACGGATGTCGCTCAGATTCATATCCAAGTTCATAGTACGTGTGCGAGTTCCTGCCTCACGACCTACAAAGGAAAAATGCCCCTTCCCCGGCTGAAACCCCGTGCGAATCTGCGCTTCATTGGCATTCGTCACCCGGCGAAAGGTAATTCTGCAAGCCTTTGACCATTCGGTGACACGATCAAGCACAATCCCGACGACACGATCAAGAGTCGTGAAGCTCCCAAAATCATTGTGAAAAAAGACCTTTAGTTCGGTAAATGGCCATTTATTGAGGAAAGCAGCCTGTGCTGGCAAGGTAGCCGCATCACTCGCTCGTTGGGTTGGCGCTAAGGTCGGGGCACGGGCAATAACACGTTCGTCCAGGTTTAAGTCGCGCACCACCTTGGAACCCGAAATTGCATCTTTAATTTGGTTTGATTTTCGTTTCGGCGCCATCGCCGCTGCTGCGACTGACTCTTGTTCGATGCCATCGTCGGCCTTAACCTTGATGGGCATGTCGATGCAACTGGTGCGGGCTGCAACTGAGGTTTCTGCAGCATGCATCTCTCCCACAGCGGTCGCAGCGACCAACCCCACGCCTGTTTTCATAACTGCGCGACGTGTCCAATCAGCATTCAGACTTTTGCGTGGTTGCATTCGCAGTGACTCCTCAACAAATGGCGCTTGTTCCAGGAATGCGCATCAACTTCCCTTCCAGACATGCGCATATTGCGTCGTCAATCTAAATGCACCAATCGTTAAAATCAAGCAGCTTTTTCCTCTATAAGGTCAAGAACCCTCTTTATCGATCCGCCCATTTACCACCTAAATCCACTAAGGCACGTATTGCATTCATTTGCCCCATATCCTACTCTTTATCCAGTTGTTCGCTTTGAGGTACAGCCCGAAACACGCTCGCGTAAGGTCAAATCCATGAACCGAATTTCTCTTGCAGCTGCTTTGGCCCTTGCTTCGTGCGCCACCCTGGCACAGGCAGGTTGGCATCATCGTCATGCCTACCAGGCAGCTCCTGTGTATGCTTATCCTGCCTTCGCACCCGCGCAGGTCTTTCAGGGTGCTCCGCAAGCTGGGTTGGGCGATGTGTTGTTAAGCCGATTGTTGGAGCGAGTTTTTGACCGGGTGACCACCGGCATCGACACCGGCACCACTTCGACAGACATGACGAAAGTTGAGAAGGACCTCCAAGAATTGAAGGCGAGCCTGACTGCTCTCGATGGTCGCGTGGAGAACATCAACACGGCCGTTGCGAATCAAGGGCGAGGACTCTCCAAGCTCGACGCGGACTTGGCTACTTTAAGAGAGCAAGTCAAAGTAAATGCCGATGCACATCAAATCGCCTTGAGCGCAGTGCTCAGCAAGTTAGACGATCGAACCAGCGCCGAAGTGATGGAGATGCTCGATAAGGACACCGAGTTTCGAACTGCGCTGACTACGCATTTGAAAGATGCTGGCCAATTGCCAGGTGCGATCGACAAGATTAAGGCGCTGCTGAAGAAGGCCAAACCGGCAACTCCGTAAGTTTAGCTGCATTGCCGATAATCCATACCGACCCACGAGCATCGGATCAATGTTCGTGGGTTTTCTTTTGGCTCGGTGAAAGTCGCTCGCAGGTAGCATCGTTGGTCGGCAGCGATTAGAAAGGAGGAACAAGGCTCGGGCAAACATTGAAAAATAGGCAGATCCGCAATGTCCTCTCCAAGCACTCCCCGATGGTCGCGCCCCCCTGGTGGATTCACGCTGGTCGAGCTTCTCGTCGTCATTGCCATCATCGGCGTTCTCGTCGCGCTCTTACTGCCGGCGGTTCAAGCCGCCCGCGAAGCAGCGCGACGGATGTCGTGCGGCAATAATCTCAAGCAGCTCGCGCTGGCGATGCACAATTACCACGATACGCACGGCAAGCTCCCTTATTCCGCGGCCCACTGGGGACATGGCGGCTGGGTGAAGATGACTCTGCCGTTTATTGAGCAACGAGCTTTATGGGAGAAGTGGACCGAGGGGCTGGTCTATTCTTCGCAGCCCAATCTCGATCTCTGCCGCATCCAACTCAAATCGCACATGTGCCCAACCGATAGCTGGACTTTTTCCACATGGAACAACGGCGGCCAGCGGATGGCCAACATGAATTACGCTGTGAATTTAGGTAACACGACGGTCTATCAGGTCAGCCCTTTCAATGGCGTGACTTTTCAAGGCGCACCGTTTGAATATGTCGAGAATCATGCGCCCAATAAACCGGCGACATATTCCTTTGCTGCCATCACCGACGGCACGAGTGCAACGTTGATGCTTGCCGAAGTGCGGCAAGGACAACGGCCCAAGACCGGTGGTCAGACCGATCTTCGCGGTCTGCAATGGTATGGCCATCACGCGGGTATCACCACGTTGGAAGTTCCCAATACTAAAGTGCCCGATTATGTGCAGACCAATTGGTGCCCTGATCCCACAGGTGCCGCGGCCATCGGCATGCCTTGCGCAACAGAATCGGGACAAAGTTCAGGCTCGACGCCGAAGAACCTTTCCTCACGCAGCTTACATCCCGGCGGCGTGCAAACTGCCATGTGCGACGGATCTGTGCAATTTGTTTCGAATAACATTGATATCACCACCTGGCGCAATCGAGGCGGCATGTACGATGGCAATCCTTAAGCATTGGTTCTCCGCAGCTGTCATCTTGATATTGCTCGCCGGCTGTTCGCAAGAACCGCGACAGTACACCATCACCGGCAGAGTCACCTATCAGGGGCAACCCATTAGTGATGGGCAAATCATCTTCGAAGATGAAGCTCCCGGACAAGGCAAATGGCCCGGCCAGATCAAGGACGGTCGCTATCAACTCAAAACTACGGCGGGCGCGAAGATCATCCGGATGTCCGCGAGCCGAGAGACTGGCAGAATTCTTGAAGGAGCGATGGATACCAAGATCCCCGAACGCGTTGACATTCTGCCAGCGAAGTTCAATAGCCAAAGCCAAGAGAAGCGAACTGTCGAAGCTAAAGAGCCGCAGACGATTGATTTTCAACTCGAGTAGTCGCCGAAGAAAAAAGGTCGGCGTCAAGACTCCTAAGTTGCGCGAGGCCCACGATTCTTATCGTGGGCCTCGCGTCGATGCTTTCGCTTACAGCGGTGGAATCCGCTGGTCGGTTCCCATTCCAAACGCGTTGTAGTCGG